>NZ_JBWKNV010000005.1:0-490559 GCF_059415745.1 Caulobacter sp. GW821-FHT10A10 | reverse complement strand
CGGGGTGGAGCAGCCCGGTAGCTCGTCAGGCTCATAACCTGAAGGTCACAGGTTCAAATCCTGTCCCCGCACCCAAACTCTTCGAATGGCCTCCGTTTTCGGGGGCCATTTGTCGTTTCAGCCTATCCCAGAAGAAAAGCCCCCGGTTCGTCGCCGGGGGCTTTTTCGCGTTTCAGGGCTCCGACAACGCGCCCAGAGCGGCCGCCATCGCCTGGGCCACGCCGTCCCAGTCGCCGCGCTCGGCCTGGCGGAAGACGCGGACGCTGTCGTACCAGGGGCTGTCGGTCCGGTCGGTCAGCCAGCGCCAGTCGCTGACGGCGTTGACGGCGATCCAGGTCGGCCGGCCAAGCGCGCCGGAGAGGTGGCCCACCGAGGTGTCGCAGGTCACCAGCAGGTCGAGATTGGCCAGGATCGCGGCGGTGTCGGCGAACGAGCCAACCTCGTAGTCGAAGCCCAGGCCATGGACGGTCATGCCGGCCGGCAGGGCGTCGAGCTGGTCGAGGCCATGGTCCTTCTGCAGGCTGATCAAGGAGACGCCAGGCACGGCGGCCAGCGGGGCCAGGGCGCGCAAGGGGAAGGAGCGGCCGCGCTCGACGTCGGCGCGCGGATTGCCCTGCCAGACGACGCCGAGCTTGAGGCCGGGTATCGCCGCAAGCCGTTCGGCCCAGGTCGTCGCCAGCGCCGGATCGGCCGCCAGATAGCCGCCGGCGGCGGGCAGGGTCTCCAGCGTGGTCGCAAGGCCGACCGGCAGGCTGAACATCGGGCAGTGATAGTCGAAGGCCGGCGGCGCGTCGTGCGGACCGAAGGCCTCGAACGGGCCTTCGAGCCCGGGCAGCAGCGGCAACAGCGCCTCCTGCACCTGCAGCAGCACCCGTGCGCCGAGGGCGGCGACCTGCGGCACGAAGCGCAGGCATTGCAGGCTGTCGCCCAGGCCCTGTTCGGAATGGACCAGCAGGGTCTTGCCGGCCAGGGGCTGGCCGCTCCAGCGCGGCTGGGAAAAGTCGCGGGCGATCTTCTTCTTGGCGCGGATCAGCAGGCGGCTCTCGTGCTCGCGGAAGCCGCGCAGGTAGTCGCCGCGCTTGAGCAGGGCCAGGCCCAGCATCCAGCGGGCCTCGGGCAGCTCCTTCAGGGCCAGGGCCGCCTCGTAGCCGGCGATGGCGGCGTCGAGATCGCCCATGTGCATGCTGGCGACGGCGACGCCGAACACGGCCTCGGGCGAGTCCGGCTTGATGGCCAGGGCGGCCCGGAACGAGGCCATGGCGTCGGTGAAGCGGCTCTGCGACAGCCGCACCCCGCCCAGATTGACGTGCAGCTCGGAAAGGTTCGGGTCGACCTTCAGACCGTCGAGCAGGGGCCGTGTCGCCTCGTCCGAGCGGCCCTCCTCGTGCAGCAGCCCGCCGAGATTGGCGTAGGCCACCGACAGGTCGGGCTTGAGGCGCAGGGCCTGGACATAGGCGGCGATGGCGCCGTCATGGTCGCCGGCGGCGCGGCGGGCCGCGCCCAGCTCCAGCTGCATCTCGCCGCCCGAGGCGCCCAGGGCCAGGGCGGCCTCGATGGCCGCAAGCGCGCCGGCGCCGTCGTCCTGCATGCGGCGGGCGCGGGCCAGGATCCGGTTGAGGTCGGACGACTTGGGGAAGCGCTGCATGGCCGCGCGAACGCCGGCCTCGGCTTCTTCCAGGCGGTTCAGCTCGAGGCGAAGCTCGCCCAGCATGCCGTGCAGCTTCTCGTCCTGCGGCCGGGCGGCGACGGCGGCGGCGTAGGCGGCTTCGGCCTCGAGGCCGCGTCCCAGGCGGCGCAGCACCGCGCCGCGCGCGGCGTGGCCGTCGGCATGGGCGGGCGCGGCGGCGAGCAGGCGGTCATAGGCGGCCAGGGCGGTGTCGAGGTCGCTGAAGGCGGCCTCGAGATTGGCCAGGTTGAAGAGCGCGGCGGCGAAGCCAGGGCGGGCGGCCAGCGCCTGGTCGAAGACGGCGCGGGCCTCGTCCGGCCGGTCCAGCGCGCCCAGCACGACGCCGAGATTGGACAGCAGGTCCGGGTTGCCGGGGGACAGCGCGAGGGCGCGGGCGTAGGTGGCCTCGGCCTCGTCGTAGCGCTTGGCCGCCTTCTGCACGTTGCCGAGGTTTTGCAGGGCCGGGCCGCAGGTCGGATCCAGCGCCAGGGCCTGGCGGCAGGCGTGCTCGGCCTCGGCGAGTTGGCCTTGCAGCCACAGGGCGTTGGCGAGGTTCGACCAGGCCGTGGCGGTCGGCTTCCTGGCCAGGGCGGCGCGGATCAGGCGAACGGAGCCGGCGAGATCGCCCTTCTGTTGCGCGACCACGCCCAGATAGTGCGCCGCGTCGTCGAGCTGCGGATCGGCGGCCAGGGCGGCGCGGTAGAGATGCTCGGCCTTGGCCAGGTCGCCGCCACGATGGGCGGCCAGGCCGTCCTGGAGCAGGGCGTGGGGGCGAGGCATGGGCGCGGTCCGGCTGACGATCTTCCGCCGCTTGTGGCCGGTGAAGTTTGCGCAGGAATTGCGGGAGGGTGGCGGTTTGGGGGCATGGGCGGGACCTTGATTGTGTCGCGCCGTCGATGGCGGTAGCATTGGCCCGTCGCGAAAATGACGGCCTGTCCCCAGGCCGTCGCATGCATCCTGGCCCAGCGTTTCGCGCGGCCGGGCCAGCGTCTCCCAACAACCGCCTGACCATCAGGCCTTGGCCGCGTCGGCGCCCGTGCGCGCCGCCGGCAGGAGCGCAACCATGCTCAACCCCATAACGATCATCGGGGCCGGTCTCGGCGGCCTCACCCTCGCCCGTGTCCTGCATCTCCACGGCGTCCCGGCGACGATCTACGAAGCCGAGGTTTCCGCGAGCGCCAGGACGCAGGGCGGGCTGCTCGACATCCACGAGCACAACGGCCAGATCGCGCTCAAGGCCGCGGGGCTTTTCGAGACCTTCCTCGGCCTCGTCCGTCCCGGCGAAGACGCCAAGCGCATCGTCGGCAAGGACGGGACCATCCTGTTCGACAAGCCCGGGAGCCACAGGGGAGATCGTCCGGAAATCGACCGCGGCGATCTTCGCCGGATGCTGATCGACTCCCTTCCGCCCCAGGCGATCCAATGGGGACGAAAGGTCGTCGCCATCGAGCCGCGCGGAAACGGGCGCCACGAGATCTGTTTCGCCGACGGCTCCACCGCCGTGTCCGACCTGCTGGTGGGCGCGGACGGCGCCTGGTCGAAGGTTCGCCCGCTGCTGTCGGACGCGACGCCCGGCTATACGGGGACCTCGTTCATCGAGACCACGGTGCTGGAGGGCGACACGCGGTTGAAGGCCAGCGCCGAGGCGATCGGCGAGGGCACCCTGATGGCCGTGGCGCCGGGCAAGGGCGTTCTCGCGCACCGCTATGCGGATGGGACGCTTCGCACCTACGCCGCCCTGAACAGGCCGCAGGCTTGGTTCGACGCCCTGGATCTCAGCGGCGGGGGAACTGGTCTCGCCAGGGTCGCCGAGACGTTCGCGGGCTGGGCGCCGCAACTCACCGCCCTGGTCGCCACCAGCGACACGAGCCCCATCCTGCGGCCCATCTTCGCGCTGCCGGTCGGCCATGACTGGAAGCGCGCGCCCGGCCTGACCCTGGTCGGCGACGCGGCGCATCTGATGTCCCCGTTCGCGGGCGAGGGGGCGAATCTCGCCCTGCTCGACGGCGCCGAACTCGCCCAGGCGATCATCGCCTCACCGGGCGATATAGAGGCCGCACTCGCCGCCTATGAGAGCAGGTTGTTTCCCCGAAGCGCGGCCGTCGCGGCCGAGACCGCCCACAACCACGAGCGGTTCTTCGGCCCTGACGCCCCTCACAGCGTGGTCGCGCTCTTCGATCGTGAGTGAGCGACGGGGCTGGGTCGCATCGACATTCAGCTGTTCGCGACTTTCAAATCCGTCTCTCCCAGCGAAGGCGGGGATCCAAGCTGGATTCCAGGATGAGGCGCGGCCGTGGATCGACTGCAACCTCGGCCTGGATCCCCGCCTTCGTGGGGATGCTCGGTGAAGAATGAGCCCAGGCCGGTGAATGTCGATTGGACCTAGGCCGTCCGCCGCTCGCCTGCCAACAGGTCCCTGAAATAGCCGATCGTCCGCGACAGCCCTTCGTCCAGCGCCGTCGTCGGCTCCCAGTTCAGGACGGCCTTGGCCTGGCTGATGTCAGGCTGGCGCTGGCGGGGGTCGTCGCTGGGCATGGGGCGGTGGACGAGGCGGCTGGGCGAGCCGGTCAGGGCGATGACGCGCTCGGCCAGGTCGCGGATCGTGATCTCGTGCGGATTGCCGACATTGATCGGGCCGGTGACGGCGTCGTCCGTGGCCATCATGGCGATCATGGCGGCGATCAGGTCGTCGACATAGCAGAAGCTGCGGGTCTGGGCGCCTTCGCCATAGAGGGTGATGTCCTCGCCGCGCAGGGCCTGGAGCACGAAGTTGCTGACCACCCGGCCGTCGTCGACGTCCATGCGCGGACCGTAGGTGTTGAAGATCCGCATGACCTTGATCGCAAGGCCGTGCTGGCGGCGGTAGTCGAAGAACAGGGTCTCGGCGCAGCGCTTGCCCTCGTCGTAGCAGCTGCGCGGGCCGATCGGATTGACCCGGCCCCAGTAGCCTTCGACCTGGGGATGGACCTCGGGGTCGCCATAGACCTCGCTGGTCGAGGCCTGGAGGATCCTGGCCTTGGTGCGCTTGGCCAGGCCCAGCATGTTGATCGCGCCGATGACGCTGGTCTTGGTCGTCTGGACGGGGTCGTGCTGGTAGTGCCGGGGGCTGGCCGGGCAGGCGAGATTGTAGATCTCGTCGACCTCGACATAGAGCGGGAAGGTCACGTCGTGGCGCAGCAGCTCGAAGCGCGGATGGCCCAGCAGGTGGGCGATGTTGGCGCGCCGGCCGGTGAAGAAGTTGTCGACGCACAGCACCTCTTCGCCCCGCGCCAGCAGGGCCTCGCAGAGGTGTGAACCGAGGAAGCCGGCCCCGCCGGTGACCAGGACGCGCTTGCTCATGACCGCTGGTCCCACAGGCGGTTGTCGGCCGGGATCGGGCGGTGGGCGTGGCGACGGGCCAGGCGTTCGCGCCACCAGCCGCGATGATCCTCGACGCTGAGCATGTCGAAGGCGTCGTGGGTCTGGGCCGCGCCGATCTCCAGATAGGCGTCGAGGTTGGCGAGATCAGGAACGGGCAGGCGGTCCTCGCGCAGGTCGCGCCACATGCCGGCGTAGAGGTCTTCCAGCCTGGCGACGAGGCCGGGGGTGTCGAAGAGGACGCTGTCGTCGCGCAGCTCCAGGATTCGGGCCTTCAGCCGCGCCAGGCGCTCGGCGTCGAGGCCCAGCTCGACGGCCGTATCGACGAAGGCGTCGGGCGTGTCGCAGACCAGTTCGGGCAGGCCCGCCGCGCGCAGGATGCTGCCGCAGACGCGGGCGGCGAAGCTGCGGCCGGCCAGGGTGACGATCGGCACGCCCATCCAAAGGGCGTCCGACGCCGTGGTGTGGGCGCCGTAGGGCAGGGCGTCGAGGAAGACGTCGGCCAGGACGTAGCGGGCCAGGTGCTCGGGATTGGCCATCTTGTCGGCGAAGACCAGGCGTTCGGGCGAGATGCCACGCTCGGCCGCCTTGGCCCGCAGGCGTTCGTGCGAGTCCTCCGAGCCGGCCAGCAGCCAGAGCACCGAGTTCTCCACGCGCTCCAGCACCGTGAACCAGCGGTCCAGGGTGAAGGGGGTGATCTTCTGCATGCCGTTGAAGCTGCAATAGACCACGGCGTCCTCGGGCAGGCCGGCCTCCCGCCGCGTGGGCGGGAAGGGCGAGACGCGGCGCTTGCGGTCGTTGGGCTGGTAGCAGGGCAGCCGCAGGACCTTTTCCGAATAGAACACCTCGTCGCCGGGCGGGATGATGAAGTCGTCGGCGACGATGTAGTGGTGGTAGGGGCTGCCGGTCGTACCGGGGAAGCCCAGCCAGTTGACGATCACCGGGGCGGGCCGCATGGCCAGCAGCCGGGTGCGGCCGTCGCGGGTGTAGCCGTTGACGTCGATCAGGATCTGGATGCCGTCCTGGGCGATCCGGCGGGCGGCCGCGGCGTCGTCCATGCGGTTGATCGCCACCCAGTGATCGACGTCGCCCATGATCCGCTTCTGCAGCGGATCGGTCAGCTCTGGGCCGCAGTAATAGGCGAAGACCTCGACCTTCTCGCGATCGTGCAGGCCGTAGATCTCGGCGGTCAGGTGGCCGATGGCGTGGTGGCGCAGGTCCGACGACAGATAGCCGATGCGCAGGGGCTGGTCGTCGCCGCGCGAGAGGGCGACCGACAGGTCCATCAGTTCGGAGGGCGCGCCGACGTCGAGGCGGTTGTAGTTCCAGGCCGCCGCCAGCTGCATCATCGGGTCGTCGGCATAGGCGGCCAGCGACAGCGGCGACATGCCGGTCATCAGGGTCTCGGCGTCCATCCGCTCCCAGGGATCGATGATCGGCCACTCGACCTGGCGCTGGCGCAGGGCCAGCAGGTGCTGGATCGCCTCGCGCTGGCGTGGGTCGAGATCCAGGCTCTGGCGCAGCATGGCCTGGGCGGGCTGGTCCTGGTTGGCGCCTTCCAGCACCCGGGCGGTCTGGTTGAGGGCCGTGGTCTTGTGGGCGATCGACTGGCCGCTGACGGGCGCCAACCTGTCGGTGGCGGCGGTCCATTGCAGCACGGCGAGATTGGCCGCGCCCATCCGTTCATAGACCCGGCCGAGGTTGATGTAGGTCGGGATGAAGTCGGGATTGACCACCACGGCCCGCTCCAACTGCGAGCGGGCGCCGGCCAGGTCGCCGCTGTCGGTCAGCACGACGGCGAAGTTGAACAGCACCGCATAGAGCAGGGGATTGTCGCCGTTGGCGGCGATCCAGGCCTGGTAGATCGCGACAGCGGCGGCGGGGCCGCGCTCGCGGCGCGTGGTCTCGGCGACGTTGATCAGCTCGACGACGCCCAGAGAGGCGATAGGGGGCGAAGCGATGGGGGCGGCGGAATCCGGCATCGGGATGGGGGCTCTAGTATTGGGCGGCGGTCACGGCCGCGAGCTGAGCGACGCTGAGGGCGGCCAGCTGGGTGGCGGTCATGTAGGAGATCTGCTCGGCGTTGAGGGCCGCGATCTGGTTGGTCGTCAGGCTGGCCAGGAAGGTCGTTCCGAGCGCGGCGATCTGGGTCGTCGTGAGCCCCGAGATCTGGGTGTAGGTCAGGGCCGACATGTCGGTGGCCGACAGGTTGTCGAGCTGCACCGTGGTCAGGGCGGCGACCTGGGTCGAGGTCAGGGCGGCGAACTGGGTGGCGCTCAGCGCCTGGAGCTCGGTCACCGCCAGGTTCGAGATCTGGGTCGTGCTCAGCGAGGCCAGCTGCGTCGTGGTCAGGGCCGCGACCTGGGTCGTGGTCAGGGCGCGCAGCTGCATGCGCACCAGGGCGCCCAGCTGGGTGGTGCTGAGGGCGGCGATGGCCGTGGTGGTCAGCTCGCCGATGTCGGTCACCGTCAGGGCGCCGATCTGGGTCGTGGTCAGGCCCGCCAGCTGGGTGATGGTCAGGGCCGCGATCTGGGTCTCTGTGAAGCCGGTCACCGCCGTCGCCGACAGGGCGCCGATCTGCGTCGAGCTGAGGGCCGAGACCTGGGTGGTGGTCAGGCGCGCCACCTCGTCGGCGGTCAGGCCCGAGATCCCGGCCAGCGACAGGGCGGAGATCTGGCTGGTGGTCAGGGATTCCAGGTGGGCGGCGGTCAGGGCCTGCACGCCGGTGGCCGACAGGCCGCTGAACTGGGTGGTGGTCAGCTCGGCGATCTGCTCGGCCGACATGGCGTCGATCTGACCGGCGCTCAGCGCGCCCATCTGGGTCGCCGTCAGCCCGTCGATCTGTGTGGTGCTGAGGCTGGCGACCTGGGTCGCGGTCAGGGCCGCGGTGGCGCTGGTCGACAGGGCCGAGACCTGAGTCGAGGACAGGTCGTCGATCTGGGTGACGCTCAGCGACGACGCCCCCGAGGCGCTCAGACCCGCCAGCTGGGTGGTGGTCAGGCTGGCCAGCTGGGCGGCGGTCAGCGAGGCGACGTCCTCGCCCTCCATGGCCGAGACCTGGGTGGCGGTAAGGCCCGACAGCTGGGTGGTGGTCAGCGCCGCGACCTGGGCCGTGGTCAGGGCCGCGACCTCGCTGGTCGACAGGGCGTGAACGAGCGTGCTGGTCAGTCCCGACAGCTGGGTGGTCGTCAGGGCGGCGACCTGGTCGCCCGTCAGGCCAGAAATGGCCGTGGTGCTCAGCGCCGCCAACTGGGTCGAGGTCAGGGCCCCGATCTGGGTTGTGGTGAGGGCGGCGACCTCGGTGCTGGTCAGGCCCGCCATCTGGGTGGTGGTCAGCGAGGCGACCTCGGTCGTCGTCAGCCCGACCAGCGAGTCGGGATTGAGCGCGGCGATCTGGGTCGCCGTCAGCCGCCGCAGCTGGGTGGTGGTCAGCGCGCCGAGCTGGCTGGAGGTCAGGCCCGACAGCGCCGTGGTGGTGAGAGACGAGACCTGGGTGGTGGTCAGCGCCCCGAGCTGAGCCGCCGAGAAGGCCGCCATCTCGGTCTTGGTCAAGCCCGACAGCTGGGTGGTGGTGAGGGCGGCGACGCCGGTGGTGGTCAGCCCGGCGATCTGGTCGGTGGTCAGGGCCCCGATCTGGGTCGAGGTGAGGCCGCGCATCTGGGTGGTGGTGAGCGCGGCGATCTCGGTGGTGGTCAGGGCGCTGATCAGGGTGGTCGACAGGCCCGAGATCTGGGTCGAGCTCAGCGCCGTCAGCTGGGTGGAGGTCAGGGCCGCCAGCTGGGTCGAGGAAAGACCGCTGAGCCCCGTCGCCGTCAGGGCCGAGACCTGGGCGGCGGTCAGGGCGCCGATCTGGTCGACCGACAGGCTGGCGATCTCGATCGAGGTCAGGGCCGCGACCTGGGTGGTCGACAGGGCGGCGATGTCAGCCGTGCTGAAGGCCGACAGCTGGGTGGTGGTCAGGGACGCGATCTGGGTCGTCGACAGGCCCGCGATCTGGGTGGTGGTCAGGGCGGCGATCTGCTCGGTCGTCAGGGCGCCGATCTCGGTGGTGGTCAGGGACGCGATCTGGGTCGAGGTCAGGGCCGCCAGCTGACTGCTCGACAGCGCGCCCAGCTGGTCGTCGCTGAGGCCGGTCAGGGCGCCGGCCGTCAGGGCCGAGATCTGGGTGGTGGTGAAGGCCGAGATCTGGGTGGTCGTGAGCGACGCGATCTCGGTCGCGGTCAGCCCCTTCACCTGGGTGGTGGTCAGCGTCGAGATATCGGTGGTGGTGAGGCCGGCCAGGGCTTCGGGATCCAGCGCCGCGATCTGGGTCGAGGTCAGGCGGTGCAGCTGGGTGGTCGACAGCGCCTCCACCTGGCCGGACGTCAGGCCCGAGATCGCCGTCGTCGTCAGGGCGGCCACCTGGGTCGAGGTCAGGGCCTCGATCTGGCTGGTGGTCAGGGCCTCGGCCTCGGTGCTGGTCAGGCCCAGCAGCTGGGTGGTGCTCATGGCCGCCAGGCCGGTCGTGGTGATGGCGGCGATCTCGCTGGTGGTCAGGGCCCCGACCTGGGTCGAGGTGAGGCCGCGCAGCTGGGTCGTGGTCAGCGAGGCGATCTCGGTGATCGTCAGGCCGGCGATGGCCGTGGTCGACAGGGCGCCGATCTGGGTCGAGTTGAAGGCCGCCAGCTGGGTGGCGGTCAGGTTGGCCGCCTGGTTCGAGGTCAGGGCGCCCAGCTGCGTGGTGGTCAGCGACCCCATCTGGCCGGTGCTCAGCGCCTGTAGCTGGGTTGTGGTCAGGGCCGCCAGCTGGGTGGCCGTCAGAGCCTGCAGCTGGGTGGTGGTCAGGGCCGCCATCTCGGTGACCGTCAGGCCGCCGATCTGCGTCGTCGTCAGGGCCGCGACCTGGGTCGCCGTCAGGGTCGTCAGCTGGGTGGTGGTCAGCGAGGCGATCTGGGTGGCGCTAAGGCCGGCGATGCCGGTGGTGGAGAGAGCGCTGAGCTGGGTCGAGTTCAGCGCCGACAGCTGCTCGCCCGACAGCGACTCGATCTCGGTGACCGTCAGGGCGGCCAGCTGCGTGGTGTTGAGCGCCGCGAACTGGGTGGTGCTGAGGGCGGCCAGCTGGGTGGTGGCCAGGTTGGCGATCTCGGTCGCGGTCAGGCCCGAAAGCTGGGTGGTGGTCAGCGCGCCGATCTGGCTGGTGGTCAGGCCCGCCAGGGCGTCGGTGCTCAGCGCCCCGATCTGGGTGGAGGTGAGGCCCGATAGCTGGGTGGTGGTCAGGGCCGCGACCTGATCCTCGGTCAGGCCGGCCAGGGCCGTCGCGGTCAGCACCGACAGCTGGGTCGAGGTCAGGGCCGAGATCTGGGTCCCGGTGTCCAGCGACCCGATCTGGGTGGCGGTCAGGCCCTTGATCTGGGTGGTGGTCAGCGACTGCAGGTCGGTGGCGTCCAGGCCGCCGATCTCGTCGGTGGTCAGGGCCGAGATCTGGGTGGTCGTGAGGCCCGCCAGCTGGGTGGTGGTCAGCGAGGCCATCTGGTCTTCACTGAGGCCGGCGACGGCGGTGGCGGTCAGGGCGCCGATCTGGGTCGAGCTGAGGCTGGCCAGCTGGCCGGTGGTCAGGGCCTCCAGCTGCGTGGCCTTCAGGCCCTTGAGCTGGGTGGTGGTGAGGGCGGCCAGTTCGGTGGTCGTCAGGCCGGCCACGGCGTCGGCGCTGATCGCCCCGATCTGGGTCGAGGTCAGGGTCGCGACCTCGGTCGTCGTCAGCCCGGCCACCTGATCGGCCGTGAGCGCGCCCATCTGGGTGGTGGTGAGGCCCTTGACCTGGGTCGTGGTCAGCGAGGCCAGCTGGGTGACGTCGAACTCGGCGATCTCGGTGGCCGTCAGGGCGCCGATCTGGGTCGAGGTCAGGCCCGCGATCTGGGTCGTGGTCAGGGCGTCGATCTGGGTCTCGGTGAAGCCCGTGATCGCCGTGGTGGTCAGCGCCTTCAGCTGGGTGGAGGTCATGGCCGCCAGCTGGGTGGTCGTCAGGGCGGCGATCTCGGTCTTGCTCAGGCCCGCCACCTGCGTCGTCGCCAGGGCGCCGATCTCGGTCGTGGTCAGGGCCCGGACCTGGTCGGTGGTCAGCGCCCCGATCTGGGTGGTCGTCAGCCCCGCCAGCTGGGTGGTCGAAAGCGCCGCGATCTCGGTGGCGGTCAGTCCCTGGACGGCCGTCGTGGTCAGGGCCGCCAGCTGGGTCGAGGTCAGGGCCTTGACCTGGGTGGTGGTCAGCGCCGCGACCTCGGTCGAGGTCAGGCCCGCGATCGCCGTCGTTGTCAGGGCGACCAGCTGGCTGGTGGTCAGCGACGCCACCTGCTCGGTCGACAGGTTGGCGATCTGGGTCGCGGTCAGGCCGGCCAGCTGGGTCGCGGTCAGGCTGGAGATCGCCGTGGTCGACAGGCTGTCCAGCTGGGTGGTGGTGAGCCCGCGCAGCTGGGTCGAGGTCATGGCCGACAGCTGCGTGCTGGTCAGGGCCGCGACCTGCTCTTCGGTCAGGCCCGAGATGCCGGTCGAGGACAGGGCCGCGAACTGGGTGGTGCTGAGCGCCGCCAGCTGGGTTCCGCTGAGCGCGGCGATCTCGGTGGTGGTCAGCCCGGCCAGCTGGGTGGTCGTCAGGCTGGCCATCTGGGTGGCGCTAAGCGCCTCGACCTGGGTGGTCGACAGCTTGCTGATGTCGGTCGAGGTCAGGCCGCGCAGCTGGGTGGTGCTGAGGCTGGTGATCTGGGTGGCGGTCAGGCCGGCCAGGGCCGCCGTCGACAGCGCCCCGATCTGGGTCGAGTTCAGCGCGGCCAGCTGGGTCGTGGTCATGGCCGCGACCTGGTCGCTGGTCAGCCCGCCCAGCGCCGTGGCGGTCAGGGCGGCGGTCTGGGTCGAGGTCAGGGCGGCAAGCTGGGTGTCGGCGTCCAGCGCCGCGGCGGCCGTGGCGGTCAGGCCCTTGACCTGATTGGCGCTCAGCGAGGCCAGCACGGTCGCCGTCAGGGCCCCGACCTCGGTGGTGGTCAGGGCCGCGATCTGGGTCGAGGTGAGGCCGGCCGCCTGGGTGGTGGTGAGGGCGGCGACCTGCTCCTCGGTCAGGCCCGTCGTCGCGGTGGTGCTCAGCGCGGCCAGTTGCTTGGACGACAGGCTCGACACCTGCTCGACCGTCAGGGCCGCGGCCTCGCCCTTGGTCAGGCCCTTGAGCTGGGTGGTGGTGAAGGCGGCGACGACGGTGGTGGTCAGGTCGTCGATCTCGTCGACGCTGATGGCCGAGATCTGGGTGTAGGTGAGGGCGGCCCGCTGCGAGGTGGTCAGGCTATTGATCTCGGTCGCCGACAGGGCGCCGATCTGGGTGGTGGTCAGCACCGCCACCTGCACCGCCGTCAGGCCCGAGAGCTGGGTCTCGGTCAGGGACGAGATCTCGGTGGTGCTGAGGCCCTTGATCTGGGTGACCGTCAGGGCCCCGATCTGGGTCTCGCTGAGGGCGGCGAACTGGGTCGCGTTCAGCGCCTGCAGCGAGGTGGTCGTCAGGCCGCGGATCTGGGTGGTGGTCAGCGATTGCAGCTGCTCGACGCTCAGGGCCTCGATCTGGGTGGTCTTCAGCGCCGCCAGCTCGGTCGAGGTGAAGCCGCGCAGCTGGGTGGTGGTCAGGGCCGAGATAAAGTCCTCGGACAGGCCCTTGATCTGGGTGGTGGTCAGGTTGCCGAGCTGGGTGGCCGTCAAGGCCGAGGCCTGCTCGGAGGTCAGCCCCGACAGCGCGGTGGCGGTCAGGCCCTTGATCTGGGTCTTCGACAGCTCGTCGATCTGGGTGACGCTGAGGGCGGCGATCTGCTCCGCGTCGAGGGCGGCGATCTCGGTGACCGTCATCCCGTCCATCTGGGTGATGGTCAGGGCCGCGACCTCGGTGGTGGTCAGGGCGTCGATCTGGGTGGTGGTCAGGGCTCCGACCTGGGTCGAGCTCAGGGCGTTCAGCTGCTCGATGCTGAGGGCGACGATCTCGGTCACCGTCAGGCCGCGGATCTGCTTGGTGCTGAGCACGGCGATCTGGGTGGTGCTCAGCACCGCCAGCTGCTCGGTCGACAGGGCGCCCAGTTCGGTTGCGGTCAGGCCCTTGACCTGGGTGGTCGTCAGGGCCGCGATCGCGGTGGTGGTCAGGGCGGCGACCTGGGTGGTGGTCATCGCCCCGATCTGGGTCGAGGTCAGGCCCGCCAGCTGGGTGGTGGTCAGCGCCGCGATCTGGTCTTCGGTCAGGCCCTTGATCTGGGTGACGGTCAGGGCCGACAGCTGGGTCGGCGACAGCACCGCGAACTGGGCGCTGGTCAGCTCGCCGATCTCGGTGGCGGTGAAGCCCTTGATCTGCTGGGTGGTGAGGGCGGCGATCTCGTCGACGCCGAAGGCCTCGATCTGGTCGTCGATCAGCACCGACAGCTGGGCGGCGCTGAACGACATCTGCCCGACCGTCAGGGCCGAGATCTGGGTCGTGGTGAGCGCCGCGACCTGCTTGGTCGACAGATAGGTGATCTGGGTCGATGAGAGGGCCTGGATCTCTTCGACCGTGAAGGCCTGGATCTGGTCCGTCGACAGCGCCGCGATGTCGGTCTTGGTGAGCGCCGAGACCGCGGTGGTGGTCAGCGCCGAAATCTGGGCGGCGCTCAGGGAGGAGACGTAGGAGCTCACGGCCGGCGGCCTCGCCAGGCGTCGAACCTCGACCGTGTCGCGGTGGTGGTCTCCAGACCCAAAAGCCCCAGCTTCCAAGAACGACCGCGCGAGGGCGGCCAGCCTTAAGTGCTTGCGCACATGCTGGTGATTTCATGGGCGGGGTTTTGCTGGGCGACGTCGGCGGCGACACAAACCGCAACCTCTCGCGATACAAAGGCGCGCGGTGGTGGATAAGCGCCCGGTCCGGACCCCAACCCGTAAAATCCCCGCGAAAGCGGGGACCCAGGCTTTTTCTGCAACCCACGGCGCTCGACGATAAAACACCTGGGTCCCCGGGGATTTTACAGGGGGAGAGGGCTCTTACCGCCCGTCGATCCAGGTGCGCACGACGTTGCGATCGCTGTCGAGCAACACGAGGTCGGCCGCCTGGCCGGGGGCGATGGCGCCGCGCGCAGCCGACAGGCCCAGGAACGCGGCCGGAGCGGCCGAGGCGATCATCACCGCGTCCTCCAGCGACAGGCCCAGCATGTCCACCGCGTTGCGAACCGCGCCGATCATGTCGAGGTCGGAGCCGGCCAGGGTGCCGCCGGGACCGACGCAGACGCCGTCCTCGACGGTGATCGGCTGGCCCTGGAGGACGAAGCGCTTGTCGCTCATGCCCACCGTCGGCATGGCGTCGGTGACCAGCATGAAGCGGTCAAGCGGCCGGGTGCGAAGCGCGATGCGCAGCGTGGCCGGATCGACGTGGCGGCCGTCGACGATGATCCCGCACCAGGCGTCCTGGCTCTCCAGCGCCGCGCCGACCGCGCCGGGGGCGCGGCTGGTCAGGGGCGACATGGCGTTGAAGAGGTGGGTGAAGCCGGTGAGGCCCGCGTCCAGGGCGGCGCGGACGGTCTCGTAGCGGGCGTTGGTGTGGCCGGCGGCGACCACCACGCCGGCGTTGGCCAGGCGGGCGACCATGTCCGGCGTGGTCATCTCGGGGGCCAGGGTCACCAGGGTCTTGCCGCGCTTCAGCGACGACAGCAGCTGGATAGCGTTCTCGTCGAGGACGCGGAACTTGTCGGCGTCGTGGATGCCCTTGCGCTGTTCGTTGAGGAACGGGCCTTCGATGTGCACGCCCAGCACGCCGGGCACGCCCGCCTCAATGGCGTCTTCCGTCGCCCGCATGGCCGCGTCGACCACGTGCAGGTCGTCGCTGATCAGGGTCGGCAGGAAGCCGGTCGTGCCATAGGGGCGGTGGGCCGCGCCGATGGCGGCGATGGTCTCCACGGTAGGCGCGTCGTTGAAGAGGACGCCTCCGCCGCCATTGACCTGGGTGTCGATGAAGCCGGGAACCAGCAGGCCGCCGGCCAGGTCTTCCACGACGGCCCCGGCCGGGACATCAGCACGGGCCACTAGGCCGACGATCCGGCCGTCCCGCACCAGCAGGGCCTGGCCGCAGACGATGCCGGCCGGCGTCAGGATCTCAGCATTTACGAGCGCGGTGACGGGCATCAGACGGTCTGGGTCACCTTGTTGAGGTGGGGCGGGCTGTCGGGATCGTAGCCGCGCGCCACCGACAGGCCGGCGGCCATGCGGTAGAAGCTCTGGACCAGCAGGATCGGCTCCAGCAGCGGATGTCCGGACGCGGAGGGCAGCGCCGTCGCGCCTGAAACCTCGCCGCCGGCCAGCAGCACGGTCGCCCCGCGCTCGGCCAGGCCTTGCGCCATCTTCAGGGTGCTGTCGTAGGTCTCGTCCTGCTGGGCCAGGACCAGGGCCGGGAAGCCGTCCTTCACCAGGGCCATGGGGCCGTGCAGCACCTCGGCGGCGCTGAAGGCCTCGGCGTGCAGGCCGCAGGTCTCCTTGAACTTCAGGGCCGCCTCCTGGGCGATCCCGAAGCCGACGCCGCGTCCGAGGACGTAGAGGTTGGCCGCGCCCGACAGCGCCGCGATCCCGGCGCTCCAGTCCTGTTCCCAGGCGGCCGCCAGGCCCGCCGGCAGGGCGGTCAGGGCGGTGGTCAGCTCGTCATCGCCCGTCCAGGCCGCGACCAGCTGGGCGATGGCCGTCAGGGCGGCGATGTAGGACTTCGTCGCCGCCACGCTCAGTTCCGGCCCGGCGTGCAGCGGCAGCACCGCGTCGGCCAGCGCCGCCAGCGGCGAGCTCTGGTCATTGACCAGGGCGACCGTGAACGCGCCGCCAGCCTTGGCCGCCTCGACCGCCGCCAGCAGGTCGGGGCTCTTCCCCGACTGCGAGATGGCCAGATAGAGCACCCCTTCCAGGTCCTGCGGCGCGGCGTAGACCGACGACACCGACAGCGCCGCCGACGAGGTCAGCACGCCCGCGCGGGTCTCGATCAGGTACTTGGCGAAGGTCGCCGCATGGTCGCTCGATCCGCGCGCGCAGGTGACCACGGCCCGGGGCGGGCTGGCCTTCAGCCGCTCGGCGACCTTGGCGACGATCTCCGCATTGGCCGCCAGCTGCCGGGCGACCACCACGGAGGCCTCGCCGGCCTCTTGGAACATGCGCGTGGTTTCAGGCGTCAGGGCTTCGGAGCGGGTCAAGACGGCTTCCTTCACGAGGGCGGGCGCGAGATCAATCAGGACAGGGCGTTCAGTTCGGCCACGAAGTCGTAGGCGTCGCCGCGGTAATAGGACTGGGTCACTTCCACCGCCCGGCCGTCCTTGAGGAAGCCGCGCCGCTCGATCAGCAGGCCCGCGTCCTTGACCGGCACGTCCAGCAACTCGGCCTGCTCGGCGGCGAACAGGATGGCGCGCAGCCGCTGAAGGGCGCGCACCGGCCGGTGGCCGGTCTTCTCCAGCGCCTCGTAGAGCGAGGTGCCGACGATGTCGGTGGAGGGCAGGGCGAAGGCGGCGATGGTGGTGTATTCCACGGCCATCGGCGAGCCGTCGGCGTAGCGGATCCGGGCGAAGCGATAGACCGGCGTGCCGGGCGACAGGCCCAGCGTCAGCGATTCTTCGGGCGTCACCTGGCCCTCGCTGCGGCTGATCCATTCGCTGTGCGGCACCCGCCCGCGCGAGATCATGTCCTCGGTGAAGGACGACAGCGCCGAGAAGCTCTTTTCCACCCGCGAGGCCACGAAGGTGCCCGCGCCCTGGCGTCGGGTGAGCAGGCCCTCGCTGACCAGGCCGTCGAGCGCCTTGCGAACGGTGATCCGCGAGATGCTGAATTCTTCGGCAAGGTCGCGCTCGGCCGGCAGGGCGTCGTCGGGCGCCAGGACCTTCTTCTGGATCGCCTCGCGCAGGGCCCGCTGCAGCTGCTTGTAGAGCGGCGCGTGGTCCTGCCCGTTGCCGTCCAGGCCCCCGATCTTTTCGGAAAACAGCATCAGGTCCCCACCACCGTCAGGCTTGCATCTACCGCGATTTGCGCACCCCGGCGGCGCACGCAACAGTTCATGACCATTTTCATACCAATTATCTCATGGTCTGCAATTGGTTCTTTTTAGGTATTGTCATCAGCAAAAATTTCGTCACAGTCACACTCCGAGGTCTGAGAAGTACCGCTCTTTGCGGCTTTGCCGCGAGAAATTGGTATCGGATTGGGCTTGGGGTTCGGCTCCGGGTCCAAAGGCCCGGCACAATGGGGAGAAGCCGAGTTATGAAGAGCATTCACAAGGCGGTCCTGACCGCTTCCGCCAGCCTGCTGGCCGTATTGGTCGCTGCGCCCGTCATGGCGCAGGAGACCCCGACCTCCGTCGATGAGGTGGTCGTCACCGGTATTCGTGCGTCGCTTCAGCAATCGATCCAATCCAAGCGTAACGCCGACGCCATCGTCGACGTGGTCACCGCCGAGGACGTCGGCAAGTTCCCGAGTTCGAACGTCGCCGAAGCGCTGACGATCGTCCCGGGCATCACGGTCGATCGTCAGTTCGGCCAGGGCGAAAAGGTCTCGATCCTGGGCACCGATCCGGCCCTGAACCGCACTCTGCTCAACGGCCAGACGGTGGCTTCGGCCGACTGGTTCATCCTTGATCAGCCGGGCCGGACGTTCAACTACGCCCTGTTGGCCCCGCAGATCGTCGGCAAGGTGGAAGTCTACAAGTCGCCCGAGCCCCGCCTCGACGAAGGCAGCATCGGCGGCACGGTGATCGTCAACACCCGCAAGCCGCTGGACCTGAAGTCGCTGACCCTCCAGGGCTCGCTCAGCTACCTCTACAACGATCGCTCCAAGAAGTCCGACCCGCAGGTGGCGGTGCTGGGCAGCTGGAAGAACGCCGACCAGACCTTCGGGATCGCGGTCTCGGCCCAGCACGCCAAGGACCAGCTGCGCCGCGACGGCATCGAGTCCTACGGCACCATTCCGGCCAGCTACTATAACGGCGGCAATCCGGAGAACCCGGTCAGCTCGATCACCAACGGCAACTGCACCGGAACCTGCGCCACCACCCTGGCGGCCAATCCGAACGCCCGCGGCGTCAACTCGCTGTCGGTCTCCTACTTCGAGCAGGAACGCGTCCGCGACAGCTACACCGCCGCCGTCCAGTGGCGTCCGACCGACGCCCTCGAGCTGAACTTCGACTGGCTGAAGATCAAGGCCACCTACGACAACACCAACCAGTCGCTGTTCGCCTTCCAGGGCAACACCTGGAACAGCCTGGGCGCGCTGACCGCGATCACCATCGAGGACAACGTCATCCGCAAGGCCTCGTTCAAGCATGCCCTGAGCGTGCTGGACGTGCAGTACCGCGAAGCCGAACTGAACTCCGACACCTATCACCTGACCGGAAAGTGGACGGGCGACGGTATCGACGTGTCGGGCGAGGCCGGCTACTCGAAGGCCGACGGCGGCACCAAGCGCCAGCTGTACGGGGAGTTCCTGAACTGGGCCGACTACACGGTCGACTTCACCGGAACCCCGGGCTCGCCCGGCGTGCTGACCTACACCAACCCGACCGCCGACGGTAATCCGCTGGCCGACGCCAGCAAGTTCTCGTTCGACGGCGGCTGGGGCGGCGGCGATCCGTCGGTCGGCCCGACCGGCTACAACGCCGGCTGGGGCGGCAACATCGTCTCCAAGCCGACCACCGACAAGGAGACCTACGCCCAGATCGATGCGGGCAAGGACTTCGAGGGCGTGATCAAGCGCGTCCAGTTCGGCTACAAGTACCGCAAGCACGAGACCACCCAGGCGATGTCGGGCGTGACCGTCTCGGTCTACGGCAACCCGGCCAGCGCCTCGCAGTTCAATCCGTCGATCGTGCCGAGCAACTATCTGAAGGGCTTCGACGGCGTCACCGACGCCATGGGCAGCCGCTTCAAGATCGATGGCGAGGCCCTGGCCAACTACATCTCCAGCGGCGGCTATCTGCGTCCCTGGCAGGCCAAGCCGGTGCCGACGATCTTCGGCAACGCCGAGTTCACGGCCCAGAACTGGGGCATCGAGGAGACCATCAACGCCCTCTACGGCCAGGCTGACTTCCAGGCCGACAACGTGCGCGGCAACTTCGGCCTGCGCTACGTGAAGACCGAGTCCGACAGCGGCGGCTATGTCTGCGTCAACCAGACCGCCACCGGCTGCGGCACCACGGCCGCCGACTGGGCCTGGTCGGTGAAGTCCAAGAAGTACGAGGACTTCCTGCCCAGCCTGAACGTCATCGTCGACGTGAAGGAGGATCTGGTGTTCCGCTTCGCCGCGGCTCAGGTGATCTCGCGCCCGAACTATGCCGACATGTCGAACTACTTCTGGCTCTCTGACCAGATCCTGACTGGCGGCGGCGGCAACCCGGACCTGAACCCCTACAAGTCGAGCAACGTCAACGCCTCGATCGAGTGGTACTTCGCGCCGGAAGCCATCCTGTCGGCCGAGGTGTTCCACAAGGACATCAGCAACTACATCCTGCAGCAGACGGTCGCCGAGCAGCACTTCAACCAGGCGCGCAACGCGGTCACCACCTACCAGATCAGCCGTCCGACCAACGCCGGCTCGGCCACGGTCAAGGGCGCGGCGTTCGCCTACCAGCAGACCTTCGGTCTCGGCTTCGGCCTGCTGGCCAACTACACCTACGCCGACGGGGAAGCCGACAGCGGCGCGCCGCTGCCCTACAACTCCAAGCACCAGATCAACATCAGCCCGTTCTACGAGCACGGTCCGTTCTCGGCCCGGGTGACCTACAACTGGCGCTCGAAGTACTTCACGGGCCTGGACCGCGGCGACCAGATGTTCGTCCGCGCCTACAAGGGCCTGGACGCCACGGCCGGCTACGCCTTCACCGAGAACGTCAACCTCTCGGTCTCGGCGCAGAACCTGCTCGACAGCGAGTACTACGCCTACGCCAACACCACCATGCTGCCCCGCGGCGTCTACCGCACGGGCCGCAAGCTGCAGGCGACGATCAACGTCTCCTTCTAAGCAGCCGCAGATCCGGGGGCGCGCTTCAAAGACCGGCGCGTCCCCGAACCCGCTGATTTGCATTCAACGCGGCTTGGTTCAGGATCCCTTCATGAGCCTAGCCGCGTCTTTCCCCCTCCTGACTGCAAGCAGCGAGCTGGGGCGGGTTGGCCTTGCGGCCGGCCCGCCTCCCTTTTTGCCGCTCGCTTGCCGGTGAGAGCTTTCCTCGCATGATCAAAGTCCTGCTGCTGGCCTCCGCGGCCATGGCCCTTGCAGCGCCGGCCCTGGCCGCCGAGCCGCTGACCTTGACGCCCGCGCCGGCCAAGGCCGAACGCGCCGAGGGCGCCTTCCGCCTGACCGCCGCCACCCGCATCCATGTCGCCAAGGGCGACGTCGAGGCTCGCGGCGTGGCGGTGCAACTGGCCGACCTGCTGCATCGCGCCCGGGGACTGCGCCCGGCCGTGGTCGAGGGCGCGCCGGCGGCCGGCGAGGCGGCGATCTCTCTCGTGCGCGGCGGCCCGGACGGCGAGGGCTACGCGCTCGATGTCGCGCCCGGCGGGGTGAAGATTACGGCGGGCAAGCGCGCCGGCCTGTTCTACGGCGCGGTCAGCCTGTGGCAGCTGGCGGTGCAGGACGAGACCAAAGGCGCGGTCGACGTGCCCGCCGCCCATGTGGAGGACGCGCCGCGCTTCGCCTGGCGCGGCTTCATGCTCGACAGCGCCCGCCACTTCCAGTCGGTCGATACGATCAAGACGATCATCGACGGCATGGCGGCCCACAAGCTCAATACGCTGCACTGGCACCTGGTCGACGACCAGGGCTGGCGGCTGGAGATCAAGAAGTATCCGAAGCTGACGCAGGTCTCGGCCTGGCGCCAGCCGGCCGGGGCGGCGGGGTTCGATCCCAAGACCGGCAAGCCGGTGCGCTACGGCGGCTTCTACACCCAGGATCAGGTGCGCGAGCTGGTGGCCTATGCGGCGGCCCGCAACATCACCATCGTTCCCGAGATCGAGATGCCGGGTCACGCCCTGGCGCCGATCGTGGCCTATCCGCAGCTGGGCCTGACGCCCAACCCGCCGGCCCTGGCCCGCCACGACTGGGGGATCTTCCCCTATCTCTACAATGTCGAGGACGGCACGTTCGAGTTCCTCAACGACGTGCTCGACGAGGTGATGGACCTCTTCCCGTCCGAATACATCCACGTCGGCGGCGACGAGGCGGTCAAGGACCAGTGGAAGGCGAGCCCCGTCATCCAGGCCAAGATCAAGGAACTGGGCGTCAAGGACGAGCACGGCCTGCAGAGCTGGTTCATCCAGCGGGTCGAAAAGCACATCAACGGTCGCGGCCGCCGGCTGATCGGCTGGGACGAGATCCTTGAAGGGGGCCTGGCCCCCAACGCCACGGTGATGTCGTGGCGCGGGATCGACGGGGCCATCGCCGCCGCCAGCCAGGGCCACGACACGGTGCTGTCGCCCGAGCCGACCCTCTATTTCGATCGCCGGCAGAGCACGTCCTTGGACGAGCCGCCCGGCCGGATCACGGTCAGCAGCCTCAAGGACGTCTACCAGTTCGACGCCGCGCCGGACGCGCTGACGCCTGACCAGCGCAAGCACATACTGGGCGTCCAGGCCAACCTCTGGACCGAGCACGTGCGCACCGACGAGCGAGCGCAAGCGATGGCCTTCCCGCGCCTGGTGGCCCTGGCCGAAACGGCCTGGACCCAGGAGGAGCGCCGCGACTGGGACGGCTTCACCCAGCGCCTGCCGGCCGAGATGGCGCGGCTGAAGGCCTTGGGCGTCGTCGCTGACACCGCGCCGTTCGAGCCGCAGGCGACCTTGCGTCCGGGGCAGGGCGGGGCGGTTTCGGTCAGCCTGGCCAGCGGCCTTGCGCTGGGCCAGGTGCGCTACACCACCGACGGCTCGGAGCCCACGTCCGCCTCGCCGGCCTATGGCGAGACCCTGCCGCTGAAGGCGGGAACGACGCTGAAGGCGCGCAGCTTCCTGGACGACGCGCCGCTGGGCCGCACGCGTGGCTGGACCGCGACCGAGCTGGCGGCCAATACCCGCGAGAGCCGGCAGCTGGAGCTGTGCGGCGCGGCGATCCCGCTGGCCTTCGAGGACGACGCGCCGATCAACGGCAAGGACGGCCCGCGCGCCATCTTCGCCATCGACCTGATGAACCCGTGCTGGATCTGGAAGGGCGCCGATCTTTCCAAGGGCCTGAAGCTGACCGCCCGGGTCGGCCAGGCGAGCTGGAACTTCCAGATCGGCGCGGCCAAGGACCAGATCGTGGTCCGCAAGCCCGCCACGCCCGACGGCGAGCTGGAGGTGCGGCTGGGCTGCAAGGGCGAGCGCATCGCGGCCATCCCGCTGGGCAAGGCCGGGCGCGGCCCGGGCCTGGGCACGGTCACCGGCGTGCTGCCGGCCCGCGAGGGCGTGCACGATCTTTGCCTGACCTTCACGGCCAAGAGCCTGGATCCGATGCCGGCCCTTGACCGCATCACCCTGACGGCTGGTCAGTAGTTCCTTCTTCCCCGTTCCCGACGAGAATGCCGCCCATGTCCACCCTGGTGCTTCAATCGCCGTTGGCGGGGTGGACGGGTCCGTTGGAGGAGGTTCCGGACGCGGTGTTCGCGGAGCGGATGCTGGGCGATGGTGTGGCGATCGATCCGGTGGGGTCGGTGCTGGTTTCGCCTTGCGACGGCGTGGTTCTCAGCGTGCACCGGTCGGGGCATGCGGTGACGATCCGGGCGGCGAACGGGGCCGAGGTGCTGATGCACGTGGGCCTGGAGACGGTGGCGCTGGGCGGGGAGGGCTTCGACGTCCGGGTCGCCGAGGGCCAGGCGGTGAGCACCGGGCAGGCGCTGATCGGCTTTGATCTCGATCTGCTGGCCCGCAAGGCCAAGAGCCTGATCACGCCGGTGGTCATTACCAATCCCGAGGCGTTCGAGATCGTCCGGCGGGCGCAGGACGCCGAGACGCAGGCGGGCGGCTTCCTGATGGAGCTGGTGCCGGTCGGCGGCGCGGCGGTGGTCAAAACCACGGCCGAGGCCGAGATCTCCCGCGAGATCGTCGTGCCGCTGGCGCATGGCATTCACGCCCGGCCGGCGGCGCGGATCGCCGAGACGGCGCGGGGCTTCGCGGCCGACGTCGCCATCGTGGCCGGCGGACGCCGTGCGAGCGCCCGCAGCCCGGTCGGGGTGATGGCCCTGGCCGTCAAGCTGGGTGATCACGTCTCCATCGTCGCCTCCGGGACGGATGCTGCGGCCGCCGTGGACGCCGTCGCCGCCCTGATCGAAAGCGGCATGGGCGAGAAGGCCGGCGAGGTCGCGGCCAAGATCGAAGAGGCCCCGATCGTCATCGCCGCCCCGTCCGAGCCCGCCGAGCCCGGCGTGCTGCGCGGGGTGATGGCCGCGCCGGGACTGGCGATCGGCCAGGCCGTGCGGCTGGCGGTCGAGGAAATCACCGTCGCCGAAACCGGGCAGGGCGTGGCCGCCGAGCTGGCCGCCCTGGATACGGCGCTGGAGACGGTCCGCGCCCGCATCGCCTTGGCCGCCGAGACCGGCGAGGCGGCGCGCAAGGCGATCCTGGCCGCGCACCTGGCCTTCCTCGAAGATCCCGAACTGACCGCCGCCGCCCGCAAGCTGATCGGCGAAGGCAAGAGCGCCGGCTTTGGCTGGCGGCGCGCCGTCGGCGGCTATGTCGAGGCCCTCAAAGGCCTGGGCGACCGCCGCCTGGCCGAGCGGGTCGACGATTTGATCGATCTGGAGCGCCAGGTGCTGCGGGTGCTGCTGGGGCTGGAGGAAGAAAGCGCCCGCGTCCTGCCGGCTGGCGCGATCCTGCTGGCCGACGAGCTTCTGCCCTCGCAGCTGATGGGCGTGGACCCGGCCCGGGTGGCCGGCTTCGCCACCGCCCGCGGCGGCCCCACCTCGCACGTGGCCATCCTGGCCGCGGCCATGGGCCTGCCGGCCCTGGTGGCGGTCGGGCCCGGCGCGCTGGAGATCGCCGACGGCACGGCCCTGATCCTCGACGCCGAGGGCGGGAAGCTGCGCGTGGCTCCCGACGCCGAGGCCCTGGCGGCGGCGCAAAGCGCCATCGCCGCCCGCCACGAGCGCCGCGCCGCCGCCAAGGCCGCCGCCCATGAGGCGAGCACCACGTCTTGCGGGACCCGCATCGAAGTCTTCGCCAATGTCGGCTCGGAGAAGGACGCTAAGGCCGCGGCGGCCAACGGCGCCGAAGGCTGCGGCCTGCTGCGCACCGAGTTCCTGTTCCTCGACCGCGAGACCCCGCCCAGCGAGGACGAGCAGGCGCAGCAGTACCAGGCCGTCGCCACGGCCCTCGAAGGCAAGCCGCTGATCGTGCGCACGCTGGACGTCGGCGGCGACAAGGCCGCCCCCTACCTGCCGATCCCCGCCGAGGAGAACCCGGCCCTGGGGCTGCGCGGCGTCCGCGTCAGCCTGTGGCGACCGCACCTGCTGAAGACCCAGCTGCGCGCCATCCTGCGGGTGGCGCCGCTCGGCCAATGCAAGATCATGGTCCCGATGGTGGGCAGCCTGTCGGAACTGCGCGCCGTCCGCGCCGTGCTGGAGGAGGCCAAGAAGGAGCTGGGGATCACCGACCGCGTCGAGCTCGGCGTGATGATCGAGACCCCGGCCGCCGCGGTGACCGCCGACCTGATCGCCGCCGAGGCCGACTTCCTGTCGATCGGCACCAACGACCTGACGCAGTACGTCCTGGCCATGGACCGGGGAAATCCCGAGCTGGCCGCCCGCATCGACGCCCTGCACCCGGCCGTGCTGCGGATGATCGACCAGACCTGCCGGGGAGCCGAGAAGCACGGCCGCTGGGTGGGAGTCTGCGGCGGTCTCGCCTCGGATCTTGCCGCCGTGCCGGTGCTGCTGGGCCTTGGGGTCACGGAACTCTCGGCCACCGCCGCCATCGTGCCGGAGGTGAAGGCCCTGGTGCGCACCCTCGACCTTGCCGCCTGCCAGACCCTGGCCGTCCAGGCCCTGGACCAGACCTCGCCCGAGGCGGTCCGCGACCTGACCAAATCCTTCCAGCAAGCTGGAGCCTGACGCCGATGAAATCGCCGCTCGAAATCCTCCAGCCGCTCGGCCGGGCCCTGATGCTGCCGATCGCGGTGCTGCCGGTGGCGGGCCTTTTGCTACGCCTTGGCCAGCCGGACCTGCTGAACATCCCCTTCATCGCCGCCGCCGGCGACGCGATCTTCGCCAATCTGGGTTTGCTGTTCGCCATCGGCGTCGCCGTCGGCTTGGCCCGCGAGAACAACGGCGCGGCCGGCCTTGCCGGCGTGGTCTGCTTCCTGATCGCCACCGAGGGCGGCAAGGCCCTGCTGCACGTGCCGGCCGATGCGACGGCGGGTCTGGCCGAAGCCCACGCGGCCCTGGCGGGCGCGGCCTACAAGGCAAAAGCCCTGTCCAAGCTCTCCGTGCCGATCGGCATTCTCTCCGGCGTGATCGGGGGCTTGTTCTACAACCGCTTCTCCGGCTTCAAGCTGCCCGAGTACCTGGCCTTCTTCAGCGGCCGGCGCTTCGTGCCGATCGTGGCGGGGCTTGCGGGCCTCTTGATGGCCGGGCTGGTGGGCCTGGGCTACGACGCCATCAACGGCGGGGTGGACGCCGCCAGCCGGGCCATCGTCGGCTCGGGGCAGTGGGGTTTGCTGGTCTACGGCTTCCTCAACCGCATCCTGATCGTCACCGGCCTGCACCACATCCTCAACAACATCGCCTGGTTCGTGATCGGCGACTTCCATGGGGCGACGGGCGACCTGCGACGGTTCTTCGCCGACGATCCGACCGCCGGCGGCTTCATGAGCGGCTTCTTCCCGGTGATGATGTTTGGCCTGCCCGCCGCGTGCCTGGCCATGCTGCACACCGCCCGTCCCGAGCGCCGCAAGGCGGTGGGCGGCATGCTCGCTTCCCTGGCCTTGACCTCGTTCCTGACCGGGGTGACCGAGCCGATCGAATTCAGCTTCATGTTCCTGGCCCCGGCGCTCTACGCCGTGCACGCGGTGCTGACCGGCGTCTCGATGGCGCTGATGAACCTGCTGGACGTGAAGCTGGGCTTCACCTTCTCGGCGGGCCTGTTCGACTACGTCCTCAACTTCGGCAAGGCCACGCACCCGCTCTTCCTGCTGCCGATCGGAGCGGTCTATTTCGCCGTCTATTACGGCCTCTTCCGGTTCTTCATCGTCCGCTTTGACCTGAAGACGCCGGGGCGCGAGCCGGAGGAGGAGGCGGCCCTCCTGAACGCCGCTCCCGCCGTCAGCGCCGGCGGCCGTGGCGCGGACTTCGTCGTCGCCCTGGGCGGCAGCGCCAACCTCGTCAGCGTCGACGCCTGCACCACCCGCCTGCGGCTGATCGTGGCCGACCAGAAGGCCGTCGACGAGCCGAGGCTCAAGGCCCTGGGCGCGCGCGGGATCGTGCGTCCCTCCGACAAGGCCCTGCAGGTGGTGCTCGGCCCCATCGCCGACACCGTCGCCGGCGAGATCCGCGACGCCGTCGGGGCGGGGGTGGTTGCGGCTCCCGTCGTGGCTCCTGCCTCTGTCGCCGCGTCCGACCCCAAGACCGCCCAGGCCCTGCTGCCGGGTCTCGGCGGCGTGGCCAACCTCGCCGCCGTCAGCGCCTGCTCCAGCCGCCTGCGCCTGGAACTGGCCGATCCTTCGAAGCTGGATGAGGCGGCGCTCAAGGCCGCCGGCGTGCGGGCGCTGGTGCGCCTCGACGGACCGGTGGTGCACCTGGTGCTGGGGCCCAACGCGGAGGCCGTGGCGACCGCGCTGCAAGAGGCGGTGGTCGTCTAGCGCCACCGCTGCCCGCTGCCTTCCTGGGCCTTGTGCCCAGGACCCATCGTTCAGCCTGCTCAGACCTTTCGCGTGCGGCCGCTGTCTGAGCGGCCGCCGGCATGGACCCTCGCCACAGGGGCGAGGGAGGCGGGGAAGAGAGACGGGGCGAGGGAAGGGGCGGCCGAAGGGAAGGGGATCTCCCCAGCTCCCCGCCTAGCCAACATTCGACGACTCGCGTCATGCGGGGCCGCGCTCGCGAGGCGCGGGCGCCTTTTCGTGGGCGCCGGGCGCAAGTTGCGCGCGCGGAGGTCGGGCGATTGCGCGCGGAGCTTGCGTGCGCAGGAGGCGTTGGGCGCGAATGGTCGCAAAAAAGGCATTAAATTGGTATTATGCCTAGCCTTGTCCAATAAGGACAAAATTTCACTAATTGACTGACTTCATTCGTATTTGTTGCCGATCGCCGATATGCGGCGCGGCTTAGCCCGACAAATTGGGCGCCTAACCGGCAATCTCTGCCGAAATACAAGCAATAGAACGGGTTGCCGGCTTTGACGGGTTTCAAAACCGCCCCTAGTTTGCCGGTGAGCAGCGAAAAAAGGTCTTTAAATGGTCTGCTCAAAAACGGCGCCGCGGGGGAGCGGCGTTCACAGGGCGCGCGCGCCGCGCCAGCTTGAGGGGATAAACAGGATGATCGGTCACAAGCTTACGAGTTTCAGGCCCGCCGCCCAGCGTAAGGCCTTCGCCCTGGCCCTGCTGGCGGGCGTCAGCTTCGCCGGCGTCGCCGCCGCGCAAGACGCCGCGCCCAGCGAGGCCGTCGACGAGGTGGTGGTCACCGCCTTCCGCAAGAGCCTGGCCACCGCGCTCGACACCAAGCGCAACGACGTGCGCGTCTCGGACGGCATCTCGTCCGAGGACATCGGCAAGTTCCCGTCGGAAAACATCGCTGAAGCCATCCAGCGCATCCCGGGCGTGCAGATCTCCAACATCAACGGCCGCGGCTCGACGATCAGCATCCGGGGCCTGGGCCCGCAGTACGCCCTGACCACGGTCAACGGCCAGGCCTTCAAGAGCTCGAACTTCACCGACGGCTTCCGCTACGACGTCATCCAGACCGAGCTGGCCTCGGGCATCCAGGTCTACAAGTCGCCGACCGCCGACATGGACGCCGGCGGCCTGGCCGGCACCGTCAACATCGACACCGTGCACCCCTTCAACGTGAAGGGCCGCCAGCTGATCTTCGCAGGCAAGCTGCAGCAGCAGGAGCTGATCGGCGGCGACCCGACCGCCAAGTTCGGCGCGACCTATGTCGACCACTTCCTGGACGGCAAGCTGGGCGTCTTCCTCGGCGCCGGCTACCAGGAGCTGAAGGACCGCGGCGACTATCTGTGGATGGACCGCTGGACCGTGAGCAACGGCGTCTACACGCCGGCCCGCCTGCGCTACCGCCGCATCGACCGCGAGACCAAGCGCAGCATGGTCAACGGGGCCATCCAGTTCAAGCCGACCGACGACCTGCAGATCGACGCCATCGCCACCTACGCCAAGGACGAGACGACGCAGGAGCTGCACCAGCAGGTCTTCCTGTTCACCACGCCCTCGGCCTCGAACGTGGTGACCCTGGCGACGGCGAACAACACCGCCACCAAGGTGCAGATCAACAACTTCCGCCTCGAGAACAACCACCAGCACGAGGACCGTCCGCAGTCGACCGGCGCCTTCACCACCAAGGTGCGCTGGACCGGCATCGAGAACTGGGACTTCAGCGGCGTCGGCCACTATTCGCGCGGCCACGCCCTGTTCAACGAAGAGGCGGCGATCCTCGGGGTCAACATCTCGAGCGCCACGCTCGACATCAGCAACCCGAAGAACATCGTGTTCTCGACGGCGACGGCGCTGGACGACACGGCCCAGTACAACACCTCGACCCTGATCCGGAACACCTACCCGAACGGCGCCTACCGGACGATCGACTCCTACGAGAACGCCGGCCAGTTCGACGCCAAGCGCTACGTGAACTTCAGCATCCTCGACTCCGTGCAGTTCGGCGCGAAGATCCGTCAGGAAGTGCTGAAGCGCTACGTCGTGCGCCGCGACGGCCAGAACACCATCCCGGCCTCGTACTCGCCGACCATGGCCGGCTCGGGCATCCTGGTGACCAACTTCCTGGACGGCGACATGACGCTGCCGGGGACCTGGGTGTCGCCGAACCTCGACGCCTATCGCGCGGCCCTCAAGGCCCAGGGCGTGACCGTCTACGAAGCCTTCGATCCGGCCGGTTCGTTCCGCGTCGAGCGTGACCTGGGCTCGCTCTACGCCATGGCCAACCTGAAGGGCGAGGTGCTGTCGCGCACTTTCCGCGGCAACATCGGCGTGCGTCGCGAAAGCACCGACCAGACCGTCAACGGCTATGTCGGCGGCGCGGCCAACCCGCTGAACACCGAAGTCAAGCTGGTGGCCGGCACCTACACGACCAAGAAGTCGTACGACAACGTCCTGCCGTCGGCGAACTTCAGCTTCGACATCACCGACAACCTGCTGCTGCGCGTCGCCGCGGCCAAGGTGCTGGTGCGTCCGATCATCGACTCCAACAACCAGCTGGCCACCACCATGACCAGCACCACCGACACCACCGGCCACAAGGTCTACACGATCTCGATCGGCCAGGGTTCGCTGGATCCGATGACCGCCAACCAGCTGGATGTCAGCCTGGAGTGGTACTACGGCTCGGGCAACGGCCTGTCGGCGGGCTTCTTCTCGAAGAAGGTCAAGAACGGCGTCTACACCTCGACCATGTGCCCGACTTCGTACGAAGGCACCTCGCTGTCGACCGACAGCAGCGGCGTCTGCGTCTCGGCCGCCGGCGACACCTACACCATCACCCAGAGCTTCAACGACGCGCGCACCGTCGACATCCACGGCTACGAGCTGAACTGGCAACAGTCGCTGGACGCCTGGCTGCCGATCGCGGGCTTCGGTCTGATCGCCAACTACACCCACGTCAATCCGGCGACCTCGGTGACCGGCTTCAAGCTGGCCAACCTGTCGGAGCACACCGCCAACGGCACGATCTACTGGGAAAACCAGACGTTCAGCGCGCGCCTGTCGGCCAACTACCGCAGCGCCTACGACCAGACCTCGGTCGAGAGCTTCTTCTCCGGTCCCCTGGGTCACACCGTCGATGCGCGCACCCAGTTCGACCTGAACCTGGGCTACAACATCAACGAGAAGCTCAGCCTGTCGTTCGCGGCGATGAACATCAACAACGCCCAGGAGAAGGCCTATCTCGGCAACGAGAGCCGCTGGCAGATGACCTCGGTCACCGGCCCCAGCTACTACCTGTCGTTCCAGTACAAGATGTAACCCCGTATCTCCTCCCCGGAGACGCCGTTCCGTGCGGCGCAACTGCTGGTCGCCGCCTGACTCCTGGGCGGCGACCAGATTTTCGTTTTGGAGCAAGAGCCAACGATGCCGTTCAAGCCCTCGCGTCGCCAGACCTTGAAGCAGGCCCTGGCCCTGATGGCCGTCTCCAGCGCGCCGTCGCTGGCGGTCGCGGCGGGCAAGGGAGCATCCGGCGAACCGGGCGGCGCGGCGGCGGCGCGGGCGGTGCTGGCGCGACGGTTCGGACCCAAGGCAGCCGGGATCCAGCTGGCCTTGACGGTGTCCAAGGGCGGCAAGCCCGGCTACGCGGTGAAGGCGGCCGGCGGCAAGGTGGTGATCAGCGGCGACACGCCGGTGGCCCTGGCCCGCGGCGCCTACGCCTATCTCAAAGACAACGGCGCGGCTTCGGTGAGCTGGGAAGGCGACCGCGTCGCCCTGCCGGCGCGTCTGCCCGACGCCGACACCGGCCGGGTGGAAACGCCCTTCGCCCACCGCGCCTATCTGAACACCTGCACCTATGGCTACACCACGCCCTGGTGGGGCTGGGACCGCTGGTCGCGCGAGATCGACTGGATGGCGGTGCACGGCGTCGACATGCCGCTGGCCATGGAGGGCCAGGAATATGTCTGGCGAGCGCTGTGGCGCGAGTTCGGGCTGAGCGAGGCCGAGCTGGCCGACTACTTCTCCGGCGCGGCGTTCACGCCCTGGCACCGGATGGGCAACATCGAGGGCTACGCCGCCCCGCTGCCGACCGCCTGGATCGACAAGAAGAAGGACCTGCAGGTTCGGATCCTGTCGCGGATGCGCGGGCTTGGCATGACGCCGATCCTGCCCGCCTTCGGCGGCTACGTGCCCAAGGCCTTCGCCAAGAAGAACCCCAAGGCCCGGATCTATCGCATGCGGCCGTGGGAAGGCTTCCACGAGACCTACTGGCTGGACCCGGCCGATCCGCTGTTCGCCAAGATCGCCGGCCGGTTCCTGGCGCTCTATACCCAGACCTATGGGGCGGGGACCTACTACCTCGCCGACTCCTTCAACGAGATGCTGCCGCCGATCAACGCCGACGGCGCCGACGCGCGCGACGCGGCCTATGGCGACGGCACGGCCAATACGGCGGCGACCAAGACCAAGGTCGAGGTCGATCCGGCCCTGAAGGCCGAGCGCCTGGCCGCCTACGGCAAGGCCATCTACGACTCCATCCGCCAGGCCCGACCGGACGCGGTGTGGGTGATGCAGGGCTGGCTGTTCGGCGCCGACAGCCACTTCTGGGATCCGGCCGCGATCAGCGCCTATCTCAGCCGCGTGCCGGACGAGAAGCTGATGATCCTCGACATCGGCAACGACCGCTATCCCGACGTCTGGAAGAACGCCAAGGCCTTCGGCGGCAAGCCGTGGATCTATGGCTATGTCCATAACTACGGCGGCAGCAACCCGGTCTACGGCGACCTCGACTACTACCGCCGCGACATCGCCGCCGTGGCGGCCAGCGGCGAGACCGGCAAGCTGTCGGGCTTTGGCATGTTCCCCGAGGGGCTGCACAACAACTCGATCGTCTACGAGGCGGTCTACGACCTGGCCTGGAACGGCGGCGGGGCCTCGACGGCCGCCTGGCTTTCGAGCCGCTCGAAGGCGCGCTACGGCAAGACCTCGCCGCAACTGGACGCGGCCATGGGCCTGCTGGTCCAGGGCGCCTATTCGACCCGCTACTGGTCCTCGCGCTGGTGGAAGAGCAAGGCCGGCGCCTATCTCTTCTTCAAGCGGCCGACGGCGACCATCGGCGAGTTCCCGGGCCATCCGGGCGACCGCGCCAAGCTTGATGCGGCCGTGCGGGCGCTGAGCGCAATCGCGCCGGGCTACGCGAAGGAAAAGCTGTTCGTGCTCGACCTGGTCGACGCCGCGCGGCAGCTGGCCAGCCTGGAGATCGACGCGCAGCTGCAGGCCGCCGTCGCCGCCTATCGCACGGGCGACGCGGCCGCCGGCGACGCCGCCCGCCGCAAGGTCGAGGATCTGGCCCTGGCCGTCGACGCCCTGCTGGGCGTGCAGCCCGAGACCCTGGCCACCTGGATCGACGACGCCCGCGCCTATGGCGACACGCCGGCCGACAAGGCCGCCTATGTGAGCAACGCCAAGGCCCAGGTGACGGTGTGGGGCGGGGAGGGCAACCTCAACGACTACGCCTCCAAGGCCTGGCAGGGGCTCTATGCCGACTTCTACCTGCCGCGCTGGAGCCGCTTCCTCGACGCCCTGAAGGCGGCCGGGACCGGTCCGTTCGACGAGGCGGCCGTGGTCAAGGACGGGATCGCCTGGGAAAAGGCCTGGGTGGCCGCCGACGTCGCCTATCGCCGAGCGCCGCCGGCCGACCCCGTCGCCGGGGTCGCGGCGCTGATCGCGCGCATCGACCGGGCCTGAGGGGGAAAGACACAGCCATGACGACCAAGCCCGCCCCTCGCTTCCTGTCGCTGGACGTGTTCCGCGGCCTGACGGTCTGCCTGATGATCGTGGTCAACACCGCCGGTCCCGGCGCCAAGGCCTTCACCCAGCTGGTGCACGCCAAGTGGTTCGGCTTCACGGCCGCCGACGCGGTGTTTCCCTCGTTCCTGTTCGCCGTCGGTTGCTCGATGGCGTTCGCGTTCTCGCGGCCTATCCCGCTGCCGGCCTTCACGGGCAAGGTGCTCAAGCGCACGGCGCTGATCTTCCTGCTCGGCTTCCTGATGTACTGGTTCCCGTTCGTGCACCATGTGGACGGGCACTGGGCGCTGGCGCCGTTTTCGCAGACCCGGGTGATGGGCGTGATGCAGCGGATCGCCCTGTGCTACCTGATCGCCGCCTTCGCCGCGCGGTTCCTGTCGCCGCGCTGGATCCTGGCGCTGTGCGCGGGCCTGCTGCTGGGCTACTGGGCGATCCTGCTGGGCTTCGGCGGGGCCGATCCCTATTCCAAGCTGGGCAACGCCGGCACGCAGCTGGACTTGCTGGTCGTGGGCCGCGACCATCTCTATCGCAAGGACGGCGGCTTCGACCCCGAAGGCCTGCTGGGCACCCTGCCGTCGGCGGTCAATGTGCTGGCCGGTTATCTCGCCGCGCTCGCCCTGCGCCAGGCGACCGACACCCGCAAGACCCTGGTGCGCATGGCGGGGATCGGCGGCGTGCTGATCCTGGCGGCCCTGGCCTGGAACCCCTGGTTCCCGATCGCCAAGAAGCTGTGGACCGGCCCCTTCGTGCTGCTGACCGTGGGTATCGACCTGCTGCTGCTGGCCGCCCTGACGGCGGTGCTGGAAGGCCGCGAGCCCAACGCCGCCACCCGCTTCTTCCAGGTGTTCGGCCTCAATCCGCTGGTGATCTACCTGTTCTCGGAGCTGTTCGTGGTCACCCTGAACCAGTTCGCGGTCGCGCCGGGCGTCGGGCCGTACGAGTGGGTGGGCGTGCATGTGTTCCAGGCGGTCGCGCCGGGACCGGTGGGCTCGCTGCTGTGCGCGGTGGCCTACATGCTGGTGTGCTGGCTGCTGGGCTGGGTGATGTACCGGAAGAACTGGGTGGTGAAGCTTTAGCGACGGCGAGTTTCACGCCTTCCTTATCAGCCCGTCATTCCCGCCCTTGTGGCGGGAACCCCTCTGTCAGCCGCAAGGGCTGATGGGGCGGACTGCCAAGCAGTCCGCTGGCGCTTCACGTGCGAGCGGAACCAGGGTTTCCCGCCACAAGGGCGGGAATGACGGGAGGAGGGGAGTGAGGTTGCCTTAAACCGACCCCGCCGCCGCGCCCTCGGCGTAGCCCTTGAGCCGCGCCGCGATGATCTCGCCCACGGCCTCGGCGGCGGGGCGCTGGGGGAAGTGGGTGCGCCAGATGATGCGGACGGTGCGGCTGGTCAGCGCCGACAGCGGCCGCAGCACGATGCCGGCGTCCTGGGCCGCGCCCGAGGCCAGGCCCGGGATCAGGGTGGTGCCGTAGCCGGCGGCGACCATGTTCAGCAGGGTCGACAGGCTGGAGGCGCGCAGGGCCGTGCTCAGCGCCGTGCTGGACTTGCCGCAGGCTTCCAGCGCCTGGTCGCGCAGGCAGTGGCCGTCGGCCAGGACGAGGATGTCGCGCGCCAGGTCCGTCTCGGCGATGACCTCTTGGCCGGCCAGCGGATGGTCCGGCGGCAGGGCGGCCAGGAACGGCTCGGCGAACAGGGCGCGGCCGTCGAGATCGGGCGCGGCCTCGTCGGTGGCCAGCAGGATGGCGTCCAGTTCGTGGGCGCGCAGGCGCTCCAGCAGGGCGGCGGTCTGGTCCTCCCAGGGTTCGATCTCGAGATGGGGCAAAGCCTCGCGCAACGGCGCGAAGATCAGCGGCAGCAGGTAGGGCGCCAGGGTCGGGATGATCCCCAGGCGGAAGCGGCCGGCCAGCGGATCGCGCAGGTTGCGGGCGGTAGCCAGCACCGCCTCGCCGGCGGTCACGGCGGCCCGGGCGTGGTCGAGCAGTTCGCGGCAGGCGGCGGTCGGGGCGGCCGTCTTGCTGGTGCGCTCGAACAGCGTGACGCCCAGCAGCTCCTCCAGCTTGCGGATCTGCACCGACAGGGTGGGCTGGCTGACGCCGCAGGCCCGGGCGGCGCGGCCGAAGTGCTCGTGCTCGGCCACGGCCAGCAGGTAGCGCAGGTCTCGCAGGTTCATGGTTCCTCCCGATAGGGGAAGCCTATCGCAACCATTGGATCTTGGCGCTTCTATTCGATCCTGGATTGCGTGAAGGTTCGCCCGGCGGCGACCTTCGGGACGTCGCCGGAATTCGGGCGCGGGACAGGTCGCGACGCCGTCAAAGAGCGCGACCGTTCCTCCGCCCCCGGGAGGACGCCTTCGATGCCTCACGCCGTGGACGCCGTCCTGCAGGACGCGCTGCGCCGGGCGGGCCTGCCGAGCCGCGGCCCGGCGCCCCGTCTGCTGGCGCTGCTGCGCGCCTCCGAGGAGACCCACCTGACCCTGCCGGAGGTCGCCGACCTAGCCGCCGAGGCCGGGTTGTCGATCCCGCTCGGCGAGCTGGCCCGCCAGATGGAGGCCTTCGCCGACCACGGCCTGGTCTCGCGCCTGCCGACCACCGGTCCCGAGCCGGTGTTCGACACCCAGCCCGAGCCGCACTTCCACATGGTCTATGAAGAGACGGCGCGGATCGTCGACCTGCACGTCTCCGAGGAGACCCTGCTGGCCATGCTGCGCGACGCCCTGGCCCGGCGGCCGGGCGGGGTGGAGGTGATGGTGGTGGTGCGCAAGCCGCCGGATGGGAAAGGCGAAGGCGGGAGCTAGTTCCCCTCGGCGGGCGCCAGGGCGATATCGACCATGATCTCGCCCGAGATGTCCTCCAGCGCCGCCTGCACGGTCGCCACCGACAGGCCGGCGGGCAGCCGCAGCCGGGCCTCCATGTGGAACAGCGGCGCGCCCGAATGCGGCTCGACGCTGAGCCGCGTGCCGAAGGTCTCGATATTGGCCGAAAGGCCGCTCAGCACGCCCGTCACCTGGTGGACGATGCCCGGCCGGTCCTGGCCGACCAGGGCAAGATGGATCGCCTCGCCTGCGCTTTCCGCCGCTTCGACGGCAGGCGCGATCCGCACCTCCAGGCCCTGGGCGTCCACGGCGGCGACGGCCGCGCGCAGAGCCTCGACCTTGCCTTCGTCCAGCTCGACCAGCACTGAGCCGACATAGAGCCCGCCCAGCCGGCTGAGATGGCTCTCCAGCCAGTTGCCGCCGGCCGACAGCACCGCCTGGGCCAAGGCCTGAGTCAGGCCCGGCCGGTCGCTGCCGACGACGCTCAAGATCAGCCTGGCCATGGGTGTCCTTCACGGAAGCGGACGGGCGGCGCCCGAACGGAGGCGGCGAGCCAGCCACGACCCGCCGCCGCCGTCAATGCAGGCGGGTTCGTCGCGGACCGCCCTCGTCGTTGGCCGGACGGTGCCCCGAGGCCCAGTCGCGTTCGATGGGATGGCTCCTGGTTTCCCGTGGGGGAGGAGGCTCTGGGGGAAGCGGCGCGGGCTTGGACTGGTCGGGCAGCTCCAGCACGTGTTGCACGATCTGCATGAAATCCTTCCTGGAGGCCTGCGCCAGGATCTTTTTCCTCAGGGCGTGCTTGCGTTTGTCCTTTAGCAGGTCGGCCTTGATCCGCTTCTTCACGACCCCGTTGTCCGATCGCCGGCAGAGATAGGTGAAGAGCGGCATGGAAATCGCAGCCAGACCGCTGGTCACCGCGCCGGTGAGGGCCGAGAACATTCCGAACTTGGCCATGCCGAGAAAGTCGACTGGGGTGAGCTTCAGGCCCATCGCGGCGGCCCTCCGGGCGTGGGAACCCGTTCGCGGAAACCTCCGCGCAGGCCGACGGCGCATTGTCGAGCGGAGGCGCGTGATGCGTCCCGAATGTTCGGACCCAGATCGACCAAAACCGCCATGCCGCCTCCTTCTGGGGGGCGTCTGGACGGCCGGCGACAATGGCGACGCCTTCGACCGACGCAGCGCGCCGCCACATCGCATAAGAGCCGTCGCCCAAGGCGTCAGGGAGATCGGACCAGGACTTCAGAACATGCACGCGCGCGTATCCGCGCCGACGTGCTTCAGACACGTAGGTACGCCTTTATGGACTTCAGATATCGCTTATCCCGCCATTGAATCATGCCTAACCGGATGGTCGAGTTCAAGCCGGATTTCGCCACATTCCTGACTCTCAACCCCTCAGCATACGGTCCACCCGCCCGGCCAGGTCGGCGACGGCGAAGGGCTTGGTCAGCACCTCCATGCCGGGCTGGATGTGGCCGTGGTTGAGGACCGCGTTCTCGGCGTAGCCGGTAATGAACATCACCTTCAGCTCGGACCGCAGGGCGCGGGCGGCGTCGGCCACCTGGCGGCCATTCAGCCCGCCGGGCAGGCCGACGTCGGTGATCAGGAGGTCGATGCGGGCGTCGGTCTGCAGCAGGCGCAGGCCGGCCGGGCCGTCGGCGGCCTCGATGCAGGCATAGCCCAGTTCCTGCAGCGCATCGACGATCAGCATCCGCACGGTCGGCTCGTCGTCGACCACCAGCACGGTCTCGCCGGCGGCGGCGGGCGCGGGCAGGGCGGCGGCGACGTCGGTCTCGTCGGTCTCTTCCTTGCCGAAGTGGCGCGGCAGGTAGATGCAGACCATCGTGCCCTGGCCCAGCTCGGAATAGATCCGCACATGGCCGTGCGACTGGCGGGCGAAGCCGTAGACCATCGACAGGCCAAGGCCGGTGCCCTCGCCGATCGGCTTGGTGGTGAAGAAGGGGTCGAACACCCGCTCCTGAACCGCCTTGTCCATGCCCACGCCCGTGTCGCTGACGCAGACGCAGACATATTGCCCCGGCTCCATGCCGCGCTCGTCGGCGGCGCGGCGGTCGAGCCACTTGTTGCCGGTCTCGATGGTGATGCGGCCGCCGTCGGGCATGGCGTCGCGGGCGTTGATGCAGAGATTGAGGAGAGCGTTCTCCAGCTGGTTGGCGTCGACCAGGGTGGGCCACAGGCCGCCGGCGGCGACCGTCTCGACCTTGATCGACGGACCCACCGTGCGCCGCACCAGCTCGACGAACTCGGCCATCAGCCGGTTGATGACGATCGGCTTGGGCGAGAGGGTCTGGCGGCGCGAGAAGGCCAGCAGGCGGTGGGTGAGGGCGGCGGCCCGCCGCGCCGCGCCCTGGCCGGCGGCCACATAGCGGTCGACCTCGACCATGCGGCCCTGCGAGAGGCGCGTGCCGATCATCTCGAACGAGCCGGAGATGCCCGACAGCAGGTTGTTGAAGTCGTGGGCCAGGCCGCCCGTCAGCTGGCCGACGGCCTCCATCTTCTGGGCCTGGCGCAGCGCCTCCTCGGCCTCGCGCAGACGGTCCTGCTCGGCCAGGCGCTCGGTGACGTCGTAGACGAACTGGTAGGCGCCGGCCTGAAGGCCCATGTCGTCGCGCAGCGCGCCGAAGCGCATCTCGTAGTAGCGGCGGTAGCGGTCGGGATCGCCATAGGCCTCGACCTGGACGAACTCCTCGCCGGCCAGGGCGCGAGACCAGACCGTGCGCACCTGCTCGCGGTTCTCCGGCTGGTCGGCCAGCAGGTCGAGCATGCTGTCGCCGACGCGCGGCGTCACGCCGAAGACCCGTTCGAACTCGCCGGCGGCGGCGCTGTTGATCGCCAGCCAGCGGAAGTCCTTGTCGGCCACCTGGATGAAGGCGTTGGCCCCCTCCATGGCGTCGGCCAGGACCCGGCGCTCGGCCAGGGCCGAGGCCACCCGCTGCTCCAGGGTCTCGTTCAGCTGGCGCAGGGCCAGCTCGGCCTGGCGGCGTTCGGTGACGTCCTGGAACAGCACCGCCACCTGCTTGCGCTCGGGCGGCTCGATGCGGAACGACGACAGCGACAGATAGCGGCCGGTGGCCACCAGTTCCTGCTCGAAGCGGATCGGCTGGCCGGTGCGCAGCACCTGCCCGTAGCGCGCAACCCAGGCGTCGGCTTCGTCGCCGACCATCTCGCGCAGCTTCTGGCCGACCACGTCGGGGATGCCGGCGTGGCGGGCGTAGGCGGCGTTGGCGTCGACGTGGACGTAGTCGCTGAGCGGCCCGTGCGGGCCGTCGAAGAACTCGATGATGCAGAAGCCCTCGTCCATCGAGTCGAAGAGGGTGCGGTAGAGCTGCTCGCTCTGCGCCCGATGCTGCAGCGATAGCCGCAGGTCGAGCTGGTTCATCACCTGACGGGCCAGCACCTGCAGGGTGCGCTGCTGCAGGGGCGAGAGGTCCTTGGGCGCGGTGTCGAGCACGCACAGCGTACCGATCGGCAGGCCTTCGGCGGTCTTCAGCAGGGCGCCGGCGTAGAACCGCAGGTGCGGCTCGCCGGTGACCAGCGGATTGCCGTCGAAGCGGTGGTCGCGCGTGGCGTCGGGCACCAGCAGGAAGTCGTCTTCCAGGATGGCCTTGGCGCAGAACGAGGTCTCCAGCGGCGTCTCGCGCACGCCCAGGCCCACCTCGGCCTTGAAGAACTGCCGGTGCTCGTCGATCAGATTGACGACGGCGATGGGCGCGCCGCAGATGTCGGCGGCCAGGGCGACGATCTCGTCGAAGGCCGCCTCGCGCGGGGTGTCCAGAATATCGTAACGGCGGAGCGCCGCGAGGCGATCGGCCTCACGCTCCGCCGGATCGGCGGCGTCCATGCGAAACTTGAGGCCCCCCTCAATCACCGGCAGCGTCGGACAGCCGACGCGCGGGCGTCGACTAGAGGCTTAAGACGCTTGGCGTGGTCAACGGTTCCACGCGATCAGGGTAAAGTTTTTCAGCCCCAGCCTTCCGACACGCCGGCGCGTCGGGCCATCGGGGTGACGGCCGAGGGCTTCTGCGAGGGTTGCGGCTGGTCGGCCGGCTTGCCGTAGAGCCAGCCCTGGGCGAAATCGACGCCGGCCTTGCGGACCACGTCCTCGACCTCGGCGGTCTCGACCATCTCGGCCACCGTGCGGACGTTGAGGTCGCGGCACAGCTCGACCAGGCGGCGGACCATGGCCCCGTCGCGGCTGTTGCCGGCCAGCTCGCGCACGTAGCGGCCGTCGATCTTGACGATGTCGAGGGTCAGTTCCTGGAGGTAGGCGAACGAGGCCGCGCCGGCCCCGAAGTCGTCGAGGCAGACCAGCGAGCCCAGGCCGCGAAGGGCCTGGATGTGACGGTTGGCGCGCGGCAGGTCGTCGATGGCGCTGGTCTCGGTGACCTCGAAGATCAGTCGGCCGCTGGCGGCCGGCGTCTGCTTCAGCAGGCGGCCGATGTGCTCGACGAAGGTCTCGCTGACGATGGTGCGGCCCGAGACGTTGACGGCCAGCTTCACCGCGCCGCTGCGGTCCGAGGCGATCCGGCGCACCGCCTGCTCGGCGATGGCGTGGTCCAGCTCCTCGATGATGTCGAATTCCTCGGCCATGCGGATCAGGGCGAAGGGGCTGGCGCCGTCCTCGAAGCGCACCAGCGCCTCGTGGTGGTGGGCCTGGCCGTTCGAGAGGTCGACCACGGGCTGGTAGGCGAGGGTGAAGCGGCGCTGGCTGACGGCCGCGCCCAGGGCGCCGGCGCGGGCCAAGGTGCGCTTGACCGAGCGGTTCATCGCCTCGGACAGGGTCAGCGGCGGGGTGTCCTTGAGGCCCTCGCGCAGGAAGTCGTCGAGGGCGTAGCGCAGGGCCCGCAGGCCGCGCGACGAGGTCCCGCCGTCCAGCGGTACGACGTGGGCGCTGGCGTCGAGGGCGGCGATCTTGGTCAGGCGGGCGGCCAGGGCCTCGGGGCGGTCGTCCTTGGCGCGCAGCAGGGCGTAGCGCTCGGGCGAGACCTGAGTGGCCATGGCGCCGGCGTGGGACTCGGCCCGCACGGCGCCGGCGATCTTCATGTCCAGCGCCAGGGCGTCGGGCGCGTTCAGGCCTTCGCGCAGGGCCGACAGGCCCGCGAACTCGACCATGGCCAGTTCCAGCTCCAGCCCGGTGACCCGCGCGGCTTCGAACAGGCCCTTGGCGATCTCCTCGAAGTTCTCGCGCGGACGCAGGCCGGCGGCGTCCAGGCCCCCGGCGGGCGCGCGGGCGGCGGTGACCGCCACAGAGGTACGACCGAAATTGTCGGGGAGGGCCCGCAGAGTGACTCCAACGAAGCGCTCCGGCTCCCCGGCGACGCGGACGGTGACCGGACCCCGGCGCTGGCCCTCGTCGAGAGCATAGAGCGCGGCGTCCATCAGCGGGCGGTCCGCGGCGGTGAACAGGTCGCGCCAGACGCGGCCGATCAAGGAGGTTTCAGGCTTGCCCATGATCTTTTGCGCCGCGCCCAGGGCGAGGCTGACGCGGTCGCCCTCGAGTTCCAGCAATAGGTCGGCGCTGGCGAAGGCCAGGCCCAGAAGACGGCGCGGATCGATCGACACGGACAGAACTCTCCCCAGAGGTGGGCCAGCTTGCGCGCCTTAGCTTAAAGACCCGTGCATGGGGGCGGGTCGCCGATGGGGCTGCGACCGCCCGTCGCAGGCAGGTCCGGCGGGCGCGCCGGAACGAAAAAGAACATCTTGCGAACATAGAACAAAATGTGTACGCATTAATCATTCCACAGGCGGTGGGCGCCGAGGCGCTCGAACTTCCGGCCGGACGGTCGGAATCATGGAATAAGGCGGATCATCCAATGACCAGTCAGGCGGCTTTGAAACTCGTGGGCAAGGAAGAAGGCGACAAGGCGCGGGCGCTAGAAGCGGCCCTGGCGCAGATCGATCGGGCCTTCGGCAAGGGCTCGGTGATGAAGCTGGGCGAAAAGGGCAAGGTCGAGATGGAGTCGGTCTCCACCGGCTCGCTGGGCCTGGACATCGCGCTCGGCATCGGCGGCCTGCCCAAGGGGCGCGTGGTCGAGGTCTACGGTCCGGAAAGCTCGGGCAAGACCACCCTGGCCCTGCACGTCGTCGCCGAGGTCCAGAAGGCCGGCGGCACCGCCGCCTTCGTCGACGCCGAGCACGCGCTCGATCCGTCCTACGCCCACAAGCTGGGCGTCAATCTCGACAACCTGCTGGTCTCGCAGCCGGACAATGGCGAGCAGGCGCTGGAGATCACCGACACCCTGGTGCGCTCGGGCGCGGTCGACATCGTCGTGGTCGACTCCGTGGCCGCCCTGACCCCGAAGGCCGAAATCGAAGGCGAGATGGGCGACAGCCTGCCGGGCCTTCAGGCCCGTCTGATGAGCCAGGCGCTGCGCAAGCTGACCGGCTCGATCAACAAGGCCAACACCATCGTCATCTTCATCAACCAGATCCGTCACAAGATCGGGGTGATGTACGGCAGCCCGGAAACGACCACGGGCGGCAACGCGCTGAAGTTCTACGCCTCGGTGCGCCTGGACATCCGCCGCACCGGCTCGGTCAAGAACCGCGACGAGATCATCGGCAACAACGTCCGCGTCAAGGTGGTGAAGAACAAGGTGGCCCCGCCGTTCCGCGAGGTCGAGTTCGACATCATGTACGGCGAGGGCATCTCGAAGCTCGGCGAGATCATCGACCTGGGCGTCAAGGGCGGGATCATCGACAAGGCCGGCTCCTGGTTCTCCTACAACAGCCAGCGCATCGGCCAGGGCCGCGACAACGTCCGCGAGTTCCTCAAGAACAACAAGGACCTGGCCAACGAGATCGAGTTGGCCGTGCGCAAGGCCTCGCAGAAGATCGAAGAAGAGCTGCTGGTCGGCGGTCCCGAGGACGGCGAGGAAGAATAAGAGACAGCTCGGGGCGCGCCTGCTCCGAGTTTCGCGGCCGCCGCCCGCCGAGGGCGACCCCGCCATACGCCCGCGGCGGACCTACACCGCCACGACGGCCGCGATCCCCGGACGCCTGGACCCCATGCCAGGCGTCCGATTTCGTTTATCCTCCCCTGCACAGCGGGGGAGGTGGCGCGGCGCGAATGCGCCGTGACGGAGGGGGCGACCGCCGCAGGGCGACAAGGCTCGCCTCCTCGGTCGTGGAGTTCATCCTCGGGCCGGTTTTCCCCCTCAGTCGCTCCGCGACAGCTCCCCCAGAGGGGGAGCATCTAAATGGCGCGGCGCTAAACGAGATCCTCCCCCTCTGGGGGAGGTGGCCCGGAGGGCCGGAGGGGGGCCGTTTTCAGCTACTGAAACACCGGCCGGTTTTCTCGGGCCGGCCTTCCCCCTCAGTTCCCGATCTTCGTCCACGGCCGCTGCACGCAAATCGACGCGCCGTCGATAACCGCCACCCGGGCCGAGCCCGGCGGCGCATAGAACGCTTGCCGCCCGCCGACGCTCACCGCCAGGGCGATCGGACCGCTGAAGTCGCAGACCGGCGCCTCGCGCTTGCCGCCGGCCTGGGCGTAGGTCCGGTGGGTGCATTCCATATGGCCGGCGCCCCGCGCCACGCTGACGCCATCGAAGGCGAAGGTCATCGGCTTGCGCTGCCGGGCCTGGAAGGCGGCCTCCGTCAAGACCGGGCAGGGCGTTCCGGCCAGGCTCCAGTAGGCCTCGGCGGCGCCGGCGGCTTCGCGTTGCTTCCAGGCGACGAAGGCGACCAGCGGCGCGGCGATGACGATGGCGATCGCCGCCCAGAAGATCCAGCCGCCACGTCTGGCGCGGCCCTCGACCCGCACGGCCCCCGGCCGTTCCCCGATCCCCGCAGCATCCATCCTGGTCCTCCCGCTCGGCGACAGTAGGGGGCGCGGGACGCCTACGCCAATAGAGGAAAGAGATGCCGGTCTCAGAGCCCCATCCGGAAGCGCGCGGTCTGGACGCAGCGCGGCCGGCCGTCGATCACCGCCACCCGGGCCGAGCCCGGCGCGGTGTAATAGACCACGGCCTTGGGGGTCTCGACGGCCAGGGCGCCGGGGCTGGTGAAGTCGCAGACCTGGGCCTCCTGCCTGCCGCCGCCGAGGCGATAGGCGTGGCGGGCGCACTGCACGTGTCCGGCCCGGCGCGACAGCCGCACCTCGTCGAAGGCTGTGGTCATCGGCGCGCGCCGCGAGGCCGCCGCGAAGTCCGCGGCGGTGCTGGCCGGGCAGGGCGCGCCGTCGAGACTCCACTCGGGGGCCTGCTCGATCTTGGTCCGGGCCTTTTGCTCGGCCTCCCACCACAGACTGAACAGCGGCGAGACGATGGCGACCGCCAGCATCAGCCTCAGCGGCCAGGGCGGTGGCCTGCGGCCTTCGACCCGCACCTCGCCGGCCGTGCGGGCGGGGCGCGGCGGCCGCGTCACGCCAAGATTTCGATCGACCATCCCGCGTCCCCCGCGTCGCCCCGGAGCCCCATAGCGTGACCACGGCGAGCCCGACCAGCGGCGGGGCGTCCGAAACCGGTCACATCCCAGGTTCGATTTCCACAAATCTTGAAACCGCGCTATGCAGCGCCGACTTCCGGCCGACACCGGACCTTTCGAGATTCCCGAGACGACGATGCCTAGCCTCAACGAGATCCGCAGCACCTTCCTCGACTACTTCGGCAAGGCCGACCACGCCGTCACGCCGTCGGCGCCGCTGGTGCCGCAGAACGATCCGACCCTGCTGTTCGTCAATGCGGGCATGGTGCCGTTCAAGAACGTCTTCACCGGCGCCGAGACGCCTGCGCACCCGCGCGCGGCCAGCTCGCAGAAGTGCGTCCGCGCCGGCGGCAAGCACAACGACCTCGACAATGTCGGCTACACCGCCCGCCACCACACCTTCTTCGAGATGCTGGGCAACTTCTCGTTCGGCGACTACTTCAAGGAACAGGCGATCACCCACGCCTGGACCCTGCTGACCGGCGAGTTCGCCCTGCCCAAGGACAAGCTGCTGGTCACGGTCTACCACACCGACGACGAGGCGGCCGACCTGTGGAAGAAGATCGCCGGCCTGTCGGACGACAAGATCATCCGCATCCCGACCAGCGACAACTTCTGGTCCATGGGCGACACCGGCCCCTGCGGCCCGTGCTCGGAAATCTTCTACGACCACGGCGAAGGCATCTTCGGCGGCCCTCCGGGCAGCCCCGATGAAGACGGCGACCGCTTCATCGAGATCTGGAACCTGGTGTTCATGCAGTTCGAGCAGCTGGCCGGCGGCGAGCGCCTGTCGCTGCCCAAGCCCTCGATCGACACCGGCATGGGCCTGGAGCGCATCGCCGCCGTCCTGCAGGGCCAGCACGACAACTACGACATCGACCTGTTCAAGGCCCTGATCGCCGCTTCGGTCGAACTGACCGGGGTGAAGGCCGAGGGCGACCAGGCCCCGTCGCATCGCGTGATCGCCGACCACCTGCGCTCGTCGTCGTTCCTGCTGGCCGACGGCGTCACCCCGTCGAACGAAGGCCGCGGCTACGTGCTGCGCCGGATCATGCGCCGGGCCATGCGCCACGCCTATCTGCTGGGCGCGCAGGAGCCCCTGATGCATCGCCTGGCGCCGACCCTGGTGGCCGAGATGGGCCAGGCCTATCCGGAACTGCGCCGCGCCGAGGCCTCGATCGTCGAGACCCTGCGCCAGGAAGAAGAGCGCTTCCGCGTCACCCTGGGCCGCGGCATGGGCCTGCTCGACGAGGCCACCGCCAACCTGTCGGCCGGCGGCGTGCTGGACGGCGAGACCGCCTTCAAGCTCTACGACACCTACGGTTTCCCGCTCGACCTGACCCAGGACGCCGTGCGCGCCAAGGGCATCACGGTCGACACCGACGGCTTCGACGTGGCCATGGACCGCCAGCGCCAGATGGCGCGCGCCAACTGGGCCGGCTCGGGCCAGCAGGGCGCGGCGGCGGCCTGGTTCTCGATCAAGGAAAAGGCCGGCGCCACCGACTTCGTCGGCTACGAGACCACCGAGACCACCGGCGTGGTGAAGGCCATCGTCGCCGACGGCGCCGAGGTCGAGTCCGCCTCGGCCGGCCAGACCGTCGACGTGCTGCTCGACCGCACCAGCTTCTACGCCGAGAGCGGCGGCCAGGCCGGCGACACCGGCGTGATCGAGGCCAATGGCGCCGAGAGCCGCGTGCTCGACACCCAGAAGCAGGCCGGCGAACTGCACGTGCACCGCGTCGAGCTGGCCGGGCCCCTGAAGGTCGGCGACCAGGTCGTGGCCTCGGTAGACGCCGAGCGCCGCCACACCACCCGCTCCAACCACTCCGCCGCCCACCTGGTGCACGCGGCCCTGCACCATGTGCTCGGCCCGCACGTCGCCCAGAAGGGCCAGATGGTCGATGGCGAGCGCATGCGCTTCGACTTTAGCCACGGCGGCCCGCTGTCGCCCGACGAGATCGAGCGCATCGAGGCCGAGGTCAACGCGGTGATCCGTCAGAACGTGGCGGCCCAGACCAAGGAAATGGCCCCGCAGGAGGCCATCGAGGCCGGCGCCGTGGCGCTGTTCGGCGAAAAGTACGGCGACAGCGTGCGCGTGCTGACCCTTGGTGACTCGCTCACCGAAGCCGGCAAGGCCTATTCGGTCGAGCTGTGCGGCGGCACCCACGTGGCCCGCACCGGCGACATCGCCCTGTTCAAGATCGTCTCGGAACAAGGCGTGGCCGCCGGCGTGCGCCGCATCGAGGCCCTGACCGGCGAGGCGGCGCGCCGCTTCCTGCTCGACCAGGCCGGCGTCGCCAAGGCCCTGGCCGACCAGTTCAAGACCCCGGTCGCCGAGGTCCTGGCCCGCGTCGACGCCCTGGTGGCCGAGCGCAAGAAGCTCGAGAAGGAACTGGCCGAGGCCAAGAAGCAGCTGGCCCTGGGCGGCGGCGGCGCGGCCTCCGGTCCGGAAGACGTCAATGGCACCGCCCTGATCGCCCGCGTCCTCGACGGCGTCGGCGGCAAGGAGCTGCGCGGCGTCGCCGAGGAGTTCAAGAAGCAGCTGGCCTCGGGCGTCGTGGCCCTGGTCGGGACCACCGACGGCAAGGCCGCCGTCACCGTGGCCGTGACCGCCGACCTGACCGCCAAGTTCAGCGCCGCCGAACTGGCCAAGGCCGCCGTGATCGCCATGGGCGGCCAGGGAGCGGGCGGCAAGCCCGACTTCGCCCAGGGCGGCGCCCCGGACGCGACCAAGGCCGACGACGGCCTGGCCGCCATCAAGGCCGTTCTGGCCGGCTGATCGCCTTAGATCGGCCCGCTTCCTCGCCGAAGCGGGCCGACTTCGTTCTCAAGTCAGTATCGGCGGACCAGCGCCTGCGTAAGATCCACAACATCGTGCCCGATCCCGCCGAGCGTCGCGCCTGGCGGGTCTGGCTGGGCCTTGCCGCCGTGGTGGCGGTGATCGGCGGCGGCGTCGGCCTGACCGTCTCGCGCTGCACGCGCCCGTCCGAGCCCGGCACAAAGGCTGAGCGCCAGGTCGCCGCGGCCGCGACCCCGGTCGTGCTGCCGCTGGAGGCCAAGGACTGGCGCGGCAAGATCGACTACCGCGCCCTCGACTCTCGCATCCGCACGATGATGGCCGACCGCAGCATGACCGGTCTGGCCGTCGCCGTGGTCGAGGACGGCCGGCTGTCGTTCGTTAAGGGCTATGGCCAGACCACGCCGAACGACGGCGAGGCGGTGAACGCCGACACCGTGTTCCGCTGGGCCTCGCTGTCGAAGACCGTGGCCTCGACCCTCAGCGCGCGCCTGGCCGGGGAAGGGGCGTTCTCGCTGCAGGACCCGCTGGCCAGGTTCGGCGTCAGCCTGCGCCTGCCGGGCGGGGCCGAGCAGACCCTGACGGTCGAGCAGCTCTTGTCCCAGCGCACCGGCCTGCCGCGCAACGCCTATGACGGCTGGCTGGAAGGCGGCCGCGATCCGAAGACGATCCGGCAGGCGCTGGGAACGGTGCCGCCGCAGTGCCCGCCGGCCACCTGTCACACCTACCAGAACCTCGCCTACGACACGATCCGCGAGGTGATCGAGGCCTCCACCCACCGGCCCTACGCCGAAGAGGCGCGCCAGAAGCTGTTCCTGCCGCTGGGCATGGGCAGCACGACCATCGGCATGGAGGAAATCCGCGGCGAGCGGCATTGGGCGCGGCCCACCCGCTATGGCCGCGAGTCGATCCTGGCCGAGGCCTATTACCGGGTGCCGGCGGCGGCGGGGGTGAACTCCAACATCGTCGACCTGGCGCGCTGGATGCAGGCCCAGATGGGCCTGGCGCCCGCCGTGCTGCCGGCCAGGGTGCTGGAGGAGATCCAGCGTCCGCGCGTGCTGACCAACCGGCCCTATGGCAACTCGCCTCTCGGCCGCTCGCTCGACAAGCCGGCTTACGGCCTGGGCATGCGCAGCTTCGGCTACCAGGGCCATCGCCTGGCCGGCCACAGCGGCGCCGTCGACGGCTACCGCTCGACCATGATGTTCGACCCGGCCACCAAGACCGGCGTCGTCATGCTGTGGAACAGCGAGAGCAGCCTGCCCTTCAAGCTGCAGGCCGAGGTGTTCGATCTCTATTACCACCTGCCGTTCACTGACTGGCTGCAGCTGAAGGGCGGCGAGGCGGTCGAGGTCGCGCCCTAGGGGGCGGGGCTTTCCTGACCCTGCGCTTTTCTCAACGCTTCGGCCCATGCCAACGATCGCCTTCCTGGGCCTTGTGCCCAGGACCCATGGTTCAACCTGCTCAGACCTTCACAGAACGGCCTAGGTCTGAGCGGTCGCCGGCATGGGCCCTCGCCACAAGGGCGAGGGAAGCGACTGTGAACAGGCGATCTTCCTGTCCGATGCGGAAGGCCAGGTCGCCCCGACCTCGCTTTTGAGTGTTCCCCCCGCCCGGGATGACGGGCGAGGGGGCAAACGAAAAGGGGCGCTCCTCCCTTTCGGGAAGAGCGCCCCTGTCATCTGAAGCCCGAGCTCCTAGAACTTCGCGCGCACGCCGAAGAAGTAGCGTGAGCCGAAGGTCTCGTTGCCGATCCGGCGGGCGGCGCTGTTGTATTCGATGCGCACCTCGTCGGTCAGGTTCACGCCCTCGACGAAGACGGTGATCTTGTCGTTGACGTTGTAGCTGGCCGAGGCGTCGAGCGAGCCGAAGGCCTTGTTGAACTCCGGCAGGTTGCCGCGGCCGACGGCCGTGATCAGCCAGTCGTCGCGCCAGTTGTACGAGGCGCGGGCGCTGAACTTGTCGTTCTCGTAGTAGAGCGAGACGTTGTAGCTCTTACGCGACAGGCCCGGGAACGGCAGGATCTCGTTGGTCAGCAGGTTGACCCCCTTGAAGCCCTTGTCCTTCTGGTAGGTGAAGTTGGCCAGCACCCCGAAGCCGTCGAACGGCGCGGGCAGGAAGTCGAAGGCGTACTGGCCGCCGATCTCCAGGCCGTTGATCGTCACCTCGTCGGTGCCGTTGACCGGGCTCGAGATGGCGTAGGTCTGGCCGTCGATGACCTCCGAGGTGGTCTGGTTGATGATGAAGGACGAGATGTCCTTCCGGAAGTAGGTCGCCGAGACGAAGCTGTCCTTGGCGAAGTACCACTCCAGGCCCGCGTCGTAGGCCGTGGCCTCGAAGGGCTGCAGGTCCGGATTGCCGCGCGAGCCGGTGAAGCCGATCTGGTCGATGCTGCGGCGCAGGGCCAGCTGGCTGGGGGCGGCGCGGGCCATCACCTTGCTGGCGGCGGCGCGGCCGATCAGCTTGCCGGGGATGAACTCGAACCGCAGGTTCAGCGACGGCAGGGTCTTGGTGTAGCCGCCGTCCTGCTCGCCCTTGACGAAGTTGACGATCGGGGCGGCCGTGGTGCCGGTCTGCACGCGGTTGTAGCCGGTGGAGACGGTCTCGGTGTCGACCACGCGCACGCCCAGGGTGCCGCTGATGCCCACCGGCAGTTCACGGAAGTCGAAGGCGGCCTGGACGTAGGCGCTGCGGGTCTTCTCCTCCACCGACCAGGTGTCGAGGAAGGCCTGGAAGGTGCCGCGGCCGCCATAGGTCTCGGCGGTGTTGGCGTTGGGGTTGACGCCGTAGACGTCGTTGACTAGGCCCGCCGTCGCCAGGGTGGCGGCGTAGGTGCCCATGGTGTTGTCGTTCCATTGGCGGATGCCGCCGGAATAGCCCAGGTCGCCGGTCTCGAAGAACGGGATGCTGTTCACGATCGAGTTGATGTTGACGATGTTCTCGAGCGTCGCGCACGAGGTCGCCACCGCGACCACGGCGCCGCTGCTGGCGTCGTTGCGGCAGTTCAGGCGCGTGGTGCGCTGGTAGAGGATCTGGTCGGTCTCGAACTGCCGCGCCTGGACGCCGGCCTTGATCGAGGTCAGCCACGAGCTTTCCGGCTTGTAGGTGACGTTGAACTGCTGGGCGGTCTCTTCGGAGGTGTTGTTGCGCGGGTTGAACAGGGCGTCGATCCGCTTGACGCCCTGGCCGGTGGTGACGTCCAGGCCCGGGAACGAGAAGTTGGGCGAACCCTGGCCGCCGGTGTAGTCGACGATCGCGCGCGGCACGCCGAACACCGTGGCGGTGGAGTTGATCTCGTTGTTCTGGACCTCGGCGTTCGAATAGTCGAAGCGGGCGTCGAAGACCCAGTGGTCGAGCTTCCACTCGCCGCCGACGGCGGTCGTGTACTGGGTGCGCTTCAGCCCGCCCAGGATGTTGCGGTAGGCCAGGTCCATCGGGAAGTTGGCGTCGCTGGTCAGTTCGATGTGGTTGACCGTGTTGTCGGCGCCCAGAGTGGTCTTGCTGTAGTCGATCAGGCCGCCCGAGGCGCCCAGCTGCAGGAACGAGCTGTTCACCTTCTCGCTGGCGGTGGCGTAGGTGGCGTCGAAATAGGCCTTGAAGTTGTCGGTCGGCCGCCATTCGACGACGCTGCTCAGCGCTTTGCGCTCGGTTTCGCGGCGGTCGATGATCAGGCGCGGGATTTCGGGGATCCAGTCCAGCGTGCCGTCATTGTTGACGTCGGTGCTGCGCCCGGGCGTCGCGCCCGTGCCGGTGGCCGTGGCCGCCCGGCGAATCCAGCCGGTGGTGCGGGCGTTGTTGCTGTTGAGGTGGCGGTTTTCCCAGGTGCCCGACAGCAGGACGCCCAGCTTGTCGTCGAAGAAGGTGCGGCTGCCGATCAGGGCGACCTTGGGGTCGTATTCCTTGGCCAGGTTCGAATAGACGCCCTGGATCGAGCCGGCGACATAGGGATCCTTGCTGTCGAACGGCCGGCGGGTGATCACCCGCACGGTGCCGCCGATGCCGCCCTCGGCCATGTCGGCGGTCGGCGACTTGACCACGTCCAGGCGCGAAACGAACTCGACGGGGATGTCGCGGAAGTCCACGGCGCGGTCGCTGCCGCCGACGGTGAGCGACAGGGCCGAGGAGCCGTTGATCTCGACGCGGTTGAGGCTGGGATCGGCGCCGCGGATGCTGACGCCGCGGCCTTCGCCGTCCTGGCGGCTGATCTGCACGCCGGTCACCCGTTGCAGGGCCTCGGAGAGGTTCTTGTCGGGGAACTGGCCGATGTCCTCGGCCGAGATCGAGTCGACCACCTGCAGCGAGTTGCGCTTGGTGTCCATGGCGCTGCGCAGCGAGGCGCGGATGCCGGTGACGACGACTTCCTCGACCGCGTCGGGCTCGACGGTCTGGCCGGCCGGAGCGGCGGGCGCGGTCTGGGCGAGGGCCATGGCCGGGGCGGCGAACACGGCGGCGGCCACCGCGACGCTCGAAACACCCGCCCACAGTTGCGCGCTGGTCGACGACTTCATCGTTTCCTCCTGTGTCTGACGTGGCTCGGAGGCAACCCGGGGGGAGGGCGACGCCGAGATCATCAGTTTTCATATTGTGGGAACTTATCCCGATAATCGGGATGATAACCGCCTCGCTCCAGAAATGTCGAGTGGGATACGATATGTCTCATTAGAAATGGGCTGAAAGCGTCGATCTGGCTAATCGCGGCAACGTGAGGATTTGCTTGGCTTTTTCAGCGCCGCAGGTTGAGGGAAAACATATCGCCGGTATCGGAAGGGCCCGGTTCGGCTCTGCCCGCCATCACCCCGAAGGCGACGTCCGCACAGCCCGCGCGGCCAAATCGAGGCCGACCTAAACAAGACCCAGCGGACCTCGGCCGACACTATCGGCGGCGTTCAATCCCCTCCGCTATCCAAGGACACCGTCGATGCCGATCACGGCCACCCCGACCCCCGGCGATCAACTGATCACCCCGACCGACCACACCCTGATCATGATCGACTTCCAGTCGCAGATGGCGTTCGCGACCAAGTCGATCGACCCGGTCAGCCTGCGCAACAACGCCGCCCTGGTGGCCAGCGGCGCGGCCGGCTTCGGCGTCTCGACCATCCTGACGACGGTCGCCGAAAAGAGCTTCTCGGGCCCGATGTTCACCGAGGTCACCGAGCCGTTCCCGGGCAAGGCCCTGGTCGACCGCACCTCGATGAATAGCTGGGAAGACGCCGGCGTGATCGAAGAGGTCAACAAGATCGGCAAGGGCCGCATCGTGCTGGCTGGCCTGTGGACCAGCGTCTGCATCGTCGGCCCGGCGCTGTCGGCCCTGCAGCAGGGCTTCGAGGTCTACGTCATCACCGACGCCTGCGGCGACATCTCCGACGAGGCCCACGAGCGGGCCGTGCAGCGCATGATCGAGGCCGGCGCGCGGCCGATGACGGCCCTGCAGTACCTGCTGGAGCTGCAGCGCGACTGGGCGCGGGGCGAGACCTACGACCTGACCACCGGCATCGCCAAGAAGTTCGGCGGCGGCTACGGCCTGGGCATCATCTACGCCAAGACCATGTTCAACGCCCACGAGGGCTGACGAACCGGCCCGCGCCGGCCGACCTTCCAGGTCGGCGCGGACCGCCTTTCAACAAGGCGTCCCAAGATGAAGATCTATCTCCTGTCGCTCGCCGCGGGCCTGGCCGTGGGCGTGTTCTACGCCCTGGTGCAGGTGCGTTCCCCCGCGCCGCCGGTCGTGGCCCTGATCGGCCTGTTCGGCATACTGGTCGGCGAGCAGATCCCGCCGCTGGTCAAGAGTCTGGCCGCCCGCCAGCCGGCCGCCGTCTCGTGGCTGCGCCATCAGGTGGCGCCGCACATGTTCGGCAGCCTGCCGGGGGCCGTGAAGCCCCCCGAGCAGGCGCGCGCCGAGTCGCCCCATCCCCAAGCCTGACGTCTCCCAGTTCCCTCGGCCCCAGTTCCCCCGGAGTATCCGCATGACCTCGCCCGACCTGATCCTGCGCAACGGCCGCTTCACGACGCTGGACCGTGGCAATCCCAACGCGCAGGCCGTCGCCGTGACCGGCGGACGCTTTTCCGCCGTGGGGACCGAGACCGAGGTCATGGCCCTGGCCGGGCCGGCGACCAAGGTGGTCGACCTGAAGGGCCGCCGGGTGCTGCCGGGCCTGATCGACAACCACCTGCACATCATCCGCGGCGGGCTGAACTTCAACATGGAGCTGCGCTGGGACGGCGTGCGCTCGCTGGCCGACGCCATGGGCATGCTCAAGCGCCAGGTGGCCATCACCCCGCCGCCGCAGTGGGTGCGGGTGGTGGGCGGCTTCACCGAGCACCAGTTCGTCGAAAAGCGCCTGCCGACCATCGAGGAGCTGAACGCCGTGGCGCCCGACACGCCGGTGTTCATCCTGCACCTCTATGACCGCGCCCTGCTGAACGCGGCGGCCCTGCGGGTGATCGGCTACGACCGCGACACGCCCGAACCGCCCGGGGGCCAGATCATCCGCGACAGCCAGGGCAATCCGACCGGCCTGCTGCTGGCCAAGCCCAACGCCCAGATCCTCTACGCCACCCTGGCCAAGGGGCCGAAGCTGCCGTTCGACTACCAGGTCAACTCGACCCGCCACTTCATGCGCGAGCTGAACCGGCTGGGCGTGACCGGGGCGATCGACGCCGGCGGCGGCTTCCAGAACTATCCGGACGACTACGAGGTCATCCAGAAGCTGGCCGACGACAACCAGCTGACCATCCGTCTGGCCTACAACCTCTTCACCCAGAAGCCCAAGGGCGAGAAGGACGACTTCCTGAACTGGACGAAGACCTCGACCTACAAGCAGGGCGACGACTATTTCCGCCACAACGGCGCGGGCGAGATGCTGGTGTTCTCGGCCGCCGACTTCGAGGACTTCCGCCAGCCGCGCCCCGACATGCCGCCGCAGATGGAGGGCGAGCTGGAGGAGGTGGTCACCATCCTGGCCCAGAACCGCTGGCCTTGGCGGATGCACGCCACCTATGACGAGACCATCGACCGGGCGCTGGACGTGTTCGAGAAGGTCAACAAGGACGTTCCCCTCGAAGGCCTGAACTGGTTCTTCGACCACGCCGAGACGATCTCGGAAAAGTCGATCGACCGCATCGCCGCCCTGGGCGGGGGCGTGGCCGTGCAGCACCGCATGGCCTACCAGGGCGAATACTTCCTCGAGCGCTATGGCGCGGCCGCGGCCGAGGCGACGCCGCCGATCGCCAGGATGCTGGAGAAGGGGCTGAAGGTCTCGGCCGGCACCGACGCGACGCGCGTGGCCTCGTACAATCCCTGGGTCTCGCTGGCCTGGATGATCACCGGCAAGACCGTCGGCGGCGCCCGGATCTATCCGCAGCGCAACTGCCTGGACCGCGAGGCGGCGCTGCGCATGTGGACCGAGAACGTCACCTGGTTCTCCAACGAGGAGGGCAAGAAGGGCCGGATCGTCGAAGGCCAGCTGGCCGACCTGATCGTGCCCGACCGCGACTTCTTCGGCGTGCCGGAGGACGAGATCGCCGACCTGACCTCCGACCTGACCATGGTCGGCGGCAAGATCGTCTATGGCGCGGGCGACTTCGCCAAGCTGGACGAGAACGAGGTGCCGCCGGCCATGCCCGACTGGTCGCCGGTGCGGGTGTTCGGCGGCTATGCCGCCTGGGCCGAGCCCGAGAAGGACGTCGCCCTGCGTCGCCAGGCGGCCGCGTCGTGCGCCTGCGCCAGCGGCTGCGGGGTGCACGGCCACGACCACGCCACGGCCTGGACCAAGAGCCTGCCGATCAGCGACCTGAAGTCGTTCTGGGGCGCGCTGGGCTGCGCCTGCTGGGCGGTCTGATGCGGGCGGTCCTCACCTCGCCGGCGGTGCGCTGGATCGCGCTGCTGGGCCTGTGCGCCGCCTATATCCAGGGCGGATTGACCAAGGCCTTCGACTTCGGCGGGGCCGTCGGCGAGATGGCCCACTTCGGCCTGACGCCGGCCGCGCCCTTCGCGGTGGCGGTGATCGTTCTGGAGCTGGCCGCCTCGGCGATGATCCTCAGCGGGCGGCTGCGCTGGCTGGGGGCGCTGGCCCTGGCGGCCTTCACCTTCGCGGCGACCTTCATGGCCAATCGCTTCTGGGAGATGGCGCCGCCCGAGCGGTTCGGCGCGACCAACAGCTTCTTCGAGCACCTGGGACTGGTGGGCGGCTTCCTGCTGGTCGCCTGGCACGATCTCGACGCCAGGGCGCGGTCATGAGGATGCTGGCGGCCGCGGCGTTCGTCCTCGCGGCTACTCCGGCCCTGGCGGCCGAGCGTCCCGCGATCAAGGTCAACCGCTGGCAAGAGGATTGGTCGGTCCTGGCCGATCCGGCGAAGAGAGCCGAACCCCTGGACGGGCTGAAGTACATCCCGTTGGGCGATGACGCCTTCCTGTCGCTGGGCCTGACCTTGCGCGAGCGGCTGGAGCTGGGCGACGCGGCGACCTTCGGCCAGGAGGCGCCCGACACCAGCCTGTCGCAGCGGCTTCAGGTGCACGCCGACGCGCGGGCCGGCGGCTGGCGGGCCTTCGTCATGCTGGAGGACGTGCGCGCCTTCGGCCGCCGTCACGTCGGCGGGGCCGACGCCGACCGCCTGGACCTGCGACTGGCCTTCGTCGACCGCGTGGGCCAATTGGCCGGCGGCAAGGCGACGGTGCGGGTCGGCCGGCAGGACTTCCCGATCGACCAGCAGCGCTTCCTGTCGGCCCGCGACGGTCCGGGCGTGCGCCAGTCGTTCGACGCGGTCTGGGTCGACTGGAGCCGCGGTGCCTGGACCCTGGCCGGCGTCGTCAGCCAGCCGGTGCAATATGCCGACGACGAGGCCTTCGACGACACGTCCAGCGGTCACGTGCGGCTCGACTTCGCGCGGGTGGAACGCAAGGCCTTCGGCGGCGCGGTGTCGGCCTATGCCGGCCGCCTGGCCCGCTCGGCCGCCCGCTACGGCGACGCGGTGGGGCAGGAGGATCGGCAGGTCTACGACCTGCGCTACGCCGGCAAGGCGGGCGGTCTCGACTGGGACCTGGAGGCCATGAGCCAACGGGGCGAGGTCGGTGCGGCCGACGTCCGCGCCTGGGCGGCCGGGGCGCGGGGCGGCTGGACGTTCGATGGCGTCCCCTGGGCGCCGCGCCTGGGGCTGCAGGGCGACCTGGCCAGCGGCGACACCCGAAAGGGTGATGGGCGGCTCGGCACCTTCAATCCGCTCTATCCCAACGCCGCCTATTTCACCCGCGCCGGCTACACCGGCTACGCCAACATCGTTCACCTGAAGCCTTCGGTGACGGTGGCGCCGACGGGCAAGCTGACGGTGATGGCGGCCCTGGCCGGCCAGTGGCGGCGCACGAGCGCCGACGCGATCTACGGCCAGCCCTTCACGGCCTATGCCGGCACGGCCGGGCAGGGCGGACGCTGGACCGGCGCCTACGCCCACCTGCGGGCCGACTACGCTTTCAATCGCAGCCTGACGGGCACGGTCGAGGCCGTCCATTTCGAGGCCGGAAGCGCCCTGCGCGCCGCCGGCCGGGACGACAGCGACTATCTCGGCGTCGAGCTCAAGTACGGATGGTGACCATGCGTTTTCCCAGCCTCTCCAAGGTGATGAGCTTCAACGGCGGCTATCTCGACACGGTCGGGTTCCTGGCCTTGCAGGGCCTGTTCGTCGCCCACGTCACCGGCAACTTCGTCACCTTCGGCGCGGCGATGATCCACGGGGCCGACGGAGCGATCGCCAAGTTGCTGGTGCTGCCGATCTTCTGCGCGGCGGTGGTGATCAGCCGGCTGGTGACGTTCCGGCTGGAGGCCGAGGGCCTGCCGGTGCTGCGGATCATGCTGGGGGTGAAGACGCTGCTGCTGGTCGCCGGCTCGGCCCTGGCCGTGGCGCTGGCGCCGTTCGCCAAGGGCGACAGCTGGCAGCTGATCCTGGTGGCGGCCATCTTCGTCTGCGCCATGGCCATCCAGAACGCCGCCCACCGGGTGCACATCCCGACCGCGCCGCCCACCACCCTGATGACCGGCTCGACCACCCAGATCATGCTCGACGTCGCCGAACTGATCCGCCGGGGACCCGATCGGGGGGCCTCGATCGCCCGGATCAGGAAGCTGTCGGTCGCCGTCGGCCTGTTCGCGGCCGGCTGCGGCCTGGGCGCCCTGGCCTTCGCCCTGCTGGGGCCCGCGGCCTTCTGGCCGTCGGCGGCGCTGGGCCTGCTGTCGCTGTTCTCGGACGAAGCGCGGGGCGTGGCGGTGAAGGCGGGGTGACGCGTTAGCGGTCTCATCCGGGGGCGGGATTCTTCACCCGCCTGGGTGAGTGCGCTTCACCCGTGCGGGAATGGCGCGCAAGCGCGCCTTGGTTGAGTTTGCTCCTGCGCCGGCAAGTTGTCGGCGGCGTCCTGGACTGACCACCTTCCCGAGAGAGCGACGATGCAAGCCCAGACCGTCATGACCCGCGCGCCCGAAGCAGGCGATCAAACCGACGCCGAACCGGCTCACGACCAGATCCGCCAACTGCTGCAGCAGGCCCGCCACGTCCTGGCGACCGACCCCGCCGACGCCGAACGCTGCATCGCCGTGGCGGTGAGGCTGCTCCCCCAGATCGATGCGGCCGCCTCGCGCAGCTTCGCTCCCCAGACGGCGGGCGGGCCTGCCGCCTCGCCGGCCCTGCAACGCGGGGGCCTGGCCCCCTGGCAGGTGCTGCGGGTCAAGGCGCTGGTCGAGGCGCGGCTGGCTGACCGGGTGACCAGCGCCGAGCTGGCCGCCGCCGCCCGCCTCAGCCCCAGCCACTTCTCGCGGGCCTTCCGCGCCAGCTTCGGCGACGCGCCCAAGACCTATGTCAACCGCCGCCGGATCGCCCGGTCGAAGGACATGATGCTGTCGACCGGCGACAGCCTGGCCGCCATCGCCCTGGCCTGCGGCCTGTCGGACCAGGCCCATTTCTGCCGGATGTTCCGCCGCTTCGAGGGCCAGTCGCCCAGCGTCTGGCGTCGCCTGCGCGGCGGCGAGCGCGAGGCCGCCTGGCCGCTGATCGCGGCGGAATGATCAAGGATCGGACCCCATCGTGACCGCCACCGTCCTGCTGATCCACGGCGCCTGGCTGACGCCCAGGCACTGGGATCGCTTCCAGGACCGCTACGCCGCGCGTGGCCTGAGCGTGCTGGCGCCGGCCTGGCCGCTGCTGGACGCGCCGGTCGAGACCCTGCGCCGGGCGCCGCCCCGCGCCTTCGGCCGGCTGAGCCTGGAGGAGGTGGTCGAAAGCTACGCCGTCCGCGCCGCCGCGCTTTCGGAGCCGCCGATCCTGATCGGCCACGGCTTCGGCGGCCTCGTCGTGCAGCTTCTGCTGGATCGCGGCTGCGGCGCCTGCGGAGTGGCCATCGCCTCGACCCCGCCGTTCGGCTTGCTGGAGCGGCCGCGCGCGGCCTGGGCCCTGCGCCGGATCCTGGCCCGCTGGCGCGACTGGGACGGCGCCGCGCCGCTGAGTCTGGAGCGCTTTTCCGCCCTGTTCGCCCAGACCCTGCCCGAGACCGAGCGCCGCGCCGCCTATGCCGAGCAGATCGTGTCGGCGCCGGCTCGGGTGGTGCGCCAGGCCCTGCTCGGCCCCTGGAGGCGTCGCAAGAGAACGGGCTGTCGCCGGCCGCCGCTGCTGCTGATCGCCGGCGACGAGGACCGGGTCGCGCCGGTGGCCATGGTCGCCGCCAGCGCCCGCCAGCAGCGTCGCGCGGCCTCGCGCACCGACCTGCAATGCTTCTCGGGCCGCTCGCACTGGCTGTGCAACGAGCCGGGCTGGGAGGACGTCGCCGACTTCGCCCTCGACTGGGCGCTAGCTAATGGGCGTCCTATTCCCGTGGAAGCTTGATCCGAGCGGTTCCGCGTCAACCCCCGAAAGGGTAATGCTGCGCCGCTTTCGTGTATGGTCGCGGTTCGCCAAACACGTCACCTGTACGAGTCCCATGCGCAAGGACCGGTCCCCGGACGCCGCCGAAATGAACGAGTACCCCGCCAGCGGCGCGTCCCCTGCCAGCGACGAGCGTATCCGCGTGTTGATCGCCGACGACCACCCGATGCTGCGCGAGGGGGTGATCTCGGTGCTGGAGACGCAGGCCGACATGGTCGTGGTCGGCGAGGCCGCCACCGGCGACGAGGCGGTCGCCAGCTGGGAGGCGCTGCGCCCCGACATCACCCTGATGGATCTGCAGATGCCCGGCCACGGCGTGGTGGCCATCGAGACCATCCGCCGGGCCCATCCCGAGGCGCGGATCATCGTGCTGACCACCTTCACCGGCGACGCCCAGGCCCTGCACGCCCTGCGCGCCGGGGCGGCGGGATATCTCTTGAAAAGCAGCCTGCGCCGCGACCTGCTGGACGCCATTCGCGGCGTCCACGCCGGCCGCCGCCATCTTCAGGCCGAGGTGGCCGAGCGCATCGCCATCCACGCCATCGACGAGACGCTGAACGCCCGCGAGATCACCGTCCTGCAGCTGATCGCCAACGGCAACTCCAACAAGCACATCGCCCGCGAGCTGAACCTCTCGGAAGACACCATCAAGTCGAACATCAAGAGCATCTTCGCCAAGCTCTATGTGAACGACCGGACCCACGCGGTGACCGTGGCCGCCAAGCGCGGCATCATCGACCTTTGAGCCGGGCGGGGGGCTTTCGCACCGGACTGGCGGGCGTCGCGCTCGCTCTCGGCCTCGCGGTTTCCGCGCAGGCCGCGCCGGGGCTCGAGCCCCTGGCCGAGTACAAGCGGGTCAGCTGGTCGCTGGAGGGCGGCGCGCCCAGCCGGGTCAACAGCATCGGCCAGTCGAAGGACGGCTATCTGTGGATCGGCAGCGTCGATGGCCTGTTCCGCTTCGACGGCGTGGCCTTCGAGCAGATCCAGCGCGGCGGACCCAAGCCCGGGCGACTGAACGTCTCGCAGGTGTTGGGGGCGAAGTCGGGCGCGCTGTGGGTGGGCCTTGGTCGCAGCGGCGGGGTGGCGGTCTATCGCGACGGCCAGCTGATCGACGCTCGCATGCCCAATCCCTCGCGCGAGGTCACGAGCCTGGCCGAAGACCGCGAGGGCGGGATCTGGGTCGCACGCGGCGGTCGCAAGCGAAACACCCTGGCCCGCTGGCATGACGGCCGCTGGCAGGAGTTCGGGGCCGAGGTCGGGGTGCCCGAGCAGGAGGTCTGGCAGGTCTTCTTCAGCCGCGACGGGGTCCAGTGGCTGGTGCTGGGCGACACGGTGCTGCGCCGCGCGCCGGGCCAGGCTCGATTTTCGGCCACCGGCGTCAAGGTCGCCCGCCGGGCCAGCCTGGCGCAGGACGCTCTGGGCCGGCTCTGGGTGTCGGACACCAAGGGCGTGCGGCTGCTGGCCGGCGAGGCCCCGGCCGCTTCGTCCCTGACCCGGGCCTATCCGCGCCAGGACGAGGTGGGCGGCTCGAAGATCCTGTTCGATCACAAGGGCGACCTGTGGGGCGCGACCTGGACCGACGGCGTCGTGCACATTCCCGCGCCCGGCGTCGCGGCCCGCAGCGCCGACGCGGCGGGCCTGCGCATCCAGGCCTACAAGGCCGTGCACGGCCTGACCTCCGACCAGACCCATGCCGTGTTCGAGGACCGCGAGGGCAATGTCTGGTTCGGCACCGAGCTGGGGCTCGACATGATGCGGCCGGCCAGCGTGGTCGTGGAGCAGGCGATCCCGCCCAACTCCGCGCGCGGCTATCGCATGACCGCCACCCGCGACGGTACGGTCTGGGTCGCCGACGCCCACACCGTCTACGCCATCGCGCCGGGCAAGGCGCCCAGGCCCGTGGCCAAGACCAGCTGGTCGGCGGGCGCGCTTTGCGCCGACGAGAACGACGGCGTCTGGGTCACCCTGCGCGACACCGTGCTGAAGGTGCGGGCCGGCAAGGTCGAGACCTATCCTAAGCCGGCCGAGGCTAGCGCCTATGGCTGCGCCGAGGACAGCGAGGGTCGACTTTGGATGGCCGCGCTCGACAAGGGCCTCTACTGGCGCGAGGGCGGGGCCTGGAACCGCTGGCCGGACCTGTCGCCGACCCTGGGCGTGGCCTCCAACGCCGCCGTCCAGCCCGACGGCCGGGCGGCGATCCTGTTCCGCACCCCGCCGCCGCTGCAAGGGCGCCCGCCGTTCGAGCCGCTGTACAAGGAGCGCTTTTCGATCGGCGAGATCGAGGGCGTTCTGCCCGGCGCGGCGGCGCTCTATCTCAGCGGCGGACAGGGCCTGGCCCGCCTGCGCGACGGCAAGACCGCGACCCTCGACGCCGAGCGCTATCCGTGGCTGGCCTCGGTCAACGGGCTGGTCCAGACCCCGGCCGGCGACACCTGGACGATCGGCGACGCCGGCGTGGTGCGGATGCGCTCGGCCGATCTCGACCGCGCCCTCGACCATCCCGGCGCGCCGCTGGCCCGACAGGTGTTCGACTTCCGCGACGGCCTCAACAGCTTCGTGCAGAAGTCGCCCGGCGCGCAGATCGCCGCCGGCGGCGACGGCCGCATCTGGATCCTGACCCGGCGCAATGTGCTGGTCGTCGATCCGGCCCGCCTGGCGTTCAACGCCGTGCCGCCGCCGGTGGCGATCCGCGCGGTGGTGGCGGGCGAGCGACGCTTCGCCGACCCCTCGGCCGTGCGCCTGGCGGCCGGCACGACCAGCCTGCGCATCCAGTACACGGCCCTCAGCTTCGCCGTGCCCGGTCGGGTGCGCTTCCAGTACCGGCTGGAGGGCGTCGACCGCGACTGGGTGGACGCCGGCGGCCGACGCGAGGTGCTCTACAACAACCTTCGCCCCGGGACCTTCCGCTTCCGGGTCAAGGCGGCCAACAACGACGGCGTCTGGAACGAGCAGGGCGCGCAGGTGGTCGTCACCATCCCGCCGACCCTGGCCGAGACCTGGTGGTTCCGCCTGCTGTGCATGGCGGCCGTGGGCCTGGCGCTGTGGGGCGTCTACGCCCTGCGGCTGCGGCGGGTGTCGGCCCAGATCAAGGACCGGCTGGAGGAGCGCGCCGCCGAGCGCGAGCGCATCGCCCGCGAGCTGCACGACACCCTGCTGCAGAGCGTCCAGGGCCTGATCATGCGCTTTCAGTCGGTGGCCTATCAGATCCCCGACGACCTGCCGGCCAAGGACGTCATCAACCAGGCGCTGGACCGCGCCGACCAGATGCTGGTCGAGGGCCGCGACCGGGTCCGCGACCTGCGCGGCCGCGAGACCCGCCGTCTCGACATCCAGCTGCGCGAGCTGATGGCCGAGCAGCCGTTCGAGCCGGGCGTGAAGGTCGAGCTGGTGGTCGAGGGCGTGGCCCGCGCCATCCAGCCGCTGGTGCAGGAGGAGATCGTCCGCATCGGCGGCGAGGCCCTGTTCAACGCCGCCCGCCACGCCCGCGCCGGCCAGGTGCAGGTGCGCGTCTCCTACGGCGTGCGCCAGCTGCAGGTCACCATCCGCGACGACGGGGTGGGCATCGGCGCCAACCGCATGGCCTGGGCCAGCCGCGAGGGCCACTACGGCCTGATCGGCATGCACGAACGGGCCAGCAAGATGGGCGCCCAGCTGGCCATCGAAAGCGCCGCCGGCAAGGGCACCACCATCACCCTCAGCGTCGCCGGCGCCATCGCCTACCCGACCCAGCCCTGGCTGGCGCGGCTGGGGCGGAAGAGGGCGGGGTAGGCTTCCCCACCTCCCGTCATTCCCGCCCTTGTGGCGGGAACCCCTCTATCAGCCGTAATTGAGAGTGTGGCGGCGTGCTGAGCACGCCGCTTGCGCCGCCCGTGCGAGCGGAGCCAGGGTTTCCCGCCACAAGGGCGGGAATGACGGGATGAAGGAGGAGCCCGTCAGCTCTTCAGCCACACCGCCACGGCTGACAGGGTGACGCAGGCGGCCACCGTGGTCAGGGCCACGACCCTGGCGCCGCCGCGGGCGAAGACGTTGTAGGCGCGGGTCTGGATGAAGACGTTGACCGCCGTCGGGGTCGCCGCCAGCAGGGTGGCGGCTAGGCGGAAGGCGTCGGGGGCCGGGGTCAGGCCGACCACGGTCCAGACCAGCAGCGGCAGGACCAGCAGCTTGGCCAGGGCGGCGGCGATCACCGGGCTCCAGCGCGGGGCGGGGACGTCGGCCTCGACCGGCAGGCCCAGCACCACGCCCAGCGCCACCAGGGCGACCGGGCTGCCCGAGGCGGCGGCCGCGCCGACCGCGCGGTCGAGCACGCCGGGCAGTTGCAAGCCGATCAGGGCCAGGGCCGCGCCGAACAGGGCGGCGGCGACGATCGGGTTGCGGAAGGCCTGCATGGTCGAGCGCCAGACCGAACGGCCGCCGGCCCAGCCGAGCAGGGCCACGCCGAGCGCGGTGGCCAGCACGAAGTCGACGGCCACGAGACCCGCGCCCAGGCGGGCGATCTCGGGTCCGAACACGGCGGCGGCCACCGGCAGGCCCAGGAAGGCGCTGTTGCCGACGCCGGCGGCCATGGCCGTTCCGGCCCGCTCCTCGCGGGTCCAGCGCAAGGCGAGACCCGCCAGCACCAGCAGCCCCATGATCGCCGCCAGGCAGCCGGCGTAGGCGGCCAGGCCCAGGGTCAGGTCGTGACCCGGCCGGCCCATTCGCGAAAGGGAATGCACCAGCAGGGCCGGAAAGCCGATCCAGTAGACGTAAGCCGAAAGGCCCTGGGCCATGCGCCCGTCGAACAGCCTCAGCCGCGCCAGCACCACGCCGGCTCCGACCAGCATGAAGAACGGCAGGGCCCGCGCCAGGACCTCCAGCGTCAGGGCGATCACGCCGGATACGCCTTGGCGGGCGGGAACAGGGTCATGCGCGAGGGCCTCGGCGGAAAACGCAGGGTCGCTGATACCACCCGTCCCGCGCCGGGGTCAAAAGCGTCGCTACGACTGTACGGCTTCCGCGACGAGAGAGTCGGGGGGCGGGAGGGGCGGCTTACCGATCCTTCATTTGCCACCGCCCAGCGGTTGAGTTTCAACGGGGCTCCTCCTCGCAAGGAAGCGAACCGATGCTCGACCGCCGCCGACTGCTCGCCCTGGCCGCCGTGGCGGGGGCGTCGCCGTCCCTGGCGGCCGCGCGCCAGGTTTCGGACCTGCCGGCCGGCCCCGTCGATCCGACGGCGGTGCTGGCGGAGACTGGGGCTCCGGCCGTGGCGGGCCTGGTCTCCAGCGCCGAGCGGACGATCCTGACCGCCGTCGGCGGGGTGCGCCGGGCGGGGGCGCCCGACCGGGTCGAGGCGGGCGACCCTTGGCACATCGGCTCCAACACCAAGGCGATGACCGCGGCGCTCTACGCCCGGCTGGTCGAGGCCGGCCAGGCCAAGTGGGGCGCGACGCTTGGCGCGCTGTTTCCGAACGTGAAGCTCGACCCGGCCTGGCGCGAAACGACGATCGAGCAACTGATGAGCCACAGCGCGGGCCTTCGCGACGGGCCGGTGATGGCCGGCGCATGGCTGGTCCGCGCCAATCTCGACAAGCGGCCGCTTCCCGTCCAGCGGGCCGAGGTCGCGGCGCAGGTGCTGGCCGCGCCGCCCACGGGCAAGCCGGGCGCCTTCGAATACGCCAACTTCAACTACGTCCTGGCGGGGGCGGCGATCGAGGCGATCACCGGCGTCGCCTGGGAGGAGGCGATCCGCACGCGCCTGTTCCAGCCGCTGGGGATCGAAAGCGCCGGCTTCGGCGCGCCGAAGGGCGACGTCCCCTGGGGGCACGTGTCCGCGCCGGGCGGCGGTCTGACGCCGGTCGATCCGGCGGGACCGGCCGACAATCCGCCAGCGCTCGGTCCGGCCGGCACGGTGCACATGACGCTCCAGGACCACGCCCGCTTCGCCCGGTTGTTCCTGAAGGACAACGCGATCCTCTCGCCCGACAGCATCCGTCGCCTGACGACGCCCGCGCCGGGCGCGACCTATGCGCTGGGCTGGGTGGTCGTGCCCGAAAAGCCCTGGAGTCGGGGACCGATCCTGGCCCACGAGGGCTCCAACACCCTGTGGCACGAGGTGGTGCTGATCGCGCCCGGCCGCGGCGCGGCGATCATCGCCGCGACAAACGCCGGCCCGCAGGCCTCGAAGGGCGCCGCCCTCAAGCTCGCCCAACAGTTCCAGAAGGCCTACGTGGCCTGAGAACGCCTAGGTCGGATCGAGATTCAGGAACGACAGCCGATTTTTCACCGAGCATCCCCGCGAAGGCGGGGACCCAAGCCGAGTCCGCAGGTGATCCACGGCCGCGCCGCCTCTTGAACATCAGCTTGGATCCCCGCCTTCGCGGGGAAGGACGGATTGGGGGTCGCAAGCAGATGAAGGCCGGTTCCGCCTACCGCTCGTCGCCCGGCAGGCGGATGTGGACCAGTTTCCACTCGAACAGCGCCCGGCGCTGGAAGGTGAAGATCGTCGCCTTGTCCTTGGCGTCCGGCCGGCGCACGGCGATGCGGACGCGGTTGGGGTCCCAGTAGGCGATGGTCGGATAGGGGCCGCGCACGACGGCCTGCATGCGGGCCAGCACCGTCGGCGGGCGCGGCGGCGACAGCGGGGCCGCGCCTGGGGCGTAGCCGCGGGTCAGGGCCTGCAGGCCCGGAACGGTGAGATAGCGGTCGACCTTGGGCTCGGGCGGAGCGATCGGCTCGATGGCGCGCTTGAAGACGCCCAGCGGGTTGCTCCAGATCGACGGGGCCTCGGGCTTGGCGGCCGGGGCGGTTTCGTCCAGCTGGCCGGTCAGGCTGCGGCGCACCGAGGGAAAGTCGACCAGTTCGCCGATCGCCTGCACGTCCTCGTACTGGGCGGCCGCCTTCAGGGCGCGGAACGCGAACCAGGGCGCCGTGGCGTAGGCGGCGGCGAACACGAAGATCGCCAGGACGATGAGGTCCCAGATCCGCTTCTGCAAAGTCATTGCGCCCCCGCACGGTTAACGCTGTCTAGAAAGGGCATTCATGCCCTTCCTGCAAGGGCGTTCGCGCGCCGGGAGTTCCATTGATGGAATCCGCTTTCCTGACGGGCCTGGGCGCTCTATGGGGTCGCCGCTCGCGGTCTGGCTTAAGCGCCCGCCGCCCCTGAGGAATTTCCGGAGCGCCCATGGCCGGCCTGCGTCTCGCCGATCTCTTCCGCTGCAAGCCCGTGGGCGCGATCGCGGCCGAGGGGGACGATGATCCCAACGACCTGTCGGGCGAACTGCACCGCTCGATCGGCCTGTTCCAGCTGACCATGCTGGGCGTCGGGGCCACGATCGGCACCGGCATCTTCGTGGCCCTGACCACGGCCGTGCCGCTGGCCGGGCCGGCGGTCATCGTCTCGTTCGTCATCGCCGGGATCACCGCGGCCCTGACGGCCCTGTGCTACGCCGAGCTCGGCTCGACCATCCCGGTGTCGGGCTCGTCCTATTCCTACGCCTACGCCACGCTGGGCGAGTTCGTCGCCTTCCTGGTCGGGGCGTGCCTGCTGCTGGAATACGCCGTCTCGGCCTCGGCCATCGCCGTGGGCTGGGGCCAGTACCTGAACGAGCTGTTCTTCGACCTCTTCCAGTGGCGCCTGCCCGAGGCCCTGGCCGCGCCGCCGGGAGAGGGCGGGGTGTTCAACCTGCCGGCGGTGGTGCTGGTCGGCTCGTGCATGGTGCTGCTGCTGCGCGGGGCCAAGGAATCGACCACGGTCAACGCCGTGCTGGTGGTGGCCAAGCTCTTGGTGCTGCTGTTCTTCGTGGTGATCGCCTTCACCGGCTTCCACTCGGAGAACCTCAAGCCGTTCGCGCCGATGGGCGTGGCCGGGATCGGGGCGGCCGCCTCGTCGATCTTCTTCTCCTACATCGGCATCGACGCGGTCTCGACCGCCGGCGACGAGGTCAAGAACTCGCGCCGCAACCTGCCGCTGGGCGTGGTGCTGAGCCTGCTGATCGTCACCGCCGTCTACGTGCTGGTGGCCGTGGCCGCCGTCGGCGCCCAGCCCTGGACCGCCTTCGCCGGCCAGGAGGCGGGCCTGGCGGTGATCCTGCGCAACCTGACCGGCGCGGGCTGGACCTCGCTGATCCTGTGCCTGGGCGCGATCATCTCGATCTTCAGCGTCACGCTCGTGGTCATGTACGGCCAGACGCGGATCCTGTTCGCCATGAGCCGCGACGGCCTCCTGCCGCGCCTCTTCCAGAAGACCGACCCGCGCACCCGCACGCCGGTCTGGAACACCGTGATCGTCGCGGCCTTCATCGCCTTCCTGGCCGCCTTCGTACCGTTGAACGTGCTGGTCAACCTGACCAGCATGGGCACGCTGATCGCCTTCGCCATCGTCTCGGCCGGGGTGATCATCCTGCGGCGCACCCGGCCCGACCTGCCGCGCGGCTACAAGGTTCCGCTCTATCCGGTGCTGCCGGTGCTGAGCGTGGCCTTCTGCCTCTACCTGATCATCGGCCTGCCGTGGGACACCTACGTGCTGTTCGGCCTGTGGGCGGCGGCGGCCTGCGTCATGTACTTCGGCTATTCGCGCAAGCATTCGAAGCTGGCGGGGTAGGCTGGAACCTCCCCCTCTGGGGGAGGCGGCCGAGGGCCGGAGGGGCGACGTTCTCAGCTTCCGCTGAATGAGTTGATCCTGCAGTCGCTCCCCCCACCGATCGCTGCGCGATCGCCTCCCCCAGAGGGGGAGGTTCGTCGTTTTGGGTCAGTTCTCATCTTCCTGGGGACCATCCGTCCTCGCGCCTTGCCCTGGCTTTCCCCGGGCCTCTAGGCTCGCCCCTGGATTTCCAGGAGGCGGGGCATGGCGCGTACGAGCAGCCGGCGGGCGGTGCTGGCGGGATTGGGCGGCCTCGGCGCCGCCAGCCTGTCGGCCTGCGCCACGACGGGGCGCGTGCTTCCGGCCCCGGGGCCGACCGGCTTCCTCGCTCCGCCGCTGGCGCCGCTGCGGATGGAGGTCGACCGGATCACCAAGATCACCGTCTGCCTGCGTCCGTTCCGGGCGGCAGGTCCGCGCCTCGACGTCGAGACCGTCGCGGGAAAACGCGTGGTGCACAACTACGGCCACGGCGGCAGCGGCTGGTCGCTGTCGTGGGGCTCGGCCGAGATCGCGGCGGGCAAGGCGCTGGAGGGCGGAACCCGCGAGGTCGCCGTCATCGGTTGCGGCGCCATCGGCCTGACCACGGCCCTGACCCTACAGCGGGCCGGCGCCAAGGTGACGATCTACGCCAAGGAGCGCACGCCCTACACCCGCTCGGCCCGGGCCACCGGCACCTGGTCGCCCGACAGCCGGATCGCCGACGCCGACAAGGTGGCCGCCGACTTTCCGGCGCTGTGGGAGCGGATGGCCCGCACCTCCTACGCCGCCTATCAGACCCTGCTGGGCCTGCCGGGCGAACCGGTGGCGTGGAGCGACCGCTACACCCTGTTCGACGCCCTGCCGGCGCCGCGCGGGCCCGGTCCGGTCAACGCCGCTCCGCCGGTGCATTTCGCCGCCTACAACGAGCGGCTGGCGGGCCTGGTGCCCAGCATGCGCGACCTGCCGCCGGGCGCGCATCCGTTCCCGGTCGCCCGCGCGCGCCGGGGCGTGCAGATGCAGTTCAACGTCGCCGACCTGGCCCACCAGCTGACCACCGATTTCCTGCTCGAGGGCGGGAAGATCGAGACCATGGCCTTCGACACGCCCGCCGATCTGGCCCGCCTGAGGGAGCCGGTGGTCGTCAACTGCACGGGCTATGGCGCGCGGGCGCTGTGGAAGGACGAGAGCGTCACGCCGGTGCGCGGCCAGATCGCCTGGCTGGCCCCGCAGCCCGAGGTCCGCTACGGCCTCTACTATCGCCACGTCTCGGTGCTGCCGCGCCCGGACGGGATCGTCGTGCAGCAGGTGGGCGACGGCGAGATGTTCGGCTACGGCGTCGCCGACGAGACGCCGGACCGCGCCGAGGCCGAAGACGCGGTTCGTACAATCGCAAAGCTGTATTCACCAAGTCGGGTGTAGAATCGCCGCGATGAGCCAGATTGAAGTCCAGGGAATGGAAAAGCGCGCCTACCGACGCTACCCCGCCTCGCGCAAGGCCTACCTCGTGGTGGGCGGCGAGCCGCTGCGTTGCCGGCTGATCGACATCGCCAAGGGCGGCGCCCGCATCGCCGGACCGGAGCTGTCACCGCAGGCCGGGCCGCTGCACCTGGTCGACCCGGCCCGGCGTCTCGTCCACCTGACCCGCATGGTCTGGCAGGGCGACGGCCAGATGGGCCTGCAGTTCATCGAGAGCCGCGCCTTCACCGAGGCCCTCGGCGGGGCCGAAGGGGCGGGGCGCGTGGTCGACATGATCGGTCCCTGGCCCAGCGACACCGGCCCGAACTAGAACTTTTCCGCATTCCCCAACGGCAAGCTGGGCCAACCGCCCGGCTGTTTGTGCGTTGCAGCGTCTGACCGATCTGGACAGACGCCAAGGGTGATCGCGTGACCTCTCTTCTTCGTGCCGCGGGGCTGGCCGCCTGCCTGCTGCTGGGCGCTTGCGGAACGCTCGCCCGGCCGCCGGAAGGCGTGGTCCGGGTCGCGCCCGGCGCGGTGATCCCGACCGCCGATCCGCGCATCGTCGCCAGCGACGCAGCGCCGGTGCGCCAGCTCGAACGCCAGATCATGGGCGGCCCGGAAAGCGGTCCAACGGCGATCCTTGCCCTTTCCGGCGGGGGAGCCAACGGCGCCTATGGCGCCGGCGTACTGACCGGCTGGACCGAGAGCGGCCAGCGGCCGGACTTCCGCATCGTCACCGGAGTCAGCACGGGCGCCCTGGCCGCGCCCTTCGCCTTTCTGGGCAAGAGCTGGGATCCCCAACTGGCGGAGGCCTATTCCGGCGGTGCGGCCAAGGACATCCTGGCCTGGCGGCAGCTGGCGACCTTCGCCTCGCCCAGCCTCTACAGCAGCTCGGCCCTCAGCAAGCTGGTCGACAAGGCCGTGACCCCGCAGCTTCTCGCGGCCGTGGCCGGCGAGCACGACAAGGGGCGCCGGTTGTTGGTGGCGACCACCAATCTCGACAGCGAGGAGACGGTGATCTGGGACATGGGCCTGATCGCCAAGCAGGGCGGTCCACAGGGGCTGAAGCTGTTCAAGGACGTGCTGGTGGCCTCGGCCAGCATTCCCGGCGTCTTTCCTCCGGTGCTGATCGCGGGCAGGGCCAAGGACGGCCGGATCATCCAGGAGATGCATGCCGACGGCGGGGTCAACACGCCGTTCCTGGCCGTGCCCGAGAGCCTCCTTCTCTGGACCCGGGCGACCGACAAGGTGCAGGCCGGCTCCATCTATGTGCTGGTCAACGGCCAGTTGGGACGGCGTGACGCGGTCACGGCCGGCAAGCTGACCGCCATTCTCAAGCGCAGCTACTACAGCGCCAGCAAGGCCTCCACGCGGGCCCATCTGGCGGCGACCGGCGCCTTCGCCCAGCGCAACGGACTGGCGTTCCGCGTCGCCGCCGTGCCCGACGAGGCCGACGCCAACAGCCTGGATTTCAGCGACGCTTCCATGCGCCGCTTGTTCGAGATCGGCCGTCGGCAGGGGCGCTCTGGCAAGGCCTGGGGCGACTGGAAGCCGGTCGAGCCGGAGAAGGTCGCCACGACGGGCCTCATCGTCATCGACGCGCCGCCTGCGCGATAGTCGTTGATCTTCGCCATATTTCCAGAATATTGGAAATATGGAATCAAATCGCGCCGCCGCCATGCTCTCCGCCCTTGGCCACGAGGGACGCCTAGCGATCTTCCGGCTGCTGGTGAAGGCCGGGCCGGTCGGCATCGCGGCGGGCGACATCGCCCGGACGCTGGATGTCCTGCCCAACAGCCTGTCGGCCAATCTCAACGTCCTGTCGCATGCGGCCCTGGTCACCTCGCGGCGCGAGGGCCGGTCGATCATCTATTCGGCCGACTACGGCGCGATGAGCGGCTTGCTGGGCTTCCTGATGGAGGACTGCTGCAACGGCTCGCCCCAGATCTGCGCCCCACTGGGCGCGATCGTCGCCAAGGCTGGGGCCTGCTGCTGACATGGCGCGCTTCGACCTGTCGCGGCGCCTCGTCGCGGAAGCTCTCGGTTCGGCCCTGCTGCTGGCGGTGGTGGTCGGCTCGGGGATCATGGGCGAGCGCCTGGCGGGCGGGAACGTCGCCGTCGCCCTGCTGGGCAACACCCTGGCCACGGGGGCTGCGCTGGTCGTCTTGATCGGGGTGTTCGGACCGATCTCCGGCGCGCACTTCAATCCGGCCGTGACCCTGGTCGCGGCGCTGCGGCGTGAGCTGCCCTGGCGGCTGGCGCTGGCCTATCTGGTCGTGCAGGTCGCCGGCGCGGTGCTGGGCGTCTGGATCGCCCACGCCATGTTCGGCGAGCCGATCGTCCAGGTTTCCACCAAGCTGCGGGCCGGCGGCGCCCAGGCCCTGGCCGAGGTGGTGGCGACCTTCGGCCTGGTGGCGACGATCCTGGGGACCGTGCGGTTCAAGCCGGAGAGCACGCCGATGGCGGTTGGGCTCTACATCACCGCCGCCTACTGGTTCACGGCCTCGACCTCGTTCGCCAACCCGGCGGTGACGATCGCGCGGAGCCTGTCGGACACCTTCGCCGGGATCGCGCCGTCCTGCGTCCCGGCCTTCATCCTCGCCCAGTTCGCCGGCGCCCTGCTGGCGGCGGGCGTCTTCGGCTGGCTGCTGAAAGCGGAGACCGCGTCGTGACCGACTTCCCGATCACCATCTTCCACAACCCCGCCTGCGGCACCTCGCGCAACGTCGTGGCCATGGTCGAAGCCGCCGGCTACGCGCCGGTCGTCGTCGAGTATCTGCAAGCCGGCTGGACCGCCGAGCAGTTGCGGGATCTCGCCGCCCGCGCCGGCCTGCCGCTTCGCGACCTGATCCGCGAGAAGGGAACGCCGGCGCAGGAGCTGGACCTGCTGGCCGAGGGGGTTTCCGACGAGCGCATTCTCGACGCCATGGTCGAGCAGCCGATCCTGGTGAACCGTCCGATCGTGGTGACGCCCAAGGGCGTGGCCCTGTGCCGGCCGTCCGAGCGGGTGCTCGACCTGCTGGACCGCCGTCCGGCCAGCTTCACCAAGGAGGACGGCGAAGTCGTCATCCTCTAGACGGCCGTCGCGTCCCTGGGGCGAACAGCAGGTCCGACCAGCGCCAGGAGGCGTCGCCCAGCGCCAGGCGCGGCGCGCCGGGGCCGTCGGCCAGGCTGACGACGACGAGGCCGCGCATCAGGTCGGCGCGGCAGGCGGCCGGAGCGAAGCCGACCTCCATGATGATCGCCTCGCGCACGCCCGCCAGGCCCTTGCCGACCTGGCCGGGGCTCTGCAGCCACTTGCCGCGCCAGACCAGCACCGCCTTGCCCGAAGCGGCGGCCTCGCCATGCGCCGACGCCAGGGCCGAGCGGACGCGGGGATTGCGCCGCAGGGCCGCTTGCAGCCGCCGGACCATGTCGCAGCTGGCGCCGTCGCCCGCGCCGTTGCCGGATCCCGTCCCGACGGTGGTCGCGCCGGCGAGATCGGCTTCGCCCAGTTCGGCGGCCATCATGGTGGTGTCGGCGGGCGTGGCGACCAGAGGCTGGACGTCGGGCGGGCGCACGGCCGGGCGGGCGGTGCGGGTCGGCGGCTTCGGGTCCGGCTTGGGCGGGGCGGGCGAGGGCGGCCGGGCGGGGGTGGGTTCGGGCTTCGGCTCTAGGGCCGGCGGCTTGGGCTCCGGCTCGGGCGGCGGCGGGGGAGGGGGCTGGACGAGATCGACCGCGATCGGCTCGGGCTCGGGCGGACGCGGCTCCGGCTGGGCCATCAGCACCGCCAGCAGGGCCAGGCCGTGGGCGCCGACGCTGACCAGGCCGGCCGCCAGCTGCGTCGCGCGCGAGGGGCGGCGGCGGGCGGGTTGGTCGATCAGCGGTCTTGGCATCACGCGTCCGTGGCGAGCGCCGGAACGCCGACGCCCGTGCAGGTGAACACTCCCCCGCGTCAGGATCGTGGCGAGCGGCGCCGCTAAGCGGACGCAGGCGCTAATGCCGGTGCTATTTTGCCCCTTCTCCCGTCATTCCCGCCCTTGTGGCGGGAACCCCTGGTTCCGTTCGCACGTGAGGCGCAAGCGGATCGCTGGCGATCCGCCTCACTCGCCCTTGCGGCTGATAGAGGGCTTCCCGCCACAAGGGCGGGAATGACGGGATGCTTGAGGGGGCTTCGGCAAGCCTGGGCCACGATACCCCCAAAGAAAAAGGCCCTCCCGCGAGGGAGGGCCTTCTCTTTCCGAAAGCTCGGACCGCTTAGGCGGCCATGGCCTTCTGGAGGTTCTCGTCGATCTTGTCGAGGAAGCCCTCGGTGGTCAGCCAGCCTTGCTTGTCGCCGACCAGCAGGGCCAGGTCCTTGGTCATGAAGCCGCTCTCGACGGTGTCGATGCAGACCTTTTCCAGGGTGGCGGCGAACTTGGCCAGTTCCTGGTTGTCGTCGAGCTTGGCGCGGTGCGCCAGGCCGCGGGTCCAGGCGAAGATCGAGGCGATCGAGTTGGTCGAGGTCGACTCGCCCTTCTGGTGCTGGCGGTAGTGGCGGGTGACGGTGCCGTGGGCGGCTTCGGCTTCCACCGTCTTGCCGTCCGGCGTCATCAGCACCGAGGTCATCAGGCCCAGCGAGCCGAAGCCTTGAGCCACGATGTCCGACTGCACGTCGCCGTCGTAGTTCTTGCAGGCCCAGACGTAGCCGCCCGACCACTTCAGCGCCGAGGCGACCATGTCGTCGATCAGGCGGTGCTCGTAGTGGATGCCTTTGGCCTTGAACTGGTCGGCGTATTCGGCGTCGAAGATCTCCTGGAAGATGTCCTTGAAGCGGCCGTCATAGGCCTTGAGGATCGTGTTCTTCGTGGAGAGATAGACCGGGTAGCCGCGGTTCAGGCCGTAGGCGAACGAGGCGCGGGCGAAGTCGCGGATCGAGTCGTCGAGGTTGTACATCGCCATGGCGACGCCGGCGTCCGGAGCCTTGAAGACTTCGTGCTCGATGGTCTCGCCGTCTTCGCCGACGAACTTGATCGACAGGGTGCCCTTGCCCGGGAACTTGAAGTCGGTCGCGCGGTACTGGTCGCCGAAGGCGTGACGGCCGACGATGATCGGCTGGGTCCAGCCCGGCACCAGGCGCGGCACGTTCTGGCAGATGATCGGCTCGCGGAAGATCACGCCGCCCAGGATGTTGCGGATCGTGCCGTTCGGCGACTTCCACATCTTCTTGAGGCTGAATTCCTCGACGCGTTGCTCGTCGGGGGTGATGGTGGCGCACTTCACGGCCACGCCGTGCTTCTTCGTCGCGTTGGCCGCGTCGATGGTCACCTGGTCGTCGGTGGCGTCGCGGTTCTCGACCGACAGGTCGTAGTAGTCCAGTTCCAGGTCCAGATACGGGAAGATCAGCTTATCCTTGATGAGCTTCCAGATGATCCGGGTCATTTCGTCGCCGTCCATGTCGACGACGGGATTGGCGACTTTAATCTTGGCCATTGCGGGGTCTTCCTCTCGCGGTGGCGCGCTCTGACGCTCGGCGCACAGGGCCGGAACGTGGCGCGGACGGCGAGCCCTATAGACTGTTGCGGCCGTTGGGGAAAGGCTGCGCGAAGGACGTCCGGCGCCGGAGCGCGGCATTCCACCGCAGGCGACATCAAGGCCGCAGCGCCCTAATGGGTTGTGGCTGTGCTGGAGGGCCCGTCCGCGGGCCGCTGTGGGGGAGAGGCGTGAGCAGCCTGTGGCGGCATACCGACGTGAAATCGCCCCTGGCGCGACGGCTCCTGGCCTTCGCCGCCCTGGTGTCGATCGCGGTCACGGGACTGGTCACGGCGGTCACCTTCTACTTCGTCCAGCAGAGCGCGGCCGAAACCCAGATGCGTCACCTGGCCGAATATGTCGGCGAGCGGGTGAAGACCGAGGACCGGCTGTTTTCCGACCTCGTGAAGGTGCACGACGCCTCCAGCCTGGCCCTGCTGCGCCGGCTGCGCGACATCGAGCCCGACATCGACCGCCAGTTCGACCTGCTGTTCCCCGACCACGGCGACGGCACCCGCCGCACCGCCCCGCGCCTCTATGACGGCGGCCGCACGGGCAATCACTATGTCTATGGCATCGGCGGTTTCGTGCCCCACGCCGCCGACCTGACCCGCGCGGACAAGGCCCTGCTGGTCGGGGCCATGGAGGTGGTGGCCAACGCCGGCGAGACCGAGATCGGCCACTACGACAACTTCTACTTCTTCACGCCCGACACGCGGCTGGTGATGTTCGGCCCCATGCGCAAGGATCGCCTGCTCTACTACCGGCAGGACGCGCCGCCGACGCTCGACATCTCCAAGGAGGAGATGACCCAGCTGACCCGGCCGGAGGCCAATCCGCAGCGGGTGATGAAGTGCACCAAGTTGCGCAAGCTGATCTCCAATCCCAGCGGGCGTGGGCTGAACGCGGCCTGCATGACGCCCTTCGACATGGGTGGGCGGCACGTCGGCGCCTGGGGCACCAGCCTGTCGCTCGACTCTTTCCTGCTGCGGGCGGTGGGCGACGCCCTGCCGGGCGGCCAGAACCTGATCGTCTCGTCCGACGGCGAACTGATCGCCGCGCCTGGCCTGGCCAAGGACGGGGTGGTCGACGCCGCCCAGCTGGCGCGGGTGCAGTCCAGCGAGCGGGTGGCCGACCTGGTGGCCCAGATCCGCAAGCATGGCGGCGACGTCGGCGCCCTGCGCGACCAGGGCGGCGACCGGGTGGTGGCCTACGGTCGGATGAAGGAGCCCGACTGGTACTTCCTGATGACCTTCCGCTCGGACCAGATCGTCTGGAACGCGGTGAAGACGGCCTCGTGGGTGTTGCTGTTCGGCGTGGTCGGGGTGATCGCCCAGCTGCTGCTGCTCTATCGCCTGATGGCGCGCGAGGTGGTCTCGCCGCTGCGGGGCCTGGCCGAGGCCCATCGCGAGGACGACGGCGTCGCGGCCGCCCGCATCGAGGCCCGTGGCGACGAGATCGGCGCTCTGGCCAGGGCGCTGCGCAAGCAGCGGGAAGTGCACGACGATCTGCTGCGTTCGCTGGAAGATCGCGTCGCCGACCGCACCCGCGAGCTGGAAAAGGCCAACCAGGCCAAGTCGGTGTTCCTGGCTAACATGTCTCACGAGCTGCGCACGCCGCTGAACGGCGTCATCGCCGTCGGCGACCGCCTGGCCGAGGAGAGCGATCCTGCTCGCCGCCGCGAGCTGGCCGCCCTGGTCGCCTCGTCGGGGCGCCTGCTGGAGCAGGTGCTGGGCGACATCCTCGACGTCTCCAAGATCGAGGCGGGTCAGTTCCAGATGACCTTCGCGCCCTTCGACCTGGAGACCCTGGTCGCGGGCATGGCCGAGCTGCACCGCGCCTCGGCCGAGGCCAAGAACCTGACCTTCTCGTGGTCGGTCTCGCCCGAGGCGATCGGCCGCTACGAGGGCGACGCCGGACGGATCAGCCAGATCCTGTCGAACCTGCTGGGCAATGCGGTGAAGTTCACCAGCGTCGGGGGGGTGGACCTGTCGGTCGAGCGGATCGGCGACGTCGTCCGCTTCAGCGTCAGCGACACTGGGGTGGGCTTCGACGACGCTGTGCGCGAGCGCCTGTTCAAGCGCTTCGTCCAGGCCGACCAGTCGATCACCCGCCAGTTCGGCGGCACGGGCCTGGGCCTGTCGATCTGCGCGGCCCTGGCCGAGATGATGGGCGGCTCGATCGACGCGCGGGCCGTGACCGGACGGGGCGCGACCTTCATCGTCGACCTGCCGCTGCAGCCCTCGACCGAGACCCTCGGCCACGAGGACGACGAGGACGACGGGCCGATCTCGCTGGAAGGCCTGCGGGTGCTGGTGGCCGAGGACCATCCGGGCAACCGCAAGGTGGTCGAGATCGTGCTGGAGCCGTTCGGCGTCGACCTGACCATGGTCGAGGACGGCGAGGCGGCGTTGCGGGCGCTGGACGAGCAGCCCTTCGACGCGGTGCTGATGGACATGCAGATGCCGGTGATGGACGGCCTGACCGCCACCCGCGCCATCCGCGCGCGCGAGGCCGCCTCTGGCGCGCGGCGGATGCTGGTGATCATGCTGACCGCCAACGCCATGGACGAGCACATCGCCGCCGCCCACGCCGCCGGCGCCGACCTGCACGTGGCCAAGCCGCTCAATCCCGGCCTGCTGGTTCAAGCCCTGGCCGGCGCCCGCACGCGCCTGACGACGAAGATCAGCGCGGCGGAGTAGGAGGGGCTCAAGACCCCTCTCTCTTTGAGAGAGGGAGGGGCCCGCGCCGTAAGGCGTGGGAGGGTGAGAGGTAACAAACTTGCCGAATGAAGCGCGGCGCTTGGGCTTCGGTCTCTGGTGAGCTGGCCGCTATGGTGGGTTTGCTTGTTGGCGGTGAAACCCCTCACCCTCCCACCGCTTCGCGGCGGGCCCCTCCCTCTCCCTATGGAAGAGGGGACGATTTACACCCCCGCCAGCACCGTCCGCGCCACCTCCACGATCAGCGCGCTGCGATCCTCGTCCTCCAGCGGCGAGGCCTTGAGGAAGATCGCCAGGGCGAAGCGGCGGCCGTCGGTGAGGCGGACCAGGGCCAGGGTGGCGTCGGCGGCGCAGAGGCCAAGGTCGTAGGGCGTCCAGGTCGTCAGGGCCGCCAGGCGGGCGCCGGCGGGCAAAGCGGGGCGCAGGCGATCGCCGGCGGCGGCCTCCATCAGGCGCAGCAGGCGGCCCCGGCCGTCCTGGCTGGTCAGTTCGAATTGGTTCAGGGCTTCGAGGAAGCGCACCGCGCCCAGGGGCGTGGCCGTGTCGCGCGGATCGGCGAGATAGCGCTGCTGGGCGGCGCGGCGCTGCGCCTCCGGCGTCGCCAGCACCGCTTTGCGCCAGGCCTGACCCTTCCAGTCGGCGCGAAACGAGGCCGTGCCCGCTTGTTCGGGCAAGAGCTGGCGGGCGTAGCGGTCCAGCCGCACGCCCTCGACCTTGCGCAGTTCGAGCCAGGCGGTGACCGCGCCAGGGCCGCCGATCCGCTTGAGCAGGACGTCGGCGGCGGTGTTGTCGGACAGGGCCACGGCGCGCTTCAGCAACTCCTCGACCGTGTAGCGGCCGTGGGCGGGCCAGGCGTCGGCCACGGCGCCGGGCGGCGGCGACAGGTCGACGTCCTCGATGGCCAGGGTCTCGGATGGCGACAGGGCCTTGGCCTCGATCTCCGACAGCACCGCCGCGCCCAGGGCCGCCTTCCAGGCCCCGTCCAGCGGGAAGGGGCGGTCGCCAGCGACGGCGATGCGCTGGGCGGTGGTCAGGTCCTGGGCCGCGACGCCGAGGATGCCGGGACGGGCCCGCTCGGCCAGGGCCGCCAGCTTGGGGTTCAGGGTTTCGGGATCGAAGGCCGGATCGGCCTGCGAGCGGCCGCGGCAGGCCGCCAGCGTCCCAGCCAGGGCCGGCGCGGCGAGGGCGGCGAGCAGGGCGCGGCGGTGCATGGGGCCTCCGGTCGGAACAAGCGTGAGCGGGGGCTAAACGCGCCAGAACGCGCTTCGGACTTGCGCGAAGGCGCGCCGCGGCGGCAAAGGGACGCCCATGACCACCGAAATCGCCTCGCAAGACGTCGTCCGCACCCCGCCGTGCGTGATCCTCAGCGCTCCGCAGCTGGCCGAGAACATCGGCGCGGTGGCGCGGGTGATGGCCAATTTCGGCCTCTACGAGCTGCGGCTGGTCAATCCGCGCGACGGCTGGCCGCAGGAGCGGGCCTGGGCCAGCGCCTCGGGCGCCAGCTGGCCGCTGGACGACGCCAAGGTGTTCGGCAGCTTGGCCGAGGCCATCGCCGACCTGCATCTGGTCTACGCCACCACGGCCCGTCCGCGCGAGACCCGCCTGCCGGTCTACACCCCGCGGGAATCCGCCGGCCACCTGGCGACCGAGGTCGAGCAGGGCCGCAAGGTCGGCCTGCTGTTCGGCGGCGAGCGCGCCGGGCTGGAGACCGACGACATCGCCCTGTGCCAGGCCATCGTCTCGATCCCGATCGACGAGCGCTTCCGATCGCTGAACCTGGCCCAGGCCGTGTCGATCAACGCCTACGAATGGAAGATGACGGTCGACGACCGTCCCTGGAAGAAGTTCGAGCTGAACGTCGAGGGACCGGCCGACCAGGCCGCGATGCAGGGCCTCTACGAGCATCTGGAAGGCGAGCTGGACAAGGCCGGTTTCTACCATCCGCCCGAGAAGAGGCCGTCGATGGTGCGCAACCTGCGCGTCCCGCTGGCCCGCGCCCGCCTGACCGACCAGGAGGTCCGCACGTTCCGGGGGGTGATCACCGCCCTGTCGAAGGGGCGCGGTCGGGTGCTGGCCAAGCTGGCCGCCCAGAAAGCGGCGAAGGAGGAGTAGAAACTCCCACGTTCCGGGACCAGAGAAACCGGTTTCCCACCTTACAGGGCTTTAATTTTCGCAGCCGCGAAAACGCCGCTATCCAGCCCAAATCCACGGCCAAGGTTTGGTTGTGGGCGGCATCTGGCGGTTGAGCCGGAGCGTGTGGGGGAGTGGGGCGATGGCGCTGGGCGGAACGCTGCTGCAAGGTCTGGCGGCCGCCTTGGCCGTGGGAAGCGGTCAGCCGGGCGAGACCAAGCCCGCCGAGCCGGCGAGCGCCGAGACCGCGGCCTCGGAGGCCAAGTCCTCTGACACCAAATCCTCGACGACGTCTTCTGCCGCCGCGCCTGTTGAAACCGCGCCCGCCGAGACCGCGCCCGCCAGCGCGACGACCGAAGACATCGACAGCGTCGACGGCGTGACGGTCGACGCCGCGCCGCGCGGCAAGACCGAAGGCCCCATCGAACCCGAACAGGTGCTCGACGAGGCCGACATCCAGGCCTACGGCGCGGGCAGTCTGTCGGAGCTGGTCACGGCCCTGGCGCCTCTGACCGCCTCGTCGCGCGGCCGGGGCGGCGACGAGCCGCCGATCATCGTCATCAACGGCCAGCGCATCTCGGGCCCGCAGGAGATGAACGGCATCCCGCCCGAGGCGGTGCAGCAGGCCGAGATCTATCCCGAGGAAAAAGCTCTCGCCTATGGGTACCGCGCCGACCAGAAGGTGCTGAACTTCATCCTCAAGAAGAACTTCCGCCAGCGCACCCTCGAGGACGAGCGGCGCTTCGCCACCGAGGGCGGCCGCACCTTCTCCGAGCAGCGGGGCGGCCAGTTCAAGGTGGACGCCGACGCCCGCTGGACCGTCAATGTCCGCTATCGCCGCGAGACCCCGCTCTACGAGCAGGAACGCGACATCGTCCGCGCCAGCAGTTCGCCCTACGACCTGCAGGGCAACATCCTGGGCCGGGGAACGGACGCCGAGATCGATCCGGCCCTGTCGGCCCTTGTCGGCTCGACCGTGAGCAAGGCGGCCGTTCCGGGCGTCTTCGCAGGGGGGAGCCCGGCCTTGGCCGACTTCGTCGCCGGCGCCGGCGGCTACGCCACCGACGACCTGACCGCCTCGCGCACCCTGCAGCCGCGCGGCGAGGAGGGCTCGATCCAGGGCGCCTACAGCCGCAACTTCGGCAAGACCACGGTGTCGTTCAGCGGCAATCTCGAAAGCACCAGCCGGATCAGCTATCTGGGCCTGACCGGCGTCAAGCTGGACCTCTACGACGACAACCCGTTCTCGCCGTTCGCGGGCGACGTCTATCTCTATCGCTACCTCGACGAACGCGACGCCCTGCGCCGCAAGATCGACACCGACAAGATCGAGCTGGCGACGACGGCGCTCGGCATGTTCGGTGGCTGGCGCTGGAGCCTGTCGGGCAATTTCGACCTGACCGACAGCGCCACCCGCACCGGCCGGGGCGTGGACACCTCGCTGTTCACCGCCGCGGTCAAGGCCAACGATCCGACGGTGAACCCGTTCGGACCGATCCCGGCCAACCTGCTGCGCTACAACGCCCAGGACACCGCCGACTCCGTCACCACCAACGCCAAGGCCGAGTTCACGGCGTCCGGCCCCCTGGCCGAGCTGCCGACGGGCCGCCTGCGCGCCACCTTCAAGACCGGGCTCGACAGCCGACGGGTCGACGCCGACAGCGTCCGGTCGGGCGTCGCCACTCAGCGCGACCTGACCCGAGACCGCGCCACCGCCTATGCCAGCCTCGATCTGCCGGTGCTTTCCCGTGGCGACGGGCCCTTGGGCTTCATCGGTTCGGTGTCGTTGAACGGCAACGGGCTCTACGAGCAGTTCTCCGACATCGGGGGCCTGGTCACCGCCGGCGGCGGGGTGCAGTGGCAGCCGATCAAGGGCGTCAGCCTGGGGCTGAACTACAGCACCGAGGAGGGCGAGCCGACGCCGCAGCAGGTCAACGACCCGGTCGTGCAGACGCCCAACATCGCGATGTACGACTTCGCCACCGGCGACACCGTCAACGTCACCCGCATCGAGGGCGGCAACCCGAACCTGAAGCCCGACAGCCGCCAGGTCGTGAAGCTGAACTTCTTCTACAAGCCGTTCGAGAAGACCGACTTCTTCTTCTGGGGCAACTACACGGCCAGCCGCATCGACGACCAGATCGCCTCGTTCCCGTCGATCTCGCCCGAGCTGGAGGCGGCCTTCCCCTCGCGCTTCGTGCGCGAGGCCTCGACGGATCCGACGCAGGTGGGGCGGCTGATCTCGGTCGACAGCCGGCCGGTGAACTTCGCCCACGCCGACAACCAGATCCTGCGCTGGGGCGTGAACTACAATCTGCGCTGGGGCGGGCCGCCGCCGGCGGCTTCCGGTCCCGCGCCAAGGCCAGCACCGGGCGGTGGAGCGAGCGGCGGCGCGAACCCAGGATCAGGCGCAGGCAGTGCGGGCGCGACGGTGCGGACGACGACGTCGGGCGGTCCTTCGGGCGGTTCGCGTCCTCCCGGTGGGGTGCAGGTGTCGGGCGGCGGCATGATGTCCCGGATGGGCGGCGGCAATGTCCCGCCCGGCCAGACCCGACTGCAGATCTCGCTGAACCACACCTGGCGCCTGAAGGACGAGGTGGTGATCCGCGACGGCATGGCGCCGCTGAACCTGCTGGACGGCGCCTCGCTGGGCCGCCGGGGCGGTACGCCGCGCCATGAGGCCTATCTCCAGGCGATCCTGTCGCGCAACGGCATGGGCGCCACCCTGCGGGGAAACTGGCGCTCGTCCACCTGGGTGGACGGCGGCCTGAACGGCGACGACCTCTATTTCTCCGACCTGCCGACGCTGGGCCTGCAGGGCTTCGTCGATCTCGACACCAACAAGGATTGGACCAAGCGCTTCGGCTGGCTGAAGGGCTCGCGCGTCTCGCTGGGCGTCGACAACCTGTTCGACACCAAGCAGCGGGTGGTCAACGACCAGGGCGTGACGCCTCAGGCCTATCAGGAAGACTACATGGACCCCCTCGGCCGCACCGTACGCTTCAGCTTGCGCAAGGTGCTGTGACCCCTTCAGAAAGGGTGAGGCTGCACGGTTCATGATGATGGCGCAATTGTGTCCAGTCTTCGCGAGTAATGACGTAACGTAACGCGTCGGAACTCTTTGGCGGTGACCTGCGTTGCCCGGCTGAGCTCCTGAAAATGCGGGAGTCGCAGGGAGGAATCAGCGTGAGCAAGCACCTGAAGACACGGCTCGCCGTGAGCGCGGCCGTGTGCGCGGTCGTCTGCGCCGGACACGCCTTCGCGGGCGCCTTCTATATCCAGGAGCAGTCGGTGAAGGGCATGGGTCGCGCCTATTCGGGCGAGTCCACCGACGTCGGCGCCTCGGCGATGTTCTGGAACCCCGCCGCCATCGGCCGGATCGAGGACAAGGAGCTCTACACCGGCGCGGCGGGCATCTTCGTCACCGGCGAGGTGACCGACGAGGGCTCGACCCTGCAACGGCCGACCCTGAACATTCCCGCCGTGCTGGGCACGTCGATCCCGGGCCTGCCGAACGGGGTCACCGGCCTGCTCAGCGGCGTGCTGCCGGGCCTGACCAACGGCGTGCTGATCCCCACTCTGGAGAGCCTGCCCAACATCCCCTTGCAGCCGGCCTTGGCGGTGGGGGGCAATTCGGTGGCCAAGAACCCGATCCCCAAGTCGATCGTGCCCAACTTCGCCTTCGCCATGCCGCTGACCAGCCGCCTGTCGCTCGGCGTGGGGATCAACGCCCCGTTCAACGCCGTGACCACCTACGACGGCGACAGCTGGGTGCGCTACAACGCCATCAAGTCGCGGTTCCTGAACATCAACATGCAGACGGCCCTGGCCTATCGGGTCACCGACTGGCTCAGCGTCGGCGGCGGCGGCAACATCGACTATTTCGACGCCACCTTCAGCCAGATGGGGCCCGACCTGACCGCGCCGTTCCCGGACGGCAAGATCGAGGTCAAGGGCGAGGACATCCGCTATGGCTGGAACGCCGGCTTCCAGGTCCATCCGGGCGACCGCCTGGTCGTCGCCGGCTCCTACCGCTCCGGCTACAAGCACGAGCTGGACGGCACGGTGGCGATCTACGGCTTCCAGGGGCCGTTCTCGCTGGTCACCAGCCAGCAGGAGGCGACGACCAGCTTCTCGACGCCCTGGATCGCCACGGCCGGGGTGACGGCCAAGCCGACGCGCAAGCTGGCCGTCCACGCCCAGGTGCAGCGCTTCGGCTGGAGCGACTTCGACACCGTTACCGTCGACCTGAAAGGCGCGGGCCAGCTGCTGCCGGGCGCGCTGCTGCCCAAGCAGATCGTCGTCAACGAGTTCTACAAGGACACCACCAACGTCGCCGTCGGCGTCGACTACCAGGCGACGAAGTGGCTGGCCCTGCGGGCCGGCGTCCAGAAGGACCCGACCCCCACCAACGACCAGTACCGCGACGCCCGCGTGCCCGACGGCGACCGGATGATCTACAGCCTCGGCGCGACGGTCACCCCCAAGCGCAACATCAACCTCGACCTGGGGGCCTCGTACATCAAGCTGAAGGACAGCGTGATCCACGCCGACCAGACCCTGTACGACGGCACCGCCTTCCCGATGGAGCTCTCGCTGCGTGGGCGCTCGGAAGGGAAGGGCATCGTGATCGGCGGCGGAGCGCGGATCGCGTTCTGAGGAAGCACAACTCCACCCCTCCCCCTTGATGGGGGAGGGGCAGGGGTGGGGGTGACCGGGGGCGGCTGGACTTGGTGCGAAGGCCGGCTCAGCAGATCACCCCCATCCCCGACCCTTCCCCCATCCAGGGGGAAGGGAGATATCACCCCAACCCCCGCTCCAGGTGCTCCACCAGCAGCCGCACCTTGGCCGGCAGCAGGCGCAGGTGCGGATAGACCGCCCACACGCCCTCGTCGGCCGGCAGGCAATCCTCCAGCAGCGGGACCAGCCGCCCCTCGGCGACGGCGGCGTCGACGTAGAAGTTGGGCAGCTGGCAGATCCCCAGGCCCTGCAGGGTGGCGTCCAGCACCGCCTGGCCGCTGTTGCAGCGCCAGCGGCCCTGGGGCTTGAAGACGATCTCGCGGTCGCCGTCCGGCCCCGGATCGCGGAACGGCCAGGCGTCGACCGCGCCCAGCACGCAGGCGTGGCCGTCCAGTTCGGCGATCGTGCGCGGCGTGCCGGCTTGCGCCAGATAGGCCGGGGCGGCGCAAAGCCGGCGGGTGCGCGAGGTCAGGCGCTTGGCGATCAGGCGGCTGTCGGTCAGGCGGCCGAAGCGGATGGCCAGGTCGAAGCCCTCGCTGACGATGTCGCGCACCGCGTCGTCCAACTCGATGTGCACAGACAGTCGCGGGTGGGCCAGGACGAAGGCGTTGACCGCCGGGACGACGTAGCGCTCGCCATAGGCCGTCGAGCAGGTCATGCGCAGCAGGCCCTTGACCTCGCCGTCCTCCTCGCCGACGGCGGCGAGGGCTTCGTCGCGGTCGTGGATCAGCTGGCGGCAGCGGGCCAGGAAGGCGCGGCCGGCGTCGGTCAGGCTGACGCGGCGGGTGGTGCGATAGAGCAGGCGGGTCTGAAGGCGCTCCTCCAGCCGCGCCACCTCGCGGCTGACGCCGGAGGTCGACAGGCCCAGTCGCCGCGCGGCCTGGGAGAAGCTCTCGGCCTCGGCCGTGGCCACGAATTCGTCGATGCCGTCCCAGGCGCCCATGGCGGCGGTGGTGCGCTCATTGTCCCTTCATGGCAACAATGTTTTGCATCAATTGGGATTATCGCGGCGCGCGCATCGGCGTACCACAGGCGCTCAAGTTCGATCGGAGCCCCACGATGAAGACCCGCGCCGCCGTCGCTTTCGAAGCCAAGAAGCCGCTGGAGATCGTCGAGGTCGACCTCGAAGGGCCCAAGGCCGGCGAAGTCCTGATCGAGATCAAGGCCACCGGCGTCTGCCACACCGACGCCTACACCCTCGACGGCCTGGACAGCGAAGGCCTGTTCCCGTCGATCCTGGGCCACGAGGGCGCGGGCGTGGTGGTCGAGGTCGGCGCGGGCGTCACCAGCCTGGCGGTCGGCGACCACGTGATCCCGCTCTACACGCCCGAATGCCGCCAGTGCAAAAGCTGCCTCTCGGGCAAGACCAACCTCTGCACGGCCATCCGCGCCACGCAAGGAAAGGGCCTGATGCCGGACGGCACCAGCCGCTTCTCCTACAAGGGCCAGACCATCCACCACTACATGGGCTGCTCGACCTTCTCGAACTACACCGTGCTGCCCGAGATCGCCGTGGCCCGCATCCGCAAGGACGCCCCGTTCAAGACCGCCTGCTACTGCGGCTGCGGCGTGACCACCGGCGTCGGCGCGGTGACCAACACCGCCAAGGTCGAGCCGGGCGCCAACGCCATCGTCTTCGGCCTGGGCGGCATCGGCCTCAACGTCATCCAGGGCCTGAAGCTGGTGGGCGCCAACATGATCGTCGGCGTCGACATCAACCCCGACCGCGAGGAATGGGGCCGCAAGTTTGGCATGACCCACTTCGTCAATCCGAAGGACGTGTCGGGCGACCTGGTCGCCCACCTGGTGGCCCTGACCGACGGCGGCGCCGACTACACCTTCGACGCCACCGGCAACACCGGCGTCATGCGCACCGCGCTGGAAGCCTGCCACCGCGGCTGGGGCGAGAGCATCATCATCGGCGTGGCCGAGGCGGGCAAGGAGATCGCCACCCGTCCGTTCCAGCTGGTCACCGGCCGGGTCTGGAAGGGCACGGCCTTCGGCGGCGCCCGCGGCCGCACCGACACGCCGAAGATCGTCGACTGGTACATGGACGGAAAGATCCAGATCGACCCGATGATCACCCACGTCCTGCCGCTGGAGCGCATCAACGAGGCCTTCGACCTGATGCACGCGGGCGAGAGCATCCGGACGGTTGTGACGTTCTAAGGTCTTCAAGCTCCACCCCTCCCCCTCGATGGGGGAGGGGCAGGGGTGGGGGTGACGCCCCCGTTTCAGGATTTGGCGCGGTCGTGGTGACGTCCGCCGCCGCAGTTCACCCCCATCCCCGACCCTTCCCCCATCAAGGGGGAAGGGGGAGACGCGCGCCATGACCGTCGAAACCCTCGCCACCCACCGCACCCAGGGCGGGACCCTGCGCTACTGCCGGCACGACAGCGCCAGCACCGGCACGCCGATGAAGTTCACGGTGTGGACGCCGGACGGGCAGGGGCCGTTCCCCTATCTCGTCTGGCTGTCGGGCCTGACCTGCACCGAAGACAACTTCACCACCAAGGCCGGGGCCTATGCCTGGGCGGCAAGGCACGGGATCGCCATCGTCGCGCCCGACACCAGCCCGCGCGGGGAAGGCGTCGCCGACGATCCGGCCTACGACCTGGGGCAGGGCGCTGGCTTCTATGTCGACGCGACCGAAGCGCCGTGGGCGCCGCACTTCCAGATGTATTCCTATGTCACCAGGGACCTGCTGGAGGCCGTCGATGGCGCCTTCCCGCTGGATCCGGCCCGGCGGGGGATCTTCGGCCACTCTATGGGCGGCCACGGCGCCCTGACCATCGCCCTGCGCAATCCGGAACTCTTCAAGTCGGTCAGCGCCTTCTCGCCGATCGTCTCGCCCCTGAACTGCCCGTGGGGCGACAAGGCGCTGACCGCCTATCTCGGCTCCGACCGCGCCGCCTGGCGGGCCCACGACGCCTGCGCCCTGATCGAGGACGGTTTCGGCCAGGGCTTCGACGAGATCCTGGTCGACCAGGGCCTGGCCGACAATTTCCTGGAAAACCAGCTGAAGCCGCAGCTGTTGGAAGAGGCCGGCGCCGAGGCCCGGCTGAAGGTCACCGTCCGCCGCCAGGAAGGCTACGACCACAGCTACTTCTTCATCGCCACGTTCATCGGCGACCACATCGACTGGCACGCGGGGCGGCTTTGAGCCCTCGTTGAAGGCTGGCTATCCTGTGGTAGACTTCGGGCATGGATATCGAAGCGTCCATTTTCGAGCTGGATGACGAAGCCGAGGCTGCGGCTGACGCCGAAGGGCTGGCTGACATGGCGGCCGGCCGAGTGGTGCCTCATGAAGAGGTGGCGGCTTGGCTCGACACTTGGGGCAAGCCGGGCGAGCAGCCGGCTCCGGCGGCTTGGCGCAAGTAGTCTGAACTTCGCGAGCGCTCGCCGACCTGTCGGCGATCCGATCCTATATCGGTCAGTTCAGCCCGCTCGCGGCTCAGCGCATGGCCATTCGCCTGAAGAAGGCGGGCGATAGCCTCGCCGACCATGCCCTTCGTGGACGGCTAGCCACGGCGACCTTGCGTGAGTTGACGATCGTGCCGCCGTATCTGATCCGCTATCACGTCGGCGGCGGTGTCGTGACCATCATCCGCATTCGCCACGCGGCGCGGTTGTGAACTTTCGGTAATTCATCCCGGGTTCAGCCGCCGAACGTTCCTCTCCGCCAAGGCCAAGTTCGGCCGCTGAGGGGTGCTAAACATGCAGAAGAAACTGGCCGTCCTGGCCCTGGTGATGGCCGCGGGCCTGTCGACCTCGGCCTGCGTCATCATCGACGCCGACCACGGCGGCAAGCGCGACGTCACCGTCAAGATCAACGACAGCGACGACCTGGAGTCGATCTACGCCGTCGGCCTGGAGAAGGGCGAGCTGGTGGCCCGGGTGTCGTCGAACGGCTGCACCAAGGCCGAGGACTTCAAGGTCGAGGCCAACCGCCGCGACTCCGTCGTCGCCATCACCCTGGTCCGCGAGCGTCCGGACCTGTGCCGCGCCCTCGTGCCCGAGGGCAAGGACGTGCGCTTCGACCTCGACGGCCTGGGCGTGCAGCGCAACGACCGCATCCGCGTGCGCAACCCGTTGCAGCGGCCGTAAATTACGCTTGTCAGTCTTTCGTCGCCGCGCCACTCTCGTTTCGAGAGAGAGGCGCGGATGGCCCAGAGGCTGACGGGACGGTTCGAAGGCAAGCCGATGGCGGCGGTCAATCTGGCGCCGCTGGTTCCCGTCCTGATGGTCGTGCTCGCGGTGTTGGCCGCGACCGGTGGCGCGACCGAGACGCTCCTGCCGGTGCAACTGCCCAGCTGCACCATGCCGCCTCCCCATTACGTCGAGCCGCCGCGCACCGTGGTGTCGGTCCTGGGCGACGGTCGCTACGCCGTCGACGGCCAGGTCGTGGCCCGCGACGCCGTGCCGGCCAGGGTCAAGGCCCTGGTCGCCGCGCGGGGCGCGAGCATGGTCTATGTCCGGGCTTCCGAGGACATGCCCTACGCCCAAGTTCGGGCCGCCATCGCTCTGCTGAAGGAGACCCGTATCCGGATCACTTTCCTGCCCGACTGGATGGCTGCATGAGGCTGGCCGGCGTGACCCGTTCCGCGCGTCTCGTGGCCGCGCCGAACTTGACGCCGCTGGTCGGCGTGCTGCTGGCGCTGTTCGCCGGCGCTGCTGGCCTGGCCGGCGCGACCGAGCCGACGACGAGCCTGGAGCTGCCGCCGGCCGCCTACATGAATTGCCACCCCCTTCGGCAGTCGGTTCAGTTGGTCGTCGAAGCGGACGGCGCCTATCGCCTTGACGGGCGCGTGGTCGGGCGGAACGGATTGGACGCGGCGCTGGCCAGGCTCGCCGCCGCCGACCAGCGACTGGCCGTGCGGGCCGGACCCGATGTCGCCTATGGTTCCATCCGGCCGTTGGTCGAGGCGGCGGGACGCGCCGGGGTCGGCGTCGATCTTGTCCGTGAAAGGTCAAGCTGATGGCGCGGCTGGCGGGACGGTTCGCGGGCGAGCCGCTGAAGGCGATGAACCTGGCGCCGATGATCGGCGTGCTGCTGGCCGTGTTCGCGATGGTGGCGGCCTCGGCCGTCAATCTCGAGAAGGGCGTCAATATCGACGCTCCGGTGTGCAACATGGGACCGCCGCCGGGCGTCGACTGGCCGCAGGGCGTCTACATCTCCATCCAGCGTGACGGTCAGACCTATGTGGGGGCGACCCGTATGGCCGGTCCGGACGCCGCCGTGGCCGACGCGGCCCGGGAGGCGCGCGAGCATGGTCTCAGGTTCGTGATGATCCGCGCCGACGCCGACGTGCGCTATGAGGCCGTGGCCGCCGTGGTGCGGGGCCTGGCCGACGTCGGGCTGAAGGCCGGCTTCATCAACGAGGACCTTCACTGATGGCGCGGCTGGCGGGGAGGTTCGCGGGCGAGCCGATGGCCGCGCCCAACGTCGCGCCGCTGGTTGGCGTTCTGCTGGGCCTGTTCGCCGCGACGCTGATCGTCGCCCGGCCGCCGGCCGCGCCGCAGGTCGAACTGACGCTTCCGCCGGCGTTCTCCCACATGAACTGCTTTCCGGGCCGCCAGGCGACGTTCCTGTCTCTGCACGAAGGCCGCTACTTCCTCGTTCATGGCGGGGATGAGATCGAGACCGCTCCCGCCGACATCACCGCGCGCCTACGGACGCTGGCGTCCGTCCACCCCGATGCGATCGTCGATGTTCGCGCCGACGGCGAGGTTCCCTTCGCCCGCTTCATGGCCATGTCGAGGCGGTGAAATCCGCAGGCCTGCGACCGCGCATGATCAATGAGGATCTTCACTGATGGCGCGGCTGGCCGGACGTTTCGCCGGCGAGCCGATAAAGGCGATGAATCTGGCGCCGATGATTGGCGTGCTTCTGGCGGTGACGGCGGGAGCCGTTGCCTCATCCTCGGGCGAGAGCGCCGAACTGTTGTCGCTCGAGCCGCCGCCGTTGCAGGCTTGCAAGTGCAAAGAGCCATTCATCATACATGTCGCGGCGGGCGGAGAGGCTGTCAGGTTCGCCAGCGACGGACGAATCCTGCGGTCAAGCGCGCCCGACGATCTGGGCGCCATCGTCGCCGATCTGAAGCGCAGCCGGATCACGGTGGGGGCGGTGATGATCGAGGCCGATCCCGATGCGAGCCATGCCGACGTCATGCGGGTCTACCGGGCGGTACGGGCAGCCGGCGGGGATCGTCTGCAGTTCACTCAGACGCCCGACTGGGCTGCCGCGGTCGGATTGACTCCCCCGGCCCCCTACGTCATAACCCGCGCCTTCACGCCGCCGGCTCGCCGCGCGGCGCGATGACCTTATGACGGATTTGACCCGAAGCCGCCGTTGAGATCGCACCTCCTTAAGGGGGAGCCGGCCCGGATCGATTGAAAGACCGACCTATGTCGAAGCGCCATAGCGCCAAGTACAAGATCGACCGCCGCATGGGTGAAAACCTGTGGGGCCGTCCGAAGTCCCCCGTCAACCAGCGTTCCTACGGCCCGGGCCAGCACGGCCAGCGTCGCAAGAGCAAGGTGTCGGACTTCGGTCTGCAGCTGCGCGCCAAGCAAAAGCTGAAGGGCTACTACGGTAACCTGACCGAGAAGCAATTCTCGCGCACCTACGAGGAAGCCGCCCGCCGCAAGGGCAACACCTCGGAAAACCTGATCGCGCTGCTCGAGTCGCGCCTGGACGCCATCGTCTACCGCGCCAAGTTCGTGCCGACCGTGTTCGCCGCCCGCCAGTTCGTGAACCACGGCCACGTGACCGTGAACGGCAAGCGCGTGAACATCGCTTCGTACCGCTGCAAGCCGGGCGACGTGATCGCGGTCCGCGAAAAGTCGCGCAACATGGCTCTCGTGCTCGAAGCCGTCGCCTCGAACGAGCGTGACTTCGCCGAGTACGTCTCGGTCGACGCCAAGGGCCTGTCGGCCACCTTCGTCCGCGCTCCGGAACTGTCGGAAGTTCCGTACCCGGTGAAGATGGAACCGAACCTCGTCGTCGAATTCTACGCTTCGTAAGACGCGTCGAACTCGCAAGAGATCGGAAAAGGCCCCGGAGCGATCCGGGGCCTTTTTTGTTTCCAGAATCCCTCTCCCCTTGCGGGAGAGGGTGGCCTCGCGGAGCGAGGTCGGGTGAGGGGTCTCTCAGAACCTTCAGCGCGACCCCTCATCCGTCGGCCTTCGGCCGCCACCTTCTCCCGCAAGGGGAGAAGGATCGAAGGCGGCCCTTGAAACGCCAAAACCCCTCCCTATCTCCAATGAGCGGGCCGGGCCCCTCTGGCGCAGCGTTGTGGGACACAACGCGCGTGATGTCGGACCGCATCGGGTGTTCTCGATGTCTGGGTCCGGGTTTCCCTCCCCCCTCGTGCCGGACCTGACGTCGGGAACACCCGTCCACTCTTGGACAAGGGACCCGACCGACCATGCCTCTCCTGATGTGCCCCAACTGCGACGGCTCCATGCAGGCCGTGCAACGCGCCGGCGTCGAGTTCGACATGTGCCCCAAGTGCCGGGGCGTTTGGCTCGATCGCGGCGAACTGGAAAAGCTGATGGCCCTGGAGCGCGAGGACGCGCAAGGCGCGCCCGCGCCGGCCGGCGCCTCGCCCTTCGGCCGTCCGCAGCCCGCCTACGAACAGCGTCCCGAACCCCGCCGCTACGACGACAACTGGCGCGGCGACCACAAGCGCCCCGACGACCGCAAGCGCTACGACCATGACGACGACTACCGTCGCCACGGCCATCACAAGAAGAAGCGCTTCGACCTCTTCGACATCTTCGACTGATCCATACCCTCAAAGGCCATGAACCACTTCAAGACCTTCGCCCTGCTCGCCGGCCTGACGGCCCTGTTCGTCGGGGCCGGCTACATGATCGGCGGCGCGACCGGCATGCTGATCGCCTTCGTGCTGGCCGCCGGCATGAACGTGTTTTCCTACTGGAACGCCGACAAGATCGTGCTGCGGGCCTATGGCGCGGTCGAGGTCGACGAAGCCCACCCCGAGCCGCTGGTGCGAAACTACGCCCGCGACGTTCGCGATCTGGCCCAGCGGGCAGGCCTGCCCATGCCGCGCGTCTGCATCATCGACAGCGACCAGCCCAACGCCTTCGCCACTGGCCGCAACCCCGAAAACGCCGCCGTGGCCGCCACCACCGGCTTGCTGGCCATGCTCGACCGTGACGAGATCCGCGGCGTCATGGCCCACGAGCTGGCCCACGTGAAGAACCGCGACACCCTGACCATGACCGTGACGGCGACCATCGCCGGCGCGATCTCGGCCCTGGCCAACTTCGCCTTCTTCTTTGGCGGTTCGCGCGAGCACGACGAGCGTCCGGGCGGGATCATCGGGGCCATCGCCCTGGCCATCCTGGCCCCGATCGCGGCCATGCTGGTGCAGATGGCCATCAGCCGCTCGCGCGAGTACGAGGCCGACCGGGTGGGGGCGCAGATCGCCGGCGACAACCGGGGCCTGGCCCGCGCGCTGGAGAAGATCGACGCCTATGCCAGGGGCGGGGTGATCAACCACGAGGCCGAGCGTAATCCGGCCACGGCCCACATGTTCATCATCAACCCGCTGGCCGGCCGCGGCGCCGACAACCTGTTCTCGACCCACCCGGCCACCCACAACCGGATCGAGGCGCTGCTGAAGCTGGCGATCGGGCAGGGCACGCGGCAGCGGCTGGAGACGGCCGTGCCGACCAGCGCGCCCAACCGCAAGCCGGGGCCGTGGAGCTAGGAAAGGTGTCAGGGGAGCCCCGCCGCCTTTCTTGCCGTAAACATTAGGTCGTCATCCCGGCCCCAGCGAAGCGGAGAGCCGGGATCCAGGTGCGACCACGCTGCGCCGGCCCCTAGGTCCCGGATAATCCCTTGCGGGCTTTCCGGGATGACGAATTGAGAGGGCGTCGCTGACGAAGGCCAGGCCCAGCACGCCCTCGTAGAAGGCGCGTGCTTTTCCGACGTCGCCGACCGCCAGGAAGCCCATCGGGGCGGCGTCACCGAGCCTGCTCGATCCCGCGGTCAGGCGTTGGGGCTCACTGCGAGGGGAACGGCGGCGGCGGGACGTACACGCCGGGTGCATACGGGTAGGACACGTAGGTGCTGGGATAGACCGACTGGGGCCGGGCCGAGAACCACTGTTCCGGGAAGGGGCCCACCGGACCCATGGGCCGCAGGCGTATCGGCATCGTCACCCAGTCGTCCCACGCCAGGCAGGTGCTCATGATGTCGGCGCTGTCGGCGCGGCAGCTGAAGCCGTCGGCGGTCTGGCGGCACTTGTCCAGGGTCGCGGCGGGTTTGTAGCAGGTGCCCTTGCGCCTGGCCTTGGCCTCGGCTTCGGCGCTCGCCGCGCGCATGGCGTCTTCCTTGGTCGAGGCCTGGGCCCAGTGCCAGGTGCTGGCGGCCGCGCCGCCGGCCGTGGCGAGCGCCGAAGCCGAAGCCAGGGCCAGGCCGATCGCGATGACATGCGCCTTCATGAGTTCGCCTCCCGACATTTGTTACGTCGATTTCGACATCCATCCGACGCTGTCGTCAACAACCTTTGCGGATGTTGTGGGATTGCGTTCCACTTTTGGGATGTCCCCGGCGGGCTCACTCCACCAGCGGCGCGCGCGACGGATCCAGCCGCACGATCTCGCGGATGCCGACCAGGGTGATGAACGAGCGCACCCGGCGGTCGTCGTTGAGCACCTCGTGGGTGAAGGCCTCGTAGGCCTCCATGGTCGGCACGGTGACGGTCAGCAGGAAGTCGGTGCTGCCGGTCACGTGCCAGGCGCTGAGCACCTCCTTGCGGGCGGCTACCCCGGCGGCGAAGGCGTTGAAGAGGGCGCTGCCTTCGCGCTCCATCTCCACCAGCACATGCATGGTCAGGCCGGCGTTCAGCCGGGCGGGATCGACGATGGCCACGTCGGCGACGATCACGCCTTCCTTGCGCAGCCGCCGCAGGCGACGCAGCACGGCGCTTTCCGACAGGCCGACCTTCTGCGCCAGGCTGCGGGCCGGTTCGAGGTTGTCGCGGCGGACCAGTTCCAGAAGCTTGCGGTCGAAATTGTCGAGTGTGACGGATTTCGTCATTTGGGCCTACGATATCGCCTGTTTCAGGCGGTATACGACGAATTTCGGCGAGAAGCGTCGAGGATCGACGCCTATTTTCCGGGCATGTCCTCCGTCGCCCTCCGCCGTCCCGCGCTCGACGCGCTGCTGCCCTATGCCGCCCTGTTCGGGGGCATGGTGACGCTGGCTGGCGGCACGTCGTTCGCCAAGAGCCTGTTCCCGCTGGTCGGGGCGCAGGGCACGAGCGCCTATCGCGTCGGCTTCGCGGCCCTGCTGCTGCTGGTGCTGTGGCGGCCCTGGCGCTTTCCGCTGAGCCGGCGCGACGTGATGGGCGTCGTCTTCTACGGCGCGGCCACCGGGGTGATGAACCTCAGCTTCTACATGGCCCTGCGCACCATCCCGCTGGGCGTGGCCCTGGCCATCGAGTTCATGGGGCCGCTGACCCTGTCGCTGCTGCACGCGCGCAAGCCCAGCCACTTCCTGTGCATCGGCCTGGCCGCCTTTGGCCTGATGCTGCTTCTGCCACTGAAGCTGGGCGGGCCGGCGCTGGATCCGGTCGGCGTCGCCTTCGCCCTGGCCGCCGCGGTCTGCTGGGCGCTCTACATCGTCGCCGGCAAGCGGCTGGGCCATCTGCACGGCGGCCGCTCGGTGGCGCTGGGCATGAGTGTGGCGGCCCTGATCGTCGTGCCGTTCGGCGTCGCCGGGGCCGGTGCGGCCCTGCTCGATCCGCGCCTGATGCTGCTGGGCCTGGTGGTCGCCGTCTGCTCCAGCGCCGTGCCCTATTCGCTGGAGATGATCGCCCTCAAGCGCATCCCCAAGCGCACCTTCGGCGTCATGCTCAGCGTCGAGCCGGCGATCGGCGCCCTGGCCGGCCTCTTCGTGCTGGCCGAGCACCTGTCGCTGCAGCAGTGGGCCGCCATCGCCTGCATCGTCGCCGCCTCGGCCGGCGCCATCCTGACCACCACGCCCGAGAGCGCCGTGGTCGACGACGCCGAGGCGCTGGAGCGGCCGGGCGGCTGAGCCTTCAGTGGCAGGGACCGATGGTCTCGCCGCCCAGATTGGTCACGAAGACTTCCGGGTCGATCCGCATCCGCGTGGCGCCGCCCTTGTAGTCGTCGCCTGCTCCAAGGCCGTGCCGGAAGCGCAGCTCGGCTGTCCGGCCACCGTGCTCGAGGATGACCTGGCGTCCACGATCGCTGGGTCTCAGGGTCACGACGCCGCCGTCAGGGCAGGCGATGCGCCGCGTCTCGCCGTCGACGAGATAGGTCGGGCCGCAAGCGGCGAGCAGCATCGACGCGGCCACGGCGATCACGGCCGGCCGCATCTACTTGGCCTCCACCGGCAGCAGGCGGGTGTATTCCCAGCCCCACGGCAGGCCCGTCTCGCCCAGGGCCGCCTTGACGATCGACGGGATGATCCGCTGGCCGTCGCCGGCGTTGGTCAGCACCACCACGCAGGCCCGGCGCTTCTCGACACAGACCAGCATGTTGTCGGTGATGTCGTTGTGGCCGCCCTTGAAGAAGGCGTGGCCCTGCGGCCCGTCGAAGGTGACGACGCCCACGCCGGCCGAGAGCTTGATCCTGGCGTTGTCGGGGTTCTTGTCCTCGGTGAAGGGCGGGAACTGGTAGGCGGCCGGGATCGCCAGGCTTCCGCGCGAGAACTCGGCGCGGGCCTTTTTCGACAGGCCCCAGCCGCTGGCCATGGCCGCCGCCAGCTTGCCCATGTCGTCGATCGTGGTGTCGAGCGAGCCGGCCGCCTTGACGCTGGAGCGGTCGTCGTGGCCCTCCCACTTGCCGTCGGCCTGACGCCCGTCGGCCAGGTCGGTCGCGAAGTCGTCGCGCCAGACCATGCCCGAGCGGCTCATGCCCAGGGGCTTGAACAGGCGCCGGTCCATCTCCTCGCCGACCTTCAGGCCCAGGCCCTGCTCGATGACGAACTGCATCAGGTTGAGGCCCTCGCCCGAATAGGCGTAGCGGCTGCCCGGCTCGAACTTGATGTCGAGCTTCTCGTCGGGGTTCAGCCAGCGGAAGTTCGGAAAGCCCGCCGAGTGGGTCAGCAGCATGCGCGGCGTGATCTTGCGCCAGCGCGGATCGGCGGCGAGGTCGGCATAGGCCTTGTAGTCGGGCAGGGGCTTGGGGAGAATTTCGGCGATCGGCTTGTCGAGATCCAGCTTCCCCTCGTCGACCAGCATCATCACGTAGTAGGCGAAGGTCGTCTTGGTCAGCGAGGCGGCGTACATCACCGTCTGCGGCGTCAGGGGATCGCCCTTCTGGTTGCGCACGCCCATCGCCGTGACGTGGGCGACCTTGCCGTTCTCGATCACGGCCACGGCCACGCCGGGGATCTTGCCCAGGGTCGTCAGCCGGGCGATCTCGCCATCAAGTTTTGAGCCCAGTTTCGGATTTTCGGCGCGCGCCGATCCCGCGGCCAGACACAAGCTCGCCGCCGCCCACGCCAGAGACTTTCCACGCATTTCCAGAGGCCCCACTGTTGCGCGCACCCTCGCGCCGGGCGACCTTGGCGGCCATGGGCGTCTTTTTCAACCGCCGCGTGCTGCTGGCTGGGCTCTTGCTCTCAGGCTGCGCCACCGTTCCCGCGGCGCCAAGGCTGCTGCCGGCTGGGTCCGACGCGCCGGGCGAGTTGGAGCCGCTGCTGGGCGTGCGGCTCGACGCCGATGGCCTGGTCGTCCGCCTGAAATCGGCCGGCTGCCTGCGCAAGGAGGACCTGCGCTTCTTCGTCGACCGGAAAGGCGGCGTCCCGTCGGTGGCCTTCGCCCGACGTAGGTTGGAGACCTGCAAGGGCGGCGGGCCGGAGGCGGTCGAGGTGCGGTTCGGGTGGGGTGAGCTCGGCTTGAGCGGAGCGCGGGCGGTGCGGGTGCTCAATCCACATCCCTGACCCCTCTCCCCTTGCGGGAGAGGGTGGCCTCCCGAAGGGAGGTCGGGTGAGGGGTCTCTCAGAACTCAAAACCGCGTGCAGGGGCCGGGTGGGAGCGTCTCACATTTGAGAGACCCCTCATCCGTCGGCTATCGCCGACACCTTCTCCCGCAAGGGGAGAAGGGCGTTTCAACCCTTCGGCGTGAAGCGTTCGACCATCCAGGGCAGCACCCGCGCCGGGCGCTTGGCGGCGATGTCGATCAGCACCCAGTCGGTGCGGCTCTGGGCGCACATCTCGCCGTCGGGGCCGTCGATGCGGACATAGCGCTCGAAGCGCGGTCCCTTAAGCTCGCCCACCCAGGTGTAGCCGGTGGCGACCTCGTGGGGCAGCAGTTCGCGGCGGTAGTCGATCTCGTGGCGGCGGGCGACCCAGCTCCAGGGAGCCCGTTCTTCTTCCGAAGCCCAGGCCTCCCAGTGAGCGATCGCCAGGTCCTGGGCCCAGCCCAGATAGACCACGTTGTTGACGTGGCCGTTGGCGTCGATGTCCGACGCCTTCGGCTCGAAGGTCAGGGGATAGGCGTCGGCAGGCGGGACGAACAGTCGGCTCAAGCCGAGATCACGCCCTGCTCGATCAGCAGGGTCTTCAGCTCGCCCGACTGGAACATCTCGCGGACGATGTCGCTGCCGCCGACGAACTCGCCCTTGATGTAGAGCTGCGGGATGGTCGGCCAGTCGGTGAAGGTCTTGATGCCCTGGCGAAGCTCGTCGTCCTGCAGCACGTCGACGCCGACGAACTCGACGCCGAGGTGGTCGAGGATCTGCACGGCCACCGACGAGAAGCCGCAGCGCGGCTGGTCGGGCACGCCCTTCATGAACAGCACCACCGGGTGCTCGGCCACGGTCTTGGCGATGAATTCGATGGCGGGAGAGGCGGCGACTTCAGTCATGGCGGGGAATTCCTTGGGCGTAGCCTCTCAGCTAGGCGCCGCAAGCCCCCGGGTCAAGCGCGGCGCTTGGCCCCATCGGCCTGTTCGGCCGAAAACCGCGCCATCTCGATCTGGGCGGCGCTGCTGGTCGGCAGATCGCGCTCGACCACCTGGGCCAGGGCTTCCAGCTTGTCGCGCTTGCGGGTGATCACCTGAACGGTGGCCAGCGAGGGTTCGGTCAGGGCGTAGCCGAGGCAGAGCGCCTGGGCGTCCCAGCCGGGGGTGCTGTCGAGGAAGTCGTATCCGCCCAGATTGGCCAGCGGATCGGTGCGGCGTCGCCAGAGCGACGGCTTCTTGAAGATCGGCCTGGCTTCGCGCTCGCGGATCGACTGCGGCCAGAAATCCTCGCCGATCACCGCCACGTCGCGGCCGAAGGCGTTGCGGACGCGGTGGCGGTCGGCCCAGCCGGACGACAGGTTGAACGGCGCGGCCAGGGCGTCGAACACGCCGGTGGCCAGATGGCGCTCCTGGCTGTCGCCGCGGCTGGCCAGGCCCAGGGACTGGATCAGGCCCGACTGGCGCAGCCCCTTCAGGGCGGCCAGGGCCGAGGGCGGAAAGGCAGAGCCTGGGTCATCGACCGTGACGAGGTTCAGATAGGAGAGGCCGCAGCGCTCGACGGCGAGATCGACCACGTCGTGGGCGGCCTGGGCGCTCAGCAGCTCGCCGCCGCTGCGCAGGCGCCAGCCCACGAACAGCAGCCGCCGCTCGATGGTGGTCAGGGACTCGCCCACGCCCTCCAGCAGGGCGTTGGACGCGCCGTGCACCTCGAAGCTGTTGATGCCGGCTTCGAGGGCCGTGAAGATCAGGTTGCGCCAGTCCTTGCCGCTCATGCGCGGATGGTCGGCCAGCCTCAGCGTGATCGCCGAGATCGCCATGCCTTCCTTGCCGAACGGACGGTAGCGCAAGGGCCTTACTCCGTGGGGGCGGCGGTTTCGAGCGCCAGGGCGTGCAGTTCGCCGCCCAGCACGTCGGCCAGGGCGCGGTTGACCATCTGGTGCTGCTTGACGCGGTTCAGGCCGCGGAAGGCGTGCGAGACGATGCGCGCCTTGTAGTGATCGCCGTCGCCGGCCAGGTCGGTCAGCACGATCTCGGAGTCCGGGAAGGCCGCGTTCAGGCGGGCTTCGAGCACGTCGGGCGCCATGGGCATGGGGCGGAGTCTCCGATCCTTGGAAGGGCTAGATGCCCGATAAACCTTAAGATCGCGCATATGGCGGGTGCCGCGCTCAGGTGCAATCGACGCAGGGGCGAGCGCCTTGCTGCGATCGCGCTTGACGATAACGCGATCTCACGCAACGATCACGCATCCGTGAATTTTGCGTGAGGTGGACGTGATGCGGTGGTTGGGGGTGTGGTCGCGGCGCTGGCCGCGACGGGGCTGGGCGGCTGTTCGTTGGTCATGTCCGAAAAGCCCTGGTTCGGTCCGGGGGACGCGCGCGGCGCGCCGGAGTTGCGGCAAGGGTTTTGGGTCAATGCCGGGCACGACGGTTGCCGCGTGCGCGCCGACCGGCCGGTCAGGCGGTGGTCGAAATGCAGCATCCTGCTGGTGCGCGAGGGCGAGTACCTGGCGCTCGGCTATGACAAGAGGCGCTGGGCTTGGCAGCCGTGGCCCATACTGCTCGCCGGACATGATCCGACGATCGTGCAATGGCATGGGGACGAGGAAAGCCCCGGCTATGGCTATGCCGCCGCAGAGCCGGCCAGTTTCGACGCCGAGGGGCGCGTCACGGCCCTGAACCTGTGGCCGCTCACCTGTCGGGGCCAGGCCTGGGTGACGACCATCGACGAGTACGGGAGGGAGCTCGTGACGGAAGGGCCTCTTCGCCCAGGCGTCGTGGCCAGTGACGAGGGGTCATCGATCAGCTGCGTGGTCGAAAGTCGAGACGCGCTGATCGCCGTGGCCAAGGCGAGCAAGCCGTTCGATGGTGACGCCGTGGAAAGCTGGCGCTGGGTCCGCGAGCCTCGCCCCGACGACTTCGCCAAGGCGCACCGATGATCGCCGCCCTGCTGGCCGCCGCCGTGGCCGCGACTCAGCCGCCGCTGGTGGTGCGCGAAGGGATATGGAGCCTGGACTGCTCGAAGAACGAAGCCGGCTGTTCTACGGTGCTCGTGCGCGGTGGCGAGGTGCTCACCCGGGTCGACGGCAAGATCCTGCGCATGCCGCTTCATTTCGTACCTGGTGATCCACCGATGCTGCGGCTCGACCAGGACTACGACGACAAGTTCGGCGGCTTCATAGATCTGGACGAGGCCTATTCGACCCACTGGCGCAGCTATGTCGGCGTCGGGATTACGGGCCGTGACGCGCGGGGGCGGGTTACGCGTCTCCACTTCTGGCCGATCTGGTGCGAGGTCCCCGAGGACGGCAAGGCGTCGAAGCAGCCTGGCGTGCGCTGGGACCCCGTCCGTCACGCCTGTCTGGTCGACGGCAAAGACGCCATCCGCGCGGCCTCGGCCGAGGATCGCGATCTCTATGGGGACCTCTTTTCCTATCAATGGATCCGCGATGCTGGCCCGGAGGAGGTGCCGCGCTAGGTGGACCTCGACCGGGAAGTGTTTCCGAGCGAAGGGAGGCGTGTGACGCGATTTCGGAGCATGGCGCGATGAGACTTCCGAGGATCTGGCCGGCGCTGGCCCTGGCGGCGGCCCTGCTGGGCGGCTGCGAGAACCTCGTCGCGTCCAAGACCTCGCTGTTCGAGGCCGGCGACGCGGTTCCGGAAGGAACGCTGAAGGCCGGCTGGTGGGGGGCGCGGACGCCCGGATGCGATGTCGATCCGGCCCTGCCGAGCGGGCAGTGGCCGACATGCGCCAAGGCCGTGCTTGTACCTCAACGGCTTTCGGACCAGCGGTTCGTGAAGATGGACGACGAGCCCGACACCGAAACGGCCAGGGTCGGCTACCTGCTGGCGGCCGGCGAGCCGATGATCCTGCAATTGTCGCTGCTGTCACCGGAGGATCAGAAAGGCGAGGTCCGAGCCATCCACCTTTACAAGGCGGTCAGGCCGACCGTGAAGGACGCCCAGGGACAGGTGGTCGAGATCCGCCACTGGGCGGTGGTCTGCGGACCGCTGGAGCCGCCGGTCGAGGAGTCTCATCACTATCGCCGCAAGACTAGCGCGCCGTGGCCCGGCGTCGAGAGCCGAAGCGACGGGTGCTGGGCGCGCGACGTCGCTGGGCTGCGCGACGCCGCGCGGCGCAGCGAAGGGCTCGCCGTCGCCGCCTCGCCGCCGCTGCGCTGGTTGCGCGAACACAGGCCTGATGATCAAACCTTCGACCAGTGGCTCATGTCCTGGCTGTGACTTGGCTGTGAACGGGCCGAACGGGAAAGTTTCGATGCGTAAGGTTCTCGCCGCCCCCTCCGCGCTTTTGCTCGCGGCCGCTGTCCTCGCCGGCCTCGCCGCGCCCGCCCTGGCCGGTCCGGGCGACCTGGCGCTGGACGACGTGAAGATCCTGTCGGCCGACGCCATGCAGGGACGGGCGGTGGGCTCGCCCGGCTCGCAGCTGGCGCGCACCTACATCCTGGAGCGCTTCAAGGGGATCGGCCTGGCGCCGATCGGCGAGGGCTTCGAGCGGCCGTTCCGCTTCAAGCGCAAGGACGGCGTGACGGTCACCGGCGTCAATCTCGTGGCCCGGATCAAGGGGACGGAAGGCGGCGGCAAGGTGCTGCTGGTCACCGCCCACTACGACCATGTCGGGGTCAGGAACGGCCAGATCTACAACGGCGCGGACGACAACGCCTCGGGCGTGGCGGGCCTGCTGGCGGTGGCCGAGGCGTTCAAGGAAAAGCCGCCCAGGCACGACGTGCTGATCGTCGCCCTCGACGCGGAGGAAAGCGGTCTGCGCGGCGCCAAGGCCTTCGCCGCCGCGCCTTCGGTCCCGCTGGCGAACATCGGCCTGGCGGTGAACTTCGACATGCTGAGCAAGAACGCCAAGGGCGAGCTCTATGTCTCGGGCGCCTCGCCGCAGCCGTTCCTCAAGCCCATCCTCGACGACGTCGCCAAGATCGCCCCAGTGACCCTCAAGCAGGGCCACGACACCGACGCCCAGGGCAAGGACAACAACTGGACCTTCCAGTCCGACCAGGGCGCCTTCGCGCAGAAGGGCGTGCCGTGGGTCTATTTCGGCGTCGAGGACCACCCCGAATACCACCAGCCCACCGACGACTTCGAAACCATCCCTCAGCCCTTCTTCAAGGGTTCGGTGGCGACGGTGGTCCAGGCGACCCGGGCGTTCGACGAGCGGCTGGGGGAGATCCACCCTTAATCCCTCTCCCCTTGCGGGAGAGGGTGGCCCCACGGAGTGGGGTCGGGTGAGGGGTCTCTCAGAAACCTGACGCCGCGACAGTCGATCCGCTGCCGCGGCGTTTTCGTCTGTGCGACCCCTCATCCGTCGCTTTCGGCGACACCTTCTCCCGCAAGGGGAGAAGGGGCGTGCTTTCGGAACGAATATACTATAGGGGGGTATGCTATGGCTCACCTCTCCACCGACAACGACGCCCTGCTCAAGCGGGTCCGCCGCATCGCCGGCCAGGTCGCGGCGATCGAACGCGCGATCGAGGGCGACCACGACTGCGCCAAGACCCTGCACCTGGTCGCCGCCACCCGCGGCGCGCTGAACGGCCTGCTGGACGAGATCGTAGAGGCCCACCTGCGCGAGCACGTGGCCGCTCCTGGCCTCACCGACGCCGAGCGCGAAAAGGGCGCGGCCGAGGTGATCGAGGCCTTCCGCCGCTATTCCAAATGAGATCCCACATGACCGCCGTCACCGCGCCCCCGCATCAGCACGACCACGTCTTCCTGGCCGCCGACCACGACGCCAACGCCCGCCGCACCCTTTGGGTGGTGGCCCTGACCGCCGTGATGATGGTGGTCGAGATCCTGGCCGGCTGGTGGACCGGCTCGATGGCCCTGCTGGCCGACGGCTTCCACATGGCCACCCACGCCGGCGCCCTGGCCGTGGCGGCCGCCGCCTACGCCTATGCCCGCAAGCATGCGACCAGCGCCCGCTACAGCTTCGGCACCGGCAAGGTCGGCGACCTGTCCGGCTTCGCCTCGGCCCTGGTGCTGGCGGTGATCGCCATCGGCATCGGCGTGGAGTCGGTGCGCCGCCTGTTCGAGCCGTCGTCGATCGCCTTCATGGAGGCGATCGTCATCGCCGTGGTCGGTCTGCTGGTGAACCTGGCCAGCGCCGCCCTGCTGTCGGGCGGACATCATCATGGGCATCACCATGGCCACGACCACCATCACGGTCATGACCACGCGCACCACGACCATGCTCATCATGGGCACGGCCACGACAACAACCTGCGCTCGGCCTATATGCACGTGCTGGCCGACGCCCTGACCTCGGTGCTGGCCATCGTCGCCCTGGTCGCCGGCCGTCAGTTCGGCTGGACCTGGCTCGACCCGATCATGGGCGTGGTCGGGGCGGTGGTCATCGGCCGCTGGGCCATCGGCCTGATGCGCGACACCGCCGCCGTCCTGCTCGACACCACCGACGACCACGTGGCCGAAGAAGTGCGCGAACTGGTCGAAGGCCCCGGCGACGCCCGGATCCTGGACCTGCACGTCTGGAAGGTCGGCCCCCAGGCCCACGCCGCCATCGTCAGCGTGGCCGGCCTGACCGCCGAGGCCGTGCGCGGCCGGCTGGTTCCGGTGCACGAGCTGCGGCACCTGACGGTGGAAGCTTCGTAGCATGGTCCCTCTCCCCTTGCGGGAGAGGGTGGCCCGAAGGGCCGGGTGAGGGGTCTCTCAAAAGCAAGGCGCCGCGGCAGCCGATCAGCTGCCGCGGCGTTTTTTCGTGGGTGCGCCCCCTCATCCGTCATCCTTCGGATGACACCTTCTCCCGCAAGGGGAGAAGGGGATCAGTCCACCTCGTCGTTGGCCGCCTCGACCTCGACGCCGAACACCTCGTCGATGACCTCCATGATCTCTTCCAGATCGTCGAGGGTCACGCGGACGCGCAGGGTCTGGTCGTCGTCGGCGGTGAGCGTCAGGAAGATGCCGTGCTCGGACTCTTCCAGGATGAACTCGTCGAGATTGGCGATGACGGACATGGCGCGCCTCCCAGCTGGCGAAGGGGGAGCGGACGGCGGCGGCTTTCGTTCCGGGCCGCCGCCGTCGAGGGCTCAGGCGTGTTCCGGGACCCGGTAGCGGGGCGCCGGACGGTCGCGCGACAGGTTGGGGGCCAGCTTCAGCCGCGCGCCGTCATAGGCGGCGAAGTCGGCGGCGTCGGGCAGGGAGGGGATGGTCACCAGCTCGCCCTGGTCGAAGCCCGCCAGGGCCGCGTCCACCAGGTCGCCGACCTCCATCAGGGTGGAGGGATCGAGCGCGTCGGCGCCGCCGCTGCCCGAACGGTCCCAGATCTCGGTGCGAGTGGCGCCGGGCAGCACCGCCTGCAGCCTGACGCTCTCCGGCAGTTGGCTGCGCAGGCCCTGCGTGAAGTAGGTCACATAGGCCTTGGTCGCGCCATAGACCGGCGAGCGGAACTCCGGCAGCAGGCCGACCACCGACGAGATGTTGACGATCGCGCCGCGATCGCGGGCCTTGAAGGCGCCGGCCGCGGCGTGGGCCAGGCGGGTCACCGACACCACGTTCAGCTGGATCAGGTTGTCGACCTTGTCGAGGTCCTGATCGACGAAGTCGCCGGCCAGGGCCGCGCCAGCGTTGTTGATCAGCAGGCTGATGGCGGCGTCGTCGCGCAGCTTGGCCTCGACACGGGCGAGGTCGGCGGATTTGGTCAGGTCGGCCTGCAGCACCTCGACCTTGACGCCGGTCTCGGCGACGAGGCGCTCGGCGAGGGCCGCCAGACGCGTCGCGTCGCGAGCCACCAGCACCAGGTCGTGGCCGCGCTTGGCCAGGCGGTCGGCATAGGTGGCGCCGATGCCGGTGGACGCGCCGGTCACCAGGGCCTTGCCGGAGATTTCCTTGCTCATGATCTTCAATCCCCTCGGGGTGTTCGCCGGGCGGTCGTCGCGGCGGCGTGACTTGCAGATGGCAAGTGACTTTTGAATTGCAAGTGACTGGCTTTCATTTTGCTAGCCAGGCCCTATCTTTCCTCCATGACCACACGCGCCTTCGATCCCGGACAATGCCCCGTCGGCCGCACGCTGGAGCGCGTCGGCGACGTCTGGAGCCTGATGATCCTGCGGGACGCCTTTCACGGCCTCACCCGCTTCGACGCCTTCGAAAAAAGCCTCGGGGTCGCGCCGAACATTCTGACCAAGCGGCTCGGGGCGCTTGTAGAATCCGGCTTTCTCGAGCGGCGGCCCTACCAGGAGCGGCCGGTGCGCCACGAGTACGTGCTGACGGAAATGGGCCGCGACTTCGCGCCTGTGCTGACGGCGCTGCTGGCCTTCGGCAATCGCCATCTCGCCAAGGAAGGGATCGCCAGCTGCCTCGTTGATCGCGAGACGGGCCAGACCGCCGAGCCGGTGGTGGTCGACGCCCGCAGCGGCAAGCCGATCGATAGCGCGGACTTCGCCTATGCCGCCGGCCCGGCCGCGGGCGAGGCGGTGCTCGCGCGCTTGGCGCTGATGGAGGTCTTGAGCGGCTGAAACTGAAACGGCGACCTTGCCAGCGGCTTTCGCCTTGGTTGTATGCTATCCTCGATTGTGAAAGCGCCGCCGGGGAGGCACGACCATGGACACCATCACCGCCAAGAGCGCCAACGGCGCGACCGATCCGGCCGCGATCTCGGCGCTGGCCGAGGACGTCGCCCCGTCCGCCTCGGTCACTGCCGCCGAACCCGAGGCCCAGTCCGAACCCCTGACCGCGACCGCGTCCTCGAGCGGTCCGGAGGTGAAGCTCAACTTCGTCAACCGCTCCAACGGCAGTCCCGCCACCCAGGTCCTGGTGTTCGGCGAGGCTGTGGAGCCGTCCGTCGACGAGGCCGCATCGGCCTGGCTGGTGATCCGCAACTGCGCGCCCGGCTGGAGCCACCCGTTCGTCTGGCCGGCGGCGACCAGCGTCGGGGTCACCGACGCCTGGGGCAACGTCTCGCCGCGACTGGCGATCGCCAACGGCCAGATGGCCGCCGTGGTCGCCACCGACTCCGGCCAGAGCCTGCGGCTGATCGACCAGACGGCCGGCCCCACCGCCTTCGGCGTGCTCAACCAGCTGCCCCAGGGCGCGGTGTCGGTCACCGTGTTCCGGGACGGCAGGCCCTACGCCCCGACCCGGGCGCTGTTTCCCGGCGCCCAGATCATCTATTCGTTCAAGCCGACCATCTGGATCGGCGCGATCTCGCAGCCGCACGAGGGCGAGGTCGTCAGCGGCGCCGTCGTCCAGCAGGTCAATACCGAGATCAACCTGACGGGCATCGCCGGCGCCGACATCGTCATGACCGGCGGCGGCGAAGGCCCCGACGCCAAGCCGTTCATCTTCACCCTGGAGAATGTGACCTACGCCTGAGGCGGCAAGAGCTGCGCGCCTGCTTCGATCGGAAGTTGCCAAGCTTTGCCGATCTCGTAGAAGGCGCGCATGAGCCACGACGCCGACAGACTCGTCATTCCCTACACGCCGACCGAGAAATCCATCGTCGCGGCCATGCTCTGCGTGGCCAACTTTCCGGCGATGTACGGGATCTCGGCGGCGGCCGGCGCGGCGATGGCCGTCTTCTTCGGCTTCACGATCTTCGACTGGAGCACGCCGGAGGCCGCGCGTGGATCGATGATCGGCTGCGTGCTCGAGGGGCTGGGCATGGCGGGCGCCCTGTTCGCCTACTTCCGCTTCATGCTGTTTCCGGTGATGGCCCGAACGATCCTGCGCAAGCACTCGGCCTACTACGCCCATTCCAGCGTCGTGGCGCGCGAGGACGGGCTGAGCTTCCTGTCGGCGAACACCCAGGCGACCTATGGCTGGGCCGAGTTGCGCGGTTATCACGTGACCAATGACGCCCTGGTCATCGTGGCCGACAAGTCGCTGTGGTTCTCGATCCCGACGGCCGGGACGCCGGCCGCCGATCTCACCGCCTTGCAGGCGCGGTTGGCGGGGCGGATCTCCGAGCTGGGCAAGCGCCGCCGCCGCTGAGCGGCGGTCGTCACGCCGCCGCGCGGATCGCCCTCAGCGTCGCCGCCGCCTCGACGCAGGCCGCCGCCGCCTCGCGGCCCTTGTTGCCGGCGTCGTCGCGGCTGCGCAGTTCCGCCTGCTCGTCGGTGTAGGTGGTCAGCACCCCGAAGGCGATCGGGGTCTCGGTGGCCAGGCCCGCGCTGACCAGGCCCCAGGCCGTACCGGCGCTGATGAACTCGAAGTGGGCGGTGTCACCCTTGATGACGCAGCCCAGGCAGGCGATCCCGGCGTAGCGGCCCGTCCGCGCCAGGGCCTGGGCGATCAGCGGCAGCTCGAAGGCGCCGGGAGCCTCGAAGACGTCGGCCTCCGCGACCGGCGCGCCGCGCTCGGCGAATTCGGCCAGGGCTCCGGCCAGCAGGCCGCCGGTGACCTCGGGATTGAAGCGGCTGATGGCGATGGCGAAGCTTTGCTCGGAAGGGGGAGCGGTCATGCGGGGATCCTCGAGGACGGAACGGAAAGACGGTGGCCGAGCTTGGCGCGCTTGGTGGCCAGGTAGCCGGCGCTCAGCGGGTCGGGCGGAACGACCAGCGGCAGGGTCTCGCGCACGGCGACGCCCAGGTCCTCCAGCGCCTTGGCCTTGCGCGGATTGTTGCTGAGAAGGCGGACCTCGGAGACGCCCAGGGAGTGCAGGATCGCGGCGGCGGGGCCGTAGTCGCGGGCGTCGTCGGGAAAGCCCAGGGCGTGGTTGGCCTCGACGGTGTCCAGCCCCTGGTCCTGCAGGGCGTAGGCGGCGATCTTGTTGGCCAGGCCGATGCCGCGCCCTTCGTGGCCGCGCAGATAGACGAGTACGCCGTTGCCCGAAGCGTCGATCTCGTCCAGCGCCGCGTCCAGCTGGGCGCCGCAATCGCAGCGGCGCGAGCCGAAGGCGTCGCCGGTCAGGCATTCGGAATGCACCCGCACCAGCGGCGCGCCCGTCAGCGGTCCCCGCACCAGGGCCAGGTGCTCTCCGCCGTCGAGGCGGCTGCGGAAGGCGCGGGCCTCGAACTGGCCGTGGCGGGTGGGCAGGCGGGCGGAGGCGACGGCCTCGACCGGCGGATCGGCGGCGTTCAGGTGGGCGCGCAGTTCGGCGATGCTGAGGATCGGCAGGTCGTGGCGGGCGGCGAAGGCGGCCAGGTCGTCGCCCCGGGCCATCGTCCCGTCGTCGTTCATGATCTCGCAGATCACCGCCGCAGGGGTGAGGCCCGCCATCTTCGCCAGCTCCACCGAGGCCTCGGTGTGGCCGGCCCTCGCCAGCACCCCGCCGGGCACGGCCCGCAGCGGGAAGACGTGACCCGGCGAGACGATGTCGGCCGGGCTGGCGTCGGCGGCGACCGCCGCCTGGATGGTCCGCGCCCGGTCGCCTGCGGAAATGCCGGTGTCGACGCCGTCCGTCGCCTCGATCGAGACGGTGAAGGCCGTGCTGCGCCGCGTGCGGTTGTCGGCGACCATGGGCGGCAAGCCCAGACGGTCGATCAGCGGGGCTTCCATGGCCAGGCAGATCAGGCCGCTGGCCTGCTTGGCCATGAAGGCGATGGCGGCGGCGTCGGCGAACTGGGCCGCCTGCACCAGATCGCCCTCGTTTTCGCGGTCCTCGTCGTCGACAAGGATGATCATGCCGCCGGTCTTGAGGCGCTCTAGCGCCGTGTTCAGGCGTTCAGGGAGGCGTGACATAGCCGCTCCACGTATTTGGCCAGCACGTCGACCTCGACATTGATCTGGTCGCCGGGCGCGGCGTGCTGCAGGTTGGTGTGGGTCCAGGTGTGGGGGATCAGGGTGACCCCGACGGCGAAGCGGCCGTCCTCGACCGGCTCCACCGCGTTCAGGGTCAGGCTGACGCCGTTGAGGGCGATCGAGCCCTTCTCGACGCAGTAGGGGGCCAGGGCCGCCGGCAGGTCGAAGCGGGTCTTCCAGGCGCCGTCCTCGTGGAGGATCGAGGCCACGCGAGCCTCGCCGTCGACGTGTCCCTGGACCAGATGGCCAGACAGCCGGGTGGCCAGGGTCACGGCCCGCTCCAGATTGACGAAGCCGCCGGCCGCGAGGGCTTTGAGGTTGGTGCGCGCCAGGCTCTCGGCGCTGACGAACACCTCGGCGCGACCGCTCGCATCGCTGGCGACGATGGTCATGCAGGCGCCGTTGACCGCCACGCTCTCGCCCAGGGCAAGGTCGGGGAAGCCGGTCTGCAAGGTCAGGCGCACGGCGCCGTCGGCGACGGTCTCGACCGCGGTCACCTCGCCCAGGCGCTCGACAATTCCGGAAAACATCGGGTCTCCTTCTCAGGCCAGGACGTGGGTGACGACGTCGCCGTCGGCGCTCTGGCGGATGATGATCTGCTCGTCCCACAGGCCCGCTTCGAGGAAGGCCGCCAGCAGGACGGGGCCGCACTCGACCAGGGCCTCCATGACCCCGTCCTCGGCGAGGGCGGCCAACGCCTGCGGGATGTCGCCGTGCAGGCTGGGGGCGAAGCCTCGGTCGTGGGCGGCGTCGAGATAGGCGGGCGGCGTACGACCCCGACGGTCGAGGATCGCCAGGCGGCGGGGCTTGCGGCGCGGGTCCTGAACCCGGCGGACGGTGAACAGCGGGCTGTCGGCCAGGATCGTGCCCGAGCCGGTGATCACCGCGTCGGCGCGTCGGCGCAGGTCGTGGGCCACGGTCAGGGAAGCCTCCGACGTGAAGGTCTTGGCGCCGACCGGCGGGATCATCGAACCGTCGACGTCCAGGGCCTGCTTGATCGTCAGCCAGGGGCGACCCTTGGTCAGGCGGGTGACGAACGGCGCGATCAGCCGGGCGGCGCGGACGGAAAGGTCCGTGGCGTCGGGGTGGCCGAGGGTGGCGATGGGCTGGACGCTCAGCCCCGCCGCCGCCAGCCGCGCGGCGCCGCCGGCCGCCGTCGGGTTGGGGTCGCCCGCGCCGTACCAGATCGCGCGCGCCGGGCTGGCCAGGATCGCCTCGGCGCATGGCGGCGTGCGGCCGTGGTGGTTACAGGGCTCCAGGGTGACGACCAGGGTATGGACCGCGTCCAACCGTCCGGCCGCGCGGCACGCAGCCAGGGCGGCGGCCTCGGCGTGGGGCCCGCCGGCCGCTTCGTGAGCGGCGACCGCTAGCACCGTCCCATCCGCCGACAGCACCGCGCAGCCCACCGGCGGGTTGGGCGCGGTGGCGCCGACGAAGCGGTCGGCGGCGTCCAGCGCCAGCCGGAAGGCCGTCGCGATATGGTCGGGGGAAAGGAAGGGGGCCGTCATCGGCCGGCTACTAATGACGAGGTCGGCAGCTTTCCAAGCAAGCATCGCCTTTGGCGTCTCTTACATTTTAGACCCCGTCGGGAATGACGCTTCGCGGCTTTTGGCTTAGCTACGGAGCATGAACGACCGTCCGCCACCGCCGCGATGAAGGGGCCGCGCAACAGCGTCGAGCCGCACGGCGCCTGGTCGCCGGGGCTGCAGAAGGCGCGGCTGTACGAGCTGATCCTGCAGGACATCCTGCTGGGCGACCTGGCGCCCATGCAGGTGCTGGAGGAGAAGGCCCTGGCCGCCCGTTACGCCGGAGGCCTGGCCGGCGTGCGCGACGCCCTGGGGCGTTTGGCCATCGAGGGGTTGGTCGTGCGGCGTCCCCGCGTCGGCACCATCGTCGCGCCGTTGGACGTGGCCGAGATCGAGCACGCCTTCCAGGTGCGGCTGATGCTGGAGGCGAAGACCGCGGGCCTAGCCGCCCGCAACCATCGCCCTGCCGACCTGCCGGCGATCCTGACGGCCTTCGACGGGGCCGAGGAGGCGGTCGCGGCCGGCGACTTCCGGGCCATGCTGGCCATGGACCTGGCCTTCCACCGCGCGGTGGCCTTCGCCACCCAGAACCCGACCCTGGCCCGCTTCGTCGTCAGCCTGCAGAACACCGCCACCCGCTTCTGGATCTGGCAGATGGAGAAGCAGGCGCCCGACGACCAGCTGGTCGACGTGGTCCTGCACCGGCGGATGGCCGACGCGATCGCTGCTAGAGACGCCGTCCTCGCCGAGTCGATCTGCGCCCAACTGATCGGCCAGCCGCCCAGCGCTTCCGAACCCGAAGGGCGGTAACGGTTTTGCGGCGCGGGGCGACCCGTGCTAACGCCGCGTCATGATCGAACAACATCCCTCCGGCGGATATATCCTCGAAGAGCTCTTTGTCGGCATGACGGCCGAAAAGCTCGTGCCCGTCACCGAAGAGCGCATCCAGCTGTTCGCCGAGGCGTCGGACGACTTCAATCCCGTTCACGTGGACGAGGCCTTCGCGGCCAAGACCGCCTATCGCGGCCGTATCGCCCACGGCCTGCTGTCGGCGTCGTTCGGCTCGGCGGTGGTCGGCACCATCCTACCCGGCGCGGGCGCGATCTATCTCAGCCAGACCCTGGCCTTCCACCGGCCGGTGCGTATCGGCGACGTGGTCACCGCCCGCATCACCGTCTCGGCCATCGACCAGGAGAGCGCGCGCGTGACCCTGACCTGCGCCGCCCTGGTCGGCGAGGACGTCGTCATGGACGGCGAGGCCACCGTCCGCGTCCCGCGTCGCCGCCGTCCGGCCAAGGCCTGAGGCCCCTCAGGGGACGAACACCTCGCTGGTGTCCATGCGCACGGTGCGGACCGCCCGGCAGGCGTCTTCGCCGGCGCGATGATCTTCGTGCATGAAGCTCACCAGCAGCGAGCGCCGGCGCGCGCCTGAGCGGTTGGTGGTCGCGCCGTGCGGCAGGTCGGCGTCGAACACCAGGATGTCGCCCGGCTCGCCGGACAGGACGAGGGCTTGGCTGTCGTCCAACAGGCCGTCGTCGAGATGACGCGACAGCACCCGGGTAGCGCCGTTTTCGGGGCCGTAGGGGTCGAGATAGACCATCGCCGAAACGGTCTTCAGGCCCGCGCCGTCGCGGTGAAGGGGCTGATGGCCGCAGTCCGGCAGCGGCTCGCGGCCTTCCACCTGGCTGAAGAAGAAGGGGCCGCCCAACATTCGGGCGACGGCGCCCAGGAGGACCGGCGCGCGGCAGGCCTTCTGCACGACGGGATCGAGATCGACCAGGGCGTGGCGCCAGCCCGGGGCGCGGGGCACGGCCCATTGTTCAGGCGGGCCCTCGCCGGCGTCGAAGGCGGCGCGCATGGCCTCGCGCCAGGCCTCGGGTACGGCGCCGCGCAGCAGCAGATAGCCCTGGTGATCGAGAAGAGCGGCCAGGTCCGCGTCCAGCGGCGCGACCTTGGTGGGTGCTAGCAGATCGACCATCACGCTCCCGACGCCCTCGCCGCGCCGAGCGTGAACAGGTTACGCTCGGTCGCAGTCAGGCAGGAGCGTAGCCGTCCGAATTTCCATTTGAAGTGGAAATAGACACCGATCCGAAGATCGGGCGCGTCAGTCCACGCAGATGGTCGCCGTCGCGCGGCCGTTCTCGACCTTGGCGTAGCAGCCGAACTGCACGTTGGAGCGGCGGCACTGGCCGGTGACCGGCTCGTCGCGGCTCTCCAGATTGCCTTCCAGCACGCAGCCGCCCTGGCATTGCGAACCGCTGGTGCAGGCCTTGCCGGCGTCGGCGTAGGGCACGACGCAGGTCGGCAGGCCGCGGCGACCGACGGTCTCGATCTGGCCGCCGCGGGCCGTGCAGGCCTCGACGCTGTCGCCTTGGGCGACGGGCGTCGGGGCGGGCGCCGGCGCCGTCGGGGCGCAGGCGGCCAGGGAGAGCAGGAGGGCGGCGATCAGCGGCAGGCGCATGGCGTTCCTTTGGTGAAGGGCGAGGTTTTCACCTCACCCCATGAACGCCGGCAGCCAGGCTTCGTTCGTCTCGCGCAGCTTGGCCAGCGGGATCGAGAACAGGTCGGTCGAGGCGAAGGCCTCGCCGCCGGCCACGCCCGCGAGGTTGGCGTGCACGCCGGCCTCCTTGGCCGCTTCCAGCAGGGCGTCCGGATCGGGCGTCGCCACCAGATAGCGGGCTTGGTCCTCGCCGAACAGATACGGGTGAGCGTGGGCGTGGCTGGAGGCGTTCAGGGTGATCCCGACCTTGCTGGCCAGGGCGATGTCGGCCGCGGCGACCAGCAGGCCGCCGTCCGACAGGTCGTGCACGCCGGCCACCAGGCCCGAGCCGATCAGGCCGCGCACGAAGTCGCCGTTCTTGCGCTCGACCGCCAGGTCGACGGGCGGCGGGGCGCCGTCCTCGCGGCCCAGGATTTCGCGCAGATAGATCGAGGCGCCCAGTTCGCCATGCGTCTCGCCGATCAGCACCAGGGTGTCGCCCTCGGCCACGTTGCCGAAGCCCGTGCGCAGGTCGAAGTCGGTCAGCAGGCCGACGGCGCCGACGGTCGGGGTCGGCGGAATGGCGACGCCGTTGGTCTCGTTGTAGAGGCTGACGTTGCCGCTCACGACCGGGAAGTCCAGCGCGCGGCAGGCCTCGGCCATGCCGTCGGTGGCGCGGACGATCTGGCCCATGGTCTCGGGCTTTTCGGGGCTGCCGAAGTTCAGGTTGTCGGTGATGGCGATGGGCAGCGAGCCGGCGGCCGTCAGGTTGCGCCAGGCTTCGGCGACGGCCTGCTTGCCGCCTTCGTACGGGTCGGCCTGGACGTAGCGCGGGGTGCAGTCGCTGGTCACGGCCACGGCCTTGCCGGTGCCGTGGATGCGCACGATGCCGGCGTCGCAGCCGGTGGCGCTGTCTTCCAGGGTGTCGGCCATGACGTGGCGGTCGTACTGCTCCCACAGCCAGCGCTTGGAGGCCATGTCGGGGCAGCCGATGACCTTCAGCACCGCCTCTTCCCAGTTCTCGGGGGCGGGCACGTGGCCCGGGTCGAGGCGGGCGTCGACCTTGGGCTCGGTCCACGGACGGTCATAGAGCGGCGCGTCGTCGAACAGCGGGGCCAGCGGCACGTCGCAGACCGTCTCGCCGTGATGCTTGAGCACCAGGCGGCCGGTGTCGGTGGTGTAGCCGATGACGGCGGCGTCCAGGCCCCACTTCTCGAAGATGGCGTGGCCGTCCTGCTCGCGGCCGGGCTTCAGGACCGCCAGCATGCGCTCCTGGCTTTCCGACAGCATCATCTCGTAGGCCGACATGCCGGTCTCGCGCTGGGGCACGGCGTCCATGTTCAGCTCGATGCCGACTCCGCCCTTGCCGGCCATCTCGACCGACGACGAGGTCAGGCCCGCCGCGCCCATGTCCTGGATGGCGGCGACGGCGCCGGTGGCCATCAGTTCCAGCGTGGCCTCGATCAGCAGCTTTTCGGCGAAGGGGTCGCCAACTTGCACGGTCGGGCGCTTCTCCTCGGAATCCTCCGAGAACTCGGCCGACGACATGGTCGCGCCGTGGATGCCGTCGCGGCCGGTCTTGGAGCCGAAATAGACGACCGCCAGGCCAGCGCCCGGAGCGGCCGAGTAGAAGATGCTGTCGGACTTGGCCAGGCCCACGCACATGGCGTTGACCAGGATGTTGCCGTTGTAGCCCTTGTGGAAGTTGGTCTCGCCGGCGACGGTGGGCACGCCCACGCAGTTGCCGTAGCCGGCGATGCCGGCGACCACGCCGTCCACGAGGCGCTTGGTCTTGGCGTGGCCCGGCTCGCCGAAGCGCAGGGCGTTCAGCAGGGCGATGGGGCGCGCGCCCATGGTGAAGACGTCGCGCATGATGCCGCCCACGCCCGTCGCCGCGCCCTGGTAAGGCTCGATGTAGGACGGGTGGTTGTGGCTCTCCATCTTGAAGATGATCGCGTCGCCGTCGTCGATGTCGATGACGCCAGCGTTCTCGCCGGGACCGCAGATCACCCGCGGGCCGCTGATCGGGAACTTCTTCAGCTGGTTCTTCGACGACTTGTACGAGCAGTGCTCGGACCACATCACCGAAAACACCCCCAGCTCGACGAGGTTGGGCTCGCGGCCCAGGCGGTCGAGGACGACCGCGTATTCCTCGGGCTTCAGACCGAATTCGGCGGCCGTATCGGCCATGGACTTGGCGGGGGCGGTGGAGGGTGCGCTCATGGGCGCGCCTTCTAGCGCGGCTGGGGGGATTCCGCTATATTCTAGAAAGCTGAAGGTGGTTCTAGAATGGGCATCAGCATCAAGCGGGCCGAGACGGAGCAGCTTGCGCGTCAGGTGGCCGAGGCCACGGGCGTCAGTCTGACCGACGCGATCCACAACGCCTTGGCCGATACGCTGAAGGCGCTGGGGCGGGAGCCTCAGGCGCAGAGGGATCAGCGCGCCGAGATCGAGGCTTGGTTGCGCGAGGTCGATGCGCGACCTCGGATCTCCGACAAGACGGCGGCGGAGATCGACGCCGAAATGTATGACGAGCAGGGCCTGCCCCGTTGATCGTCGTCGATACGTCGGCGTTGGCGGCCATCGTCCTGAAAGAGCCCGAGCGCGAGATGTTTCTTTCGCTCCTGCTCGCCCAGCCGCGCAAGGCGATGTCCGCCTCCAGCGTGGTTGAGGCCGCCCACGTCTATGCCAAGGTCTTCGTTCCGGAGATCGTCTCGAACGAACTCGACAGGGATCTGCGGATGCTCGGGATCGAGATCGTCGATGTCGATCGGACGCAGGTGCGTCTGGCGGTTGAGGCGGCGATGACCTTCGGCAAGGGTCGTCATCCGGCGAGGCTGAACCTCGGCGACTGCTTTTCCTACGCCCTGGCCAGGTCGCTGAATGCGCCGCTGCTCTACAAGGGCGACGACTTCGCCCATACCGACATTCGCTCCGCGCTCTGACGCATGGCGCGAAAACGCCTGCGAAAACATTAGCTAAGCAGGAACTAAGGCAGCTCCGCCGGAGGAACACGGCGAGTCCTCGGCCCGTTTTCTGTCTCGTGCGCAGCCAGCGCGCGGACCGAAGAGGAGAAGCCCATGGGCGACCAAAACCGCAATCCGCAGCAACAGCAGCAGAACCCGCAGCGACAGGCCCCGGGCCAGCAGCAACAGCAGCGCCAGAACGAACAGGGCCGCAACCCGGGCGGCCAGGAAAATCAGCCGGATCGCGACCGCGAACGCTGATCTAGAGCGTTAGCAGCGCTCCATCGGAGGAAGGGCCGGCGTTCGCTCCGTCGGCCCTTTTTCGTGGGCGGCGAATAGGGTGAAGCCTCAGGCGCTCTGGAAGACGCTGCGGAACAGGATCGCGCCGTCTTCCGAGCCAAGGTCGGCGTCGAACGAGCGGTCGGGGTGGGGCATCAGGCCCAGGACGTTGCCGCCGGCGTTGACGATGCCGGCGATGTCGCGGGCCGAGCCGTTGGGGTTTTCCTTGTAGCGGAACACCACCTGGCCCTCGCCCTCGATGCGGTCGAGGGTCTCTTCGTCGGCGAAGAAGTTGCCCTCGCCGTTGCCGACGGTCATGACCGCGTCGCGCTGCTCGCCGAAGCTGGCGGTGAAGCGGGTCTGGCCGTTGACGATGTCGAGGTCGACCGGCTTGCAGATGTACTTCAGCTTGGCGTTGCGCAGCAGGGCGCCGGGCAGCAGGCCCACTTCCGTCAGCACCTGGAATCCGTTGCAGATCCCGACCACGGCCACGCCCTTGCCTGCGGCCGAGACCACTTCGCGCATCACCGGGCTCTGGGCGGCCATGGCCCCGCAGCGCAGATAGTCGCCGTAGGAGAAGCCGCCGGGCAGGACGATCAGGTCCAGGTCGTCCGGCAGGGCCGTCTCCTGGTGCCAGACCATCTCGACGCGAGCGCCGGTGGAGCGTTCGACGGCGACCTTGCAGTCACGATCGCAGTTGGAACCCGGGAAGACGACGACGGCGGCTTTCATGGCGCGGGCCTGTAGCACCGTTCGGATCGAATGTCAGGCGCCGGAAGGCCGAAACGTCACGCGCATTCGTCCAGCACCGGTTCGACCGTCTCGCCGGCCGGGGCGGGGAAGGGCTGGCGGAAGGTGAAGGCGGCGGGCGTCGGGCCATGGGCGGCCAGCAGGGCCAGCTTCTCGACCGCCTCCTCGACGGTGGGGCGGTGGCCGGCGGGAACCCACCACAACGCCAGGTGCGGCCCCTCCGCCGGCTCGAACCATTCGCGCCGCCGCCGCATGATCTCGACATGGGCCGAGCGGTAGACATAGGCGCCCAGCGAGGGGATGTCGGTCCAGGTCGACAGGTTGGGGATCAGCAGAGGATCGCCGCCGACGGCCAGGTCGGTGGCGTTGTTGCCGTCGCCCTTCAGCCGCCAGACGAAGCCCGGCGAGGCCTCGGCCAGCGCGTTGATGCGGTCCAGGTTATCGACGAAGTCCTTGATCGCCGGATCGTCGATCGGCGCCCGCAGGCGGCCGATATTGATCTCGGCCAATTCGAAGGCGGCCATGACGTCCTCCCGTCTTGTTGCCCAGTCCTGTTGCAAGGTGGAGGTAGGAAGCCACGGCCGCCGCCGGAAGGGCTCAGCTTCCCAGCAGCTTGCGCAGCTGGCCCTCCGCCCGGTCGGGTGGCGACTGGTAGGCGATCGGCTCGACGAAGCCGCCCTTGGCGTCGAACAGGTAGATCGCCGAGGAATGGTCGATCGTGTACTCGCCGCCCTCCTGCGGGACCTTCTTGTAATAGACGCGATAGGCCTTGGCGGTCTTGGCGATCTCGTCGGGCGTGCCTGTGAAGCCCTGGATGCGGTGGTCGAAGTTCGACAGGTAGAGCTTCAGCTGGGCGGGCGTGTCGCGCTCCGGATCGACCGAGACGAACACCACGTTCAGCTTGTCGGCGTCGGGGCCCAGGGCCTTCAGCCAGGCGGTCATGTCGGCCATGGTCGTCGGGCACACCTCGGGGCAGTAGGTGAAGCCGAAGAAGATCGCCGTGGGCTTGCCCAGCAGGCTTTTTTCGGTGACCGGCTTGCCGTTGGTGTCCACGAGGTTGAACGGCCCGCCGATCTGGATCGTCGAGCGCGGGGCCTCGGCAGGGTCCTTCTGGCCGCAGGAGGCGAGGGGCAGGGCGGCGGCGGCGAGCGCGGCCGCCAGGAACAGCGCGCGCATCAATGCTTCACCACGGCGCGGACCGGAGCCTGCACGGTCACCGGCGGGGCCTTGGCGAACTTCAGGGTCAGGGGGACCTTGGCGCCGGCGGTCAGGGCGATCTTCGGGCCGATGATCATCAGGTGCTCGGCCCCCGGCTTCAGGGCCACGGCCTTGCCGGCCGGCAGGGCGAGGCCGTCGGCCAGCTTGCGCATGCGCATGACGCCGCCGTCCATCGACATGGTGTGGATCTCGCCGCGCTTGGCGGCGGGGGTCTCGACGGCGACCAGGCGATCGTCGGCGCCGGCCGTCAGGGTCACGTAGCAGCCGCCGGCCATGGCCCCGGCCGGGGCGGCGCGGCACCAGGCGTCGGCGACGGTCACTTTCGGAGCGGGCGGCGCGGCCAGGGCGGGGCTCGCCAGCACGGCGAAGGCGAGGGGAAGAAGAGCGAAGGCTTTCATAGTCAGGCTCCGAGACGCGGCGCGGGGGACAGCCGCCGCAGGACGAGGTCGAGGATCAGCGCCGCCGCCAGCGTGGCGCCGACGAGCGGATAGAGAATGGCCAGCGGCAGCACGACCGCCAGGAGACCGAGATAGGCGCCGCGACGGGCCGGCGGAACGGGGGCGGCCAGGCGGCCCTTCGGCCGCCGCTTCCACCACATCACCACGGCCGAGACGCCCAGCAGCCACACGACGATGCAGCCGGCCAGCATGACCAGCTTGTTGGCGAGGCCGAACTCCTGGCCCTGGTGCACGGCGATGCCCCATTCGATGACCTTGGCCGCCGGTCCGAAGTCGCGGTAGCCGAGGTCGGCCAGCACCCGGCCGTCGCCGCCGTCGAGATAGACGGCGCGGGTGGCCTCCACCTTGTCGGGCATGTAGGCGGCGGTCCAGGTTCCGCCGTGGCCCTTGGGCAGGGTCAGGGTGAAGCCTTCGGTCAGGCCCGCCGCGCGGGCCTTGGCGACGATCGCATCGACATCCAGGCTAACGTGATGGGGCGTAGAGGCGGGCGAGGCGTGGGTCTGTAGCGCCCAAGGGACGTCCTCAGCGGGCGCGCTGGGAGCGGGCGCGCCGGCGTGATGGCCCTCGGCGACCGGCGGCTTGGGGCGGCCCCAGCCGGCCTGTGTGGTGATCTGGCGGACCTCCTTGCCCCAGAAGGCCGACCACGGCATGCCGGTGGCGGCCAGGAACACGATCACCAGCCCCGCGAAGGCGCCGGTCACCGCGTGCAGGTCGCGCCAGAACAGGCGCTTGGCGGGCCGGCTGCGCACCGTCACCACCCCGCCGCCCTGGCCGCGCGGCCACCACAGGAAGATCCCGGTGGCGACCAGCACGATGGCCCAGCCGGCGACGATCTCGACCAGCAGGTTCGCGATCGGTCCGGCGATATCGAGGCTGTGCAGCCGCTTGACCAGGCCCATCAGGCCGCCCGGCGCGGTGACGCCCAGGGCCTGGCCGGTGTGGGGATCGACATAGGCCGTGCGCGGGCCTTCATCGGTGTCTACCTCCAGCTGGACCGAGCGGTCGCCGCGGGCCGGAACGGCCAGCCGTCGGACCTTGCCGCCCGAGACCAGTTCGGCGTTGGCGATCCAGGTGGCGACCGGCGTCGTCGCGGGGCCGTCGGCGACCACCACCAGCGGCCGGTGGACGATCGCCGTCAGCTCGTCCTTGAAGAGATACAGCCCGCCGGTCAGGGCCAACAGCATCAGCACCGGCAGCACCAGCAGGCCGGCGTAGAAGTGCCAGCGCCAGAAGGCGCGATAGACCTCGCCGGCCGCCCCTGTCGTCGGGGTTGGTTCGATCGCGGCCATGCTCAGAACGCCACCGTCACGCCGCCATAGACCGAGCGGCCGTCGCCCGGCCACAGCACGGCGCTGGACGCGGTCCACACCGTGGCGGCCTGGGTGTTGGAGACATAGGCCTTGTCGGTCAGGTTCCGGGCGTCGAGGAACAGCGAGACCTTGTCGGTCGCCTTCCAGCCGGCGTTGAGGTTGAGGATCGCGTAGGCCGGTGCGGCCTTGGTGTTCTTGTAGTCGATCCACTGGTCGCTGGCCGACCACTCGACCGACGGGGCCACGAACCAGCCGCCGCGTCCGTCGTAGCGCACCTCGGCGCGATAGAAGTACTCGGGCACGATCGGCAGGCGGTTGTCGCCGTACTGGGCGTCGCCGTCGAAGCGGAAGTCCGACCAGGTCCAGGTCTGGCGGATGCGCCAGCGCGGGGCCACGGCCCAGTCCAGCGCCGCCTCAATGCCCTGATGGATGGTCTTGTCGGCGTTGAAGGTGGTGGCCGGAATGGTGCTGCTGACCGTGTACTGCAGCATCTCGTGCTTCAGGTTGGCGCGATAGACGGTCAGGTCGTAGGTCAGCGGGCCGCGATGGCCGCGCGTGCCGATCTCGCCGGTCCAGGCCTCCTGCGCCTCCACCGGGGTGAAGCCGGCGTTGGTCGGGCTCATCGAACTGAAGTTCGGCGGCTCCACCGAGCGGGTCACATTGGCGAACACTTGGTCGCCGGCTTCATTCTGCCAGAGCAGGCCGACGCGCGGCGAGAACCAGTCATAGGTCTTGTCAGCCGTCAGGTTGAAGGTCGTCGAGACCCCCGGCACGGCGAAGCTGACATAGTTGCGCTCGGCCCGGCCCCAGCTGGCGCCGCCGACCACGGCCAGTTGCTCGGTCACGAACAGGCGGCCTTCGCCGAACAGGTCCATGGCCTTGGCGTTCTGCTGGGTGCGCGAGGTCGGCGCGCCCCGGGCCCCGCGGTTGTTGACGTAGAAGTTGGAGTCCATGTCGCCCAGGCGCCACCAGGCGCCGAAGAAGGCGTCGGTGCGCAGGCCGCCCAGCTGGCCGTCCCAGTCGAAGCGGCCGAAGGCGCCGTAGTTGCGGCTCTGCTGGTCGATGACCTGGAAGATCGGGTGGTCCAGATCCTTCCACACCGCATAGACCGCGCCCTCGAACACCAGCTGCTCGTTCAGCCGCCAGCTGGTGCGCAGCGAGCCGCGCAGGCCACGCTGGTTACGGCCCTGGTCGGCGGCGGCGCTGGCGGCGGCGGTCTGGCGCGGGTTGGCCTCGAACTGGGCCAGGGTCAGGGCGCCGGGGATCTCCTGATTGACGTTCGAGCCGTTGAGGATGAACCGCACCTCGCGGTCCTCGCCGAACGATCGCCCGACGTTCAGGCTTCCGAACTGGATGTTCTGCTGGCTCTGCGAGCGCCAGCCCTGGGCGGTCTGGTTGGTGGCGGCGGCGTAGACGTCCCAGTCGCCGGACTGGCGGGCCAGGGCGACGTGCTCGCGGATCAGGCCGTAGGAGCCGCCGTCGATGCGGACCTGGTTCTCGAAACCGGCGTCCTTGCCGGTGGGGGTGACCATGTTGATCGCCCCGCCCAGCAGGGCGCCGCCGAAGCGCAGGGCGTTGCCGCCGCGATAGACCTCGGCGTAGCGGGTGTTGAGCGGATCGGCGACCTGGCTGTCGCCATAGCCGTCGGCCTCGTTCAGCGGCACGCCGTCCTGGGCCATCAGCAGGCCGCGGTTGTGGCTGGCGTTGCCGATCCCCGAACCGCGGATCGAGATGCGGATGTCGCCGCCCCACTTGCGCTGGGCGTAGACCCCGGGGGCGTCGCGCAGCACGTCGTCCAGCGCCAGCGACTGGCGGGAAGCGAAGGATTCCTGGGAGATCACCGACACCGCGCCCGGCGTTTCCGACAGGCGCCGGCGGGCGGCGGCGACCACGGCCGGCTCCTCGGGATTGGGACGGGCGGTGACGATGACCGACGAGACGTCGGTGTCCGCGTCGGCCGGAGCGGTGGTGGCGTCGGCGGCGAAGGCGGCGGGCGCGACGGCGAGCATGGCCGCGGAGGCCAGCAGGAGAGACTTCATTGTGGTTTGTTCGTCCTTCGGCCGCGCACGGCGGCCGTGATGATCTGCGCGCGTCGCCAAGGACGCGCGGGCGTTCAGCCGGCCGAGGGCGGCCGGATCAGATCAGCAGGGACGGAGGGCCGGTGGCGGGCGGCGGCGGGGCGGCCAGGCCCCGGCCGGGAACGACGGTGCGGGCCAGCGCCGTGGGCGCTTCGGATTGCGTGGCCACCAGGGTTTCGGCGGCCAGGGCGATCTCGACCGGCGGCGCGGCCGGGCCCTGGGTCGCGAACGGGCAGGGGCCGTCGTGATGCTGTTGCTTGCCGTCGTCCTGATCGTGCTGCTGATCGCCCGAGCGCGAATCCAACAGCGCGCCGGGCGAGACGGTCTTGGCCCCGTCGGCGGTGCAGAGCACCAGGGCGAAGGGCAGGCCGTTGCGCGGCTCGGCGCCTGGCATGAAGCCCGCCGGGATCAGGACCTTGAGCACGATCGCCAGCACCGCGAGCGCCATGAAGGCGTCGCGCGCAAGCCATCTCGCAAGGGTGGTCGGGCGGGTCACGACCCAGTCATAGCCGAAACATCCTGGGTTGTCCCCTGGGCGGGATGTCCTAGCGCGCCTCCAGGTCGGCGATGATCGGGAAGTGGTCCGAGATCACCTTTCCCGATGCGGTGTCGCTCAGGGTGGCGAAGCTGCGCACCTTCAGCCGGCGGTCGGCGAAGACGAAGTCGATGGGCGGGGCTGGCGGCGGGCTCGGCGAGAAGTCGTTGAACGTGCCTTCGGGTCCCGAAACCGCCGGGCTGGCGGCGCGGGCGTCGACATACGGCGCGTCGGGCGCGGTCAGCAGTCGATGCGGCGCCTCGGCGGGGCCGCTGTTGAAGTCACCCAGGGTCACCAGCATCGCGCCGGGCCAGGCGGGCAGGTCGCGGATCTGGGCCGCGCAGCGCTCGCGGGAGACCGGCCCGCGGTGGTCGAGATGGGCGTTGCGCACGTCCAGCAGCGCGCCGCTTTTCCGGTCGCGCAGCACTAGGCGGGTGAAGGTGCGGGGCAGGGCGGCATCATAGGCCTTGCCCGGAACGTCCGGGGTCGGCGAGCACCACTGGGTCTGGCCGGCCACCTTCTCGAAGCGGTCGGCGCGCCAGAACACCGTCGTGCTCTCGCCGGCCGTCGCCCCGTCGTCGCGGCCGACGCCGTAGTGGTCGTAGCCGGGCAGGGCGCGCGCCAGGTCGTCGACCATCGGTAGGAGCGCCTCCTGCACGCCCAGCACGTCGGGCGCGACGCGGCGGATCTGCTCGCCCATCGGGCCGCGCCGGGCGCGCCAGTCGGGAACGTCGTCGGGATTGTCGTAGCGGATGTTGTAGCTCATCACCCGCAGTTCGCCCGCCTGGACGGCGGCGGGCGCAAGGACCAACAGCAGGGCGGCGAGACCCAGGGGGCGCATCACGCCACCACCACGGTCGAGCCGGCGAACATCGCCGCATAGGCTTCGTCGAGCGCATGGTCGGTGACCAGGATGTCGACGTCGTCGGCAGTGGCGGTGCGGATCAGGCCCAGTCGGCCGAATTTGGTGTGGTCGGCGGCCAGCAGCACCCGGTCGGCGCAGCCATAGGCGATGCGGCTCATGGCGGCCTCGCGGGCGTGGCGGTCCATCAGGCCGTGGTCGGCGTGGATGGCGCTGACGGTGAGGATGGCGAGGTGCGGGGTGAACTGGGCGAGATAGGCCTGGGCCGCGTGATCGGAAAAGGCCTTGTAGTCGTAGTCCAGCTCGCCGCCGGCCAGGAACAGGGTGTTGCCGTTGCGGCCGCCCAGGGTCTGGGCCACGGTCAGCGAGTTGGTGATGACCGTCAGGTCGCGGCGCACGCCGGCCAACACCCGGGCCACGAAGCAGGCGGTGGTGCCGGCGTCGATGAAGATCGTGTCGCCGTCGCCGACGAAGCGGGCCGCCGCCTCGGCGATGCGGGTCTTTTCGGCGACGTTCTCCTGCAGGCGGCGGTCGAACGGCCCCTCGGCCGTGGCGGCGGCCAGGCGCACCGAGCCGTGAGTCCAGAGCACCGAGCCCTGGGCCTCCAGCACCCGCAGTTCGCGGCGGATGGTCTCTTCTGAGACCTCCAGTTCCTGGGCAATCTGGGCCAGGGCCCGGCTTTCGCCCGGACGCAGCCGGCTCAGGATCTCGCGCTGGCGGTCTTCGCGTTTCAAGCCCGGCTTCCTTCGATGCGATGGTTGAGAGGGATTATGTTGGGTTCGTGGAAATTGTGCGAGATAAATGTGAGATTGATGTGTCTACGTTTTGCATTTTGTGAATTTTCCGCAGAATTGTCACAGAATCTTGTTGCGCCCCCCGTACTAGGCCCCCCGTCGCCCGATGCGACGTCGAGAGGGGCCTCATGCAAAGTTTCAACCTTTCGCGCCTTGCCGCGCCGCGCCGCTTCAAGCGCGCCCTGCTGGCCAGCGCCGTCCTGGGCGCGGCCGTGGCCGCCGGCACCCAGGCGCAAGCCGCCGAGACGGCCGCCGCCGATCCCACCGAGATCGACTCGGTGGTCATCGTCGCCAACCGCAACGACGCCGCCCAGGCTCAGCTGAAGGCCGCCACGGCCGTCTCGGTGCTGTCGGCCGAGGATCTGGAGCACACGGCCGTGCACAACGTGGCCGAGGCCCTGGGCATGATGCCCAGCGTCAACGTCATGAACACCGGCTCGTCGTTCTTCGGCGGCATCGACGGCGCCTCGCGCGGCGAGGGCATGTTCGTCTCGATCCGCGGCCTGAACGCCGAGTTCAATGTCAACATGATCAACGGCGTCACCGTGGCCCAGGGCATGCCCTACAGCCGCCAGGTGCAGCTCTCCCTGCTGCCGCCGTCGGGCCTGCACACCATCGTGCTGAACAAGACCTCGACCGCCGACATGGACGGCGACGCCATCGGCGGCACGGTCGATTTCCGCACGCCCTCGGCCTTCGACTTCCGTGACGACTTCAACGGCTCGATCACCGCCTCGGGCCGCATCGAGAGCCGCGCCCGCGACTATGGCGACGAAGGCCTGGGCGGCGGCCTGTCGGCCGAGTGGGCCCATCGCTTCGGTCCCGACCAGAGCTTCGGCGTCTACGCCAGCGCCTTCTATGACAAGCGCAGCTACGCCAACAGCGAGATGGCCGGCGTCATGGCCGCCACCAACGACGGCGGCTGGGGTTATCTGGTCAAGGACGCGGCCGGCAACAGCTATCCGGGCCTGGATCCCGAGAAGAACATCACCCAGACCGGCCTGAACGTCGGCGTCTCCAACGGCTATACCGAGCGCTGGGGCGGCAATTTCACGCTGGAATGGCGTCCGGACGACACGCTGAAGGCCTATCTGCGCAGCTCCTACGCCTTCGCCAAGACCGAGCAGAACTCGACGCTCAGCCAGTTCGTCAGCGCCAGCAAGAGCTACAAGGAAACCGTCGCCGGCAGCGGCCGCTACAATCTCAGCGTCGACGCCATCTCGACCCGCGTCTGGTACGAGACCAACCCCGAAGAGGCCGACCTCGGCACGGTGCAGCTGGGCCTGGACAAGACCCTGGGCGCCTGGACCCTGTCGCCGCAGGTCTTCTACAGCGAGGGCGACAACGACCGCCCCGACCACATCGAGGCCTCGGTCCGCATCAACCAGAGTGACAACTACAACAGCGGCTCCAACCTGGCCTATGGCGGCCTGTCGATGGGTTATTCCGACAACCTGCCCCGGCCTCTGTTCACCCAGGCCATCTACGACACCCTCAACAACGCCAACACCGCGCTGCTGGCGCGTCGCGCCGGCCAGCTGACCGAGCAGTACAGCGGCCAGGAGAAGTACGGCTTCAAGTTCGACGCCAAGCGGGTGTTCGAGGGCGGGGCGCTGCAGTGGATCAAGCTGGGCGGCAAGTACGTCGACAGCCACCGCCGGGTGACCAACCGCGACTGGACCAACGACCACTTCGCCAACCTGCTGGGCCAGGCCGGCGTCACCTGGGCGAGTCTCGGCATCGCCACCGGCTATTACGACCAGGTGTTCCCGGGCGAGTACACCTGGCGCGTGCCGAAGGTGAACCACCAGGCGCTGGTCGACTACTTCTACAAGTACAAGACGGCCGCCAGCTTCGACACCTGCGGGTCGAACTTCGTCAACAACATGAACTGCAACACCCAGAAGGGCGACGAGGCGGTGGCCTCGGTCTACGCCATGGCCAACTACCGCTTCGGCGACGTCGAGGTGGTTCCGGGCCTGCGCTACGAGCACACCAAGATCGACAACACCTACTGGGTGATCCCGACCACCAGCGCCGGCGAGCAGACCGGCTCGTGGGGCTTCAACAGCACCGAGTACAACGAGGTGCTGCCCAGCGTGTTCGTCACCTGGCGTCCCAGCGACGCCAGCGTCTATCGCGGCTCGGTGTGGACGTCCTACACCCGCCCGGCCTTCGTCCAGCTGGCCGGCGGCGAGCGGCGGCAGGTGGGCGACGACGGCAACGTCACCATCACCCGCGGCAATCCCGACCTGAAGCCGATCCGCGCCATCAACCTCGACCTGTCGGGCGAGTGGAGCAGCGGCAAGGGCGGTTACGCCATGGTCGGCGCCTTCTACAAGCGCCTGTCGGACTACATGTACGACAACGGCTCCAGCTCGGTGAATTCCGACACCTACACCGAGGGCAAGACCACGATCAGCCAGCCGACCAACGGCGGCGACGGCGACGTCTACGGCCTGGAACTGCAGCTGCGCCAGAAGTTCACCGAACTGCCGGGCCTGCTCAGCGGCCTCGGCGCGGGGGTCAACGTCACCCGCCAGTGGACCAGCGTCGACCTGGGCGACGGGATCGACAACCGCATCCAGAACGCCCCCGACTGGCTGGCCGACGCCCAACTGTTCTACCAGCGCGGTGGCCTGAGCGTGGACCTGATCTACCACTACACCGGCGCGTACCTGGCCTCGTACGACGTGCTCGACCAGGCCGGCCAGTGGGACAACCTGTGGGTCCGTCCGCTGCGCAGCGTCGACCTGCACGTCGGCTACGCCTTCGACAACGGCTTCAAGGTCGATCTGTCGGTGGCCAACCTGCTGAAGGACTACAGCTACTGGTCGCACATCGGCGAGCACAGCCTGGCCCTGTCGGACGTGGTCGACTCCGGCCGCACCACCCTGCTGACCTTCAAGAAGACCTTCTAGCGACGAGACCTTCCAGGCGTCGCCGTTCCCCAGACGCCTGGAACCAGGCCCGCCGGACCCCTCCCGTCCGGCGGGCCGATCCTACTGCCGACCCGCCGTCGCGGCGGCGTCATCGAAACATGAAAGATAGTCCGTTCGCGGACTCGACGAGGTGGTTCAAATGGCTCTTTCCCGCAGGCTCTTCCTCGGCGCGGCCGCCACCAGCCTGGCGTTCTCCGGCTTCTCCGCGCGCGCCCAGGACGAGGCGCCCGAGCTGGAGACCTATCTCAACGAGGTCGAGGGTTATGGCCCGCTGATCCCTGATCCCAAGGGCATGCTCGACCTGCCCAGGGGCTTCCGCTACCGCGTCATCGCCCAGGTCGGCGAGACCATGAGCGACGGCCTGCTGGTGCCGGGCAAGGGCGACGGCATGGGCTGCTTCGGCGTCGACGCCGACCGGGTGCTGCTGGTGCGCAACCACGAGCTTTCGGTCACCGACCACGACTACGGCCCCTACGGCCTGGGCATGCGCTATGTCGACAAGGTGGACCGTTCGAAGGTCTGGGACTTCCACAACGGCGACCTGCCGCTGGCTGGCGGCACGACGACCCAGCTCTACAATCTGCGGACCGGCCAGACCGAGCGCCAGCACCTGAGCCTGGCCGGCACGATCATCAACTGCTGCGGCGGCGTCACGCCCTGGGGCTCGTGGCTGAGCTGCGAGGAGACCACGCTCGACGCCGGCCTCGAGGTGGGCAAGAGCCACGGCTACGTCTTCGAGGTGCCCAGCGCCCATGTCGGCCTGGTCGAACCGGTGGCGCTGACCGCCATGGGCCGTTTTCAGCACGAGGCCGCCTGCATCGATCCGCGCACCGGCGTGGTCTACATGACCGAGGACGTGGCCGACGGCCTGTTCTACCGCTTCCTGCCCAACGACCGCAGGAACTTGGCGGCCGGCGGGCGCTTGCAGGCCCTGGGTCTCGTGGAAACCCCCGAAGGCGGCGACACCCGCAATCAGGTCGAGAAGTCTTTCCCGCCGCGCAGCTGGAAGACCGTGCGTTGGATCGACCTCGACGGCGTCGACAACCCGCATGACGACATCCGCCGCCGCGGGCACAAGGCCGGCGCGGCGATCTTCTGCCGGGGCGAGGGGCTCTATTTCGGCCAGGGCGAGCTCTACTTCGCCTGCACCTCGGGCGGGCCGATCGGGGCGGGCCAGCTGTTCCGCTACGTGCCCAGCGCCCTCGAGGGGCAGGCGGGCGAGGCCGACCAGCCGGGCCGCCTGCAGCTCTTCGTGGAAAGCGGCAACGGCCGCGTGCTCGACTACGCCGACAACTTGGTGGTCGCCCCCTGGGGCCACGTCATCGTCTGCGAGGACCGCTATTCGGAGACCCTGCGCAACCACCTGCGCGGCGTGACGCCGGACGGCAAGGTCTACACGCTGGGCCGCAACGTCTTTCCGGGCAATTCGGAACTGGCCGGCGCCTGCTTCTCGCCCGACGGGACGACGCTGTTCGTCAACATCCAGAACCCGGGGATCACGGTGGCGATCTCGGGGCCATGGGCTTCGGCGAAGGTGTAGGGCGGGCCGACATCCATCGGCCTTGGCTCATTTTCCACCGAGCATCCCCGCGAAGGCGGGGACCCAAGCCGAGTCCGCGGGTGATCCACGGCCGGGCCTCATCCTGACAGCCAGCTTGGATCCCCGCCTTCGCGGGGATGCTCGGATTTGAAGATCGCGAACGGCTGACTGTCGATCCGTCTAGGACAAGAAAAAGGGGCGGCTGGATCAGCCGCCCCTTTCCAATTGCATACGCCTTAAGGCCCAGCCTCTTAGGCGATGTCGATGCGGTAGCTTTCGATGACCGTGTTGGCCAGCAGCTTCTCGCACATGGCCTTGACCTCGGTCTTGGCGGCCTCGGCGTCGGTCGCATCGAGGTCGAACTCGATGACGCGGCCGACGCGGGCGTCCTTCACCGACGGCCAGCCCAGGCCATGCAGGGCGTTCTCGACGGCCTTGCCCTGGACGTCGAGCACGCCGGGCTTCAGGAACACGTGGACAGTGGCTTTCACTATAGATTCCTCCCTCGCGAAGCGGGGGAGGGGGACCGCGAAGCGGTGGAGGGGGCGTGAGCCCGTCCACGGCGATCGGGATCTTCCCCCTCCGTCGCCTCCGGCGACACCTCCCCCTCCAGGGGGAGGATCAAAAATGACTTAGTGCACGCCGCCTTGGATGACGGTGGGCATTTCCTTCATGATGCCGAGGCGGCGGGCCACTTCGGTATAGCTCTCGATGACGTTGCCGAGGTCGCGACGGAAGCGGTCCTTGTCCAGCTTCTCGTTGGTGGCGGCGTCCCACAGGCGGCAGCTGTCGGGGCTGATCTCGTCGGCCAGGATGATCCGCGAGAAGTCGCCCTCGTAGATGCGGCCGAACTCGATCTTGAAGTCCACCAGCGTGATGCCGACGCCGCTGAACAGGCCCGACAGATAGTCGTTCACCCGCAGGGCCATGGCCATCATGTCGTCGATCTCCTGGGTGGCGGCCCAGTTGAACGCGGTGATGTGCTCTTCCGACACCATCGGGTCGTTGAGCTTGTCTTCCTTGTAGTAGAACTCGATGATCGAGCGCGGCAGCGGCTGGCCTTCGGTCAGGCCCAGGCGCGTGGCGATCGAGCCGGCGGCGATGTTGCGCACGACGACTTCCAGCGGAACGATCTCGACTTCCTTGATCAGCTGCTCGCGCAGGTTCAGGCGGCGGATGAAGTGGTTCTGCACGCCGATCGCGTTCAGGCGAGTCATGATGTACTCGCTGATGCGGTTGTTGATGACGCCCTTGCCTTCCAGCTGGGCCTTCTTCTCGCCGTTGAAGGCGGTGGCGTCGTCCTTGAAGTACTGGATCAGCGTGCCGGGCTCGGGGCCCTCGTACAGGATCTTGGCCTTGCCTTCGTAGATCTTCTTGCGACGGGTCATGGCTCTCGTCGAGGCCCTTCCTGCGAATAAGCGCGCCGCCCTAGCCCGGTAAGGACTCCTGGAGAAACGAAAAGCGCGCGCGGCGGATAGCTGCGCGCGGCGTTCGACTCAAGGCCGCTCACTGAAAAATGTCCGTTGGAACCTACTCGAAGGCGGCCTTTGGCGCAAACGTGGCCTGCCATCGTGGTAAACCTTCGCCCTGCGGCGACGCGGGCGATTGCCCCCCGCCTCGCCACGGGATATGGAGCCGCCACAAGAACCACTTCGCCTCGCGGACACCCTATGTTCGCACGGGACGAAACCGATCTACTCTCTTACACTGGATCGCCGCTCTACCGCCCTGGGTTGCAACCCATCGGCGGAGGCGTTTCGGAAAACTTGGGGCTTTCATGACGACCTTCGACGACCGCGAGCAGGCTTTCGAACGCAAGTTCGCGAACGACCAGGAGCTGGAGTTCAAGGCCACCGCTCGCCGTAACCGCCTGGTCGGCGAATGGGCCGCCGGCCTGATGGGCCTCGCCACGGTCGAGGAATACGCCCGCGCCGTGGTCAAGTCCGACTTCGAACAGCCGGGCGACGACGACGTGGTCCGCAAGGTCTTCGAAGACCTGAAGGGCTCGGGCGTGGCCGTGTCGGAAGGCGAGGTCCGCATGAAGATGGCTGAGCTGCTGGCCTTCGCCCGCGAGCAGATCCGCTCGGGCGAATAAGCCGCGCCGCCTTTCGAGGTGGCAAAAACGAAGAGGCCCGGCCCGGTTCGCACCGGCCGGGCCTTTTCTTTTGCGCTATCGCCGTTCTGTGAAAATGAACACCTTAAGGTTGTCGAAAATCTGAAATCGTCCTCAGGCTTTATCGGGCGGCGAATTCGCCCGGCAGGCGCATCGTCGAAAGACGGGGCGGCGGCCAAGCGACCGTCCCGCTAAATCGGAGGACGACACATGGCTGACGACGTCGGCAACCTGCACTCCCAAACCACCGAAATCAGCCCGGTCGGGCTTTATCTGGTCAAGCTCGTGGTCGGTAACGTCGGCACGCCCGGCGCTCCGATCGTCAGCCTGGCCCTGACCGTCGACGCGCCCTCGGGCCATGTCAGCGGCATCGCCGAGATCAACCAGGCGATCATCGGCGGCCAGCACCGCTTCCCGGTGCAGGGCAACATCTACCACACCGGCTTCGGCCAGGATCAGCTGCTGGTCGCGCTGCACGGCCAGTTCGTGGCCAGTGTGCCGCCGCCCGCCATCGGCGCGTTCCTGGTGCAGTTCCGCGCCGGCCTCGTGGTCGACAAGAGCTGGAACGGCCACGGCGGCTTCGACTACCTCAACACCCACGTCGACAACGTGCCGGTGAAGAACGTCGGCTGAGGTCGGCCTGACGCGATGAGACGAGGCCCGGTCCGGCGCTGCGCCGGCCGGGCCTTTTCTATTCGTGAGCCGGCGTTGTGCGAAATCGCACGGTGCACGCGACAGCGTGGTCCTAGGTTCGCGGCCGAACGTCGGGGCGGGGCAGGGGGCCGCCGCACGCGTTCGGGGGAAACGAAATGGCGGACGACGTCGAGGTGTGCGGCGAGGCTGCGGTCGCGATCCAGCTGATCGTGGGCCGGTTGGGCATGCCCGGCGCGCCGATCCTGCGGCTGGAGCTGCAGATCGACGGCGCCGGCGTCAACGGCGCGGCCGAGATCAATCAGGCGGTGATCGGCGGCCGGCACCGGTTCGAGGTCGCGGGCGAGGTCGGCCCGGCTGAGCAGGGCCGGCAGATCTCGCTGAGCGGCCAGTTCACGCCCGCCGGCCAGCCGCGGGCCGACTTCACCGCCGTGCTGTCGGTCGGCGACGACTGGAGCGGCACGGGCCGGTTCGACTACCTCCAGACCCACGTCCAGAACGTGCCGGTGAAGGCAGAGGGGTAAAAATCCTCCCCCTCTGGGGGAGGTGGCGCGAAGCGCCGGAGGGGGGGCGTTTTCAGCTTTCGAGGCGATTGCCGACATCGCAACGACTTCCCCCTCCGTCGGCTTCGCCGACACCTCCCCCTTCAGGGGAAGGGTCCTAGAGCCACGCCCTCAGCCCCAGCCATGTCTCGCGCTTGGCCTCGAAGCCCATCGCCGCATAGGCCGGACTGGACGAGGGCAGGGGGACCAGGGCCAGGCCCGATCCCGCCAGCTGCGGCGTGGCGATCTTGGCCGACCGGCCGCCGTTGAAGCCCACGGCGCGCAGGCGCGGCAGTTCGGCGACGAGCGCGCGCAGGTCGTTGTCGGCGGCGTTGCGGATGGCGGAGTCCAGGCTGCCGGCCCGTTCGGCCTCGGCGTGGACGTCCCAAAGGCCGACGCCCGCCGTGCGCAAGGCGTTCAGGCGATCCTCATAGGCCAGGGAGACCAGGTCTCGGTCGATCACCGCGCCCATCAGCCGCCAGAAGCCGTTGCGCGGGTTGCCGTAGTACTGCCGGGCCGCCAGCGAGGCATCGCCGGGCAGGGCGCCCAGCACCAGCAGGCGGGTGTCGGCGTCGACCACCGGCGGGAAACCGCGTTTGCGCCCCGCCTCCATGGTCATTGTCCCCGCGGCGTGCCCGACGGCGGGCTGTCCTTCAGCCAGCCGGTCACCATCAGCCGCGGCGCGCCGGCATAGGGCGCGACGGGGGCCACCGAATGCTGGCGGGGCACCTTGAAGATGGTCATCACGTTGAAGGCCGGGGCGAAGCCGCGCTCGATGTCGCCCTCGCCGTCGTGGAACAGGAGCTGGCCGCCCCAGTCGCTGCGCCATTCGCGGGTCAGGCTGATGGTGTAGGCCGCCCGCCGGTCGCCCTCGCCGGTGTCGTCGTGGCGGGTGAGGAAGTCGCCAGGCCGGTAGAGGGTCGCCTGGGCGTCGAGCTTGGTGATGCCGGTCTCGCCGATCACCGCCGCCCCGAAGGCGATCATCTCGGGGCTGTTGAGGAAGTCGGTCAGGTCGTGGATCGGGTGGCCCGGGTCGCGCCCCTTCAGATAGGCGCTGATCATCGGATAGCCGAGATAGACGTAGGCGAAGCCGTTACGGGCCCGCAGGGTGGCGGCCTTGAGCTTCTCGCCGACCCCGGCCGCGCCCAGCTTCTGGATCGTCGCGCGGTCCAGCACCTCGGCCTTGCCGGTCTCGGTGGAGCAGATGACGTCCCAGTTCATGCCCTGCTCGAGCATGCGCGCCAGGACGTCGGCCGTGGCCGGCTCGAAGATCCCCGGGATCCGCACCACGCCGTCGCGAGCATAGGCGGCCGCGAAGGCCGCCGGATCCAGCGCCGGGTTCAGACGAAGGATCGGCGGCTCGCTCAAGCGGTTCAGGCCTGTTCGCCGAAGACGCGCTTGAAGATCACGTCGACGTTCTTGGTGTGGTAGCCGAAGTCGAACAGCTCCTCGAGCTCGGCGTCGGTCAGGGCCTTGGAGACCACCGGGTCGGCCTTCAGGAAGTCGAGGAAGCGGCCTTCGCCGCGCCACACCTTCATGGCGTTGCCCTGCACGGCGGCGTAGGCGTCTTCGCGCGACACGTCTTTGTGCGTCAGGGCCAGCATGACCCGCTGCGAGAACACCAGGCCCCCGAGCTTGTCGAGGTTCTTGGCCATGTTGTCGGGATAGATGTTGAAGCGCTCGATCACGCCCGCCAGACGGCGCAGGGCGAAGTCGAGGTGGATGGTGGCGTCCGGGCCGATGCCGCGCTCGACCGACGAGTGGCTGATGTCGCGCTCGTGCCAGAGGGCGACGTTCTCCATGGCCGGCACCACGGCCGAGCGGACCAGGCGAGCCAGGCCCGTCAGGTTCTCGGTCAGGATCGGGTTGCGCTTGTGCGGCATGGCCGACGAGCCCTTCTGGCCCGGATCGAACGGCTCTTCGGCCTCCAGCACTTCGGTGCGCTGCAGGTGGCGGATCTCGGTGGCCAGGCGCTCGATCGACGAGGCCACGACGCCCAGGGCGGCGAAATAGGCGGCGTGACGGTCGCGCGGAATCACCTGGGTCGAGACCGGCTCGACGGCCAGGCCCATCTTGTCGGCCACGTGCTGTTCGACGCGCGGATCGACATTGGCGAAGGTGCCGACGGCGCCCGAGATCGCGCAGGTGGCGATCTCGAACTTGGCCATCGCCAGACGCTCCTTGGCGCGCTGGAACTCGGCGTAGTAGCCGGCCAGCTTCAGGCCGAAGGTGATCGGTTCGGCGTGGATGCCGTGGCTGCGACCGACGCAGACGGTCATCTTGTGCTCGAGGGCGCGGCGCTTAAGGGCGGCGAGAACGAGGTCGACGCCGTCCAGCAGCAGATCGGTGGCGCGCGACAGCTGCACGGCGAAGCAGGTGTCCAGCACGTCGGACGAGGTCATGCCCTGGTGCAGGAAACGGGCCTCGGGGCCGACGATTTCCGACACGTGGGTCAGGAAGGCGATGACGTCGTGCTTGGTGATGCGTTCGATCTCGTCGATGCGGTCGCTGTCCCAGACCGCGTCGCGGCCCTTTTCCCAGATCGTCTCGGCGGCGAGCTTGGGGATGACCCCCAGTTCGGCCATGGCGTCGGCGGCGTGGGCCTCGATCTCGAACCAGATCTTGTACTTGGTCTGGCTGGACCAGATGGCGGCGGCTTCGGGGCGGGCGTAGCGGCTGATCATGGGCGGGGGGTTTCGTCGCGTGAGGCCGCGGAGTCAAGGGAAGCGGGTTATTACTTAAGCCAGTTCGCCGGGGCGGCGGCGCTTCCCAGGCTCCTCAAGTCCCGGCCAGTTGAAGGCCAGGCCGATGACCATGGCGAAGATCAGCAGCCCGGCGACGCCTTGTACGCTCTCGACCGCCAGCCGCACCGCGTTCTGAGTTGGGGTCATGCGCACGGTTCGCCGGCGTCCCTCGATCTTGACCTCGCGTTCGATCACGCCGGGCGTTCCGGCCGGCGGCTGGTCTTCATAGATCAGGGTGTCGGTCACGCCCAGGGTCATCCAGCTGACGAGCAGAGCGGCGACGGCGACGCCCAGCAGGCGTAGGTAGCGTTCGAGCATGGTGCGACCTTAGCGGCTGGGCGGCGGAATGGAAACGAACCAGCCCGCCGCCATCTCGCGCTGTCTCAACCCCGCGACTTCATGTGCTTGACCATGCCGATCGCCGCCAGGGCGTAGTGGACGCCGGCCCAGGCGTAGAAGCACAGGGAAACGATGATCCCCTGCTGGGTGGCGCGGGCCATGGCCGCGCCGCAGGCCTTGGCGGCCTCGACCGGCGCGCCCTTGGGAGCGATCCCGCCGGGGCAGGCGCTCGCGAAGTCGACGGCGCCGGGCGAGAACATGCCGCCGAGGGCGGCGAAGATGCCGCCGGCCTGCGGATGGTTGAAGTGGAAGCCGGCCAGGTGGTCGATCAGCCAGCCGGTGAACACCGGCCCGCCGCCCAGGGCGATCAGGTTGAGGAAGAAGAACAGCAGGGCCGTGGCCGTGGCCCGCCGGCGCGGCTCCACCGAGTTCTGCACCACCCCGAAGGTCGGGGCCAGATAGACGTAGTGGAAGACGCCGGGGATCAGCAGGATCAGGGCGGTCATCTGCCAGTCGGTCTGCAGGTAGGCGGCGATGTAGATCGGCGTACAGACGATCAGGCCGATGGCCGGGGTCAGGGCGTACCACTTGGCGCTGCGCTTGCCGGCCCAGTCGCTGAGGAAGCCGCCCACCAGGGTGCCGACCCCGGCCGAGAAGCCGCCGATCAGGCCGACGATCAGACCCACCTGGGCCAGGCCCAATCCAAAGGCGCGGACGAAATAGGGCGGCACGAACGCGCCCGAGCCGTAGGAGCCGAACGAGGCGATGGTCACCCCCAGCACCATGTGCAGCACCGGCCACTTGCCGAACAGCACCTTGGTCACGGCCCACAGTTCGGAAAACTCCCTGGCCAGCGAGAAGGCGGGTTTGGCCGGTTCGGCGGGGATGACGGCCTCGGGCTCCAGCGGCGTCTCGACCACGTCGGAATGACCGCGCGGAGGCTCCTTGATCACCAGCTTGACCAGCAGGGCCAGCAGGATGCCCGGCAGGCCGACGATGACGAAGGCGGCCCGCCAGCTCAGCTCCTGGGCCAGCCAGCCGCCCGCGACGGCGCCGAACATCGTGCCCAGCGGGATGCCGAAGCTGTAGATCGACAGGGCCGAGGCCCGCTGCTTGGGCGCGTAGTAGTCGCTGATCAGCGAGTGGCTGGGCGGCGAGCAGCCGGCCTCGCCGACGCCCACCCCGAAGCGGTAGAGCGCCAGCTGCGCAAAGCTGGCCGCCGTGCCGCACAGGGCGGTGAAGCCCGACCAGATGACCAGCGAGATCGAGATGATCGACACCCGGTTCCAGCGCTCGGCCAGCCGAGCGATCGGAATACCGAGGATGGTGTAGAGCAGGGCGAAATAGAGCCCGCCCAGCAGGCCCAGCTGGGTGTCGGTGAGGTGCAGGTCGACCTTGATGGCCTGGCCGATGGTGGCGATGATCGTGCGGTCGATGAAGTTGAAGGTGTAGGTCGCCAGCAGCAGCGCCAGCACCGAGGCCTTGTAGCCTTTGGAATAGAGCGGCGCTCCGCCGTAGCCCTTGGAATAGGGCGGCGTCTCGCCGCCTGGCGCACGCGCCTGGCCCATCCTGACTCTCTCCCTTCAAACGTTTGTTCTATTTGCGAGGACTGTGACCCAACGGCAGGGCGAGCGCCACCCTCTTTTCGAAGCTTCGGAATGGTGGCGGCTTTGCGGCGCGGGGATGAACCTAAGACAACGAACGGGGTCGGGGACGTTCAGGAAGGCGAGCGCCTACTGGGTCACACAAGGCCGCTCGAACGGCCGCCGCGTCGGAGGTCTCCCATGCAAGCCGCCCCCCGCCCGATACGTCAGGAAACGCCCGCCCGCAGCGCCGAGATCGTGCCGCTGGCCGCCTTCAACCACGCCCGCTCGATGAAGGCCCTGGAGCGCTGGGATGCGAGCGTCCCCGCCGACCGTTACCCCTTCGCCTACTGCTTCCCGAGGTCCTGAACGATCCTTCTCCCCTTGCGGGAGAAGGTGGCGGCCGAAGGCCGACGGATGAGGGGTCTCTCAGATATCGGACGCTGCCGCCCGGCCTTACCGCTGCACGCGGTGTTGGGTTCTGAGAGACCCCTCACCCGACCTGCTTCGCAGGCCACCCTCTCCCGCAAGGGGAGAGGGATCAGTTGTTCCGCTTTCGCGGGGACTTTACGGGGAGGATGGCCAGCCCTGCGGCAGCTGAAACCGTCCCCCCTCCGGCCCTTCGGGCCACCTCCCCCAGAGGGGGAGGATTTGGGGATCTACCCCACCATGTCCTCGCGGATCGTCTTTCGCGCCGCCCAGAACAGGGCGAAGGCGACGAGGCCGAACATCGTCGAGACGATCAGCGCCCAGCGCACGCCCTGGGCTTCGCCCAGGCCGATCGGACCCGCCAGCACGTCGCTGAGCGCGCCGACGGCGACGGGGCCGAGGCCCAGGCCGATCAGGTTGATCACGAACAGCAGCACGGCCGAGGCGGTGGCCCGCATCTCGGCCGGCACGATGCTCTGGGTGGTCGCATAGACCGGCCCGTACCACAGCGTGCCCAGCAGCATCGGCACGGCCAGGATCAGGATCGCCGCGCCCACGGCGTCGAGGCTGACGACGGCGATGTAGAACGGCAGGGTCACCAGCGAGGCGATGGCCGGAACGGTGACGTAGGCCCGCACGTCCTTGGCCCCCAGGCGGTCGGCCAGCTGTCCGCCCAGCCAGGCGCCGACGACGCCGGCCGTGCCGCCGATCAGGCCGAGCGAGAGCCCGAGGAAACCCGCCGACTTCAGGCCGAACTGGGCGGCCAGGGCGGCGATGTCGGCGCCGTGGACCCGGAAGAAGTACGAGGCGATGAACGGCGCCTGGCCATAGCCGACGAAGGCCTTCACCGAGGCGGCGAAGGCCACCAGCCAGAAGGTCTTCTTGGCCATCAGCACCGCCAGGGCCGCGCCGAAGCCGATCGGCTGGGCGGCGCGGACGGCCAGGTCCCGGGCCAGGCGCTTGCGGGGCTCGACCAGGGTGAAGGCCGCGATCAGGGCGAAGACCACGCCCGGCGCGCCGGCGATCATGAAGGCCACGCGCCAGCCCCAGGCGTCGGCGACCAGCCCTCCCATGGCCATGCCGGCCAGAGTGCCCAGCGGGGTGCCGATCGAATAGAAGGCGATGGCGCTGGCCCGCTTTTCCTTGGGGACGTAGTCGGTGATCAGCGAGTGGGCCGGCGGGGTGCAGCCGGCCTCGCCGACGCCCACCCCGATGCGGGCGGCGATCAGCTGCCAGACGTTCTGGGCCAGGCCGCACAGCAGGGTGAAGGCGCTCCAGGCCAGGATCGAGACGGCGATGATCCGCGGCCGGTTCCGGCGCTCGGCCAGCCGTGCGATCGGGATGCCCAGCACGGTGTAGAAGATCGCGAAGGCCAGGCCCGTCATCATGCCCAGCTGCCAGTCGGCCAGGCCCAGGTCGCGCTTGATCGGCTCGGCCAGGATGTTGACCACCTGCCGGTCGAGGAAGTTCAGCGTGTAGATGATCAGCAGCACCCATAGGGCGTAGCGGCGATAGCCGCTCGACACAGGGGCGATCAAAGGCGACGGGGCAGCCGTCTCCGCCATGGACTCTCTCCCTCGAACATTTGTTCTAATCGTTGAGGCGACTGTAGACGCGCGCTAAGCCGGAACACCAGAGCCTGCCGGCTAGCAGGCTCTGAATTCCAGAAGCGAGCGCGCCTGGCGCGCTCTAGGCCGCATCGCTCAGGAGACCGTCCATGGAACTCGTCATCGGCACCAAGAAGTGGTCGACCTGGTCGCTGCGCCCCTGGCTGGTGCTCAAGCGCGCCGGCGTCTCATTCAAGGAGACGGTGATCCCGCTGCGCCAGGCCGAGGTCACCGACGCCGAGATCGCCAAGCACTCGCCCAGCAAGCTGATCCCGGTGCTGAAGGACGGCGACCTGACGGTCTGGGACTCGCTGGCGATCTGCGAATACCTGGCCGAGAAGTATCCCGAGGCCAAGCTGTGGCCGGCGGATCCGGAACTGCGGGCCCTGGCCCGCGCGGCGGCGGCCGAGATGCATTCGGGCTTCACCTCGCTGCGCGGCGAATGCCCGATGGACCTGGGCGTCATCAAGCACGCCGACCTTTCCGAGGCGACCCAGAAGGACGTGCGCAAGATCGTCGAGCGCTGGAACCAGCTGCTAAAGCGTTCGGGCGGGCCGTTCCTGCTGGGCGAATGGTCGATCGCCGACGCCTTCTACACCCCGGTCGCCACCCGCTTCCGCACCTATGGCGTCCACCTGTCCGACTACGGCGACGCCGGGGCGGCGGGAACCTATTGCGAGCGTCTGCTGGAGACGCCGGAGTTTCTGGCCTGGGAAGCCGAGGCCTAACCCTCCGGGAACATGTGCAGATAGGGCCCGGCCTCCTCAAGCGTCCGCGCATAGGAGGGACGGGCCTTCAGCCGTTGCAGATAGGCGGCCGCATTGGGCCGGTCGGCCGCCAGCGGCGTGATCTTGTCGGCGTAGAAAAGCGCCGGGGCGGCCGCGCAGTCGGCCAGGCTGAAGGCCTCGCCCGCCGCCCAGGTGCGGTCGGCCATCTCGCGCTCGACGATGTCGAGGCCGCGGGCCAGGTCGGCGCGGGCCGCGGCCAGGCCGTGCGGATCCTTGGCGTCGGCCGGGCGGATGCGGTCGGCCACCACCTTCTGCATCGGCACGTGCACCGACAGGTCGAAGAACCGGTCCTTGGCGCGAACCTCCAGGGCGGCGTCGGGGTCCTCGGGGATCAGCCGGGTCGCGACCGGATGATGGATCTGCAGATACTCGATCAGGATCGAGCTTTCCGGCACCACCCGCCCGCGCCCGGCGTCCTCCAGCACCGGCATCCGCGCCATCGGCCACAGCGCCCGGAACGCCGCCGCCGAGGTCGGGTCGCCGAAGTCGACCATCCGCTGCTCGAAGGGCAGGCCGAACTCGTACAGGGCGATCAGCGCCTTGTGGCAGAACGACGAGAGCGGGTGGGCGTGCAGGATCAGCGCCATGCGGTGGTTTCCTTGGCTGCGGGGAGACCCCCTCCGGCCCTCTGGGCCACCTCCCCCAGAGGGGGAGGATCTAGCTAAGCAGATGCTCCCCCTCTGGGGGAGCTGTCGCGTAGCGACTGAGGGGGTTTTTACAGCCCGAACGCCTTCAGCAATCGATCCGCCGCCGCCGAGGCGGGGAGGTCGCCGGCGCGGACGGCGGCTTCGGTCTCGCCGACCAGGGCCGCTACGGCCGGGGCGGCGCGGAAGGCTTCGGCCAGGCGGTCGTTGACCATGGCCCACATCCAGCGGCCGTCCTGGTCGGCGCGACGGGAAGCGCGGGCGCCGTTGGCGTTCATCACCTCGCGATGGCGCTCGACCTGGCCCCACAGCAGGTCGAGTCCCGCCCCGGTCAGGCCCGAGACGGTCAGCACCGGCGGCGTCCAGTCCGGGTGGGCCGGCGTGAGGATGTGCAGGGCGTTGCGGTAGTCGCGGGCCGAGCGCTCGGCCTTGGCCGGATCGGCGTCGGCCTTGTTGATGACCAGCAGGTCGGCCAGCTCGATCAGGCCCTTCTTGATGCCCTGCAGCTCGTCGCCGCCGCCGGGGATCAGCAGGGCCACGAAGATGTCGACCATGTCGGCGACGACGGTCTCGGACTGGCCCACGCCCACGGTCTCGACGATCACCACGTCGAAGCTGGCCGCCTCGCACAGCAGCATGGCCTCGCGGGTCTTGCGGGCGACGCCCCCGAGCGCGCCGCCGGACGGGGAGGGGCGGATGAAGGCGTTCGGATCGACGCTGAGCCGCTCCATCCGGGTCTTGTCGCCCAGGATCGAGCCGCCGTGTCGGCCGGACGAGGGATCGACCGCCAGCACCGCCACGCGATGGCCGGCGGCGGTCAGGGCGCAGCCCAGGCTCTCGATGGTGGTCGACTTGCCCGCGCCGGGCACGCCGGTGATCCCGACCCGCTGGGCCTTGCCGGTGCGCGGCATCAGGCGTTGCAGCAGGTCGCGGGCGGCGGCCTGGTGGTCGGCGCGGCGGCTCTCGACCAGGGTGATGGCCCGGGCCAGGGCCGCGCGCTCGCCGGCGACGAGGCGGTCGGCCAGATCGGCGATGTCGAGGACGGGCGGGCTCACCCCTCCGGACTTAGAGGACGACGGCGGTGCCGGAAACCGAAACCATCATCATCTGGCCGTTGGGGCCGACGGTGTTGTAGTCGAGATCGACGGCCAGGATGGCGTTGGCGCCGACTTTCTGGGCTTCCTTGATCAGGCCCTTGAGGGCGTCCTCGCGGGCCCGTTCCAGCACCCGCTCGTAGGAACTGGAGCGGCCGCCGATGAAGTCGCGGATCGAGGCCAGGAGGTCGAGCACCACGTTGGCCCCCAGGATCGCCTGGGAATAGACCGCGCCCTTGTACTCCTGGACCGGACGGCCCTCGATGAACGGGGTGGTCGAGATCAGCATCGGCGGCGGTCCTTCGGTCGATGGCGCATAGTTAAGCATAAATGGCGAGCGCCGCGAGGGGCTCCCCGATCGCGTGCAGGTCGTGGAGCGAAGTTTCGCCTCTGGCGGGAAACCGGCTTCCGGGAAGCCTGGCCTTGAGGCAGATTGCCCCCGCTTACGCTGGGGGGCTGGCCGTTGTTCTTCGCCAAATCGCATCTCGACCTGCACAACATCCGGGGCAGCGTCGAACGCACGGTCAAGCTTTCCGACAACATCGTCGGCGTCGGGCCGGTCGGCATCGGCCTGGACGGCATTCTCGCCTGGTTCGGTGGGGCGGGCTCGCTCTACTCGCTGGGCGCGGGCGGGGTGCTGCTGTTCGACGGCGTGCGGGCTCGGGCCGCGCCCATGGTGCTGATCCAGATGACCGCCGTGCTGCTGATCGACGCCCTGCTGCCGCTGGGCCCGCCCGGCCTGGGCGCGGTGGCCGACACCCTGTTCACCGGCCAGAAGTGGGCCGGCGGCATGCTGATCAAGCACATGGACGACACCATCTATTTCGAGGGCTCGCGCAAGGACGCGCAGGGCACGGCCGAATATCGCGACCTGCTGGAGCGCATCCGCTCGGGCAAGGAAAAGCGCCGGGTGGTGTTCCTGGGCTGACAACCAAGCTTGCGTCGAGGCGTTGAGACGACATGACCGACGAAGCCGCCCTGCATGGCGAAGTGATCGATGCCAAGATCCTTGAGGAAGGCCCGGCCGGCCATCGCCGCCGGGCGCACAAGGCCTGGCGCAACGCCGAGACCATCAAGCGGCTGTCCGACCGGCTGATTGGCCTCGGGCCCGTCGGCATCGGTCTGGACGGCGTGCTGGCCTGGGTGCCGGGCGCGGGCCTGGCCTACGGCCTGGGGGCCGGCGCGCTGCTGATGTTCCACGCCGTGCAGGCCAAGGCGGGCGCGGCGACCATGGCGCGGATGCTGGCCTATCTGGCCGCCGACAACCTGTCGGACACCGTGCCGGTGCTGGGCTGGGCGGTCGACACCCTGTTTCCTGGCCACCTGATGGCCGCCAAGGCCCTGCAGAAGGACATCGAGTCCCGCCACGGCCTGCCCGACGACGTCGATGTGAAACGGCGCAAGAAGGTGAAGGCCAAGGCCGGGAAGCGCTGAGCGATTAGCGGATCGGTGGCAGGTCGGCGAGGCACAGGCTCAGCTGGGGCAGGACCAGCGAGGTCACCGTGTCGCGCGCCGAATAGCGGACGACGTCGCGATAGACGCCGCCGCTGAGGGTGCGGTGCACGACGATCTCGGCGCTGTTGACGTCCAAGACCCAATAATCACGGACGCCGTGCTCGGCGTAGACCTCGGCCTTCACCGACAGGTCCTTGGCGACCGTGCTCTGGGCGATCTCGATGACGAGGCCGACGTTACGGCCGTCCACCGTGTCGAGCGGCACGCGGGCGTCATAGGCGTAGAGGTCGGGGTCGGGCGCGTAGGTTGGCGACAACTGAAGCGTCGAGTCGATGATGACCTGGATCGAGTGGCCGGCCTGTGCCATCAGCGCCTTGGCGATCTGCATTTTCGCGCGGGTATGCTCCGCGCCTTCCGAAGCCATCTCGACCAGCCCCCCGTCGATCAGCTCCACCCTGGCGTCGGCGTCGAGGATGCCGGCGTCCTGCATGCGCAGGACGTCTTCCAGCGTGAACCGGTGCGGTTCGGAGGTCTCGAGCGCGCGGGCCAGGGCGTTCATGGGCTGGATGATAGCACGAGCGTTACTGCGCGTAACGGCGTGCGCTCAGAGCACGAGCCGGCCGGGCGGGGGCTTGGCGACAGGCTTCAGCAGCCACTGCCGGCCATAGGCGATCCACCAGACGCCGAGGCCGGTCAGCAGGCCGACGCCGATGCAGAGCGGCCAGGCGCCCTGGATCCCGAAGAAGCGGCCGTCGCGGAACGAGAACCAGGCCACGCCCGCGCCGACGGCGAGGCCGGCCAGGGCGGCCGCCCACGGGTGATGCTGCTCGATCTGGTCGAGCAGGGCCCAGGCGGCGAGGCCCGCGGCCAGGTAGGGCCAGCCGAGCAGCAGGCCGAACATCGGCGCGGCCAGCATGGCGTTGAAGGGCTCCCCGTCGATCTGGTCGCCGCCGGGAACGAACAGGCCATACACCGCGCCCAAGGTCAGCGATGGCGCGAGGTGGCAGAACAGCGCCCCCACGATCACCCGCAGCATGGTCGTCCGCGCTTTGGCCCGTCTCACGCCCGTCTCACGCCCGTCTCCCGTCCGTGGCTGAAAGGCCATTGGACGGCGCATGGATGCAGCCGCTCTGGCGCCCGCGATGGAGAAGCGGTGCAGAAGGCTGACTAGTCGGCCAAGCGCGTCCTCACGTCGGTCAGGATCCGGCCCAGCAGGTTCTCGCCCTTCCAGTCTTCCGGCCGCTGCACGGCGGGATCGTCGGAGGACAGGCCGATCCCCCAGTTCCAGTCGCGGGGATTGGCCTCGACCAGCATGGCCTCGCCGGTCGCCATCAGCTGGCGGCGGGCGCCGTCGTTCTGCCCGAACTTGGCCAGGCTACCGCGATGGACGATATCGACCTTCCAGGCGTCCCAGGTCTCCTGCTCGAAGCCGGCGACGGTCTGGCCGAGACGCTTCTGCACAGAGGGATCCGGCGTGGCCAGGATGGCGGTCGCGACGGCCTCGTCGCCGAACAGGCGGGCCTTGCCGTACATCATCCATTGCTCGGCGGTGGCGAAGTCGAGCCCCTCCAGCGTGAAGGGCGTGGCGTGCCACTGGCTGAACACGCCCTTCAGGAAGGGATGAAAGCTCGTGAACCTGGACGGATGCGGCAGGTCGGCGACTGTGACCGTCACGCCGCCTCGCCCTGGGTGTAGCCGAGCTGCTTGTTCAGCTTGTCGAGCAGCTCGATCACCGCCTCGGCGATCACGGTGCCGGGCGGGAAGATCGCCGCGGCGCCGGCGTCGCGCAGGGCCTGGAAGTCCTGCGGCGGGATCACGCCGCCGACCACCATCATGATGTCGGCGCGGCCCTGCTTGCCCAGTTCGGCTTTCAGCTCGGGCGCGAGCGTCAGGTGGCCGGCCGCCAGCGACGAGGCGCCGACGATGTGGACGTCGTTCTCCACGGCCTGGCGGGCGGCCTCGGCGGGCGTCTGGAACAGCGGGCCGATGTCGACGTCGAAACCGAGGTCGGCGAAGGCGGTGGCGATCACCTTCTGGCCGCGGTCGTGGCCGTCCTGGCCCATCTTGGCGACCAGGATGCGGGGGCGGCGGCCGTCGGCCTGGGCGAAGGCCTCGACCATGGCCTTGGCGCGGGCGGTGGTGGGGTCGGCGCCGGCTTCCTTCATGTAGACCCCCTGGATCGACTTGATCTCGGCCCGGTGGCGGCCGAACACCCGCTCCAGGGCGTCGCTGATCTCGCCGACCGTGGCCTTGGCGCGGGCCGCATCGACGGCCAGGGCCAGCAGGTTGCCGGTCCCGCGTGCGCCGTCCTCCAGCGCCTTCAGCGCCGCTTCCGTAGCCGCCGGATCGCGCTCGGCCTTCAGCCGGGCCAGCTTTTCGAGCTGCTGGTTGCGCACCGAGCTGTTGTCGACCTTCAACATCGGGATGACGTCGGCCACCTCGGGCTTGTAGCGATTGACGCCCACCACGCTCTGGCGATTGGAGTCGATGCGGGCCTGGGTCTTGGCGGCGGCTTCCTCGATGCGCAGCTTGGGGATCCCCTGCTCGATGGCCTTGGCCATGCCGCCGGCCGCCTCGACCTCCTCGATGTGGGCCAGGGCCTTGACCGCCAGGTCGTGGGTCAGGCGCTCGACATAGTACGAACCGCCCCACGGATCGGCGACTCGGGTCGTGCCGCTTTCCATCTGCAGGAACAGCTGGGTGTTGCGGGCGATGCGGGCCGAGAAGTCGGTCGGCAGGGCCAGGGCTTCGTCCAGGGCGTTGGTGTGCAGGCTCTGGGTCTGGCCGTTGACGGCGGCCATGGCCTCCACGCAGGTGCGCGAGACGTTGTTGAACACGTCCTGCGCCGCCAGCGACCAGCCGGAGGTCTGGCTGTGGGTGCGCAGCGAGAACGAGCGGTCGTCCTTGGGCTCGAACTCGCGCTTCATCAGCCGGGCCCACAGCAGGCGGGCCGCGCGCATCTTCGCGACCTCCATGAAGTAGTTCATGCCGATCGCCCAGAAGAAGCTCAGGCGCGGGGCGAAGGCGTCGATGCTCATGCCGGCCGCGACGCCGGCCCGGGCGTATTCGATGCCGTCGGCCAGGGTGTAGGCCAGCTCCAGGTCGGCCGAGGCCCCGGCCTCCTGCATGTGGTAGCCGCTGATCGAGATCGAGTTGAACTTGGGCATGTTCGCCGATGTGAAGGCGAAGATGTCCGAGATGATCCGCATCGAGGGCGCAGGCGGATAGATGTAGGTGTTCCGCACCATGAACTCTTTGAGGATGTCGTTCTGGATCGTGCCCGAGAGCTTGTCGGGGCTGACGCCCTGCTCCTCGGCGGCGACGATGTAGAGCGCCAGGATCGGCAGCACCGCGCCGTTCATGGTCATCGACACGCTCATCTTGTCGAGCGGGATGCCGGAAAAGAGGGTGCGCATGTCGAGGATCGAGTCGATGGCCACGCCCGCCATGCCGACGTCGCCCTTCACCCGCTCGTGGTCTGAGTCATAGCCGCGGTGGGTGGCCAGATCGAAGGCCACCGACAGGCCCATCTGACCGGCGGCCAGATTGCGACGGTAGAAGGCGTTGCTGTCCTCGGCCGTGGAGAAGCCCGCGTACTGGCGGATCGTCCACGGGTTGGTGACGTACATGGTCGGGTAGGGGCCGCGCACGAAGGGCGCGACGCCGGGACGGCCGTCGGTGAAATCCAGGCCCGCCGCGTCCTCGGCCGTGAAGGCGGGCGCGACGTCGACGCCCTCGGGCGTGCTCCAGGCTGGACCGGCTTGCGGCGCCGCGGCGGGTTCGGGCGTCTCGAAGGCGACGTCGGCGAAGTCGGGGAACTTGCTCATGGCTCAGGCTCCCTCGAAGGCGGCGGCGAAGCGGATGGGAACCAGCGCCGGGCAGCGGCTGTCGGGGCCGGGCAGGCGAGGATCCGGGCCGTCGACGGCGAAGGCGGCCGCGTCGGGCGTCTCGACGTCCGGCGTCTTGTCGTCGGCGTTGGGGAAGGCGGTGACGCCCAGGATCTTGCGGCTCTTGTCGGCGAACGACGCCTCTTGCCCCTCGCGGGTCTCGGCGACGATGTCGGCGATCAGGCTGCTTTCCAGCGCCTTGACGATCCCGCCGTCGGCCTCGATAGCCTGGAAGCCGCCCCAGGCGGCGCGGGCCAGCTGGTCGGTCAGGGTGTCGAGGTACCAGGCGCCGCCGGCCGGGTCGGCGACGCGGCCCAGGTGGCTTTCTTCCATCAGCACGAGCTGGGTGTTGCGGGCCTGGCGGCGGGCGAAGGCGGTCGGCAGGCCGACGGCGTCGGTGAAGTTTCCCAGCACCACCGTATCGGCCCCGCCCACCGCGCCCGCGAAGCCGGCGGCGGTCAGGCGCAGCAGGTTGGTCCAGGCGTCGGCCTTGGCCAGCATCCGTTGCGACGAGCGGGCCTCGATCCGGGCGGGGCCCTCGACGCCGCAAGCCTTGGTGAGTTGACCCCACAGCGCGCGGACGGCGCGCACCTTGGCGACGCCCGTGAAGTATTCGCCGTCCAGGCTGACGCCCAGCACGATGCGCGACCAGGCCTCGTCCATGGAGAGGCCCGAGCGGACCAGGGCCTTGGCGTAGGCGACGGCGCTGGCGGCCATGACAGCCAGCTCCTCGGCGTTGGAGCCGCCGGCTTCGTGCACGGCGCGGCCGGTGGCCAGGAACAGGCTGGCGGTGGCGTAGGTTTCGGCCAGGCGCGCGCCGACCGTGGCGGCGCTGAACAGGTGGCTCTCGATCGGGCCGGGGCTGACGCCGGCTTGCATCCAGGCGGTCAGCGGGTCCATGTGGAAGGCCAGAGGCGCGTTGGGCGCGGCCTTGGCCAGGGCGCCCAGCCAGTCGGCGGCCTTGGGGCCCAGGAACCCGGCGTCCAGCGCCACGGGAGCCAGGTCCAGCAGCACGCCGTCCAGCACGCGGGCCAGATCCTCGCGCGAGCCGACCGCGACGCCGTTTCCGCCCTGCGGGTGCAGCGCCAGCAGCACCGAGGCCGCGCCGTTCTCCAGGTCCTTCAGGATCTCGCCGTTGGCGTGCCTGGGATCGGGGTGGGCGACCCGCGTGCGAAGGTCCCACGGACGATCGACGTCGCGCGGGCGCAGGTCGCGGGCCACGGTCACGGCGTCTTCGGCGGTGTAGAGCGGGCGGATGGTGATCCCGTCCGGCGTGGCGCGCGTCAGGGTCTCGTCGAAATCGGCCCCCTTGAGGGTCTTCTCGACCAGTTTCAACCACTTGGCCTGGGCCAGGCTTTCGTCGGGCGGGCCGAAGTCTTCGGCCAGAGGAGCGGGGGCCTCGCTCACGACGGGTTTCTCCTGCGGTGCGGCAATTTCCGGTTTTGGCGTCCAGTTGCGCGCCTGCCGTCACGGAGGTCAAGCGCTTGCAAGTCCCATGAACGAGCGTTTAAGCTAACGCTGTTAACATGCGCGGCGCGTGACGTCGCGGAACGAGGAGACCCCCGTCCCATGGCTCTGCCGCCCATTCTGCGCGACCGTCTGCGCCTGCCGGTGATCGCCTCGCCGCTGTTCATCATCAGCAATCCGGATCTCGTGATCGCCGAGTGCAAGGCCGGCATCGTGGGCTCGTTCCCGTCGCTGAACGCTCGTCCGCTGTCGCAGCTGGACGAATGGCTGGCCCGTATCACCGAAGAGCTGGCCGCCTGGGACAAGGCCCATCCGGACATGCCCTCGGCGCCGTTCGCCGTGAACCAGATCGTCCACAAGACCAACAACCGGCTCGAGCAGGACATCGAGCTGTGCGTGAAATACAAGGTGCCGGTGGTGATCACCTCGCTGGGCGCGCGCGAGGACCTGAACCAGGCGATCCACTCGTACGGCGGCATCACCCTGCACGACGTGATCAACGACCGCTTCGCCCGCAAGGCCATCGAGAAGGGGGCCGACGGCCTGATTCCGGTGGCGGCCGGCGCCGGCGGCCACGCGGGCGCCATCTCGCCCTTCGCCCTGGTGCAGGAGATCCGCACCTGGTTCGACGGCCCGGTGGCCCTGTCGGGCGCCATCGCCAGCGGCCGCTCGATCCTGTCGGCCCAGGCCATGGGCGCGGACCTGGCCTATATCGGCTCGGCCTTCATCGCGACCGAAGAGGCCAATGCGCCCGAGGCCTACAAGCGGACGATCACCGAGGCCAACGCCAGCGACATCGTCTATTCGAACCTCTTCACCGGCGTGCACGGCAACTATCTGCGCCAGTCGATCGTCGCCGCGGGCCTCGATCCGGACAACCTGCCGGAAAGCGATCCGTCGAAGATGAGCTTCGGCTCGGGCGGCAACCAGGACGCCAAGGCCTGGCGCGACATCTGGGGCTCGGGCCAGGGCATCGGCGCCATCAAGGAAGTGCTGCCGGTCGCCGAACGCATCGCCAAGCTGGCGGAGGAATATGAGGACGCGAAGGCCGAACTGGCGGCCAAGACGGCGCTGACGGCCGGCAACCGCCTGGCTTTCGCCGCCGAGTAGGACGGGGATCCAGCCGGGGACGAAGGCGGCTTTGTCCCCGGCGACTCCGGCCGGGCGATCCTAGGCGGGTTCGAAACCCGCCAGGAGCGCCTCATGTCCGACGCCGCCACGCCCCGTCTTTCGCTGCCCTACGTGGCCGCGGGGCAAGCCCAGAAGCACGTCACCGTCAACGAGGGCCTCGCCCGGCTGGACGGCCTCGTCCAGCCCTGCGTCGTCAGCCGCGCGATCGCGACCCAACCCGCCGCGCCCGCCGACGGCGCGATGTGGATCCGTCCAGCCGCCGCGACCGGCGCCGACTGGGCGGCCGCTCCCGCCAATAGCCTGATGCGCTTCGAGGCCGGGGCCTGGGAGGCCATCGCCCCTTCCGCCGGCTTCACCGCCTGGATCGCCGACGAGGGCCAGATGGCGGTGTTCACCGGCTCGGCCTGGGTCGCTTTGTCGTCCACCTTCACCAGCCTGACCGCCGCTCGCTCGCCGTTCGGGGCCGACATCCGCGTCGAGATCCGCGAGGTCGAAGCGACTTTGAGCGGCGCCTCGGTGACCACGTCCGCCGTGATCCCGGCCCGCTCAATCGTGCTGGGCGTCTCGACCCGCACCAGCGCAGCTGTCACCGGCGCGGTCTCCTACAGCTGCGGGATCGCCGGCGAGAACGGCAAGTTCGGCAGTTCGCTGGGCGTGGCGCTGAACGCCAGCAACATCGGCGTGGTGGGGCCGACAGCTTATTACGCTGACACCCCGGTGGTGCTCACCGCGGCCGGCGGCAGCTTCGTCGGCGGCAAGGTGCGGGTGGCGATCCAGCTGCTGCGGTTCGAGGCGCCTGGGGCGGTGTAGGCCCGCTTTCCCCACTTCCCGTCATTCCCGCCCTTGTGGCGGGAAACCCTGGTTCCGCTTCCACCTGAGGCGCAAGCGGCGTGCTGAGCACGCCGCCTCATACGCCCTTGCGGCCGATAGAGGGGTTCCCGCCACAAGGGCGGGAATGACGAAAGTGGGGAGGAGGGTTTGGGAACGCTCGCCAGCCGACCACTGCGACACTTGCGAATGGCTCTCTGCTTGATCCGGGCGGCGGCTGCGGTTACACGGCCCGCATCCCTTGGGGAGTAGCCGCCCGCGCCTATCAGCGGGGCCCGCCGTCAACATACTTGATCCTCGGATCATGGCGCGGGTGAAGGAAGCACCGACAGCTTTCTTGGCGAGACCAATGGCGTCGTTTCCCGTCCGGGCTGGGCGGGGAAACGGTCGCTGTTGTCTTGTCTGCGCTCGGCCCCGCAACGGTGTTTCAATGGAATCCCTGCTCGTCTCGACCCTGGTGGTCGCCGTGGCCGAAATCGGCGACAAGACCCAGCTCTTGGCCATCATCCTGGCTACGCGCTTCAAGAAGCCGATCCCGATCATCCTGGGCATCCTGGCCGCCACCCTGCTGAACCACGCCCTGGCGGCCCTGGCCGGCTCGCTGGTCGCCCAATATCTGCAAGGCGCCTGGTTCCAGTGGCTGATCGCCATCTCGTTCATCGCCATGGCCGGCTGGGCGCTGATCCCGGACAAGGCCGACGACGAGGACGGCGGGGCGGTCGGCCGCTACGGCGTGTTCCTGACCACGGCCGTGGCCTTCTTCCTGGTCGAGATGGGCGACAAGACCCAGATCGCCACCGTCGCCCTGGGCGCCCAGTTCCACAACGTGCCGCTGGTGGCCGCGGGCACCACGCTGGGCATGATGCTGGCCAATGTGCCGGCCGTGTACCTGGGCGAGGCGGCGACCAAGATCGTGCCGCTGAAGTATGTGCGCATCGGCGCGGCGCTGATTTTCCTCGGCCTGGGCCTCTGGGGCGTCGCGACGCTGCTGGGCGTCTTCAAGTAATGACGTAGGCGGGGGCGGGGGCTATTCACGGGTCGAACGATCCGGAGCCCCCGCCTCATGACTGTCGAAGACCCGCGCGCGACCGGTTGGGAATTCTGGATCGATCGCGGCGGCACCTTCACCGACATCGTCGCCCGCCGGCCGGACGGGCGGCTGGTCACCCACAAGCTGCTGTCGGAGAACCCCGAGCAGTACGAGGACGCCGCCGTCGCCGGCGTGCGCGCCCTGCTGGATCAGGGCGGCGGCGGGTCGGTCGAGGCGGTGAAGATGGGCACCACGGTGGCCACCAACGCCCTGCTCGAACGCAAGGGCGAGCCGACCCTTCTGGCGATCACCAAGGGCCACGCCGACGCCCTGCGCATCGGCCAGCAGGCCCGGCCCAAGCTCTTCGACCGCAACATCATAAAGCCCGAGGCCCTCTACACCCGCGTCGTCGAGATCGACGAGCGCGTCGGCGTCGACGGCGAGGTGGTGCGGCCGCTGGACGAGGCAGCCGCCCACGAGGGCTTGCAGGCCGCCTATGACGCCGGCTTCCGCGCCGTGGCGATCGTGCTGCTGCACGGCTTCCGCTTCACCGACCACGAGGCCCGGGTCGCGGCGATCGCCCGCGAGGTCGGCTTCACCCAGGTTTCGGCCAGCCACGAGGTCAGCCCGCTGATGAAGCTTGTCGGGCGGGGCGACACGGCGGTGGTCGACGCCTATCTGTCGCCGATCCTGCGCCGATACGTCGACCAGGTGGCCTCGCGGCTGGGCGAGGAGACGCGCCTCTTCTTCATGCAGTCGAACGGCGGCCTGACCGACGCGCGGGCCTTCCGGGGCAAGGACGCCATCCTGTCCGGCCCGGCCGGCGGCGTGGTCGGCATGGCCAAGACGGCGGCCGAGGCGGGCTTTTCCCGCGTCATCGGCTTCGACATGGGCGGCACCTCGACCGACGTCTGTCACTACGCCGGCGAGTACGAGCGGGCCTACGAGACCGTGGTGGCCGGGGTGCGGATGCGCGCGCCGATGATGAACATCCACACCGTGGCGGCCGGCGGCGGCTCGATCTGCTCGTTCGACGGCGCGCGGCTGCGGGTGGGGCCGGCCTCGGCGGGCGCCAATCCGGGACCGGCCTGCTATCGGCGCGGCGGGCCGCTGACGGTGACCGACTGCAACGTCATGCTGGGCAAGCTGCAGCCCGAGTTCTTCCCGCACGTCTTCGGCCCCAACGCCGACCAGCCGCTCGACCGCGAGGTAGTGGTCGAGCGCTTCGAAGTCCTGGCCGCCGAGATCACCGCCGCCACCGGCCGCGCCATGACCCCCGCCGAGATCGCCGAAGGCTTCCTGACGATCGCCGTCGAGAACATGGCCAAGGCCGTGCGGCAGATCTCGATCCAGCGCGGCTACGACGTCACCCGCTATGTGCTGGCCTGCTTCGGCGGGGCGGGGGGGCAGCATGCCTGCCTGGTGGCCGACGCCTTGGGCATGAAGACGGTGATGATCCACCCGTTCGCCGGCGTGCTCAGCGCCTACGGCATGGGACTGGCGGATCTCCGCCTGCTGCGCGAGACCACGGTCGAGCAGCGTCTCGACGAAGCCGCCGCCACCCTGCCGGCCCGCGCCGCCGTCCTGGCGGCCGAAGCCGAAGCCGCCCTGCGCGCTCAGGATGCGCCGCTGGTGAACGTCGAGACCGAGGCGGCCCTGCTGGTGAAGTACGCCGGCACCGACACGCCGCTGCGGGTTCCGTTGACCGATGCGGAAGGCGTCAAGGCCGCCTTCGAGACCCTGCACCAGCGCCGTTTCGGCTTCGTCTCGCCGGCCACGCCGCTGGTGGTCGAGACCCTGAGCGTCGAGGCTATCGGCCATGCCGACGCCGGCGCCGCGCCCGATCTGGGCGCCGGCGAAGGCGGGCAGGGCGGGGTGCTGGCCACCGTGCCCGCGCGTTTGGCCGGGCAAGCCTACGACACACCGGTGCTCGACCGGGCGGGCCTGGCGGTCGGCGCCGAAGTCGCCGGGCCGGCGATCATCCGCGAGGCCACCGGCACCACCGTGGTCGAGCCCGGCTGGCGCGCCCGCGTGGATGCTCATCACAACCTGATCCTCGACCGCGTCGAGGCCCTGGCGCCGCGCCGCGCGGCCGGCACCGAGGCCGATCCGGTGATGCTGGAGGTGTTCAACAACCTCTTCATGGCCGTGGCAGAGGAGATGGGCTTCGCCCTGCAGAACACCGCCTATTCGGTGAACATCAAGGAGCGGCTGGACTTCTCCTGCGCCCTGTTCGATCGCGACGGAAACCTGATCGCCAACGCCCCGCACATGCCGGTGCACCTGGGCTCGATGGGCGACAGCGTGCGGGCCATCCGCGATGGCCGCAGCCATGACGGCCGGGGCATGAAGCCCGGCGACGTCTACATGCTCAACGCGCCCTATGCCGGCGGCACCCACCTGCCGGACGTGACCGTGGTCATGCCGGTGTTCGATGCGGCCGGCGCCTTGCTGTTCTACGTCGCCGCGCGCGGTCACCAGGGCGATATCGGCGGCATCACCCCCGGGTCCATGCCGCCGGGCAGCCGGACGGTCGAGGAGGAGGGCGTCCTCATCGAGAACTTCCTGCTGGTCGAGGGCGGGCGGTTCCTGGAGGCCGAAACGCGGGCCCTGCTGGCCTCGGGCAAGTGGCCGGCGCGCAATCCCGACCAGAACATCGGCGACCTCAAGGCCCAGGTCGCCGCCTGTGCGCGCGGGGCCGAAAGCCTGACCGGCCTCGTCGCCGAGTTCGGCCAGGACGTGGTCGAGGCCTACATGGCCCATGTGCAGGACAACGCCGAGGAGGCCGTGCGCCGGGTGCTGGCCAAGCTTTCGGATGGGCAGTTCGCCTACGAGCTGGACGACGGCAGCGTGGTGAAGGTGGCGATCACTGTGGACCAGTCGGCGCGGACGGCCCGTGTGGACTTCACCGGCACCAGCGACCAAGTCCCGACCAACTTCAACGCCCCGGCCTCGATCTGCCGGGCGGCGGCGCTGTATGTCTTCCGCACCCTGGTGGACGACGAGATCCCCATGAACGACGGCTGCCTGCGGCCGGTCGAGCTGGTCATTCCCGAGGGCTCGATGCTGAAGCCGCGCTATCCGGCGGCGGTGGTGGCCGGCAATGTCGAGACCAGCCAGGTGGTGGTCGACAGCCTCTACGGGGCGCTGGGCGTCATGGCGGCCGCCCAGGGCACGATGAACAACTTCACCTTCGGCGACGAGCGGCGGCAGTACTACGAGACCATCTGCGGCGGGGCCGGGGCGGGGCCGGACTTCGACGGCGCCGACGCGGTGCAGACCCACATGACCAACAGCCGCCTGACCGATCCCGAGGTGCTGGAGACGCGCTATCCGGTGCGGGTCGAGGCCTTCTCGATCCGGCGCGGTTCGGGCGGCGCCGGCGAGCATCGGGGCGGCGACGGGGTGGTGCGCACCATCGGCTTCCGCGAGCCGATGACGGTCACCCTGCTCTCCAACCGCCGCCGCGTGCCGCCGTTCGGCCTGCACGGCGGGGCCAGTGGGGCGCTGGGCCTGGCGCGGATCGAGCGGGCGGACGGGACGGTCCAGGCCCTGGCGGCGACCGACGAGGCGCAGGTGTCGGCCGGCGACCGCGTGGTCATCGAGACGCCGGGCGGCGGGGGCTGGGGGAAGGCCTAAGCCTTTCACCACCCCGTCCCGCGCGCTAAGCATCCCCGAACGAGAAGAGAGGCCCGACCATGACCGACATCGCCCGCCGCACCCTGATCGGCGCCGCCGGCCTGGTGGTCGCCACGCCCGGCCTGGCCCTGGCGGCCGGCAAGCCGAAGGTGGCGATCCAGACCAGCGCCGGCCTGATCGTCGTCGAGCTGGAGGACAAGAAGGCGCCGATCACCGCAGCCAACTTCCTGCGCTATGTCGACGGCAAGAAGTACGACGGCGGGACCTTCTACCGGGCCTCGCGGACCAAGGGCGTCAAGGGCTCCGGTTCGATCCAGGGCGCGCCGCCGGCTCGCGCGCGACGTTTCGCGCCGATCGCCCACGAGAGCACGACCAAGACCGGCCTGCGCCACAAGCCGGGCACGATCTCCATGGCCCGCAACGCGCCGGGCACCGCCACCTGCGACTTCTTCATCTGCGCCAGCGCCATGCCGTACCTGGACGCCCATCCCGGCGCGAAAGGCGACAACCTGGGCTTCGCGGCCTTCGGGACGGTGGTCGAGGGGCTGCCGATCGTGAAGAAGATCCTGGCCATGCCCACGGGCGGGCCCGCCTACACCGAGGCGATGAAGGACGAGATGCTCAAGGCGCCGGTCCAGATCCTCGGCATGAAACGGGTCGGCTGACCCGCATCTGATCGCTTGGCGGATACGTAACTGTCTTCGGGGACGAACCTGGAGACGCCGTTGCGGACGATATCGCTCCTCATCCTGGGCTCGTTTTTGGCTTGGGCGGCCGCCGGCCCGGCGAGCGCCTTCGAGCTGTCGCCGGAGGCGCGGGCCAGCCTGGCGCGCGGCGAGGCCCATGCCGAGGTCTCGCCCGATCCGGCCGGGGCGACAGGCGGCCAGGTGCGCGGCGTGATCGACATCGCCGCTCCGCCCGACCACGTCTGGGCCGTGCTGACCGATTGCGCCAGCGCGGCGCGGATGATCACCAATCTCGAACGCTGCGCGGTGCTGTCGGGCGACCAGAAGCGCGGTTGGGACGTCCGCGAGCACGTCACCCGCAAGAGCCTGTTCTTTCCCCGCATGCGCATCGTCTTCCGCTCGGACTACGAGGGGCGGCGACGCATCCGCTTTCGGCTGGTCGAGGGCGACCTCAAGGCCGAGGAGGGCGAGTGGCGGCTGCAGCCCCTGGCCGGCGGGGCGGGCACGCGGGTGTTCTACGAGAACCGCCTGGCTGTGGACTGGCTGATCCCCAAGGCCCTGCTGCGCGCGGGTCTGCGCAAGGACACGCCCAAGGCCCTGGCTCGCCTGCGCGAGGCCTGTCTGGAGGCCGGCTAGGTCTTCCCGTCCAGCTTGGCCTCCAGCCGCGCCAGGGTCGCCTTCAGCTCCTCCTGCTCGGCGTGGCTGAACTCGTTGGCGTCCTTGATGCAGCGCGAGCAGATGTTGCCGATCAGCAGGGGCAGGATCAGCAGCAGGGTGACGTGCATCAGCGCCACGGCCGTGATGCGCCCGCCCAGGGTGGCCGGGTACATGTCGCCATAGCTGACCGTCGTGGCCGTGACGCAGGCCCACCAGACGCCGTCGAGATAGGTCTTGCCCTCGAAGAAGGCGTAGGATCCCGCGGCCGCCAGCAGCATGACCACATAGACGATCAGCAGTTCGCGAACGGTATCGAGATACTTGAGCATGACGGGCTCCGCAGTTGAGGCGTCAGATCGCCTCAACCTCGGAAAGGCGTCAACCGCGCCGCTTGGCGGCGTCGGCCAGATAGAGCTCCAGATTGGTGTAGCCCGGGCCGTCCTTGGCCAGGGCGGGGCCGTCGGCGGCCTTCTTGGGGTTCAAGCCGTGGGCCTTCTCCCAGGCGTCGGGCATGCCGTCGCCGTCGGAGTCGAGCGAGGGCTTGCCGGCGGGCAGGGCGGGCCAGCCGCCGACGTCCTTCTGGCTGTTGATCACGGTCCCGGTGCGGTCGCGCACACCGGCCACGACCCGCGTGTCGACGCTGTCGCGGAACACCGAGGCCCCGGCGTCGGCCAGTACGCGCTCATAGGCCTTGTCGGCCGGCTCGGGCGCCACCGGCGCGACCTCGATGGGCGCGGCCTGGCGATAGCCGGCGGGCTCGGGGATGGTGAAGGTCACCAGGCTCCAGGGATCGGCCGGAACCGCGCCGGCCATGCTGTTGCCGGCGAAGTAGGCCTTGGCCAGGGTGTTACTTTCCTGGAAGGCCACCGGCTTGCCGCTGCTCGGACCCGGCACATAGGCGTTGTCGACGAAGTTGTAGGCGGCTAGGGCGGCCTTGTCGGCGTCGTAGCCGGCATAGCCCTTGCCCCAGTTGTAGAAGACGTTGGAGCGGAAATCGAACAGCGCGCCGACCGGATCCTTGTCGGGTCCGTCGTAGTTGCCGGGGCGGGGCATGCGGGCCATGTGGCTGGCCCACAGATTGTGGTGGAAGCTGATCCTCGAACCTTTGCCGCCGCGGATCAGACTGCCGTAGCCGTGGTCGCCCTTGGCGTGCAGCGAGTGGGCCATGGACTCGGCGATCAGCGACCACTGGACCGTCAGGTCGTAGAAGCCCTGGCCTTCCTCGTCGTAGCGGGCCGAGGCCGAGAGGGTCTCGTCCACCGACCAGCTGGCCGAGACGTGGTCGAGGATGATCCGCCGGCCCTTGTTGATCCAGATCGCGTCGCTCTCGGTCTTGCTCTCGTCGCCCAGGCGCGAGCGGATGAAGCGGATGACCACGTCGTCGGCCGAGACGACCAGGGTGTGGTCGCGCAGGGTGATCCCGCCGCCTGGCGCGGTCTGGCCGGCGATGGTGATGCGCGGCTGGCTGATCTTCAGGTCCGACTTCAGCTGGATCGTGCCGGCCACGTCGAAGACCACGGTGCGCGGGCCCTTGGCTTCGACGGCGGCGCGCAGCGAGCCGGGGCCGGAATCCTCCAGGTTGGTGACCTTGATCACCGCCCCGCCGCGGCCGCCCTGCGACAGCCGGCCCGCGCCCTCGGCCCCGGGGAAGGCGAGGGTTTCTGTCGCGGCCTGGGCGGCCCCGCCCAGCAGGGCGAGCGCCGCGGCGCCGGCGAGCAGGCGCGGGAGGATAGGGCGGATGGTCATGGCGGCGTGTCTCTCCCCGAAGGCCGGCGAGCGTCGATCGCGTCTCGTCCTGGCGAGGCGACCCTGCCCGCCTCTTAGAGAAATGTCCACCGGTGTCATAAGGTGTGACCGCCAAGCCTCTTGTGACGCTTGGTTGATGCATAACGCTGTTATGCAAATTGCTTGAGCAATCTCTGCTCGAAAACTATGCGAATGAGGGGGCGCTGTTCGCCTCTTCCCTCGCCACGCGAAGTTTCCTTCCGAAATGGGCGGTGGAAACCTGACGCTGGTGTCAACCTTACCGGAGCTTTCGATTCGCGTTCCCGGGGGGGAGCATTCATGTCCGTCGAAGAATCCAGCCTCCGGCCGGAACGCATCCTCGACCTGTCCGAGCGGCTGAGCATCGTCGCCGGCCAGAAGATCGGCGAGATCTCGACCGTCAACCGCGCGGCCAAGATGCTGGCCATCAACGCCCTGATCGTCGCCGCCCGCGCGGGCGAGGCCGGCAAGGGCTTCGCCATCGTCGCCGAGGAGTTCAAGAAGATCTCCACCCAGATCGACGAGGTGGCCGGGGCCCTGGAAAGCCAGGTGCGCGCCGACCTCGACGAACTGACCGCGATCGGCGGGGCGATCCTGTCGCATCTGCGCGGCCAGCGGCTGGCCGACCTCGCCTTGAACGCCATCGAGATCATCGACCGCAACCTCTATGAGCGCACCTGCGACGTGCGCTGGTGGGCCACCGACAGCGCTGTTGTCGACTGCGCCATGGCCCCATCGCGCGAGGCCGCCGACTACGCCAGCCAGCGCCTTCGCGTCATTCTCGACGCCTACACCGTCTATCTGGACCTGTGGATCTGCGACGCGGCCGGGCGGGTGATCGCCAGCGGCCGGCCCGACAAGTACCGCGGCGTGCAGGGCGCGTCGGTGGCCAACGCCTCGTGGTTCCAGGAAGCCATGCGCACCAAGAGCGGCGACGACTTCGCCGTGGCCGACATCGCCCGCCAGCGCCTGCTCGAAGAGGCTCCCGTCGCCACCTACGCCACCGCCATCCGCGAGGGCGGCGAGGCCAAGGGCAAGGTGATCGGCGTGCTGGGTGTTCACTTCGACTGGCGCCCGCAGGCCCAGGCCATCGTCGACGGCGTGCGCATGACCGACGAGGAACGCTCGCGCTCGCGCGTGCTGTTGCTCGACCAGAACCACCGGGTGCTGGCGGCCTCGGACGGTCAGGGCGTGCTGGTGGAAACCTTCAAGCTCGACACCTCGCACGGTTCGATGGGCAGCTACGCCGAAGGCGACCGCACGATCGGCTACGCCCTGACCCCCGGCTACGAGACCTACAAGGGCCTGGGCTGGTATGGCTGCCTGGTCCAGCGCCAGGCCGTGGACACGCCGCTGCCGGTGGCCGAGCGGGCGGTGGACAACGTGTTGCGGCTGAAGGCGTAGTCTTCCTTCTCCCCTTGCGGGAGAAGGTGGCGGCGAAGCCGTCGGATGAGGGGTCTCAGACATCGGACGCCTCACCCGGCCTGGACCGCCGCGGCGAGTTCGTGGGGGAGGGCGGCGCGCTCTATCTCTGTCCGGAAATCCCCAAACCATAAAATCCCCGCGAAAGCGGGGACCCAGGTGTTTTATCGTCGAGCGCGGTGGGCTGCAGAAAAAGCCTGGGTCCCCGCTTTCGCGGGGATTTTACGGAGGATTGGTCACTCAGTACCGCCCGGTCTTGGGGCAGGCGGGGCCGGCGCCGGTGGTGAAGGTCTTGCGGCCGTTGCGCCAGCTCATGGTGCAGGTCCGCAACGAGGCGGCCATAACGCGGAGCGTCTCGAGGTCGCCTTGCAGGCGCTCGGGGGTGGTGGTCAGGGAAAGAACGAGGTCGCGGGCGCCGTCTTCGCCGCGATAGGTGGTTTCGATGGCATATGAGGTCGCGCCGGTCGCGTCGGTCCGATGGCACACCGGCTGGTCGGCGTCGAACAGGCGCATCACGGCGATCTTGTCGCAGGGCGGCTTGGGCGGCGCGTCCTCGCCCACGGCGTAGCCATAATAGACCGCGATGAACGCCAGGTCCTTGGGCGGCTCGGCGTCACCGCGGGCGACGGCGCAGGAAACCGGCTTCAGGAACAGCGTCACGCCGTGATCGGCCCCGGTCCAATCGGCCGGGAGACGGCAGTTGAAGACGCCCGGAGGCGTTCGGAACGTCAGGCCATACTCCGCCGAGACGTAGGTCGGCGGCGGCGGGGCGGCCATGTCGGAGGACAAGCCGCCGGCCAGCAGCCAGGCGGCGACGAGGGCGGGCAGCATGTGCGGGGACTCCGAAGGTCGCCCGAAAGGTCGCGCCGCCTAGTCCACGGCGGCAAGTACTTTTCTGATCGTCTCCACCACCCGATCGATCTGGGCTTCCTCGATGATCAGCGGCGGCGACAGGGCGATGATGTCGCCGGTGACGCGGATCAGCAGGCCCTGGTCGAAGGCCGCCTCGAAGGCCTCCATGGCCCGGGCCGTCGGGGCGCCGGGGCGGGGCGAAAGCTCGATGCCGGCGATCAGGCCGAAGTCGCGGATGTCGATCACGTGGCGGGCGTCGGCCAGGGAATGGACGGCGGCGCGCCAGTAGGGCTCGATGGCCAGGGCGCGCTCGAACAGCCCCTCGCTCTGATAGATCTCCAGCGTGGCCAGGCCCGCCGCGCAGGCCAGCGGGTGGCCCGAATAGGTATAGCCGTGGAAGAGCTCGATGGGCGCGTCGGCCCCGTCGAGCATGGCCTCGTAGATCGCCGTGCTGGCGGCCACCGCGCCGGCCGGCACGGCGGCGTTGGTCAGGCCCTTGGCCATGCAGAGGAGGTCGGGCGTCACCCCGAAGCGGTCGGCGGCGAAGGGCGCGCCGACGCGGCCGAAGCCGGTGATCACCTCGTCGAAGATCAGCAGGATGTCGTGCCTGTCGCAGATCGCCCGCAGCTTCTGCAGGTAGCCCTCGGGCGGCACCAGTACGCCGGTCGAGCCCGCGACCGGCTCGACGATGACGGCGGCGATGTTAGAGGCGTCGTGCAGGGCGATGATGCGTTCCAGGTCGTCGGCCAGGTGCGCGCCGTGCTTGGGCAGGCCCTGGGCGAAGACGTTCTCGGGAATGCCGTGGGTGTGGGGCAGGTGGTCGACGCCGGTCAGCAAGGACCCGAAGTACATCCGGTTCTTGGGGATGCCCCCCACCGAAATCCCGCCGAAGCCGACGCCGTGATAGCCGCGCTCGCGGCCGATCAGCCGGGTCTTGGTCCCCTTGCCGCGGGCGCGGTGGTAGGCCAGGGCGATCTTCAGGGCGGTGTCGACCGACTCCGAGCCGCTGTTGGTGAAGAAGATCCGGTCCAGGCCCTTCGGCGTCACCTGGGCCAGGCGCGAGGCGAAGGAGAAGGCCAGCGGGTGGCCGAGGTTGAAGCTTGGCGCATAGTCCATCTCGCCGGCCTGCTTGCGGATGGCCTCGGTGATCTGCTCGCGCCCGTGGCCGGCGTTGACGCACCACAGGCCCGAGGTGGCGTCGAGGATCTGGCGGCCGTCGGGCGTGGCGTAGTGCATGCCCTTGGCGCCGGCGAGCAGGCGCGGATTGGCCTTGAAGCGCCGGTTGGGCGTGAACGGCATCCAGTAGGCGTCGAGGTCGTTGGCGCCGAAGTCGGGCATGAGCGAGGTCCTTCGCGAGACCTTGCATTGTGATCGCAATTATCGGCTAGCTGGCAAGCCCTGGAATGCGTCGCGGAGAGGAGGGGACATGGCCGAGCCGAAAACGCGCCGTCCCCTGGCCGATTCCACGGCGGTTCACGACCAGGTCTATGACTCCATCCGCCAGGCTTTGATCACCGGCAAGATCGCCCCGGGCGTCGGCGTCTCCCTGCGCAGCCTGGCGGCCGAACTGGGCGTGTCGCCCATGCCGGTGCGCGACGCGGTGCGGCGGCTGGTGGCCGAGCGGGCCCTGGCGATCAACCCGGCCAACAAGCGCCTGAGCGTGCCTTCGTTGAGCGCCGAACGGCTGGAGCAACTGGAGTTGGCGCGCCAGTGGATCGAGCCGGAACTGGCCGCCCGCGCTGCGCCCCGTGCCGACGAAGCCTTGGTGCGCAAGCTGAAGCTTATCGACCAGGATCTGGAAGACGCGCTGCGCGTCGGCGATGTCGACGGCTATATGGTGGCCAACCACGCCTTCCACTTCGCCATCTACGAACGGGCCGGAGCCGAGGTGCTGCTGGCCATGGCCGGCGGGCTGTGGCTGCAGATCGGGCCGTTCATGCGGGTGGTGTTCGGCCGGGTCGGCACCGGCAGCCTGCCGGCCGACCGCCACGCCGAAGCCATGGACGCCCTGAAGGCCCGCGACGCCGACGGCGCCCGCCGGGCCATCGCCGCTGACCTCTCCGAAGGCATGGACAAGATGCGGGCCGCGGTGGGCGTCGAGTCCGGCTTGACAGGGTCGATGGCGGCGCAAACTGTGATCACAATTCGATGAGGCTTTCCGCGTGACCGTTCCCGCGTCCATCTCCGCACAGCTGGGTCGCCTGTCCCTTCCCGACCGGGCGGTGATCGACGGCGCCCTGGTCGAGGCGGCCTCGGGCAAGACGTTCCGCAATGTCGGGCCGCGCGACGGCAGGGCGCTGAGCCTGGTGGCGGCCTGCGACGAGGCCGATGTGGAGCGCGCCGTGGCCGCGGCCCGCGCCGCCTTCGAGGACGGCCGCTGGCGCGACCTGCATCCGCGCCAGAAGAAGAAGATCCTGTTCCGCCTGGCCGAGCTGATGGAGCGCGACGCCGAGGATCTGGCCCTGATGGAGAGCCTGGACGTCGGCAAGCCGATCCGCGACGCCCGGGCCGTCGATATCCCGCTCGCGATCAACACCACCCGCTGGTACGCCGAGGCCCTGGACAAGGTCTATGGCGAGGTCGGCGCCTCGCCGGCCGATCGCCTTAGCTTCGCCACCCATGAGCCGCTGGGCGTGATCGGGGCGATCGTGCCGTGGAACTTCCCGCTGCACATGGCGATGTGGAAGGTCGCGCCGGCCCTGGCCATGGGCAACTCCGTCGTCCTCAAGCCGGCCGAGCAGTCGCCGCTGACGGCGCTGAAGCTGGGCGAACTGGCCCTCGAAGCCGGGCTCCCGGCAGGGGTGCTGAACGTGGTCCCCGGCTTCGGGGCGACCGCCGGCCAGGCCCTGGCGCGATCGATGGACGTCGACATGATCGCCTTTACCGGCTCGGGCCCCACCGGCCGGCGGCTGATGGAATATGCGGCGCAGAGCAACCTGAAGCGGGTGTCGCTGGAGCTGGGCGGCAAGTCGCCCCAGATCGTGTTCGCCGACTGCCCGGACCTGGATGCGGCCGCGCAGGCCGCCGCCTGGGGCGTGTTCTATAACCAGGGCGAGGTCTGCACCGCCGCCTCGCGCCTGCTGGTCGAGGCCTCGATCAAGGACGAGTTCCTTGAGAAGGTGGTCGCCGTGGCCAGGACCATCCAGGTCGGCGACCCGCTGGACGCCGACACCGGCTTCGGGGCCATGGTCAGCGAGCAGCAGATGAAGACTGCGCTCGGCTATATCGCCAAGGCCCGCGAGGAGGGCGGCGCGCCCGTGCTGGGCGGATCGCAGGTGCGTATCGAGACCGGCGGCTATTACGTGGAGCCCACGATCTTCGACGGCGTGCTGCCGTCGCATAAACTGGCCAAGGAAGAGGTGTTTGGCCCGGTCCTGGGCGTGATGAGCTTCACGGGCGAAGACGAGGCCTTCGCCCTGGCCAATGACACGGTCTATGGCCTGGCCGCCGGGCTGTGGACCAGCGACATCAACCGCGGCCTGAAGGGCGCGCGGAAGCTGAAGGCGGGCCTGGTCTGGGTCAATGGCTGGGACGCCTGCGACATCACCATGCCGTTCGGGGGCTTCAAGCAGTCGGGCTTCGGCCGTGACCGCAGCCTTCATGCGTTGCACAAGTACGCCGACCTGAAGTCGGTGTCCGTGACGCTGAGGTAGCCCATATGACCGCCCTGAACCTTGTCGAAACCGCCGCCCTGATCGACGGCCTGTGGATCGAAGGCGACGCGACCTTCGCCGTCACCAATCCGGCCGACGGCGAGACGATCGCCGATGTCGCCGAACTGGGCGCGGCCGAGACGCGGATCGCTATCGAGGCGGCGCATCGGGCCTTTCCAGGCTGGGCGGCGAAAACGGCCAAGGAGCGGGGCGCGATCCTGCGCCGGTGGAGCGACCTGATGCTCGCCCACGCCGACGACCTGGCCCGACTGATGACGGCCGAGCAGGGCAAGCCGCTGGCGGAGTCGAAGGGCGAGGTGGCTTACGGGGCCAGCTTCATCGACTGGTTCGCCGAGGAGGCCAAGCGCGGCTACGGCCACACCATCCCGACCCCCGATCCCAAGAAGCGCCTGGCCTCGATCAAGCAGCCGATCGGGGTGTGCGCGGCCATCGCGCCGTGGAACTTTCCCATCGCCATGATCACCCGCAAGGTCGGCCCGGCCCTGGCGGCCGGCTGCACCGTGGTGGTCAAGCCGGCGGCCGAGACGCCGCTGTGCGCCCTGGCCATCGCGCGGCTGGCGGTGGAGGCCGGCGTGCCGGCCGGCGTGCTCAACGTCGTCACCGGCACGGACGCCTCGGCCATTGGCAAGGCCCTGTGCGAGGACGGCCGGGTGCGCAAGCTGTCGTTCACCGGCTCGACCCCGGTGGGCAAGGTCCTCTATGGCCAGTGCGCCGGCACGATGAAGAAGCTCAGCCTCGAGCTGGGCGGCAACGCGCCCTTCATCGTCTTCGACGACGCCGACCTCGAGGCCGCCGTCGATGGCGCGATCGCCAGCAAGTACCGCAACACCGGCCAGACCTGCGTCTGCGCCAACCGCCTGATCGTCCAGGCCGGCATCCACGACGCCTTCGTCGCGCGCCTGACCGAGAAGGTCGCGGCGATGAAGGTGGGGCCGGGCACGGGCGAGGGCGTCGTGATCGGTCCGCTGATCAACGAGAAGGCCATCGTCAAGGTCGAGGCCCTGGTGCGCGAGGCCGTCGAGGGCGGGGCGCGGGTCGAGGTAGGGGGCGATCGCCACGAGATGGGCGGGCTGTTCTACCAGCCCACCGTGCTCTCCGGCGCGACGCCGGACATGCGCCTGTTCAACGAGGAGATCTTCGGTCCCGTCGCGCCGATCGTGAAGTTCCACACCGAGGACGAGGCGGTCGCCCTGGCCAACGCCACGCCCTTCGGCCTGGCGGCCTACTTCTACAGCCGCGACGTCGGCCGCTGCTGGCGCGTGGCCGAGGCCATCGAGGCCGGCATGGTCGGGATCAACGAAGGCCTGATCTCGACCGAGGTGGCGCCGTTCGGAGGGGTCAAGGAGTCGGGCCTGGGCCGCGAGGGCTCGTCCGAGGGCCTCGATGAGTATTTCGAGACCAAGTACCTGTGCTTCGGCGGGGTGGCATGATCGCCGAACTCTCCCGCCCCGCGACCCTCGCCGACCTGATCGCCGCCGAGCGCGCGCGGTTCCTGGCCGAGCATCCGCGCAGCGTGGCGATGGCCAAGGCGGCCGCGGCCGTGTGGCGGGGCGGGGTTCCGATGCACTGGATGGGCGATTGGGCCTGTCCTTCGCCGATCTTCGCCGCCCAGGGCGTAGGGGCGCAGGTCACCGACGTCGATGGCCGGCTCTATGACGACTTCTGCCTGGGCGACACGCCGTCGATGTTCGGCCATGGCGACGCTTCGGTGGCGGCGGCCGTCGCCGACCAGGCGAGGCGCGGCGCGGGATTCATGCTGCCGACCGCCTCGGCGGTGATCGTCGGCAAGCTCTTGGCCGAGCGGTTCGGCCTGCCGCTGTGGCAGGCGGCGACCACGGCCAGCGACGCCAACCGCGCGGCTGTCCGCTGGGCGCGGGCGGTGACGCAGCGGCCGGTGATCCTGGTGTTCGACGGCTGCTACCACGGCATGGTCGAGGACGCCTTCGTGGTGCTGAAGGACGGCCAGGCTGCGATGAAGCCCGGCCTGCTGGGCCAGGTGCAGGACCTGACGGCCACCACCCGCGTCGCGCCGTTCAACGATCTCGAAGCGCTGGAAGCGGCCCTGGCCCCCGGCGACGTCGCCGCCGTGCTGGCCGAGCCGGTGATGACCAACTGCGGGATGATCCTGCCCGACGTGGGCTTCCACGAGGCCCTGCGCCGGCTGACGCGCGAGGCCGGGACCCTGCTGATCATCGACGAGACCCACACCATCTCGACCGGTCCCGGCGGCTACACCAAGGCGCTCGGCCTGGAGCCCGACGTCTTCGTGCTGGGCAAGGCCGTGGCCGGCGGCGTGCCGGCCGCCGTCTGGGGCGTGACGGCCGAGCTGTCGGCGCGGATGGACGAGGCGCAGGCGCGCATCGGTCCGGGCCAGTCCGGCATCGGCACGACGCTGTCGGGCAACGCCCTGGCCATGGCGGCCATGCGGGCCATGCTGTCGGAAGTCATGACCGACGCGGCCTATGCGAGGATGCTGGCCGGGGCGGAGCGGCTGGTGGCCGGCCTGCGCGGTGTCATCGCGGCGGGAGGGCTGCCGTGGTCGGTGGTGCACGTCGGCGCGCGGGTGGAGCTGGTCTTCGCCGACCCGCCGCCGCGCGACGCAGTCTCCATGCGGAAAGTTCTGGACCAGGATGCGGTGGAAGCGCTGCATCTGTGGCTGATCAACCGAGGGGTGCTGATCGCGCCCTTCCACAACATGATGCTGGTCTCGCCCGTCACCGAAGACGCGGCGGTGGACCGGCTGGTCGCGGCGGTGGATGCCTTCGCCGCGGCTGTCGGGGAGGTGTCGGCATGACGTGTTTTCACTTTCCCTCCCCCTTTGATGGGGGAGGGGCAGGGGTGGGGGTGACACCGCCGGCGGGGCTTGGCTCGGCCGTGCAACATCACCAATCGCTGCTGTCACCCCCATCCCCGACCCTTCCCCCATCAAGGGGGAAGGGGGAGTTTTTCCTATGAGCCCCGTCGCCTCTCCCGACGAATGCCGCGACTTCCTGGCCGCCCATCCGCAGGTGAAATATGTCGAGGTGTTCTTCACCTCGATGACCGGGGTGCCGCGCGGCAAGCGTCTGCGGGTGCACGAGCTGCCGGCCATCTATGAGTACGGCCGGTTCCTGCCGGGCTCGATCCTGGTGGTCGACACCGTCGGGGCCGACTGCGAGGACACGGGCCTGGTCTGGGAAGACGGCGACGCCGACCGCCGCGCGCGGCCGGTGCCGGGCACGCTGACCTTGGCTCCGTGGCTGGGTCCCGACGTCGCCCAGGTGATGCTGTCGCTGTACGAGCTGGACGGGACGCCCAACGACCTGGATCCGCGCCACGTGCTGCAACGGGTGCTCGACCGCTACGCCGCCGACGGCCTGACGCCGGTCGCGGCCTGTGAGCTGGAATACTATCTGGTCGACATCGAGCGCGGTCCGAACGGCGAGCTCTTGCCCGCCAAGTCGGTGCTGACCGGCCAGCGGCCGACCGGCATCCAAGTCTACGGCCTGCCCGAACTGGAGGCCAACGCCCCGTTTCTGCGCGAGCTGTGGGACACGGCCGACACGATCGGCGTGCCGCTGGAAGGCGCGATCTCGGAGTTCGCCCCGGGCCAGGTGGAGCTGACCCTCAAGCACAAGCCCGACGCCCTGCGCGCCTGCGACGACGCCCTGCTGTACAAGCGCATGGCCAAGGGCGTCGCCCTGCGCCATGGCTGCGAGGCCACCTTCATGGCCAAGCCCTGGGCCGACCGGGCGGGCAACGGCTTCCACGTGCATGTCAGCTTCAACGACGCGGACGGAAACAACCTCTGCGCCGACGAGGACACGGAAGGCTCACAGATGCTCAAGCACGCCATCGGCGGCATGAAGCAACTGCTGGGCGAGGGCATGGCGATCCTGGCGCCGAACGCCAACAGCTATCGCCGCTTCAAGGCCAACTCCTACGCGCCGGTCGCGGCGACCTGGGGCGTCAACAACCGCACCGTCTCCCTGCGCGTGCCGGCCGGTCCGGCCCCGACCCGTCACGTCGAGCACCGCGTGGCCGGGGCCGACGGCAATCCGTATCTGGTGATGGCGGTGCTGCTGGCCAGCGCCCACCACGGCCTCACCAACAAGGTCGATCCGGGCCCGGCGGTGGTCGGCGACGGCTATGCCGCCGCCGCCAAGGAGAAGTCGCGCCTGCCGTCCAACTGGTTCGCGGCGGTCGATCTCTTCGACAAGTCGCAGGTGCTGCGCGACTACCTGGGCGACCGCTTCGTGGACATGTTCGTGTCGGTCAAGCGCACGGAACAGGCGCGCTTCTTCGAGGTCGTCACGGAGCTGGATTTCGATTGGTACCTTCGCAACGCCTGATGGCGGAGTGGAGCTTGGGTTGAACCGCCGGTGTGGGCCGGGAACGATAAGGGGAGTTTCGAGACCATGAGCACGATCACCCAACGCGGCCTGCAGAAGGCCGGCCTGAGCCGCCGCTCGCTGCTGACCGCCACCGGCGCGGCGGCCATCGGCCTGACCTTCACCGCCTGCGGCGAGAAGCCGGCGGCGACGGCGGGCGGCGAAGAGGCCAAGCTGAACTTCTACAACTGGGACACCTATATCGGCGAGACGACCCTGGGCGACTTCAAGAAGGCCACCGGCGTCGACGTCAACATGAGCCTGTTCGCCACCAACGACGAACTGTTCGCCAAGCTGAAGGCGGGCAATCCGGGCTTCGACGTGATCGTGCCGTCCAACGAGTTCGTCACCCGCATGGCCGAGGCCGGCATGCTGGAGCCGCTGGACCACGCCAAGATCCCGAACATCAAGAACATCGACCCGGCCTTCATGGACCCGGACTACGACAAGGGTCGCAAGTTCTCGATGCCCTACACCTGGCTGGTGCTGGGCATCGGCTATCGCAAGAGCAAGGTGAAGGGCGTTCCCGACAGCTGGAAGTGGCTGTTCGACAGCAACCAGTACGCCGGCAAGATCGGCCTGCTGTCGGAAAGCGCCGACCTGGTGCGCCTGTCGGCCAAGTACCTGGGCCATTCGGTCAACGCCATCCCGGCCGACCTGCTGCCGAAGATCGAGCAGATGCTGATCAAGCAGAAGCCGTTCGTGAAGGCCTTCCACGACGACAACGGCCAGGACCTGCTGTTGTCGGGCGAGGTGGACGTGGTGCTCGAGTACAACGGCGACATCGCCCAGGCGATGAAGGACGACGACGACATCGACTTCGTCGTGCCCAAGGAAGGCTCGCTGATCAACTCCGACACCCTGTGCATCCCCAAGGGCGCGCCGCGTCCGAACAACGCGCACAAGTTCATCAACTACCTGCTCGACGCCCAGGCCGGCGCCGAGATCAGCAAGACCATCCTGTACCCGACGCCCAACGCCGCGGCGAAGGCGCTGATGCCGGAGGACTACAAGAACAACAAGGTGATCTTCCCGCCCGCCGACATCATGTCCAAGTGCGAGTACGGGGCCTTCGAGGGGGCGGAAAAGGCCAGCCTCTACGAGGAGATCATCACCCGCGTGCGGGCGGCTTAAGGACGCCGTCGTCTCCCTTCCCCCTTGATGGGGGAAGGGCTGGGGATGGGGGTGGCTGCGGCGATTGCCGGCATCCCCGTCCATATTCGTCCTGACGCGCTGTCACCCCCAACCCCGACCCTTCCCCCATCAAAGGGGGAAGGGGGAGCTCCGTGAAAATGGAACAGAGCTGGAAGAAGGCCAAGGCGGTGTTCGCCGCCGCGCTGGGACCGCCGCTGGTCTGGCTGGTGGTGTTCTTCGTCGCGCCGATGGCGATCGTCTGGGCCTACAGCTTCGGCCACAATGTCGGTCTGACCGAGATCTCGTTCACCGGCACGATCGCCAACTACGCCCGGGCGCTGGAGCCGCTGTACCTGAAGATCTTCGTCAAGTCGGCCTGGGTGGCGGCGCTGACGACGGGCCTGTGCCTGGTGATCGGCTTCCCGGTGGCGCTGGCCATCACCTTCGCCTCGCAGAAGGCCAAGACCTGGCTCTTGCTGCTGGTCATGCTGCCGTTCTGGACGAACCTGCTGATCCGCACCTACGCCCTGATCGCCGTGCTGCGCACCGAGGGCTACATCAACCAGGGCTACGAGTGGATCTGGACCCTGGCCTCGAAGGTCGCGCCGCTGGGGGCGTTCCAGCCGCTGGAGCTGCTGCACAACAATTTCGCGGTGATCCTGGGCCTCGTCTACGTGCACCTGCCGTTCATGGTGCTGCCGCTCTATTCGGCGCTGGACCGGCTGGACAAGTCGCTGCTGGAGGCCAGCCTCGACCTCGGCGCCGGGCACCTGCGCACCCTGTTCCGCATCGTCGTGCCGCTGGCCCTGCCGGGCATCGCCTCGGGGATCCTGATCACGTTCATCCCGGCGCTGGGCGCCTATCTGACACCCGACCTGCTGGGCGGACCCGACAGCCAGATGATCGCCAACGTCATCGAGCGCCAGTTCAAGCGCGCCAACGACTGGCCGTTCGGCGCGGCCCTGTCGTTCCTGCTGATGTACCTGACCTTCATCGCCATCGCCGTGCAGGCCCTGTTGTCGAAGGGCAAGAAGAAGGAGGGCGTGGGATGACCAAGCGCAGCCCGCCTGGGCCTTTGGAATACCTGCGCCGCTGGCCGATCCGGCTGTGGCTGGCGGGCGTGGGGATCTTCCTCTACGCGCCGCTGATCGCCCTGATGGCCTTCAGCTTCAACGACAGCCGGCGCAACATCGTCTGGAAGGGCTTCACCCTCAAATACTACGAGAAGGCCTTCAACAACGACGGCCTGATCGAGGCCTTCGCCAACAGCCTGACCATCGCGGCGGTCTCGACCGTGCTGAGCGTCGTGCTCGGAGCCATGGTCGCCCTGGCCCTGTGGCGGTTCCGCTTCCCGGGCAAGACGGCGGTGGACGGGGCCCTGGCCCTGCCGATCGTGGTGCCCGAGATCTGCATGGGCGTGGGCATGCTGGTGTTCTTCGCCAAGGTGCTGCCCTGGCCGCAGGGGATGATCTGGCCGCTGAACCTGGGGGCGATCATCATCGCCCACGTGACCTTCTCGTTCCCGTTCGTGGCGGTGGTTGTGCGCGCGCGCATGGCCAGCTTCAACCGCGAACTGGAGGAGGCCGCGCGGGACCTCGGGGCGGGCGAGTTCCGCACCATCAAGGACGTGATCCTGCCGCACATGGGGCCGTCGCTGATCGCCGGAGCCTTGCTGGCCTTCACGCTCAGCCTGGACGACTTCGTCATCACCTTCTTCACGGCGGGCCCGGACACCGTGACCTTCCCGGTGAAGGTCTATTCGATGGTGCGCTTCTCGGTGACGCCCGAGGTCAATGCGGCCTCGACCATCCTGATCGTGCTGACCGTGATCCTGACCGCCGTGGCGCTGAAGCTGCAGGGCGATCCCGCCGCGACGGCGGGTGCGCATGGGGGGGACAAGGCATGAGGCTCGCCGTTCTGGAACCTCCCCCCGTGGGGGAGGCGGCCGAAGGCCGGTGGGGGGACGTTCTCAGCTTCCGCGGGGGTGGAAGTTCAGCACTCACGCCCCCCACCGATCGCTACGCGATCGCCTCCCCCAGAGGGGGAGGTTCCTCGTGGAATGAGGGGACTTCGCTGCTGACGTTTTCGGGGGGAATGAGCAAGTGACCGAACCCAAACCCATCATCACCTTCGAGAACGTCACCAAGCGCTTCGGCAAGCTGGCGGCGGTGGACAACGTCTCGCTGAGCATCAGGGAGGGCGAGTTCTTCGCCCTGCTGGGTCCGTCGGGCTGCGGCAAGACCACCCTGCTGCGCATGCTGGCCGGGTTCGAGACGCCCACCGAGGGCCGGATCCTGATCGACGGCGAGGACATCTCCAACGTGCCGCCCAACAAGCGGCCGGTGAACATGGTGTTCCAGTCCTATGCGGTCTTCCCGCACATGACCGTGGCCGACAACGTCGCCTATGGCCTGAAGGTCGACCGGGTCGGCAAGGCCGAGCGCGACCGTCGGGTGGAGGAGGCGCTGGAGCTGGTGCAGCTGGGCGGTCTGGGTCACCGCAAGCCCGACCAGCTGTCGGGCGGGCAGCGGCAGCGCGTGGCCCTGGCCCGGGCGCTGGTCAAGCGTCCGCGCGTGCTGCTGCTGGACGAGCCGCTGTCGGCCCTGGACGCCAAGCTGCGCGAGCAGATGCGCACCGAGCTGTGCACCCTTCAGGAGAAGGTGGGCATCACCTTCATCATGGTCACCCACGACCAGGATGAGGCGCTGGCCCTGGCCAGCCGCTGCGCGGTGATGAGCAAGGGCCTGCTGCAGCAGGTGGCCACGCCCAACGACCTCTACGAGTTTCCCAACAGCCGGCTGGTGGCCGACTTCATCGGCAGCGTGAACCTGTTCGAGGGCGTGCTGGCGGTGGACGAGCCGAGCCACGCGGTGATCAAGTCCGGAGGCCTGCCGACCGACATCTTCCTCGACCACGGCGTCACCGGTCCGCGCGGCGGTACGGTGTGGGCGGCGATCCGGCCCGAGAAGATCGAGCTGCACAAGCGGCCCGACGACAGCGACCCGCCGAACCTGGGCGACGCGCCGAAGGGGGCGAACGCGGTGGCCGGGGTGATTAAGCACGAGGCCTATCTGGGCGGGATCTCGACCTACGAGGTGGAGATCGAGGGGGGGCGTCGCGTGAAGGTGCAGCGCCCCAACCTGACCCGCTGGGACCAGGAGGACTTCCGGCTGGGCGAGGCGGTGTGGATCGCCTGGCACGCCTGCTCGCCGGCGGTGCTGCTGTCGTGAAACCGCGCGCACATTTCCCCTCCCCCTTGATGGGGGAGGGGCCAGGGGTGGGGGTGGTTGCGGCTTTGGCGGCCGCGCCAGGTTCTGAGGCGCTCTCACCCCCATCCCCGACCCTTCCCCCATCAAGGGGGAAGGGAGGAGACTGCTGATGCGTCCCGTCACCGGCGTCATCTGCTGCACCCGCACCGTCGGGATCGAGCCGGCCCAGGCGGTGATGAACCGCTATGTCGCCGGCGCGATGAAGTACGCCGACGCGGCGGCCTTGCTCGTGCCGTCGATGCCGGGGCTGATGAAGGCCTCGGAGGTCGCCGCCCGGCTGGACGGCCTGATGCTGACCGGCAGCCCGTCGAACCTCGACCCCGCTTTCTATGACGAGGCGGTGGACGACGCGCCGGGGCCGTTCGACCGCGATCGCGACGTCATGACCCGCGACCTGATCAAGGCCATGCTCGACCTGGGCCGGCCGGTGTTCGGGGTCTGCCGGGGCTTCCAGGAGATCAACGTCGCCTTCGGCGGCTCCCTGCGGCGCGACATGGCGACCAGCGCCGAGCTGATCGCTCATCACGCCCCCGACGAGGTCGATTTCAACGGCATGTTCGACCACCGCCACCCGGTCGACCTGACCCCCGCCGGGGTGCTGGCCACGGCCTTCGGGACGGAGCGGGCGGTGGTCAATTCGGTGCACTACCAGGGCGTCGACCGGCTGGGCGAAGGCCTGTCGGTGGAGGCTCGGGCGCAGGACGGCGTCGTCGAGGCGGTGTCGGCCAGCGTGGGCGGCGCGCCGGTGCTGGCCGTGCAGTGGCACCCGGAATGGAAGCCGGAAGAGAACCCGCAGAGCCGGACGTTCTTCGAGCTGTTTGGCCAGGCCTTGCGAGGCGAATTCGAGTTTCCCCTTCCTCTCGATGGGGGAGGGGCAGGGGTGGGGGTGAGTGCGGCGGTTCGGCCCGCGCCATGACCTGACACGCTGTCACCCCCATCCCCGACCCTTCCCCCATCAAAGGGGGAAGGGAGAAAAACAAAAGATCGTCCAGGAGTTCGTTCCATGACCGCCCCCCTCCGCAACCACGACATCGCCGAACTCAAGCGCCTGGATCTGGCCCACCACCTGCCGGCCCAGGCCGACCACAAGGTCATCGCCGAGCAGGGCGGCAGCCGGATCATCACCCGGGCCGAGGGCGTCTACATTCATGACGGCGAAGGCCACCAGATCCTCGACGGCATGGCCGGGCTGTGGTGCGTGAATGTCGGCTATGGCCGCGAGGAACTGGCCAAGGCCGCCTACGACCAGATGCTGGAGCTGCCGTACTACAACACCTTCTTCAAGACCGCGACGCCGCCGCCGATCGAGCTGGCGGCCAAGATCGCCCAGAAGATGGGCGGGCATCTGAGCCACGTCTTCTACAACTCGTCGGGGTCGGAGGCCAACGACACGGTCTTCCGCCTGGTGCGCCACTACTGGAAGCTGAAGGGCGAACCCAGCCGCACGGTCTTCATCAGCCGCTGGAACGCCTATCACGGCTCGACCGTGGCCGGGGTGTCGCTGGGCGGCATGAAGCACATGCACAAGCAGGGCGACCTGCCGATCGCCGGGGTCGAGCACGTGATGCAGCCCTATCTGTTCGGCGACGGCTTCGGCGAGGATCCGGCCGCCTTCCGCGACCGGGCGGTGCAGGCCATCGAGGACAAGATCCTCGAGGTCGGCCCTGAGAATGTCGCGGCCTTCATCGGCGAGCCGGTGCAGGGCGCGGGCGGGGTGATCATCCCGCCGGACGGCTATTGGCCGGCGGTCGAGGCCCTGTGCCGCAAGTACGGCATCCTGCTGGTCTGCGACGAGGTGATCTGCGGCTTCGGGCGGCTGGGCCAATGGTTCGGCCACCAGCACTACGGCATCAAGCCCGACCTGATCGCCATGGCCAAGGGCCTGTCGTCCGGCTACCTGCCGATCAGCGCCGTGGGCGTCGCCGATCACATCGTCGCCGAACTGCGCGAGAAGGGCGGCGACTTCATCCACGGCTTCACCTACTCCGGCCATCCGACCGCGGCCGCCGTGGCGCTGAAGAACATCGAGATCATGGAGCGCGAGGGCCTGGTCGAGCGCACCCGCGACGAGACCGGTCCCTATCTGGCGCAGGCCCTGGCGTCGCTGAACGACCATCCGCTGGTGGGCGAGACCCGGTCGCTCGGTTTGATCGGCGCGGTCGAGATCGTCCGCGAGAAGGGCACGAACCATCGCTTCCTCGACAAGGAGGGCGAGGCCGGCCCGATCGTGCGCGACCTCTGCATCAAGAACGGCCTGATGGTCCGCGCCATCCGCGACAGCATCGTCTGCTGCCCGCCGCTGATCATCACCAAGGCCCAGATCGACGAACTGGTCGGCATCATCCGCAAGTCGCTCGACGAGGCCGAACCGGTGCTGCGGGCGCTGAAGCCGAAGGAGGGCGATGCGTGAGTATCGCCTCAGTCCGGCCGGCGTGCGCCGTGCCGGACTTCCAGGATCAACACCTGTTCGGCCTTGATCCGGTAGCGGATCAGGTAGGGCGGCACGACGGCCAGTTCGCGGCGACCGCGCTTGATCGGTCGACCGCGATCGGGATTGGATGCCAACGTATCGCCCGTTGTGAGCAAGCGCTGCGCGAGGCGCTGGGCTGCGATGGGACTATGCTGGCCGACGATGTAGTCGACGATGGCCTCGATGTCGGCCAGAGCCCTGTCGGTCCAGACTACTTCCGCCACGAATACGGTGTCGGCTTCTGGTCCGGCGTGCCGACCGTCTTGAGCCACTCGCGCACGCGCTCGTGCGGAACGACGCGGCCGGCTTCAACGTCGGCGTCGGCCGCCGCTTCGGCGCGGCGCTCGGCCTCGTCGTCGGCGATGTCGAAGATGGCGGGATCGGGCTCGGCCATGTCCAAGACTATCACGGACACCGCCTGAGCGGAACGCCGCCGCCAAGCGTTACAATTCCCAACAGCCCAAACTTCAGCAAGCGCGAGGAGCGCCCCTATGAAGCCCAAGCACAAGAAGAACCACGACGGTCCGAAGATCACCCGGGGGGTCAAGACGCTGGACGAGGCCCAGGCCTGGTTCCGGAGCCAGAACATCGAGGAGATCGAGTGCGTCGTGCCCGATCTGGCCGGCGTCGCGCGCGGCAAGATCATGCCGGTGCGCAAGTTCCTGGGGACACCCTCGATGAACCTGCCGCTGGCGGTGTTCTACCAGACCATCACCGGCGACTTCCCCGAGTTCGAGGGGGCGGTGAACGCGGTGCAGTCGGACACCGATATCTTCCTGACCCCCGACCTGGCGACCCTGGCCACCGTGCCCTGGGCCCAGGACCCGACGGCCCAGGTGATCCACGACGCCTTCCATCCCGACGGCCGGCCGGTCGAGGAGAGCCCACGCCAGGTGCTGCGCCGGGTGCTGTCGCTCTATCGCGAGAAGGGCTGGAGCCCGATCGTGGCGCCGGAGATCGAGTTCTATCTCGTCGAGAAGAACATCGACTGGGACTATCCGCTGAAGCCGCCGGTGGGCCGCTCGGGCCGGCCCGAGAGCGGTCGGCAGGGCTATTCGATCAGCGCGGTCAACGAGTTCGACGCCCTGTTCGAGGACATGTACGAGTACTCGGAGCGCCAGGGCCTGGAGATCGACACCCTGATCCACGAGAGCGGCGTGGCCCAGATGGAAATCAACCTGCGCCACGGCACGCCGCTGGAGCTGGCCGACCAGGTGTTCATGTTCAAGCGCACCATCCGTGAGGCGGCGCTGGAGCACGACATCTACGCCACCTTCATGGCCAAGCCGATGGCCGGCGAGCCCGGCAGCGCCATGCACATCCACCAGTCGATCCTGACCGAGGACGGCGACAACCTGTTCTCCGATCCGAAGACGGGCGAGGCGACGCCGGCCTTCTACGCCTTCATCGCCGGCCAGCAGCGCTACCTGCCGGCGATCATGGCCATACTGGCGCCCTACGTGAACAGCTACCGCCGCATCGCCCGCGACAGCGGCGCGCCGGTCAACACCCAGTGGGGCTACGACAACCGCACCTGCGGCCTGCGGGTGCCGCCGTCGGATCCGGCCAACCGCCGGGTCGAGAACCGCATCCCCTCGTCGGACGCCAATCCGTACCTGGCCATCGCCGCGGTGCTGGCCTGCGGCTATCTGGGCATGACCCAGAACCTGGCGCCCACCGCGCCGGTCGAGATCGACGCCAGCGCGCGGGGGATCGAACTGCCGCGCAGCCTGCTGGAGTCGGTGACCCTGTTCGAGGACGCCAAGCCGCTCGTCGAGATCCTCGGGACCACCTTCTGCAGCGCCTATGTCCGGGTGAAGCAGGCCGAGTACGAGACCTTCATGCGCACGATCAGTCCGTGGGAGCGGGAGTTCCTGCTGCTGAATGTTTAGCCGGTTCCCCTCCCCCTGGAGGGGGGAGGGGTCAGGGGAGGGGGTGGCGCCGTCAGCGGGTACGAACTCGGGCGCGCCATATCCTGAACCGCCTCCACCCCCATCCCCGACCCTTCCCCCCTCCAGGGGGAAGGGGGCTTGGCGGAGGGCGTCATGAACAACACCGGCCACCCCGCCGCCTCCTGGTACGCCGAGACGGCGCACGTCCTGCCGCCGCTGCCCGCTCTGGAAGGCGAGACCTCTGCCGACGTCTGCGTCGTGGGCGCGGGCTACACCGGGCTCGGCGCGGCGCTGGAGCTGGCGTCGCGCGGCGTGTCGGTCGTCGTGCTGGAGGCCGCCCAGGTCGGGTCCGGGGCCTCGGGGCGCAACGGCGGGCAGGTGCATGCGGGGCAGCGCAACGACCAGGCCTGGCTTGAGAAGACGGTCGGCCGCGACGACGCCATGGCGCTGTGGAAGATGTCGCTGGACGCCCGCTCGCACCTGAGCGCGGTGATCGCCGAGCACGCCATCGCCTGCGACTTCACGCCGGGCATGATCCACGCCCGCCACAAGAGCGGCGGGGAGGGCGAGGACCTCGACCACATCGAGTTCATGGCCGCCCGCTACGGCTATCACGAGCTGGAGCCGATCGACGAGGACGCCCTGGCCGAGGAGCTGGGCACGGGCGTCTATCATGGCGGGACCCGCGACAACGGCGGCGGCCACCTGCATCCGCTGAACCTGGCGCTGGGCCTGGCGCGGGCGGCGCTGGCCAAGGGCGCGGTGATCCACGAGCGCAGCCGCGCCCAGGCTTGGCGCAAGGAAGGGGGGCGGCGCGAGGGCGGCAAGATCGTGGTCGAGACGGCGGCCGGACGGGTTCTGTGCGACCAGCTGATCCTGACCGGCGACGGCTACCTCGATGAACTGGCCGGCGGCGAGGCCCGGGCCCGGGTGATGCCGATCAACAACTTCGTGCTGGCCACCGAACCCTTGGGCGAGCGCGCCGAGACGATCATCCGCTCCAACGCCGCCGTGGCCGACAGCCGCTTCGTCGTGAACTATTTCCGCAAGACGCCGGACGGCCGGCTGCTGTTCGGCGGCGGCGAGAACTACCGGCCGGGCTTTCCGCCGGACCTGCCGGGCTTCGTGCGGCGGCACATGCTGAAGATCTACCCGCAGCTGGCCGACGTGAAGGTGACCCACGCTTGGGGTGGGACGCTGGGCATCACCGTCCACCGTTCGCCGTTCGTGCGCGAACTGGCGCCGGGCGTGCGGGTCGCGGCCGGCTATTCGGGGCAGGGGGTGATGCTGGCGCCGTGGTTCGGCAAGCTGCTGGCCGACGCGGCCCTGGGCGAAGCCGCCGGTGTGGAGCTGCTCTCCCGCCTGCCGACCCCGCCGTTCCCCGGCGGGCGGCTGCTGCGCTGGCCGCTGACGGTGGCGGGCCTGTCCTGGTACGCGATGCGGGACCGGCTGTAGCGGCTCAGGCGGCTTTCGCCTTGGCCCGCAACGACAGGCAGTAGCCGATCGTCACCGCCAGCCCCGCCAGGATCGCGCCGCAACCGCCCAGCACCGCCACCTGCGCCGGCGCGAACGCCCACAGTCCGGCATAGACGAGGCCGCTCAGCGCCATCGACCATCCGCCGACCCGGTTGGCCTTGCGGGCCCAGGCGCTGGGGACGAACCGCTTGGGCATGCGGTTGCCGAACCAGGCGACCATCAGGCCGATGGCGCCCATGACCAGCCTGTTGACCGTGTCGGTGTCGATATAGCCCAGCTTGCGCGCGAAGCTCGCGGCCAGGGCCAGCAAGACGATGCCGACGCCCCAGGCGAGGTCGGCGATCACGTCCTTCTTCATCGTGCTCATCGTGCGATCTCCTGCTTGGTCGGCGGGGGCGCGGGCGCCTCCTCGCCGAGGCCGAACGACTGGACGAAGCCCAGCAGCGCCTCTTCGAGCACCGAGAGCTTCAGGTGGTAGATGACGGACTTGCCGGCCTTCTCGGCATGCACCAGGTCGGCTTCCTTCAGCACCGAGAAATGGGCCGACATGGTCGGCTTGGAGACGTCGAACTGGTCGGCCAGTTCGCCGGCGCTCAAGGGACCCTCGCGCAGGAGCAGCAGCACCTTGCGGCGGGTCGGATCGGAGAGGGCTCTGAACACTTGGCTCATGATGTGATGATTAGCTAATCGTCGAAATGAGTCAAGCGCGAGCCGCGACGGGCTGGCCTGGACGCGTCCGTCGGGCTAACAACCCCCACATGGCGCGCACCAAGCTGAACCCCGAATTCGAGATCGACGTCGACGGCGAGACCTATGTCTGGCGGCTGCAGCGCACGCCCCACTGGTCGAAGGACCCGACCGAACGGCACGGCATGGCGATCTGCGTGCACCACAAGGACGGCAAGCGCGAGGTGGTGATCGAGTTTCCGCCGGGCGAGCAGCCCCGCTACGGCGCGCCTCAGCTGAAACCCGAGCAGATCCCCGTCAAGCTGGTGGGCAAGGCCATCGCCTCGGCCGTCGCGGCGGGGTGGGAGCCCTGGTCGCGCGGCAAGCCGGTGATCATCGCCGTGGACGAGACCGGCGCCTGAGGCTTCGACCGTGCGTCCTTCGAGGCTCGCCTGCGGCTCGCACCTCAGGATGAGGACCTCTTCGCACTGATTTCCTCATCCTGAGGCGCCCGCGCAGCGGGCCTCGAAGGACGCAGCGCGCCTCTCGAAGCGGCGGAGCCGGGTTTGGCGGCAATACGACTGCCGGCTCGCCATCGGCCGTCGGCCTGATTGACACCCGGCCAGCGTCGCCCTCCGATACCCCCGTTACGATGCGTTGCGGGGTGAGATGCAGGGGCAGGTTTCGGAGCCGACGGGCAGTCTGGCCACCGCGCTCGCCCATGCGGCGCGGCTATTGTCGCGCGATCCTGAACTGGCGCGCGAGCAGGCCCTGGCGATCCTGGAGGCCGCGCCTCGCCATCCCGGCGCGACCCTGATCCTGGCCGCGGCCCTGCGGCTGTCGGGCGATGCGGCGGCCGCCCTGCCGGTGATCGACCCGCTGTCGCGCGCCCTGCCGCAGGCTCCCGAGGTGCAGCTGGAGCACGGCCTCGTGCTGCTCGATCTTGGCCGCACCCAGGAAGCGGTGGCGGCGCTGCGTCGGGCGAGCACGCTGAACCCTGGCCTCGGCGAGGCCTGGCGGGCGCTGTCGGTGGGACTGACGGTGTTGGGCGACATGGCTGGCGCGCAGGACGCCGGCGACCGGCAGATCCAGGCCTCGGTGCGCGACCCGGCCCTGATCGCCGCCGCCTCGGCCCTGGTCGAAGGACGGCTGGCGGAGGCCGAGCACGGCTTGCGAGCCTATCTGGCGGCGCGCCCCGACGAGCCGGCCGCCTTGCGCATGCTGGCCGAGGTGGCCGCGCGCCTGGGCCGCTACGAGGACGCCGAGCGGATCCTGACCCAGACCCTGGCCTTCACGCCAGGCTTCACCGCCGCCCGGCACAATCTGGCGACCCTGCTCTATCGCCAGAACAAGACCCTGGAGGCCTTGCGGGAACTCGACCTGCTGCAGGCGGCCGACCCGCGCCATCCGGCCTACGCCAACCTGCGCGCCGCCGCCCTGGTGCGGATCGGCGAATACGAGGCGGCGACGGCGATCTATCGCGACGTTCTGGCTCGGCATCCGCACCAGCCGAAGGGCTGGATGAGCTACGGCCACGCCCTGAAGACCCTGGGCCGCCGCGCCGAGTGCGAAGCCGCCTATCGCAAGGCCGTCGAGCAGGCGCCGATGCTGGGCGAGGCCTGGTGGAGCCTGGCCAACCTCAAGACCCTGCGCTTCTCCGACGCCGACCTGGCCACGATGGAGGACCAGCTGGTCGCCGCCGACCTGATCGACGAGGACCGCTTCCATCTGCACTACGCCCTGGGCAAGGCGCTCGAGGACGCCGGCCGCTACGAGGAGAGCTTTGGCCACTACGCCAGGGGCGCGGAGCTACGCCGCGTGCAGATCCGCTACGACGCCGACGAGACCACGGCCCATGCGGCGCGCAGCAAGGCGCTGTTCACGCCGTCGTTCTTCGCAGAGCGCAAGGATTGGGGGAGCGAGGCGCCGGATCCGATCTTCGTCGTCGGCCTGCCGCGCTCGGGCTCGACCCTGATCGAGCAGATCCTGGCCAGCCACTCCCAAGTCGAGGGCACGATGGAGCTGCCCGACGTCATCGCCATCGCCAAGCGGTTGGGCGGCAAACCGGGCAGGGGCGGGGCCTCGCTCTACCCCGAGGCGCTGGCCGATCTCGACGCCGAGGCCCTGAAGGCGCTGGGCGAGGAGTATCTCGAGCGCACCCGGGTGCAGAGGAAGACCGACCGGCCGTTCTTCGTCGACAAGATGCCCAACAACTTCGCCCACGCCGGGCTGATCCACCTGATGCTGCCGAACGCGAAGATCATCGACGCGCGGCGCCACCCGCTGGGCTGCTGCTTCTCGGGGTTCAAGCAGCACTTCGCGCGGGGCCAGACCTTCAGCTACGGCCTGACCGACATCGGCCGCTACTACGCCGACTATGTGGACCTGATGGCCCATTTCGACGCCGTGCTGCCGGGCCGCGTGCACCGGGTGATCTACGAGGAGATGGTCGAGTCGCCGGAGGCTGAGATCCGGCGGCTGCTCGATCATTGCGGCCTGCCGTTCGAGGACGCGTGCCTGAATTTCCACCAGAACGACCGCGCCGTGCGCACCGCCAGCTCCGAGCAGGTGCGCCAGCCGATTTTCAAGGACGGCGTCGATCAGTGGCGCAACTATGAACCGTGGCTGGATCCGCTGAAGATGGCCCTGGGGCCGGTCTTGACCGCCTATCCCGCCGCGCCCGTTATTTGACCACCGGGCTCCGAGACTGCCGTTTTTGCAACAGTCTCATGAATTGCGCCGACGCGAAGCTTTGCTGCTTGCGACCCTGGATTAACTGAAAGAACGTCGTTCTCTCTGGGGCCAAGGAGTGAACACGTGCCGATTATGCGTTCAAAAACAATGAGGTCGGGCCTGCTGGTCACGGCCCTGATGTCGTCAAGCGCGCTCGGGGGAGCAGCTCTCGCACAGGACGGCGGGGTGGCGCTGGAAGAGGTGGTGGTCACCGCCCAGAAGCGTTCGGAAAACCTGCAGGACGTTCCGGTCAGCATTCAGGCGCTGGGCGAGACCAAGCTGCAGCAGCTGCAGGTCACCAATTTCGCCGACTATGTGAAGTTCCTGCCCAGCGTGTCGTTCACCGGCTCCGGTTCGGGCTTCAACCAGGTCTACATGCGCGGCGTGGCCAGCGGCGGCGACGGCAATCACTCGGGCTCGCTGCCCAGCGTCGGCATCTATCTCGACGAGCAGCCGATCACCACGATCCAGGGCGCGCTCGACATCCACGTCTACGACATCGCCCGGGTCGAGGCCCTGGCCGGTCCGCAGGGCACGCTGTACGGCGCCAGCTCGCAGGCCGGCACCATCCGCATCATCACCAACAAGCCGAGCACCGCCAGCTTCAAGGCCGGCTACGACCTGGAGGTCAACACGATCGCCGGCGGCGATGCGGGCTATGTCGCCGAGGGCTTCGTCAACCAGCCGCTGTCGGACACGGTCGCCGTGCGCCTGGTCGGCTGGAGCAAGCGCACCGGCGGCTACATCGACAACGTGCCGTCGACCCGCACCTATCCGACCTCGGGCGTCACCATCGACAACGATAGCGTGGCCAAGAAGGACTACAACGACACCGAGACCTACGGCGCCCGGGCGGCGGTGAAGGTCGACATCGGCGACAACTGGTCGGTCACGCCCCAGGTCATGGGCCAGGTGCAGAAGTCGAACGGCTTCGCCGGCTACGATCCCGAGGTCGGCGACCTGGAAATCAGCCACTACTATCCGGAAAGCGCCGACGACCGCTGGGTGCAGGCGGCCCTGACCGTCGAGGGCAAGATCAGCAACCTCGACATCGTCTACGCCGGTTCGTACCTGGAGCGGACGGTGCTGACCGAGCAGGACTACACCGACTACTCCTACTTCTACGACACGCTGTACGGCTACGGCGCCTACTGGACCGACGACGCGGGTAACCCGGTCGACCCCTCGCAGTACATCAACGGCAAGGACCGCTACTCCAAGGTCAGCCACGAGCTGCGCGTGAGCTCGCCGCAGGAGAACCGCCTGCGTTTCGTCGCCGGCCTGTTCTACCAGCGCCAGACCCACGGCATTCACCAGGACTACAAGATCGACGCCCTGGGCGAGTCGCTGTCGGTGGAGGGCCATCCGGGCACCATCTGGCTGACCGAACAGAAGCGCGTCGACCGCGACAGCGCCGCCTTCGGCGAGGTGTCGTTCGACATCCTGCCTAAGCTGACGGCGACGGCGGGCGTCCGATTCTTCAAGGCCGACAACTCGCTGGTCGGCTTCTACGGCTACGGATCGGGCTACAGCAGCGGCACCGGCGTGGCGGCGTGCTTCAAGGGGCCGGTCGTCGCCGGCTCGCCCTGCACCAACCTCGACAAGCGGGTGAAGGAGACGGGCAACACGCCCAAGTTCAACCTCACCTACAAGGTCGACGACGACAAGCTGGTCTACGTCACCTATTCGGAAGGCTTCCGGCCGGGCGGCATCAACCGGCGCGGCACGCTCGCGCCGTACCTTTCGGACTACCTGAAGAACTACGAGTTCGGCTGGAAGACCAGCTGGGCCCAGAACCGCTTCCGCTGGAACGGCGCGGCCTATTTCGAGAAGTGGGACAAGTTCCAGTTCTCGATCCTCGGCCCCAACGGCCTGACCGAGATCCGCAACGCCGGCGCGGCCGAGATCAAGGGCCTGGAGTCCGACATCACCTGGGCCGTGATCCACGGCCTGACGATCAACGCCGCGGCCGCCTATACCGACGCCCGGCTGGCCGAGAACTACTGCGGCTACACCGACAGCGCCGGCAATCCGGTGACCACCTGCGCCACGCCGCAGGCGCCGTCGGGCACGCGGTTACCGGTGACGCCCAAGTACAAGGCCAACGTCACGGCCCGCTACGAGTTCGACGTCAACACCTTCAGGGCCTTCGTCCAGGGTTCGGGCGTGGGCCAGTCCGACGTCTTCTCCGACCTGCGGGACATCGAGTCCGGCATCCTGGGGACGGGCGGCGGCTTCGTCACCTTCGACCTGTCGGCGGGTCTCAGCCGCGACACCTGGTCGTTGTCGGCCTACATCACCAACGTCGGCGACAAGCGGGCCAGCAACAACCGCTTCGTCCAGTGCGCCGAGGCGGTTTGCGGCGACAACGTCTATGTGATCCCCAACCAGCCGCGAACCATGGGCGTGAAGTTCGGCCAGAAGTTCTGATCGCGGACCACGCATGCGCCGCCTCCGTCCTTCGGGACGGAGGCGGTTGCGCGTTCCTCGCGCCGGTGAAAGCATGACCTTATGAGTACGCCCGCGCCCAAGGCCCTCGGCTTCTGGATGTGCACCGCCCTGGTCGTCGGCAACATGATCGGCTCGGGCGTCTTCATGCTGCCGGCCTCGCTGGCCCCGTACGGCTGGAACGGGGTGCTGGGCTGGATCGTCACCATCGCCGGCGGCCTTTGCCTGGCCTTCGTCTTCGCCCGGCTGGCGGCGGCCCTGCCGCGCGAGGGCGGGCCCTACGCCTACACCCAGGAAGCCTTCGGACCGACGGCGGGCTTCATCGTCGCCTGGGCCTACTGGATCTCGCTTTGGGTCGGCAACGCCGCCATCGCCACGGGGGCGGTCAGCTATCTGTCCGTCCTGGTCCCCGCCATCGCCAAGGTTCCCGGACTGCACGCCCTGGTCACGCTGAGCCTGATCTGGGGGCTGATCGGTGTGAACTGTTTCGGCGCCAGGCTGGCCGGCGAGGTGCAGGTGGTGACCACCGTCCTCAAGCTGCTGCCGTTGGCCGCCGTGCTGGGCCTGTCGGCTTGGCTGCTGACGAGGGTCGGATCGACCGCCGTCTCCGCGCCGTTGCGGGTCTCCGACCTGGGCGGGCCAGGCCTCGTCGCCGCCTCGGCCCTGACCCTGTGGGCGCTGCTGGGCCTGGAGTCGGCCACCGTGCCGGCCGACAAGGTCAAGGATCCGGCCCGCACCATCCCGCGCGCCACCCTGTTCGGCGCGGCCTTCACGGGGGTGATCTACCTGCTGGTCTGCTCGGCGGTGGTGCTGCTGTCGCCGCCCGACGCGCTGAAGGCCTCCAACGCCCCGATGGCCGAGTTCATCGGCCGGTTCTGGGGGGCGGGCGCGGCCATGGCCGTGGCCGCCTTCGCCGCTATCAGCGCCTTCGGGGCCCTGAACGGCTGGGTGCTGCTGCAGGGCGAGATGCCTTATGCGATGGCCCGGGGCGGGGTGTTCCCGGCCTTTCTGGGCCAGTCGTCCACGCGCGGGACGCCGGTGCGGGCGCACCTGGTCTCGGGCCTGTTCCTGACCGCCCTGGTGGGCATCAACTACGCCAAGTCGATGGCCGATCTCTTCACCTTCATCGCTCTCCTGGCGACCACGGCATCGCTGTTCACCTATCTGGCCTGCGCTCTGGCGGCGCTGAAGCTGCAGCACGCCGGCCGCGTGCCGGGCTCGCGGCTGCTGACCGTGATCGCCGTCCTGGCCGGGCTCTATGCGGTGTTCACCCTGTTCGGCGCCGGCAAGGAAGCCGTGCTGTGGGGGCTGGTGCTGCTGGCCGCCGGCGTTCCCGTCCATCTGCTGATGCGCCGTGCGGCGCGTGCGTGAGGCCTGCGGCATGATCCTGCGTTCGACCCTGGTTGCGCTCGCCGCGCTGGCCGCCGTTCCGGCCCTGGCGGCCGAGACGCCCAAGCCGACCCACAAGGTCTCCTATGTCCACGCCGGGCGGCTGATCGATCCCGTGGCCGGCAAGGTGCTGACCGATCGGCTGATCCGCATCGAGGGCGAGCGCATCGTCGCCGTCACCGCTTGGACCGGCGCCCCGGCCGACGGTCCGGTGCTGGACTGGTCGACCCTGACCGTACTGCCGGGCCTGATCGACATGCACACCCACATCGTCGACCAGGAGCAGACCGAGAACATCGCCGAGCCGCTGCTGACCACGGCCGCCGAGCAGGCCTATATCGGCGCGGCCCACGCCCGCACGACCCTGATGGCCGGCTTCACCAGCGTGCGCGACGTCGGAACGTGGAGAGCCTTCGGCGACGTGGCGCTGAGGGACGCCATCGACAAGGGCCTGGTCCCCGGTCCGCGCATGTCGGTGGCCGGGGCCTATGTGACGACGCCCGGCGGGGGCGGGGAGGTGACCGGCATCGCCGCGGACGTGGTCATCCCGGCCGAGATGCGCCGGGGCGTGGTGGAAGACGTGGCCGACACCCATCGCAAGACCCGCGACATCCTGGTGCACGGCGCCGATTTCCTGAAGCTGATCGCCACCGGCGCCGTCCTGACCGTCGGCACCGAGCCCGGCCAGCTGGAGCTATCGAAGGAAGAGATCGAGGCCGCCGTCGAGGAGGCTGCCAAGCGCGGGACCTACGCCACCGCCCACGCCCACGGGGCCGAAGGCATCAAGGTGGCGGTGCGGGCCGGGGTGCGCTCGATCGAGCACGGCTCGCTGATCGACGACGAGGGGATCGCCCTGATGAAGGCGCGGGGAGCCTGGCTGGTCGCCGACATCTACAACGGCGACTACATCGACGAGATCGGCACGAAGAACGGCTGGCCCGCCGAGACCCTGCGCAAGAATCGCGAGACGACGGACGCCCAGCGGGAAGGCTTCCGCAAGGCGGTGAAGGCCGGGGTCAAGATCGCCTATGGCACCGACGCCGGCGTCTATCCCCATGGCTGGAACGCTCGCCAGCTGCCCTACATGGTCAAGTACGGCATGACGCCGATGCAGGCGATCCAGTCGGCGACGACCAGCGCCGCGGCCTTGATGAGCAAGGACAAGGACGTCGGCTGCGATCAGGCCGGCTGCTACGCCGACCTGATCGCGGTGGGCGGCGATCCGCTGGCGGACGTGGCTGTGCTGCAGGACGTGGCCAAGGTTATGAAGGGCGGGGTGGTCTACAAAGATCAGGTTCCCCTGGCGCCAAAAAATTAACCGCTTGAGACCTGGCGCGGCGTGTGCATTGTGCGGCGCAACTCGATGTTGCTGTGCAGCATTGATACAGCTGTCGCGAAGCCGCCCGTGGGGGGAGGCTGGCGTCAGCCTCGATCAAGGAGCCTCCCCATGGCCGACTCGAACCACTACTACGTCCGTCCGGTCGCCGGCGTCTGGCACGTGACCTGGAACGACTCGCCCGAGCTGATCAGCTCCTGCCCGAGCCAGCACGAAGCCGTGGCCCTGGCCCAGCTCCTGGCCCGCCACATGAAGAGCCAGGGCCGCTACGCCGAGGTCCACATCGCCGAGCCGGAAGTGCGCCGCCCGACCTGGGGCCGCAAGGGCCTGGCCGGCGCCGCCGCCGCGGCCTGATCCCGAATTTTACCAATCTAGGCTGACTTCCAAGCCGCTCCGACGCCGTTGGGGCGGCCTTTTTCTTGGTTTGTTTCAGAGCGTCGGCGTGCCCGCTCCTCACCCGCTTGCGGGGGAGGGGGACCGCGAAGCGGTGGAGGGGGCGAGACTGGGCGCCGAGCTCTGTCACTCGCCCCCTCCGTCACGCTGCGTATCCGCAGCGCGCCACCTCCCCCGCACGCTTCGCTACGGGGGAGCAGCTGGGTCAACGCGCTTTCTTCAGTCAAGCCACGCGCCAGCGGCGGTCTCCAGCGCCCGCACCGCCTCGGTCGCGCTGAACGTGCTGGGGTCCAGGCACAGCTCCAGCCACAGCCCGTCCACCATCGCCGTCAGGCCGATCGCCGCCAGTCGTCGCTCGTGCGCGCCGCAGTCGGCCAGCAGGGTCTCCAGCCGCGCCCGATAGGCGGCGTAGGAGGCCGCGTGGATGGCGGCGATGCGGGGCTTGGTCTTGACCAGGCTCCAGAAGCCGATCCAGGCGGCCAGCAGGTCGGCGTCCAGCACCGGCGGGGCGAAGCTCGCCCCCAGATAGGCCGAGAGGCGCGCGCGAGGATCGCGATCCGTCGCCGCCACGGCCGTCTCCAGCGCCGCGTCGATCCGCTGGTCCACCGCCTCGTAGGCGGCGGCGATCAACTCGTCGACGCCCTCGAAATAGTGCCGCAGCAGGCCGGCCGAGACGCCGGCCTCGGCGCAGATCGTCCGCACCGACGTCCCGGCCACGCCCTCGCGGGCCAGCACGGCCTCGGCGGCCGCGACCAGGGCTTGGCGGCGGACGTCGGCGGCTTCGCGGGTGAAGGGGGCGCGGGTCATGGTCTCAAGACCCAAAAACGCTCGTCATCCCGGAAGCCGCGCAGCGGCTATCCGGGACCCAGGGGACTGGGCGCCGAGGTTGGATTAGCCGCCCTCCCGGTCGCCGGCGCGATGCGGCGGCTCCTGGGTCCCGGCTCTTCGCTGCGCTGCGGCCGGGATGACGGGCTTGGTTTAGGGAAGAGGTCTTCACCACCCCACCGGCGGCCGCGGCAGGCGGCTTTCGGGGATCAGGGCCCGCAGCTTGCGCCCGAAGCTTCTCAATGACACCTCGCTGGTCGCAAGCGGTCCGGCGGTGAAGGTGTGCGACGCCATGCCCTGCTGCACCCGCGCTACCAGTTCGGTGTCCTCGGCGTTGACCTGGCGGTTGATGCGCCAGTTGAGATAGCGCGCGGCCTTCATCTCGCGCCGCTCGTCGGGCAGGGCGTAGGCGATCTCGCGGATCATGGTCGTGGTGGCCGAGACGGGGATGAACTGCATGAAGTCCACCTGGTCGGGATAGATGTCGAAGGCGAAGTTCGGCCAGAGCTTGAAATAGGTCCAGAGGCGCTTGCGGTCGTCCGGCAGGTGCGGAACGTCGGGCAAGACGTCCTGGTAGAGGCGCTCGGACGGGTTGTTCGACGGCTCGTCGATCAGCTGGCCCCACATCTTGTCGACCCAAGCCTCGGCCGCCACGCCGTAGCCCTTGCCGAACAGGCGGGTCAGGCCCGGGTGGGCGATCGGGATGTGCAGGCCGTCAGAGTAGTTGTCGCTGATGTTCTTCCAGTTGACGTCGCGCGGCCGCAGGGTGACGCGGCCGAACGGCTGCAACTCTTCGAACCGGTAGTGGGCGACCTCGGCTTCGTAGGGGGCCATCATGTCGGCGACGCTGGGGCCGTCTCCTTCCAGCCGGACGAAGACGAAGCCGCGCCAGATCTCCAGGTCCAGCCTGGCCAGGCCCTGCTTGTCCATCTCCAGGGCCGGATAGTCGTCGCGCATCGGCACGCCGATCAGTCGGCCGTCCAGGTCGTAGGTCCAGGCGTGGTAGGGGCAGACAATGCGGCCGCAGCGGCCGGTCGGCCCGTCCAGTAGCCGCGCGCCCCTGTGGCGGCAGACGTTCGCGAACGCCTTGGCCCCGCCGTCCTTGCCACGCACCACGACGATGCTCTCGCCCACGAAATCGAAGGTGTGGAAGTCGCCGGCTTTCGGGATGTCGTTGAGGTGGCAGACGATCTGCCACGATGGCCGGAAAACCTTGTCCTGTTCCTCGCGGAAGAACCGCTCCGAGCCGTAGATCCAGCCGGGCAGGCCCCAGTCGGACTGGGGGTCGTGGTTGGGGAGGGCGGTCATGCTCGGGTTCCCCAAGCGTAAAATAGATCGCTTTCCTCGCCCTCGTGGCGAGGATCCATGGCGCCGCCGCCTCTGCCTTGCCTAGCTTCGCGCAGTCTGGGCGGTTGAACGATGGGTCCTCGCCACGAGGGCGAGGAAGGCGGGTTTGGTGAGGCAGGGGAGGGGAGAAAGCGTGCGACCATCACCGCCCCACCACGGCCAGCTTCACCGCCGTGGTGAAATCCTTGTCGCGCAGGATCTCGCGCGCGGCGTTACGGCCGGGGTTGCCCGACACCCCGCCGCCGGGGTGCGTGCCCGCGCCGCACATGTAGAGGCCCTTGATCGGCGCGCGGTGGCTGGCGTGGCCCAGCAGCGGGCGGGCGGCCCACAGCTGATCCAGGCTCATGTGGCCGTGCATGATGTCGCCGCCGATCAGGCCGAACTTCCGCTCCAGGTCCAGCGGCGACAGGATCACGCGACCCAGCACCGAGGCCTTGAAGTTCGGGGCCCACTTGTCGACCGTGTCGATGATCAGGTCGGCGGCCGCCTCGCGCTCGTCGTCCCAGCCTCGGCCGTCGGGAAGCGTCGGGGCGAACTGCTGGCAGAACAGGCTGGCCACGTGTTGGCCGGGCGGGGCCAGCGACGTATCCAGCGTCGAGGGGATCAGCATCTCGACGATCGGCGCCTTGCTCATGCCGCCGGCCTTGGCGTCGCGATAGGCGGCGTCCATGTAGTCGAGGCTGGGGGCGATGACGATCCCGCTCTGGTGATGCTCGGCCACGGCCTTGCCGGGCAGGGACGTGAAGTCCGGCAGCTCCGACAGGGCCACGTTCATGCGGAAAGTGCCCGAGCCGTTCTTGTAGCCGTCGATCGCCTTGCGGAAGTCGGCGGGCAGGGCCGAGGGCGCGACCAGCTTCTTGTAGAGCAGGGCCGGATTGACGTTGGCGCTGACGATCGGGGCCATAATCTGGCGGCCGTCGACAAGCTGCACGCCGACCGCTTTCCCGCCGTCCACGTGCACGCCTTCGACGGGAGCGTTCAGCAGGATCTCGACCCCGGCCTTCTCGCAGGCTTTCGCCATGGCCTGGGTGATCGCGCCCATGCCGCCGACGGCGTGGCCCCAGGCGCCCTTCTTGCCGTTCACCTCGCCGAAGGTGTGGTGCAGCAGCACATAGGCCGAGCCCGGCGTGTCGGGACTGGCGTAGTTGCCGACCACGGCGTCGAAGCCGAAGGCGGCCTTGACCGGTTCGCTCTCGAACCAGCCGTTCAGGAAATCCCGCGCGCTCTTGGTGAAGAGGTCCAGCAGGTCGCGCTTTCTCTCCCGGGAGAGCATGGCCAGCCGCCCGCCCTGGCGCAGGGCGCGCAGGATCCCCGGCAGGCCGTCGCCGAGATTGGGCGGGGTCTCCTGGGCCAGATCGCGCAGCACGTCGCCGATCTCGTCGAGCATGGCGTAATAGGCCGGCAGGATCTCGGCGTCGCGACGGCTGAACTTGCGGAACTGTTCCTGGGTGCGCTCCAGCCCGCCGCCGAGCTTCAGATACTTGTCGTCGGCGATCGGCAGGAAGTTGGAGATCGGCCGCTCCAGGAAGGTCAGGCCGAAACCGTGCAGGTCCATGTCGGCGATGACCCGCGGATTGAGCAGGCTGACCGTGTAGCTTGCCACCGAGTTGCGGAAGCCCGGATGGAACTCCTCGGTCACCGCCGCCCCGCCGACCACGCCGCGGGCCTCGCAGACGGTGACCTTCATCCCCGCCCTGGCCAGGTAGAAGGCGCAGACGAGGCCGTTATGGCCCCCGCCGATGATCACGGCGTCGCGGGTGTCGGTCATCGTCTCTCTCCCCAGGAGGCGTCTGGGGGAGAGGTTGCTATACGAGTGTAAAATAGTCCAGGGGCGTGCGGAGAAACCTCTCCCATAGGGAGAGGGAGGGGCCCGCTGCGAAGCAGTGGGAGGGTGAGGGGTTTCAAACTGCCCGATCTGGGCGCGGGTTCAGAGGTTCCGCCGGCAAACGGTGAAACCTCTCACCCTCCCACGCCTGCGGCGCGGGCCCCTCCCCCTCTCAAAGAGAGAGGGATCAGGAACTAGTGCTTCCCGCGATCGCGCCCGAAGTTCGGTTCGGCGCTTTCCTGGCCGGCGGCGACGATGCCGCGGCGGATCGCGCGGGTGCGGGTGAAGTGGGCGTGCAGGGTATCGGCGTCGCCCCAGCGGATTGCGCGGCTCATGGCCTGCAGGTCCTCGGTGAAGCGGCCCAGCATCTCCAGCACCGCGTCCTTGTTGGCCACGAAGATGTCGCGCCACATGGTCGGGTCGCTGGCGGCGATGCGGGTGAAGTCGCGGAAGCCCGAGGCCGAGTACTTGATCACCTCGTTCTCGGTGACGTTCTCCAGGTCGGCCGCGCTGCCGACGATGGTGTAGGCGATCAGGTGGGGCAGGTGGCTGACGACGGCCAAAACGAGGTCGTGGTGCTTCTCCTCCATCAGTTCGACCTGGGCGCCGAACGACCGCCAGAAGGCCGACAGCTTGGCGACGGCGGCGGCGTAGGCCTCGTCGTCGCGGTCGGCCAGCGGGGTCAGGATGGTCCAGCGGCCTTCGAACAGCTCGGCGAAGCCGGCGTCGGGACCCGACTGCTCGGTGCCGGCGATCGGGTGGCCGGGGATCGGGAACACCTTGGCCAGTTCGGGCGCGCGGAAGGCCTCGGCGATGGTGGCCTTGGTCGAGCCGACGTCGGTCAGGGTGGCGCCGGGCTTCAGGTGTGGGGCGACGGCGGCGGCGACCTCGCCGATCGACAGCACCGGCGTGGCGATGACCACCAGGTCGGCGTCCTTGACCGCCTCGGCGAGGTCGCCGGTGACGTGGTCGGCCAGGCCGATTTCGATGGCGCGGGCGCGGTGGGTCTCGCTGGCGTCGACGATGGTGACCTCGCCGACCACGCCGTGGGCGCGCGCGGCCAGGATCACCGAGCCGCCGATCAGGCCGGCGCCGACGACGGTCATCTTGGGATAGAGCAGGCCGGTGGGTGACATGGTTTTGTTCTTATAAGCCCTCCCCCTCGATGGGGGAGGGTTGGGTGGGGGTGATGCGGCGGTTGATCCTAGTGCGGCGGAACGGCGGGAAGGGAAGTTTCCTACCGCCCCACGAACTCGGCCAGGAGATCCACGACCGCGCGATTGTGCTCTTCGCGACCGATGGTGATGCGCAGTGATTGGGGCAGGCCGTAGTTGGCGACGGCGCGGACCAGATAGCCCTTGCCGGCCAGGAAGGCCTCGGCGTCGAGAGCGGTCTTGCCCGGCGTCGTCGGAAAGTCGACCAGCACGAAATTGGCCGCCGACGGCGTGACGGCCAGGCCAAGGCCGCCCAGCTGCTGGGCCAGCCACGGCCGCCACTGCTCGACCAGGGCCACCGAAGCGGCCTCGAAGGCGCGGTCGGCCAGGGCGGCGATCGCGGCTTCCTGCGCCGGGATCGAGGTGTTGAACGGCGGGCGGATGCGCTCGATCGGATCGATAATGTCGGCGTCCGCATAGCCCCAGCCGACCCGCAAGGCGGCCAGGCCATGGATCTTCGAGAAGGTGCGGGTGACGACGACGTTCCGGGCCTCGCGCGCCAAAGCCAGGCCGTCCTCGAAGCGCGGATCGGTGCAGAACTCGGCATAGGCGCCGTCCAGCACCAGGATCACCGACGGCGGCAGGGCCGCGTGCAGGTCGCGGATCTCCTCGCCGGTCAGCCAGGTACCGGTGGGGTTGGCCGGGTTGGCGACGAAGACGATACGGGTGCGCGCATCGACCTGTTTGACCACTTCGGCGACGTCGATGCGGCGGTTCGGCTCGGCGGCGAAGCGAACCTCGGCCTGACAGGCGCGGGCGCCGATGGCGTAGGCGGCGAAGCCGTGCTCGCCCTGGACGATGTTGTCGCCGGGCTCGAGATAGGCCTGGCACAGCAGGGCGAAGATCTCGTCGCTGCCGTCGCCGAAGGTCAGGCGCTCGGGCTCCAGGCCGTAACGTTGGGCGACGGCGGCGCGCAAGCCGCTGGCCTTGCCGTCGGGATAGGCATGCAGGCGGTCGGCGGCGTCGCGATAGGCGGCTTTCGCCTGTTCGCTGCAGCCCAGCACGTTCTCGTTGCTCGACAGCTTCACCGGATGGGCGATCCCCTCGACCTTCGACTTGCCGCCGACGTATGCGGCGATGTCGAGGATCCCCGGCTTGGGCAGCGGACGGGGCGAGGCGGAGCGGTCGGAAGCGGTCATCACGGGTCTCGGCGGGGCGCCTGAAGAGGCGCGGCCCTACTTACACGTCGAAGGGAACGGGGGCAGCCCCGACCACGCCCGACAGCTGGCCCGGCGCGCGGGCCAGGCGCTCGTCGTCGCGCTGGTAGAAGCCCGACAGCGAGAACAGCTTCAGGCCGCCGGCCTCGGCCACCGGCTCGGCGGCGACGCCGTCGGCGCCCAGGGCCTCGACGATGGCGGACGCGCTCTTGGCGCTGTCGGTGACCCAGAAGGTCTGGTCGCCGCCGGTCGGCTCGACCTCGACCTCAGCGACCGCGAAGGCGGCCTGCGGACCCCAGCGGGTCAGGCAGGGCAGGGCGGCGAAGATGTTGAGCGTCGGCTCGGCCAGCAGGCGAGCCCACCAGGCGCTGCCCGGTTGCAGGCCCAGCACAGCGACGCCCCACGGCGTCTTGGCGGCGGCCAGGGCGTCCTTGTCGGCGGCCACGACCTGCATCGGCGGGGCGGCGCCGAAGCGCGAGCGGGCCAGCTCGACCGTGCGGCCGTCGCCCCAGACGGTGAGATGGAACGGGCCCTGGCGCGACAGGCTGTCGGCCATCAGCTCGCGCCAGATGCGGATCAGCAGGGCGTCGGAGGCGTCGTTGCGCGGCGCGGCCAGCAGCTTGCGGACGATCAGGGCCTCGCGGCCGGGGCGCAGGCCAAAGCCGGCGTCGCCGGCGGCGCGCTTGGCCGTGGCGACGGCGCGCGACAGGCCGGCCCGCTCGTCGATCAGCGCGAGCAGTTGGCTATCGATGGCGTCGATGCGCCATCGGACCTCGTCCAGCGAGGGCGGCGTCTCGTCCGCGTCGCGACCCATGTCTATCCCCGAAAATGAGGGCCGGAACATAGTCTTTGCCGCGAAGGGCGCAATAGCCGCGTCGCCGGGGAAGGAAATTGCGCCGTACTATGTTCCCTCTCTCATGGGGAGAGGGAGGGGCCCGCGCCGAAGGCGTGGGAGGGTGAGAGGGTACAGCCTCTCCGAACGAGACGCTGTGGCGGCGACAGGATCAGGCCGGTAGAGCGCGGAACGCCTGAGCGTTCGGCGACGCCTTCTCTCCTAGCCAACAGGCCACGACTGTACGTTTTGGGATTTGCCTGCAAGCGGTGAAACCTCTCACCCTCCCATGGCTCCGCCATGGGCCCCTCCCTCTCTCTCAGAGAGAGGGAACGTTGATCTACCGCGGCACATACACCTGCGGCGACGGACCCGTGTCGAACGGTCCCAGACGCGTGCGGCCGTCCTGGAACTCCAGGGTGGCGCTGAGGGTCGGGTCCTGGCCGGCGGCCGCCGCGATAGCCGCTGCGGCGGAACGTGCGTCGGTGATCGCTTCGGCGGGGGAGGGCTTCTCGCGCACGGTGACGTCGAGGGCGCCGCGCAGGCGGCCGTTCGGATCGACGGTCAGGGCGCCGGACTTGGCTTCGATCAGGGCGTCGCCGGCGGTCAGCTTGCCGCTTTCGACGCTGATGGCGCCGCCGGCGGCGGTCCAGTCGCGCACCGCGTCGGTCCAGTTGTCGCCGCGCAGGGCCGAAGCCTTCGACAGGCGCGAGTCCCAGTAGAGCGAGGCGGTGCGGTCCTGGGCGATGCGGCCCAGCAGACCGGTGAAGGCCACCTTGGCGCCGTCGGCCTTGAACAGGATCGCGGCCTGGTCTTCGGGACCGGCCCGCAGGTGCAGCTGCAGGGCGTCGGTCGAGCTGATCGGGAAGGGCTCGACGTCGGCGGCGGTGGTGAAGACCAGCTTGGCGCCCTCGACCGAGATGCGCGGCGGATACTGGTCGAAGCCGGCCAGGCTGGCGCGCAACGCCTCGCCGGTGACGACGACGTCGCCCTTTTCCGGACGGGTCAGCACCACGCCAGCGGGGGCGACGATCATCCAGTGGCCGACGCCGTAGATCATCGCCTCGCCCTTCAGTTGCGGCGCGCGGACGGCCCAGCCCGAGGGTTCGGCGACGCGGGCGTTCTCAAGCCGCACGTCCAGCCGGAAGGGAAAGCCGGTGACCTCGCGACGGGTCCAGGAGAGGTCGTAGCCCTCGGCCTTCAGGTGGGCGGCCGTGGCGTCCATCCGCGTGACCATCTCGTTGCGCAGCCAGAACCAGCCGACGCTCCAGACGATGCAGACCAGGGCCGCGAGGACGAAAGGCAGGACCAGGCCGCGACGGCGGGGCTTGCGGGACGGCGTCGGGTCGCTATGGGTCATGGGCGAAGGGGCTGTTCCGGTCGGTGAGGGTGTCAGGCGTGTCGAGCGAGCAGCCGCGGGGCGGCGATCGTTGGGTGTTCGGTTACGGATCGCTGATGTGGCGGCCCGGGTTCCCGTTCATAGACCGAAGAACGGCGGTCCTCCATGGGCGCAGGCGCGCCTTCTGCATCTATTCGGTGCATCACCGGGGGACCTACGAGCGGCCGGGCCTGGTGCTGGGCCTGGCCCCCGGCGGCGCGGTGCGCGGCGTGGCCTATCGGGTCGCGGAAAGCGCCTGGCCCGAGGTCTACGCCTACCTGCGCGAACGCGAGCAGCCGACCGAGACCTATTTCGAGGCCTGGTCGAAGCTGAAGATCGACGGAAACGGCGAGGTCTCGGCTTTGGTGTTCCTGTCCGACCGCAAGCACGGGCAGTGGGCGGGGGCGCTGACCCTGGAGCAGCAAGCCGAGCTGATCGCCGGGGCGCGAGGATTGTCGGGGCCGAACATCGACTATCTGCGGGATCTGGTCGGTCACCTGCGCGAGGACGGGGTGCGCGATCACGCGATGGAGGCGTTGCTGAAGATGGTCGAGGCGCTCGAAACCTGAACCCTCTCCCCTTGCGGGAGAGGGTGGCCTCGCGGAGCGAGGTCGGGTGAGGGGTTGCACGAACGAAAACGCCGCGACGGCTGATCAGCTGTCGCGGCGTTTCATTTTTGAGAGACCCCTCGTCCGTCGGCTTTCGCCGACACCTTCTCCCGCAAGGGGAGAAGGATCAGACGTTCTCGTCCTCCAGCGCCTTGGTCGCCGTGTCGATCCGCGTCTGCAGTTCGCGCATGAACTCGCCGCGCTTGAGGCCGGCGGGGATGGGCGGCAGGTATTCGAAGACGATGACGCCGGGCTCGACCAGCAGGCTCTTGTGCTTCCAGTGCTGGCCGCAGTTGAGGGCCAGCGGGGTCACCGGCAGTTCCAGTTCGCGATAGAGCGCGGCGATGCCGGGCTTGTAGTCGCCGGGCTCGCCGACCTTGCCGCGGGTGCCTTCGGGGAAGATCACGACCTGGCGGGTCTCCTTCATGCGGTCGACGGTGTCGCGGACCAGCTTCTTCAGCGCGGCCGAGTGGCCGGCGCGGTCGACGACGATCATCTTGGCCTTCAGCCCGTGCCACCCGAACAGCGGCACCATCAGCAGCTCCTTCTTCATCACGAAGCAGGCGTCCGGCAGGATGGCGAACTGGCTGAAGACGTCGAACATCGACTGGTGCTTAGCGGCCACCAGCGCCGGACCGGTGGGAACGTATTCCTTGCCGCGCACCTCGATCTTCACGCCCGCCAGCACGCGCAGGGCCAGGATCACGCCCTGGGACCAGAAGCGCAGCACGGCGCGGTTGGCCGCGCGCGGCATCAGCAGGGTCACCAGCATCAGCGTGGCCAGGGTGGCCGACCACAGCCAGAAGAACAGCTGGAACAGGAACGAGCGCAGGTAGATCAAGAGTCTTTTTCCTTCGCCGACGTCTCGGCGGGCTTGTCTTTCGGACCCAGGTTCAGGAACGCCTCGCGCCCCAGGATCGCCAGGTACTTGCAGTATTCCACGATCATCCGCCGGGCGGTGTGGCTGCGCTTCCACCAGCGGCGGGCGTTGAGGCTTTCGGTGGCCACCGGATAGGCGTGCAACTCGACGTCCGGCATGGTGGCGTGCAGTTCCAGCATCGAGCGCGGCATGTGATAGTCGGCGGTGACGACGATCAGGCTCTCATAGCCGCGCGCCTTGGCCCATTCGGCCGTCTCGCGGGCGTTGCCGACGGTGTCGGCGGCGGCGAAGCCCAAGTCCACGCAGCAGTCGTAGATCGGCTTGACGGCCTTGGTGACGTCCTGGACGTCGGCGCGGGTGGCCTCGCGGTTGACGCCCGAGATCAGCAGGCGCTTGCCCTTGCCGGCCTCCAGCAGCTTGGTGGCCGCCTCCAGGCGCAGGTTCGAGGCGCCGGTCAGCACCACGACGCCGTCGGAGACGGGGGGATCGGCCGCCGGGGTCGAGCGCTCCACCCGCGAGGTGAAGGCCAGCAGACCCAGGGTCCAGATCATCACCACGATCAGAAAGGCGGCGATGCTCTTCACGGCATGTCCTTCAGCAGGCGGAGGGCCGCGGCGCGCGCGGCCAGCCCCGCGACCAGCGCGGCGATCAGCGGGCAGGGCAGGGGCGCCAGAAGGTCGATCCACGCCAGCGGCAACACCGGCGTGAGGCCCGTGCCGCCCCCCGCCAGCCGCGCCGTCACCCCGACGATGACCGCGGCCGCGCCGCCGAGCAAGCCCGCGCTGGCGGCCATGGCCGCGAAACGGTTCTGGAACAGCCTGGCGATGAAGCCGGCCTCGGCGCCGGAAAGGTGCAGCACCTCGATCACTTCGTGACGGGCGGCCAGGCCTGCCCGAGTGGCGAAGGTGATGACGGCGGCGGCGGCGGCGGCGATCAGGGCGAAGACGCCCAGCGCCGCCCAGCGGGCCAGGCCCGCGCCGCGTTCGATGTCGGCGATCCAGCGGCTGTGGTCGTCGACTATGGCGTCGACGGCGGCTTCCTTCAGGGCCTTGGTCAGGGCCTCGGCGCTGGCCGGAGCCTTGGGATCGAGGTCGAGGGTGACCAGGCGCGGGGTCGGCAGGTCGGCGACCAGGGCGTCGCGGCCGATCCACGGCTCCAGCAGGGCCTCGGCCTTGTCCTTGGTGAGAGCCTGGGCCTGGGTGACGCCCTTGACCCCGGCCAGGGTCTCGGCGGCGCGGGCGGCGGCGCTGTCGGGCGTCTCGCCGGCCTTGGCGCGGACGACGACGGTGGCCGAGCCGGTCAGCTGGGCGCTCCAGCCCTCGGCGGCGCGGTTGGCGGCGAGAGCGGCCAGGGCGGTCAGGCAGGCCAGGAAGCACAGCACGGCCACGACGAAGACCAGCGCCCCGTCGCGGGCGTCGCGCGGCGGCAGCAGCGGGCCGGGCTTCCAGCGGTTGATGTCGAACGGACCGCTCATCACGCCTCGCCCGGCTCGATCAGGCGGCCATGCTCCAGGTGCAGCACCGGGCGGGCGGCGCGGGCGACCAGCTCTTCGTCGTGGGTGGCGATCAGCACCGTGGTGCCCAGGCGGTTGAGCTCGACGAACAGGCGTAGCAGCCGCAGCGACATCGCCGGGTCGACATTACCGGTCGGTTCGTCGGCCAGCAGCACGTCGGGCCGGTCGACCACGGCGCGGGCGATGGCCAGGCGCTGCTTCTCGCCGCCCGACAGGGTGGCCGGCAGGGCGTGCATGCGCTCGCCCAGGCCCACCCAGTGCAGCAGCTCGGCGACGTCGTCGCGATAGGTGTTGGGCTTGCGGCCGGCGATGCGCAGGGGCAGGGCGGCGTTGTCGAACACCGACAGGTGCTCCAGCAGGCGGAATTCCTGGAACACCACGCCGATGCGGCGGCGCAGGAAGGGCAGGTCGCCGGCGTGGACCAGGCTGATGTCGCGTCCGAACAGCTCGACGCGACCCCGTGACGCACGATGCGCCAGGTAGATCAGCTTGAGCAGAGAGCTCTTGCCCGCGCCCGAGGCGCCGGTGAGGAAGTGAAACGACCCCGGGGCAAGGGAAAAGCCGACGTCGCGCAGGGTTTCGGGGCCCCGTCCGTAGCGCATCGAGACGCCGTCGAAACGGACCACGGGAACGGCGTCGAGGTCCTGATCTGCGCCGGTCCGCACGGGTGTGTCGATGGGGTTTCTGGACATCAGGGTTAAAATCGGCGACCTCCAATGCTGTAAAGCGGGGATGACCGATTCGCGGCCATGATACTGACCTGTCCGGAGTGCGCCAGCCGCTATTTCGTCGACGACGCCAAGGTCGGTTCGGCTGGCCGTGTCGTGCGTTGCGCCTCGTGCGGGGCGCGATGGACCGCGCGTAACGAAAACGCCGCCGACGAAGAGCTGTTCGATGCGCCGCCGGCTTCCGCGCCGGCCAACGACGGGGCCGCCGCGGCCGCGGCGCTGGATCCCCTGCACGCCCTCGACGACACGCCCGAGCCCGAACCGCCGGTCAGCGCCCTGCCGGGCGAGGAACTGCCCAAGGTGTTCCGCGCCCGCGCCGACGCCGAGCGCCGCCTGAAGGAGGCCAAGACCACCGGCATCGTCTGGGGCGGCATGGTCGCGGTGATGGTGGTGGTGCTGGTGGGAGCCGGGGTGTTCCGCCTCAACATCGGCAAGCTGTGGCCGAGCACCGCCGGCGCCTACGCCATGGTCGGCGCGCCGATCAACACCATCGGCCTGATCGTCGAGGAAGGCAGCATCCGCGCCGAGCCGACGATGCAGGACGGCCGTGCCGCCCTGACCATCACCGGCGTGATCCGCAACATCACCGAAAAGCCGGTGCAGGCGCCGCCGCTGCGCATCGCCCTGCTCAACAAGGCCCAGAAGCGCGTGGCCGGCCAGCTGGCCGCCGCCGCCGACCCGACCATCCCGCCGGGCCAGACCCGTCACTTCTCGGTCGTCCTGCTGAACCCGCCGTCCAGCGCCCAGGTGCTGGAGATCGCCTTCGCGGTCGAGAAGGGCGCGGGCCACGCCGTCAAGACCGGTCTGCACGCGGCCGAAGGCGGCCACGGCGAGCCGGAACTGCGCGGCGCCCAGGACACGCCGACTGAGGATCATGCCGTCGCCGAGGGGCATACGGAGGATTCCGCGGCCGAAGGGGCTGGACATGAAGCCCCTGGTCATGAGACCGGAGCGGCCGAAGCGGCTCCCGCCGAGCATCATTGACCAAGATCCCCTGACATGACCGATCCCGCCCGCCCCGAAGTGCTCATTTCAGAGCAAGAAATCGCCGAGCGGGTCGAGGCCCTGGCCCGTCAGATCGCCCCGCGCATCGACGACGACACCGTCGCCGTCTGCCTGCTGACCGGCGGCCTGTGGTTCGCCGCCGACCTGACCCGCGCCCTGTGGAAGGCCGGCCGCAACGTCCGTTTCGACGCCCTTTGGCTGGCCTCGTATCATGACGAGCGCAAGAGCACCGGCCGCTGCGAAGTGCGCGCCGACCTCCAGCGCCCGCTGGTTGGTCGCCGCGCCCTGGTGGTCGACGACGTGTTCGACACCGGCCTGTCGCTGTCGGAAGCCGCCCGCCTGGTGAAGGACGCCGGCGCCAGCGAAGTGCTGACCGCCGTCTTCGCCCGCAAGCCCTGGCCGACCTCGCGCGGCATGGAGCCCGACTTCGTGGCCTGGGAAGCCCCGGCCCGCTACCTCGTCGGCTATGGCCTCGACGACGAAGGCAAGAGCCGCGGCCTGCCGTACATCGGCGCCCTGGACTAAGGCCCTTTTCCCGGGGGCTCTCAGACGCAAAACGCCGCGAAAGCTGATCGGCTTTCGCGGCGTTTCTGTTTCTACGAACCTCCCCCTGTGGGGGAGGAGATCGCGAAGCGATCGGTGGGGGGAGCGGTTCGGAAATCGGCCTCTCCAGCGGAAGCTGAAAACGGCCCCCCCACCGGCCTTCGGCCGCCTCCCCCAGAGGGGGAGGTTCATTGTGGATCAGTCCATCGCCCTGACGGTCGTGGCGATAAACCCGCCGCCGAGCACACGCTCGGGATCGGCGGGGTCGTAGAGCACGCAGGCCTGGCCGGGGGCGACGCCTTCTTCCAGGCCGTCGAACACCAGCCGCACGCCGCCGTCTTCCAGCGACAGCCGGCCGGCCACCGGCTCGCGGGTCGAGCGAACGCGGGCCAGGACCGGCGCGTGGGCCTTGGCGGCCTCGATCAGGTCGTCCTCGCCGCCCAGCCAGTTGTCTTCCTTCAGGGTCAGCGACTTGGTCAGTAGGGCCTCGCGCGGACCGACCACGACGTGGCGCTTTTCGGCGTCGATGCGGACCACGAACAGCGGCTCGCCCGTGCCGCCGCCGACGTTCAGGCCGCGCCGCTGGCCGATGGTGTAGCGGGTGACGCCCTCGTGACGGCCCAGCACCTTGCCGTCCAGGTGCACGATGTCGCCCGCCTCGGCGCCCTGCGGGCGGATGCGGTCGATCACCGTGGTGTACTTGCCCTCGGGGACGAAGCAGATGTCCTGGCTGTCGGGCTTGTCGGCCACCGACAGGCCGAGCGCGGCGGCGACGGCGCGGACCTGCGGCTTGGCGAAGCCGCCCAGCGGGAAGCGCAGGAAGTCGAGCTGCTCGCGCGTGGTGGCGAACAGGAAGTAGGACTGGTCCTTGCCCGGGTCGGCCGCGCGGCGCAGCTGCGGGCGGTTGCCGCCGCCGACAAAGCCGCGTTGCACGTAGTGGCCGGTGGCCATGGCCTCGGCGCCCAGGTCGCGGGCCACGTCCAGCAGATCGCGGAACTTGACGGTCTGGTTGCAGCGCACGCAGGGGATCGGCGTCTCGCCGCGCAGATAGGCGTCGGCGAATTCCTCGATGACCTGTTCCTTGAAGCGGCTTTCGTAGTCCAGCACGTAGTGCGGGATGCCAATCCGCTCGGCCGCCATGCGGGCGTCCATGATGTCCTGGCCGGCGCAGCAGGCGCCCTTCTTCGAGATCGCCGCGCCGTGGTCGTAGAGCTGCAGCGTCACGCCGACCACGTCATAGCCGGCGCGGGCCAGCAGGGCGGCGGTGACGGTCGAATCCACGCCGCCGGACATGGCCGCGACGATCCGGGTTCCTTCAGGCAAACCGACGGCCTGCTTCACCGCCTGCGCGGCCTGCGCGATCAGGGCGTCGCCCTCCGGAGCGGGGGCGTGGGCGGGGTCGAAACGAGCGAGGTCGGCGTCCATCGCGGCTATTTAGGCCCTGAGCGACGGTTTTGCGAGGCTGAGCAGCGTCGCAGGTCGAGCCGGCCTGCAATCATGCTGACAAAGGGCGGCGGCTAGGCGGCTTATGTGCGGCGTTCGGGCGAGGGGAGAGGCGATGGCGGCGGACGATCACGCGGCGGATCCGAGACTGGTCGAGGCCTGGGTCGACGGCTGGGCGCTGTCGCGCGGCGTGGCGCGGCCCGAGCGTATCGCGGGCGGCTTCCACCTGACGGTGGGCGAGCCGGGGCATCTGGCGCGCTACGTCTTTCCCGTGCTCGACGCGGTCGCTCTCGCCCGGCTGGGGCGGGGGATCGGCCAGCCGGGCGTGCTTTTGAAGGCGTTCTGTCCGCCCGAGGCGCTGATCGCGGCCCTCGACGAGCGTTGGCGGCTGGAAAGTTTCGCCGATCTGATGGCGACGGCCCTGGACGGCGCTCCGGCGGTCGAACCCGATCCCGCCTATCGCCTGTCGACGACCCTCGAAGGCGCGGTGCTGGTCATCGCCGCGACGGCCCCGGACGGGACGCTGGCGGCGTCCGGGCGCGCGGCGCTCACTGGACCGTTCGCGGTGTTCGACAAGATCGTCACGGATCCGGCTCACCAGAGGCGAGGTCTCGGCCGGGCCGTGATGACGCGCCTGGCCGCCGAAGCCGTCGCTCGCGGGGCGGCTGAGGGCGTTCTGGCCGCCACCGTCGAGGGGCGGGCGCTCTACGAGGCGCTCGGCTGGCGGTTCGAGGGGCGCCTGCACACGGCGGTCATCCCTGGTCCCGACGCCTAGACGAGATCCTACTTCAGCACGTTCAGCAGCGACGAGCTCTGCAGCGTCGAGAACACCTGGGCCGAGGCCTGGACCGCCAGCTGGGCGGCCTGGAGGCGGGTGACGGCTTCGGCCATGTCGACGTCGACGACGCCGCCGATCATCACCGTCAGGCTGTCGGACTGGTTCTGCAGCGCGGTCTGGGCGTCTTCGAAGCGGCTCTGGTTCAGGCCGTTCTTGCCCTGGGCCGTGGTCAGGTCCTTCTGGGCGGTGTCGAACGAGGGCAGGGCGCCCTTGAGGAAGGTGGTCTGGGCCTCGGTCAGGTTGCCGGTGAACGGGCCGTTGGCGTCGACATAGGCCTGGATCTGCTTGAAGGCGTCGAACAGGCCCGTGCCGAGGGCGTCGCCGAGCACGCCGGTCTTCACCGTCGTCGACTCGTCGATACGGTTGGTGGTGACGTACTGGTCGTTCTGGAACAGCGAGGCCGTGCTGGGCGCGGACGTCAGGTCGGCCATGCTGGTGGCCGTGGTCGTGGGCGTGTCGGTCTTGGCGCCGGAGAACACGTAGTAGCCGTTGGACTTGGTGTTGAGGCCCCGCACCGCGTCGCCGAAGGCGTTCTGCAGCTGCTCCATCAGGGTGGTGGCGTTGCCGGCCGCCAGGGCGTTGGCGATCGCCTCGCGGGCGTCGCCGGCCGCGTCGGAGACCTGGCCGATGCCGGTGTCCTGCATGTCCAGGCGGTTGGAGACCAGCTTGGTCTGGTCCAGGAAGCCGTCGATCTTGGCCTGGGCGCTCTTCATCGCCGTCAGCATCTCGGCGTTCTTGGCGTAGCCCTTCAGGTCGCTGGCGATCTTCTGGCTGGAGACCTGTTCGCCGATCTCGTTCTGGCGCACTTGCGCCAGCATGAGATTGGAGGTCATCACGCCGAAGTTGCTGGAAGTGGAGACACGGGTCATGGGCGGCCTCAGATGAGGTTGGTCAGGACGTCGTACATGTCCTTGCTCGCCTGGATCAGGCGGGCGGAGGCGTTGAACGCCTGCTGGTACGTCGTCAGATTGATGAGCTCTTCGTCGAGATTGACGCCCTCTTGCGACTGGCGCTGGGTGTCGACCTCGGTCTTGACCGAAGCGGTGGCGTCCTTCCGGGACTCGGCGGCGGCCGCCTTGCGGGCGATCGAGCCGGAGAAGTCGGCGGCGTAGCGCAGGACGCTGCTGGTCGCCGCGCCGACGCCGCCGGCGGACGAGAAGCTGACCGTGCTGTCGCCGGCCTTGGCCAGGGCCAGGGCGCCGCGGGCGTCGCCGACGGCCAGGGACGAGGTTCCCGCCGCGGCGGTCAGGTCCAGCTTGGCGAAGGCCAGGCGGCTGGGGTTGGAATCCAGGGTCGCATCGACCGCGTAGCTCGAGGCGCGGGTGCTGCGCTCGGACGGGCCCAGGCCGAACAACTGGCTCAGCGTCGGGCCGCCGGCGCCGCGCTCGGTGTTGTCCTCGACCACCGACAGGGTGACCGGCGAGGCGCTATTGGAGCTGAAGTTCAGCGCGCCCTTGGAGTCGAGCGAGAAGGTTCCGTACTGGCCCGCGCCGTCGCTGCGCGAGTTCATGGCGGTCAGCAGGTCCTGCATGGTGCCGCCCGTCGGGACCGTGACCTTCACGTCGCGGATGCGGCCGCCTTCGACGTCGGTCAGGCGCAGGGTGATGGTGTCGCCGGCGGTGAAGCCGTGCTGCGAGGCCGTGGTCATGCCCGTCTCGTACGGCGAGTAGCCGGTCGAGCGGACGATGTCGTTGAGGCCGAAATAGTGGCTGAAGCCCTTGCCGGCCTTGGTAGACGGGGTGGTGGCGTCGTCGGCGACGGCCACGCCCAGGCCGCCGTTGGCCGACAGGCTGAGCGCGCCGTTCGAGAAGGTGGCCTGGCCGTCGGTTCCCAGGGCGCTGTTCAGCTGGGTCAGGAAGTTGCCGGGCGTGAACGACGGGCCGGCGACGCCGTCGACGGTCATGGAGCCGGCGCTGAAGTCGACGTCGATGCGGCGCTGGATGACGCCGCTGGAGTCGGTCAGGGCGATCGTCGTCTTGCCGGTGAAGCCCGAGAAGGCGGTCGTGGCGTCCAGGCCGGTGTCGCGGCCGGTCATGCTGGTGGGGGCGGGGACCGCGGAGTTGGCGTTGGAGGCGCGGTTCAGCTCTTCCGTCGCGCGGGTGACGAACTCGCCCAGCTGGTCGGACAGGGCCGGCAGCTCGGTGTTGCGCAGCTCCATCAGGCCCTTCAGCTCGCCGCTGCTGATGTACAGCGGGCTGGCCTGGCCGCCGCTGTTGGGCAGGGTGACCGTCAGGTAGCCGTTGGCCGTGGGCGACTGCTCGTACTTGACGGTGGCCGCGCCGTCGCCGGCCAGGCTGAGGCCCTCGGTCGAGCGGATCAACACGCCGCCGTTGGCGCGCTGGCTGACCTGCACGTTCATCAGGCCCGACAGTTCGTCGATCAGGCCGCTCTGGATGTTCTCCGAGCCGGTCGAGTCGACGCCGGTGGTCTTGGCGCGGGTGATGTCGCTGTTCAGTTCGTCGATCTGCTTGAGCAGGACGTTCACGCGGTCGACGTCGGCCGAGATCTTGGTGTCGGCGTCCTTGCCCAGGTTCGACAGGCCGGCGGTGATGCGGCTGGACTCGCCGAGGAAGTCCTCGACCTTGGTCAGGGCCTGGGAGCGCAGCAGCGACGAGGACGGCTCGTCGGCGGCCTGCGAGAAGGCCGAATAGACCTCGTCGAGCATCGAGAAGAAGTTGGTGCTGGCGCTGGGGTCGCCGAACAGCTTCTGGGCGTTGTCGAGCGCGCTGGACAGCGCCGAGGCCCGGCCCGAGTCCGAGGCGGCGTTCAGGCTGGCCGACTGCAGGAAGCGGTCGGTCGCGCGCTTGATCGCGTCGATGTTGACGCCCACCCCCATGCCGTTCGACACGAGGTTCGACTGGCTGACGGTCTTGCGGACGTAGCCGGCGGTGTTGACGTTGGCGATGTTGTCGGAGACGACGCGCAGGCCCGTCTGGGCGGCCATCATCCCCGAAGTCGCGGTGTTCAGGATGGTGTTGAGGGACATCAGAAGTCTCCTGTCCGCCCGGCAAAGCACGAACCACGCGACGCGACCTTGCCCGGCGAAACTTGCCGGGTCCGGGTCGAGAGCGTCTCGTTACAGATGTGCAAACCGTTGAAATACAAGGCGTTGGGTTCCGTGCGCCGTGCGGACGACGAAAAGGTGAGCGCAAGGATGGCGCCAACCCCGGTCCTGGCCCGGCTGCGGCGCGCCGACGCGGCAAACGAGGGGTCATTCTTTCCGTTTCCGCCCGGCAAAAAGCGCCGCAACCTGTCGAAATGAAAGGGTAAATCAGGAGTTAAAATCTTTAAAATCAAAGACTTGTAAGAAATTTCCGGGTTGGCCCGGCGATTGCTCAGGGAACGGCGGATCAAGGCGTGCTCCATCCGAGCCGTCATCCAGCCCGAGCGTACCGACCCGCATGACCGCGATCGCCGCCTCTCTTCCGCTTCCGACGCCCGCCCCGGGCGCCGCCGGCGTTTCCGACGCTTCTGGCGCCGGCGACGTGTTCGGCGCGCTGCTGGCCGCCTCGGGCGACGAAGGCGGGTCCGACCAGGCCGAAGCCCGTCCGACGGGCAAGTCGCAGGCCAAGCCGGCGACCAAGGCCGCCGCCGACCGCAAGGATGGTGAAGACGCTTCCGCGGGCCAGGACGCCGCCGCCGCCCAGGTGGGCGCGGCCGTGGTCGCCGCCATGACCGTTCAACAACAACCGGCCAAGCCGGCCCAGGGCGATGACGCCACAGCGGCCGTGAGCGCCGATGCTTCCACCCAAGCCGCCGCCGGCAAGGGCGAAGGCCTGCTGGCCAAGGCCGCCGAGCTGGTCGGCGACGTGGCGGACACCGTAGCCGGCGCCGCCAAGCTGGCCGGCGCGGCTCCGGTCGCCGCCGCGGCCACGGCCGTCGCCGCCGCCGCCGACCTGACCTCCGACGCCGTCGCCGCGGCTTCGACGACCGAAGGCGAGACCGCCGCGACCGTCGACCTGTCGGCGCTGCAAACCCTGTCGCCGAGCGAGCAGGCCCCGGCCTCCGCCGACCTGACCAAGCTGGCCGAGCAGGCCGCCCTGGCCAACCAGACCGCCAAGACCACCGACAAGTCGGCCGTCGCCGACGCCAAGGCCGCGACCGACGCCGCCCAGCCGGCCGCCGCTTCGCTGGGCGACGAGATCGCCAGCCTGACCGCCGTTCAGACGGCCGCCGAGGACGTGGCCCCCGCCGCGACCGACGCCCAGGCCGTCGAAACCACCGAAGTCGCCGCGTCGGCCGCCCTGACCCAGGCCGCCAAGCCGGCCGAAGCCGCCCCGGTCGCGCCGCAGGCCGGCAAGACCGAGGTCGCCGCCAAGGGCGAGGCCGTGGTCACCGCCCAGGCCGTGGCCGCCGACCAGGCCGCCCACGACGCCGCGACCAACAGCGACGGCGACAAGAGCGGCGCCGACGCCTTCGCCAAGATGGCGACCGACACCGCCCCGACCGACGCGCCCGCCGCCAAGATCGACGCGACCTTCACCCCGACCGTCCAGACCCAGGCCACGCAAACGGCCCAGGCGCCGGCCGAGACCATCGTCCGCGGCTCGCCCGAGACGGTCGCGGCCCTGTCGGCAGAGATCAGCAAGAAGCTCGACGCCAAGTCGACCCGCTTCGACATCGTCCTGACGCCGGAAGGCCTGGGCAAGGTCGACGTGCAGGTGCGCATCGGCGCCGAGGGCAAGCTGACCGCGACCCTGGCCTTCGACAATCCGCAAGCGGCCGCCGACCTGCGTCACCGCGCCGGCGAACTGCGCCAGGCGCTGAGCCAGGCCGGCTTCGACGTCGCCGACAACGCCCTGAAGTTCGACGTGTCGAGCCAGGGCGGCAACAGCGGCCAGGGCCAGCAGCAGAACGCCTTCTTCGACTTCCAGGGCGGCGACCACGGCCGCCGCGCCTTCGCCGGCCGCGCCTTCGCGGGCGCCGCCGTCGAGGACATCCCCACCGTTTCGGCTTCGTCGCTGATCCCTGGTTACCGCGGTGCGGAAACCAGCGGCGTCGACGTCAAGATCTAGGAGCAAGCGTCATGGCCACCACGACCGCGACGTCCAGCAGCACCTCGGTGCTCGACAAGATCAACAACTCCAGGAACTCGCTCGCCAGCAGCGAAGAGACCTTCCTGAAGCTGCTGACCACCCAGATGAAGAACCAGGATCCGTTGTCGCCGATGGATTCCAACGCCTTCACCGGCCAGATCGTCCAGATGACGGGCGTCGAGCAGCAGCTGGTCACCAACGACCTGCTGGCGGCTCTGGTCGGCATGAACGACGGCGGCCTGACCAACGCCCTGGGCATGATGGACAAGCTGGCCACGGCCGAGACCGACAAGGCCACCATCAAGAACGGCAAGGCCGACTGGAGCTACACCCAGGCCCAGGCCGGCACCTCGGTGAAGATCGAGGTCCTCGACAAGTACGGCGCGACGATCGCCACCAAGTACCCGGACGACATGTCCAAGGGCGACCACACCTTCACCTGGGACGGCAAGTCCGACGAGGGCACGGCCCAGGCGGAAGGCGGCGAATACACCCTGAAGATCACCGCCATCAACGCCGATGGCGCGAACATCACCACCAGCTCCAAGGGCCGGATCGAAGGCATCGTGACCGCGGTGACCAACGAGAGCGGCCAGAACATGGTCACCATCGACGGGGTCAAGGTCCCGATCAGTTCGGTGATCGGCGTCACCAACCCGCCGGCGACCACCACCAGCTAAGGCCCCGCCGGCCTCTACCGAATGAACCGGGCGTCAGAATGACGCCGACGTGGTCCCCCCGAGCCAGATGGCCGACCCGGACCCAAACGCAAACAGCGCTGAACCCCTCGACACAAACTTCACGAGCAGGAATTCAGTCATGTCCATCAACAGCGCCATGCTCGCCGGCGTCTCCGGTCTGGTCGCCAACTCCTCGGCCCTGGCCGCCATCTCGGACAACATCGCCAACGTCAACACCGTCGGCTACAAGCGTTCGTCGGCCAACTTCTCGACCCTGGTCACCTCGCAGAGCAAGAACAGCACCTACAGCGCCGGCGGCGTGAAGGCGCTGACGCACCAGTTCATCAGCCAGCAGGGCCTGACCCAGTCGACGACCTCGAACCTCGACCTGTCGATCGCCGGTTCGGGCTTCTTCGTCACCACCGAGAAGCCGGAAGGCCTGACGGCCACCGACACCCGCTCGTTCACCCGCGCCGGCTCGTTCCAGCTGGACAACCTGGGCTACCTGAAGAACGACGCCGGCCTCTACCTGCAGGGCTGGCTGGCCGACCCGGTCACCGGCGCGATCACGCCCGACCCGTCGGACCTGACCCAGCTGTCGTCGATCAATGTGGGCAGCGTCGGCGGCACGGCCGAAAAGACCACCCGCGTCGGCGTCAACGCCAACCTGCGCTCGGAACAGCCGGTCTCGGCCTCGGCCAGCTTCACCACGGCCGCCAAGACCGTGACCGACAGCGCCGCGGTGATCCACAACGCCTACAAGGTGAACTACGCCCCGACCGGCACCGCCGGCACCTACGACGTCACCCTGTATGACGGCACGAACGCCATCGCCACCGGCCAGGCGGTGTACGACACCACCACCGGCGCCCTGACCAGCTTCACCCAGACGGGCGCCACCGGTCCGTCGACCACCATCGACATCGGCGGCGGCACCACCGTGACCCTGGCCTCGCTGGGCGCGGACACCAGCGCCGAAGCGGCCGCCGGCGGCATCTATGACCCGGCCACCAACTCGATGTCGGACTACGCGCTCGACAGCACCACCGGCGTGAAGCCGGACTTCGAGATCCAGGTTCCGATCTCGGACTCCAAGGGCGGCCAGCGCAACGTCACCCTGTCGCTGCTCAAGGGCCCCGGCCCGAACGAGTGGTACGCCGAACTGCGCGCCAAGCCGGGCGACCTGGACAACAACGCCAACGGCCTGATCAGCTCGGGCAAGATCACCTTCACCACCGACGGCAAGCTGTCTTCGACCGGCACGCTGTTCGGCACGACCAACCCGACCTCGATCACCATCGACGCCTCGGACCCCACCGCCACCGGCACGGGTCCGCGCTGGGCCGACGGCCTGGGCATCGACAGCCAGTCGGTGCAGATCGACCTGGCCAACGCCGCCGGCGGCCTGACCCAGTACAACAGCCAGTCGGTCGTGCAGTCGGTCAACACCAACGGCACCGCCTTCGGCAACCTGACCAACATCGAAGTCGATGAAGACGGCTACGTCTCGGCGATCTTCGACAACGGCGTCACCCGCCGCATCGCCCAGGTGGCGGTCGCGACCTTCTCGAATCCGAACGGCCTGAAGGGCGTCAACGGCAACGCCTACCGCGTCACCAATGAAAGCGGCACCTACAGCCTGAAGACCCCGGGCTCGGGCGGCGCCGGTTCTCTGGCTCCTTCGACGCTGGAAGCTTCGACTGTCGACCTGTCGACTGAGTTCACCGGCCTCATCACTACGCAACGCGCCTACTCGGCGTCGTCGAAAATCATCACCACCGCTGATCAGATGCTGGAAGAACTTCTGAGCATTAAGCGCTGATCATAGGTATTAACCGCTTTTAATCAGAGTGTGTCACATCGATACACTTTGATAGCCTGGGGAAGTCCGATGTTTAGGTCTTTCTTTACTACTGGAATTAAGCCGCTGTTATTTCCCGGCGCCTATATTCCTCATCAACAGTGATGGTTGTGGGAAAGGCGTAAAGCCATGTTGCAGCAGCAGCGCACGAACAGCCGGGGTGAAAAGTACGTCATCGGTCCGACCGGTGCGCCTCTTACCCTGTCGGATCTGCCGCCTCCGGAAACCCAGCGTTGGGTGATCCGGCGTAAGGCCGAGGTGGTGGCCGCCGTCCGCGGTGGTCTCCTCTCGCTCGACGAGGCGTGCGATCGTTACAAGCTGACCAACGAGGAATTCCTCGCCTGGCAGCAGTCTATCGACCGGCACGGCCTGGCGGGTCTTCGGACCACCCGGCTTCAGCAATACCGCTAAACGGCGGAAAAACTGATAGGGCGCGAGGGGTTATGCTCCGCAAAGCGCCCGAACGGTCTGTTCAGCGGCCGCGTCCCCCGGGACGCGGCCGCGACCATTTGGCGCCTTCGTCATCTTCATCCGGCCCCAAATCTAAAGCCCGCGTTAACCATCGACTGGGTAAATCCTGCCTAGCGACGGCGGGCTCCGGTCTGTCTCGCATGCGCCCCGTTCGGACGCGGTTTGAGGGACAGGCCCAGTGGATAAATTCCTGAGCGCGATTCAGAGGTTCGGCGTCGGTCGACTGGCCGCCCTGGCGGGCGTCGCCGTCGGCTCCATCGCCGTGCTGGCCGCGGTCGTCATGATGCTGGGCAAGCAGCCGAACGAGCTGCTGTACTCGAACCTCGACCTCAAGGAAGCCTCGTCGGTCACCCAGGCGCTGGACCAGGCCGGCATCAAGTACGAGACCAAGGGCGACGGCTCGACCATCATGGTCGCCCGCGACAAGGTCAATTCCGCCCGCCTGCTGGTTTCGGGCAAGGGCCTCGTGACCTCGGGCTCGATCGGCTACGAGATCTTCGACAATTCCACGGCGCTGGGTCAGACCGACTTCGTCCAGCAGCTGAACCGCCAACGCGCCCTGCAGGGCGAGCTGGAACGCACCATCCGCGGCTGGCAGGGCGTGCGCGACGTCCGCGTCCACCTGGTCCTGCCCAAGCGCCAGCTGTTCGAGGAAGACGCCGAGCAACCGTCGGCCGCCGTCACCATCGGCACCGCCGGCCGCGAAGCCTCGTCCGACATGGTCTCGGCCATCCAGAACCTGATCGCCGGCTCGGTCCCGGGCATGAAGGGCGAGCGCGTCAACGTCATCGACGAGCGCGGCAAGACCCTGTCGGCCGGCGGCGACGAGAGCCTGGCCGGCAAGCTGGCCCAGGACCGCAAGTCGGAAGCCGAAGCCCGCATCGGCAAGAGCGTGAAGGAAATGCTCGACGGCGTCCTCGGCCCGGGCAAGGCCCGCGTCACGGTCACCGCCGACATCGACCTGAACCGCGTCACCACCCAGGAAAAGAAGTACGATCCGGACGGCCAGGTCGTGCGCTCGGAAAGCACCAGCGCCAACAACGCCTCCGAGACCAAGAACGAAGACAACAGCGGCGTCACCGCCACCCAGAACATCCCCGGCGGCCAGCCCGGCGGCGCGCAGCCGATCGGCTCGACCTCGGGCGGCAACGAGACCACCACCAACTACGAGATCTCCGAGTCGGTCCGCACCGAAGTGGTCGAGCCGGGCGCCATGAAGAAGGTCGCCGTGGCCGTGGCCGTGGACGGCGTCACCGCCGCCCCGGGCAAGGACGGCAAGCCGGGCGCCTACACCCCGCGCACCGCCGAAGAGATCGCCCAGATCGAAGAACTGGTGAAGACCGCCATCGGCTACGACGCCGCCCGCGGCGACCAGGTGAAGGTCACCAACATCCGCTTCCCCACGGCCGAGGACCAGGGCCTGACCGAAGGCGGCCTGATGTCGGGCTTCGACAAGAACGACCTGATGCGCATCGCCGAGATCGGCGTCCTGGCCGTCGTCGCCCTGCTGATCCTGCTGTTCGCGGTGCGTCCGTTCCTGAAGAGCCTGAGCCAGCCGGCCGGCGGTCACCCGATCCAGATGGCCCTGGGCCACGACGGCTCGCCGGCCGTGACCCGCCTGGTCACCCTGTCGGACGGCACCACCCAGCAGGTCGTCGTCGACCAGTCGGGCGAGCCGATCGCCATCGCCGGCCCGACCAGCGACATCGATCAGCGCATCGACATCGCCAAGATCGAGGGTCAGGTTAAGGCCTCGTCGATCAAGCGCGTCTCGGAGTTCGTCGAGCGCCACCCTGAAGAGTCGGTCGCGATCCTGCGCAACTGGCTGCACGAGTCGGAGTGACGGGATGAAGGCCGCCGTCAACGACATCTCCAAGCTGGCCGGGCCCGAAAAGGCCGCCATCGTCCTGCTCGCGCTGGGCGAAGAGCACACCAAGATCTGGGAAGCTCTGGACGACGAGGAGATCAAGGAAGTCTCGCAGGCCATGGCCAGCCTCGGCACGGTCTCGGCCAGCGTCGTGGAAGAGCTGCTGGTCGAGTTCGTCTCGGGCATGAGCTCGACCGGCGCGATCATGGGCTCGTACGAACAGACCCAGCGCCTGCTGCAGTCGTTCATGCCGCCCGAGAAGGTCGACGCCCTGATGGAGGAGATCCGCGGTCCGGCGGGTCGAACCATGTGGGACAAGCTCGGCAACGTGAACGAGGCCGTGCTCGCCAACTACCTGAAGAACGAATACCCGCAGACCGTCGCCGTCGTGCTGTCGAAGGTGAAGAGCGACCACGCCGCCCGCGTCCTGGCCTGCCTGCCGGAAGACTTCGCGCTGGAATGCGTCACCCGCATGCTGCGCATGGAGCCGGTGCAGCGCGAGATCCTCGACAAGATCGAGCAGACCCTGCGGATCGAGTTCATGTCGAACCTGGCGCGCACCTCCAAGCGCGACAGCCACGAGATGATGGCCGAGATCTTCAACAACTTCGACCGCCAGACCGAAGCCCGCTTCATCGCCGCTCTGGAAGAGCGCAACCGCGAGGCGGCCGAGCGCATCCGGGCCCTGATGTTCGTGTTCGAGGACCTGTCGAAGCTGGATCCGGGCGGCGTGCAGACCCTGCTGCGCGCCACCGGCAAGGAACAGCTGGCCCTGGCCCTGAAGGGCGCCTCGGACAAGCTGCGCGAGATGTTCTTCTCCAACATGTCCGAGCGCGCGTCGAAGATCATGCGCGAGGACATGGAAAGCATGGGCCCGGTGCGTCTGAAGGACGTCGACCAGGCCCAGGTCGCCATGGTCCAGATCGCCAAGGATCTCGCCGCCAAGGGCGAGATCATGCTGGCCGGTTCGGGCAGCGACGACGAGCTGATCTACTGAGGCGCGCGGGATGACCAACGGAACCTATCAGCGCTTCGCCTTCGACACGGTCTTCGACGACCGTGGCGGGGTGGCCTACGAGGCCCCCAAGGTGAAGAAGGCTTTCACCCCCGAGGAAGTCGAGGCCGCCAAGGCCGAGGCCTTCGCGCAAGGGGAGCGTTCGGCCGTGGCCCGCGCCGAGCAGGAGGCCGCCCAGGCCCTGAACGCCATCGCCCACGCGGTGCACGGTGCGATGTCGACCCTGGCCGCCGTCGCCCACGAACACCGCGAGAGCGCCGCGCGCCTGGCCCTGGCCTGCGCCAACAAGATCGCCGACGCGGCCCTGGACCAGTTCCCCGAGGCGCCCGCCTCGGCGGCCCTGATCGCCCTGGCCCGCGAGGTCGAGGCCTCGCCGAAGCTCAGCGTCCGGGTCGCCCCCCACCTCGTGGAGCGCACCCAGGCCGCTCTGGAACAGACCGCCCACGCCGTCGGCTATCCGGGCGCGATCGTCGCCCGCGCCGACCCCAACCAGCCGCCCGCCGCCTTCGTCCTCGACTGGGGCGACGGCCGGGCCGAATTCAATCCGGACGAGGCGGCGCAACGCGTCGCCGAAGCCCTGGACGCCGCCATCGCGGCCGAAGGGCTGCACGCCGAACCCCTGCTTCCTAGCGAAGGCTGACCGCCATGTCCGACGACCTGACCCTCAACGATTTCAACGGCGGCATGCTCGCCTCGGAGATCCCGGTCGAGCTGAGCGACAAGATCGCCTCCGACCTGGCGCCGGTGTTCGATGTTCCCGTCAACATCTCGGCGGTGCTCGGCCGCTCCAACATGTCGGTCGCCCAGCTGCTGCAGCTGCAGGCCGGCTCGATCCTCGAGCTCGACCGCAAGGTCGGCGAGGCGATCGACATCTACGTCAACAACCGCCTGGTCGCCCGGGGCGAGGTCGTCGTCGTCGACGAGCGCCTGGGCGTGACCATGACGGAAATCATCAAGGACGGCGACGCCGCGGGCTGAGCCCCCGGTTTCGAAAGTCCCCAGTCGTCCGCGCCCCTTCGAAAAAGGGGCGAAGCAGTAGAAGATCGGTCCGGAAGGGCCGCCCGGAGAGAATACGATGCGCCTCTTGGTCGTTGGAAAACTGAACGGTCAGCTCTCGGTCGCCGTGAAGATGGCGATGAACGCCGGGGCCAAGGTTTCGCACGTCGAGACGACGGAGCAGGCGACCAACGCGCTGCGGGCCGGGCAGGGCGCCGACCTGATGATGGTCGACTACGGCCTCGACATCGCCGGCCTGATCGCCGCCAACGAGAGCGAGCGCATGCGGGTGCCGGTGGTGGCCTGCGGCGTCGACGCCGACCCGATGCGCGCCGCCGCCGCCATCAAGGCCGGGGCCAAGGAATTCATCCCGCTGCCGCCGGACGCCGAGCTGATCGCCGCTGTCCTGGCCGCGGTGACCGACGACAACCGTCCGATGATCGCCCGCGACCCCAACATGGAGCAGGTGATCCGCCTGGCCGACCAGGTCGCCCCGTCGGACGCCTCGATCCTGATCACCGGCGAAAGCGGCTCGGGTAAGGAAGTGATGGCCCGCCACGTCCACGCCAAGTCGCGTCGGGCCAAGGCGCCGTTCATCAGCGTCAACTGCGCCGCCATCCCCGAGAACCTGCTGGAAAGCGAGCTGTTCGGCCACGAGAAGGGGGCCTTCACGGGCGCCCTGGCCCGCCGCATCGGCAAGTTCGAGGAAGCCAACGGCGGCACCCTGCTGCTGGACGAAATCTCGGAAATGGACGTGCGCCTGCAAGCCAAGCTGCTGCGCGCCATCCAGGAGCGCGAGATCGACCGCGTCGGCGGCACCAAGCCGGTGAAGGTCGACATCCGCATCCTCGCGACCAGCAACCGCAACCTGGCCGATGCGGTCAAGGAAGGCGTGTTCCGCGAAGACCTGCTCTACCGCCTGAACGTGGTGAACCTGGCCCTGCCGCCGCTGCGCGAACGCCCGGGCGACATCATCAATCTGTGCGAGCACTTCGTGAAGAAGTACTCGGCCGCCAACGGCATCGACCTGAAGCCGATCTCGGCCGAGGCCAAGCGCCGCCTGATCGCCCACCGCTGGCCGGGCAACGTGCGCGAGCTGGAAAACGCCATGCATCGCGCGGTGCTGCTGTCGACCGGTCCGGAGATCGAGGAGTTCGCCATCCGCCTGCCGGACGGCCAGCCCCTGGCCCCGGCCCCCGACGCGGCCGTGGCCCGCGGCGCCTCGATGGCGGCGGCCGAGGCCGTGGCTTCGGCGGCGACCCGCAATTTCGTCGGCCAGACGGTCGCCGAGATGGAGCAGACCCTGATCATCGACACGCTCGAGCACTGCCTGGGCAACCGCACCCACGCGGCCAACATCCTGGGCATCTCGATCCGCACCCTGCGCAACAAGCTCAAGGAATACGGCGACGCCGGCGTCAACGTGCCGCCTCCGCAGGGCGGCGTCGGCGCCGCGGCCTAAACCTTGAGTACGTAACGCCGTTCGGCGCCCGCGACGATCGGTCCGGCGCCGAACATGGCTAATTTCGATTAAGGAGATGGCGGGCCGCTCCAAATCGCTCCAAGCGGAACGGTCCACTCCCGTAGACAGCAGCAAGGCTTTCCATGGCTGACGCCGCCGCCCCCAAGGCCGCAAGCTCGATCCCCAGCGCCAAGTCGCTGTGGGAAGGGATCCTGCGCGGCGAGATGGGCCTGGCCGTCGGCGTCGTCGGCATCATCGTCCTGCTGATCCTGCCCGTGCCGCCGTTCCTGCTGGACGTGCTGCTGGCCGTGTCGCTGACCGGCTCGGTGCTGATCCTGATGACGGCGGTGCTGATCAAGAAGCCGCTGGAATTCACCTCGTTCCCGACCGTGCTGCTGGTCGCGACCCTCTATCGCCTGGGCCTCAACATCGCCTCGACCCGCCTGATCCTGGGCAATGGTCACGAGGGCGGCCACGGGGCCGGCGCGGTCATCGCCGCCTTCGGCAACCTGATGATGCAGGGCAACTTCGTCATCGGCGTGATCGTGTTCATCATCCTGGTGGTGGTGAACTTCATGGTCGTCACCAAGGGTTCGGGCCGGATCGCGGAAGTCGCGGCCCGCTTCACCCTGGACGCCATGCCCGGCAAGCAGATGGCCATCGACGCCGACCTGTCGACCGGCCTGATCGACCAGGACACCGCCAAGATCCGCCGCAAGGAACTGGAGCAGGAAAGCACCTTCTTCGGCGCCATGGACGGCGCCAGCAAGTTCGTGAAGGGCGACGCCGTCGCCGGCCTGATCATCACCGGCATCAACATCGTCGGCGGCATCCTGATCGGCGTCGTCCAGCACAAGGTGCCGATCGGCGAGGCCGCCTCGACCTACACCCTGATGACCATCGGCGACGGCCTGGTCAGCCAGATCCCGGCCCTGATCATCTCGATCGCCGCCGGTCTGGTGGTGTCGAAGGCCGGTGTCGAGGGCAGCGCCGACAAGGCCCTGACCACCCAGCTGGCCATGAACCCGGTCGCCCTGGGCATGGTCTCGGCCTCGTCGGGCGTCATCGCCCTGATCCCGGGCATGCCGCTGCTGCCGTTCGCCGGCTTGGCGGTCGGCGCGGGCTTCCTGGCCTATCGCCGCGCCCAGCAGGCCAAGCTGGCCCCCGCCAAGGAGGCCGCGGCCGCGGCGGCCAAGGCCGCCGCCGATGCGCCGGCCGAGCCGGAAGAAGAGCCGATCAGCGCGGCCCTGGCCATCGACGACGTCAAGATCGAGCTGGGCTACGGCTTGCTGACCCTGATCAACGACCTGGAAGGCCGCCGCCTGACCGACCAGATCCGCGCCCTGCGCAAGACCCTGGCCACCGAGTTCGGCTTCGTCATGCCCCCGGTGCGGATCCTCGACAACATGCGCCTGGCCAACCAGGGCTACGCCATCCGCATCAAGGAGATGGAGGCGGGTCTTGGTGAAGTGCGCCTTGGCCACCTGATGGCCATGGACCCGCGCGGCGGCCAGGTGGAGCTGCCCGGCGAGCACGTGCGCGAACCGGCCTTCGGCCTGCCGGCCACCTGGGTCGCTGACGACCTGCGCGAGGAAGCGACGTTCCGCGGCTATACCGTCGTGGATCCGGCCACCGTGCTGACCACGCACCTGACCGAGATCCTCAAGGAGAACATGGCCGACCTGCTCTCCTACGCCGAGGTGCAGAAGCTCCTGAAGGAGCTGCCGGAAAACCAGAAGAAGCTCGTCGACGACCTGATCCCCGGCGTGGTCAACGCCGCCACGATCCAGCGCGTGCTGCAGGCCCTGCTCAAGGAGCGCGTCTCGATCCGCGACCTGCCGCAGATCCTAGAAGGCATCGGCGAGGCGGCCCCGCACACCAGCTCGGTCACCCAGTTGGTCGAGCAGGTCCGCGCGCGCCTGGCCCGCCAGCTGTGCTGGGCCAACCGCGGCGACGACGGCGCCCTGCCGATCATCACCCTGTCGGCCGACTGGGAGCAGGCCTTCGCCGACGCCCTGATCGGGCCCGGCGACGACAAGCAGCTGGCCCTGGCCCCGTCGCGCCTGCAGGACTTCATCCGCGGCGTGCGCGACACCTTCGAGCGCGCCGCCCTGCAGGGCGAGTCGCCGGTGCTGCTGACCAGCCCGGCCATCCGCCCCTACGTCCGCTCGATCATCGAGCGCTTCCGGGGCCAGACCGTGGTGATGAGCCAGAACGAGATCCACCCCCGCGCCCGTCTGAAGACGGTGGGGATGGTCTAGGGCCGCCTCTTAAGGCTTCGCCGGCTTGTTGTTGATCACCGAGACCGAGACGCCGGGCTTCTCGACACCCGGGCAGGCGCCCGGGACGTTGCAGTTGTAGGTGATGGTCGTGCAGCCCGTCGTGACGAGCAGCAGGGCGAGACAAAGGGTGAGGCGCAAGGCTGGCTCCCGTGAGTGAGGCGCTTCCTTGCTAGCGCCCGGCCGGCCCGGCGACAACGTGCGAGGCCTGCGCTTGCACTTTTGAGAATAAGTCAGACAAATAGCCCTCGCCGTGGGAACGTCCATGGCGACGGGAGGACTTTCTGATGGGCTTCGACGTCTGGCGCCGCCGCGCTCTCGCGACCTGCGCAACGGTTCTGGCGCTGGGACTGACGGGCGGTGCGCCCGCCTGGGCCGCTCCGGGCAAGCAGCTCGAGATCGATCAGCGCCTGAAGCCGGCCAAGGCCGCGCCCGCCAAGGACCAGACCGCCTATCTCCTCGTCTACTTCAAGGACGAGACCCACTCCCTGCACTTCGCCGTCTCGCCCGACGGCTACAGCTTCACCGACGTCAACGACGGGGCGCCGGTGCTGGAGGGGCGGGACGTGGCCGAGCAGAAGGGCCTGCGCGACCCGCACATCGCCCGTGGTCCCGACGGGGCCTTCTATCTGGCGATGACCGACCTGCACATCTTCGCCCAGGAGCAGGGTCTTCGCTCAGACAAATGGGAGCGGCCGGAAAAGGGCTACGGCTGGGGCAACAACCGCGGCCTGATCCTGATGAAGTCGTACGACCTGGTGCACTGGACCCATGCGATCGCGCGGATCGACAAGCTGTTCCCGCAACTGGGCGACATCGGCTGCGCCTGGGCGCCGGAGACGATCTATGACCCCGCCCGCAAGGCGATGATGGTCTATTTCACGACTCGGGTCGGCGCCGGCCGCAACTCCCTGGTCTACGCCTACGCCGATGACGCCTTCACCACCCTGACCACCGAGCCCAGGCCGCTGCTGGCCCATCCGGACCCGAGCCAGAGCCTGATCGACGGCGACATCACCAAGGTGGGCAGCACCTACCACCTGTTCGCGGTGGGTTACGACAAGCCGGCCGGCATCCGCCACGCAACGTCGAAGAGCCTGACCGGCGGCTATGTCTACGAGCCCGGCAAGATCGATCCCGAGGCCGTGGCCGCCGAGGCCCCGACCCTGTGGCGGCGGACGGGGACCGACACCTATGTGCTGATGTACGACGTGTTCGGGGCCAAGCCGAACAACATGGGCTTCTCGGAAACGACCGACTTCGTCCACTACAAGAACCTGGGCCGCTTCAACGACCCCGGCTCGCCGATGAAGGCGACGAACTTCCAAAGCCCCAAGCACGGTGCGGTGATCCCGGTGAGCCCGGCCGAGGTGGCGCGGTTGAAGGCGTGGTTCTCCCAAACCCCTCTCTCTTTGAGAGAGGGAGGGGCCCGCGCCGAAGGCGTGGGAGGGTGAGAGGTAACAAACTTTCCGAGTGAAGCGCGGATGGTGGGTTTGCCTGCCGGCGGTGAAACCCCTCCCCCTCCCACCGCTTCGCGGCGGGCCCCTCCCCCTCCCTATGGAAGAGGGGTCTCCTCTAAGCCCCGAACGCCATGTGATAGGTCACCGCCCCGCGCGGCGGCTTACCCTTGAACACCAGTCGCTGGAGATAGGGCGAAGCCTCGCCGCCGTAGGTCAGGGCCTCGTCCGCCTCGAAGCCGAAGCGGGCGTAGTAGAGCGGCGAGCCCAGCAGCACGCAGCCGCTCGCGCCCATGGCCTTCAGGCGCTCCAGACCTTCGCGGATCAGGGCCTGGCCATGGCCTTCCTTCTGACGGTCGGGCGCCACCGAGACGGGGCCAAGGCCGTACCAGGCGCCGTCCGAGACCTCGATGTCGACCGGCGAGAAGGCGATGTGGCCGACCACCTGGCCGTCGACTTCGGCGACCAGCGACAGCGAGAGCGCCCCGGACGCCCGCAGGGCGGCGACGATCAGGGCCTCGGTCTGGCTGCTGTAGGGACGTCCCAGGAACGCGGCCGCCGTCACCGCGCCGATGGCGGCGATGTCTTCGGGGCGTTCGGGACGGATGGTCATGGCCTAGCGCGTCATCCAGGGCCGGGACTTGCCTGTCGGGGCGGCGGCGTCGGCGCGGTCGACCTTGCCGCTGGAGGCCTTGGGCCCATGGCCATGGCGGCCCTGGGCGGCCTTCTTCAGGCGCAGGGCGCGCTGCATCGGGGTTTCGTTCGGCGGCGGGGCGTCGGTCTCGTCAGTCATCGGCGCGCTTTAGCACGGTCCGACGCCCCGCGTCTTGATCAGTGCCCGCCAGAAAGGTCTGGATGCGGGATCTTCGCCACGTCGGCGGCCGTCACCGGCTTGGCGTAGGCGTTGCCGAAGTGGGTGCGGACATAGGTGACGACCTCGGCGATCTGTGCGTCGTCCAGCGTGCCGGCGAAGCTGGGCATGCCGCCCTGTCCGCGCACGACGATCATGGTCGGATAGGCGGCCGCGGCCATCTTCGGGTTGGCGGCGAGGGCGGGGATGGTCCCCGCGCCGCTTCCTCCCTTGGCGTCGGCCATGTGGCAGGCCTGGCAGACGGCTTCATAGACCTGCTGGCCGGTGACGGGTTTGGCCACGCGAATGACGCCGCCGCCGGTGTCGCCACCGGCCGGCGCCTGGGCGACGGCGGGGATGGCGCAGGCGAGGGCGGCCGCCAGGCCGGACGCCGCGATGAGGGTAAGGCGGGTCATGCTCAGGCCTCCAGGGCGCGCTTGTGCAGGCGGGTGATGGCGTCCAGCGACGAGAGCAGGGCGCCCTCCATCCAGCAGCCGACATAGGAGGCGTGCTCGCCGGCCAGCACGACGCGGCGGTCCATGGCCACCAGGGTCTGGTAGTGTTCCTTGCGGGTCTCCTCGGTCCAGCGGGCGCAGCAGCCCAGGGTCCAGGGCACGCGGCTCCAGGCCACCGAGGCGCCGTTGGAGAACTCCTTGCGGTAGCTGCCGGGGTGCAGGACGGAGCCCTGCTGCAGGGCGACCTCGATCCGCTGCTCCGGCGTCATGCCGGCCAGGCGATAGGCCCCCATCTCGCGGGCGAAGGCCCCCAGCAGCACCGCCGGCCCGTTCCCGAACAGGTTGTTGTTGGGATAGGAGATCAGGGCGATCTCCTGGTCGGTGAAGCTGTGGCCGCCGTAGATGGAGTCGTCCTCCTCCCAGAACCGCCGCTTCATCTCCAGGCCGATCTTCACCTGGCCGGAATAGGGCACGGCCTTGATGGCGGCGGCCAGCTCGTCGCTGATCTCGCTTTCGATCTGGCCCAGGATGGAAAGAGGAATGGTGCAAACGCACCAGTCCGCCTTGGCGGTCTCGACCTTGCCCGTGGCCGTGTCGGCGAAGGTGACGGCCACGCCCTTGTCGTCCTGGGCGATCTTGCTGACCTTGGCGTTGTAGGTGATCAGCCCCTCGACCTGCTTGGCGAAGCCCTTGCCGATCATGTCCATGCCGCCCACAGGCTGGAACATGGTGGTCTGCATCTCGTGGCCCATGAAGAAGGCCATCGAGGTCCAGACCTGCGGGTCGAGCACGTCGTGCAGGGCGTAGAGGTCGGACGGGATCGGCGCGCCGTCGATGCCGCCGCCGGGCGGCCGGTCGTAGCCGCGGTGCGACGCGCTGCGCAGGTTCTTGGCGTAGCGGTAGTCCTTGTCGAGCATGCCCCAGCCCTTCAGGGCCTCCAGCAGCTTCTCGCGGTCCTCGAGCGTGACGGTCTCGTCCAGCGCCTTGGTGTTGATCGACTTGGCCAGCAGCTCGGCGACATTGCCCTCGAAGTCGGCCGCCGCGGCCTTGAAGCGCACCGGCTTGCCGCCAAACGCCGTCGAGGAATGGATCCAGGTGTTGTGGTTGAACTGGATGAACGGCTCCAGCGCCACGCCGAACTGCTTGCAGTAGTGCAGCAGCGTGCGGTGATGGTGTGGGATCCGCCAGGGGCCGGGGTTGAGATAGTTGCCGGGCGAAAAGCCGATCTTCTGAGTCGCGCCGCCCAGCTCGGTATAGGTGTCGCCGCCGCGCAGGCTCCAGTTCCGGCCGCCTGGGCGGTTCTGGTATTCGAGGATCCGCACCTTGTAGCCGGCCCGGGTTAGCTCGTAGGCCGCCAGCATGCCGGCCAGGCCCGCGCCCAGCACCACCACCGACGCCCCCGGCCGTGCGCCGGCAAGGTTGGGCGGGCCGTGGAACTGGGTCTCGGCCGCATGGCCGAGACTGGTCATCGCCTGGTAAAGCGCCGCCGTTCCGCCCACCTGGGCGATGGCGGTCAGCAGTTGTCGTCTGGTCGGCAGGCGGACGCCCTCTGGCATGTGTACGGCCCTATCCCCTTCGCCGCCGCCCGCGACCGGGCGGCCTCGCGGGACCGAGCTAAGCAGGCGCGTCGCCGCTCCCGCCGCCCACTTTGTTCGCCAGGCGGGCGGATGCTTTCACGGATCACCGTTCAGCAGCGTTCGGACGAACGGGCTGCGCAGGAAACGGGCAGGGGGAGACTCGGGGGAGCCGCGACTCAGAGCTCTTCGATCGTCAGACCGGGCGGAGGGCCGCGAAGCGGACCGCAGACCCGGGACCCAGGGGGCTGGGCGCGACGATGGGGGCGCCCTTCGCAGTTGCGGTCGTATTGCGGCGGCCCCTGGGTCCCGGCTCTTCGCGCTGCGCGCTACGGCCGGGATGACGACCCGGAGGGGCTCGAAGTTCTCCTAAGGAACCTCGTCCAGCGCCCAAGGGCGGAAGGCGGGGCGGCCGCGCAGGCGGATGTAGTAGGCGGCGACCGCCGGCAGCATGTCGCGGTCGATGGGCGAGGCGGCCCAGCGGTGGACCGAGACGCCCAGCACGATGTCGGCCAGGGTGAAGGTCTCGCCGGCCGCGAAGGCGCCGGTGCGCTCCAGTTGGCGCTCCAGCACGGTCATGGCGGTGTTCCAGGCGCGGACGCTGGCGGCGATCTGCTCGGGGTCGTCGAAGCCGGGCATGCGCCGCACCAGGCCGGCGAAGGCGTAGCGCCAGGCGGTGTTGAGCTCGGTGGCCTGCCAGTCCATCCACTGCTCGACCCCGGCCCGGGCGCGCGGCTCGGCCGGCAGCAGGGCCTGGCCGATGTCGTGCCGCGAGGCCAGGTAGCGGCAGATGGTGTTCGACTCCCACAGCGGCCCGTGCTCGTCGAGGATCACCGGCACCAGGGCGTTGGGATTGAGCGCCAGGAAGGTCGGATCCTGGGTCGAGGCATAGCCCGTTCCCCAGTCCTCGCGGTCGTAGGGCAGGGCGAGCTCATCGCAGGTCCACAGCACCTTGCGTACGTTCAGCGACGAGGTGCGGCCCAGTATTTTCAGCATGGGGATCTCGAGCATGCGGGCCTCAATCGGCGCCGCGATGGGTAGCATCTTGGCCCAAAGGGCGTCTGGGAGAAAATCTGCAAGGCCAAGACGAGTTCGAATCGATATGTACCGCGACTACATAACGAGGGGATCCCGATGCTGTTTCGAACCGCGCTTCTCGCCGGCAGCCTGCTGGCCGGCGCCGCCCACGCCCAGGGATCGGATGTCTACGCCCTGGGCGAGGTGCAGGTCACCGCGCGCAACGCGGCTGGCGAAACGGTGGGCGGGGCCAAGGTCTCGGGCGAGGATCTGCGCAAGTTCGACAAGGCCAGCGTCGACCAGGCGCTGGACCTGATCCCCGGCGCGGCGGCGGGCAACAGCGGCGGCTCGCGCAACGAGCGGCTCGTCTTCATCCGCGGCTTCGACCGTTTCCAGACGACCCTGTCGATCGACGGCGTGCGGGTGTTCCTGCCGGCCGACAACCGCATCGACTTCGCGCGTTTTCTCACGGCCGACCTCTCCGAGGTCCAGGTCTCCAAGGGCTATGTCTCGGTGCTCGACGGGCCGGGCGGCCTGGGCGGGGCGATCAACCTCGTCACCCGCAAGCCTTCGGCGCCCTTCGAGGGCGAGGTGCGGGTGGGCGTGGGCCTCGACGGCGACGGCTCGCTGAACGGCAACAGCGTCTCGGGCCGGGTCGGCGGCCGCTCGGATCATTTCTACGCCCAGATCAGCGGGGCTCGGAACGAGCGCACCCACTGGAAACTGCCGGACGACTACAAGGCCACCACGCTGGAGAACGGCGGCAACCGCGATCACTCGGAAAGCGAGGATTGGCGCGTCAACCTGAAGGCCGGCTTCACGCCCAACGCCACGGACGAATACTCGATCACCTACACCCGCCAGGAGGGTGAGAAGAACGCGCCCTATCACGTGACCGACACGGCCAGCACCCGTTACTGGAGCTGGCCCTACTGGAACCTCGACAGCCTGGCCCTGCTGACCCGGACCAAGATCGCCGACAACGCCTGGCTGAAGACGCGCTTCTACCGCAACAGCTTCGAGAACGCGCTCTATTCGTGGGACAACGCCCGCCAGAACAGCCAGACCCTGGGGCGCGCCTTCCGCTCCTACTATGACGATCTGGCCTATGGCGGGAACCTGGAGCTGGACGTCGACGTCAGCGCCTCCAACACCCTGAAGGCCGCCGCCTTCTACCGCCGCGACAAGCACGTCGAATGGCAGCAGAGCTTCAGCCCGGCCTCGACCGAGCCGCGCCAGACGGTGATCGAGGACACCACCTCGCTGGCCCTGGAAGACACCCAGCGGTTCGGCGACAAGGTCGATCTGGTGGTCGGCGTCTCGCGCGACCGCCGCGACCTCAAGAGCGCCCAGGACTACAATTCGGGGGCCTTTGTCTTCTATCCGATCACCGACGACGTGGCCTGGAACGGCCAGGCGGCTCTGGTCTGGCGGCCGATCGCCGACGTGCAGCTGCACGGCAGCGTCTCGTCGCGCGCCCGTTTCCCGACGCTGTTCGAGCGCTACAGCTCGCGTTTCGGCACGGTGGTGCCCAATCCGGACATCAAGGCCGAGCGGGCCGTGAACTACGAACTGGGCGCGGCCGTCGATTTCACCCCGCTGCTGAAGATCGAGGGGGCGGTGTTCTACAGCGACGTACGCGACGCCCTGATCCTGATCCCGGTGGCCCTGGGCGCGCCCTTCGGCACGGTCAGCCAGACCAAGAACGCCGGCGACGGCGAGTATTACGGCCTGGAGGGCGGGGCGACGTTCAAGGCCGGCGACAGGCTGACCCTGGGCGGCAACTACACCTACCTGCACCGCGAGCTGACCGATCCGACCAACGCCGCCTTCCGCCCGACCGGCGTGCCGACCCACAAACTGTTCGTCTATGCCGACTGGAGCGTCAGCGAGCGCCTGACCGTGACGCCCAGCGTCGAGGCGGCGTCCAAGCGCTGGACGGTGACCTCCAGTTCGCTGGTCAGCCCGGCCCGCTACTACCGCACTGGCGACTACATCCTGGCCAACCTGACGGCCCAGGTGGCGGTGACGCCGAAGATCGATGTGGTGGTCGGGGCCCGCAACCTGCTGGATCAGAAGTACCAGCTGGTCGACGGCTTCCCCGAGGAAGGCCGCAACTTCCGCGCCGACCTGCGCGTCCGGTTCTAAGGAGCACTGCCGATGCGATTTGTCGTTCTCCTGGCCGCCGGCCTGACCCTGGCCGGTCCCGCCGCCTTCGCCCAGACCGCGCCGGAGCCGGCCTGCGCCGCCCGCGACGCCGATCTGCCGGCGGACCTCGCCGCCTGGCCGGCCAAGGCCCCGCTGGCGGCGGCGACCTCGGCCGAGGGGCTCCCCAAGGCGGCGCTGGCTCCCGGCCAGGCCTATGCCGCTGCCCTGGCCCCGACGCCCGACGTGACCTATGTCGTCCAGCCGGAAAAGCCGGGCGGCACGGTCAGCAAGGGCGGGCTGTTCGCGCTGAAGGTCGAGACGACGGGATCCTACGTCATCGCCCTGGGCGCCGGCGCCTGGATCGACGTGCTGAAGGACGGTCAGGCCCAGCGCTCGACCGCCCATGGCCGGGGACCTGCCTGCTCGACCGTGCGCAAGATGGTGACCTTCGACCTGAGCCCCGGCGACTACGTGGTGCAGATCTCGGCCAACGCCGAGGCGAGCCTGCCGATCCTCGTCTCTCGCAAGCCCTGATAGGCAGGGGAGGGGCGTGCGGCTGGATCTCTACGGCAAGGCCCTGGCCCTCGCGGCCGGCCTGCTGCTGACCGCCGCCTTCGCCCCGCCCGTCCTGTCGGGCTTCGACTGGAAGCTGCCGGCGGGCGTCGCCCCGCCACCGGTCCCGGCCGACAATCCGATGTCGGACGCCAAGGTCGCCCTGGGCCGCAGGCTGTTCTACGACGCCGACCTGTCGATCGACGGCACGATGTCGTGCGCGACCTGCCACGAGCAGCGCCGCGGCTTCACCGACGGCAACGCCACCCATCCGGGCGTCCACGGCGATCCGGGGCGGCGCAACATCCAGACCCTGGCCAATGTCGGCTATTTCCGCGCCCTGACCTGGGGTGACCCGGGCGTGAAGCGGCTGGAGGATCAAGCCTTGATCCCGATTGCCGGGACAAAGCCGGTGGAGATGGGCTTCGCGAACCAGCCGGCGGTGTTGACCTCACGTCTCGCCGGCCAGGCCTGCTATCGCAAGATGTTCGCCGACGCCTTTCCCGAGGCGGACGGCGAAGTGACAATGACCACCGTCGCCAAGGCTCTGGCCGCCTTTGAACGCACGCTCGTCTCGTTCGACAGCCCCTATGACCGCCGCAAGCGTGGCGAGGCGGTCGCCGTTTCGGACGAAGCCCTGCGCGGCGAGCGTTTGTTCAAGGCCCACTGCGCCAGCTGTCACGCCGGCCCGCTGTTCACCGACGCCGACAGGTCCCGCTTCCACCGCATCGACGCGCCGTTCAGCGGCGACCAGGGCCTGGCCGATGTCTCCGGCAAAGCAGCCGACAGGGGCCGCTTCCGCACGCCGTCCCTGCGCAACGTCGCCCTCAGCGATCCCTACCTGCACGACGGCTCGGCCCGCACCCTGGAGCAGGCGATCCGCCGACACCGCGCGGCGATGGGGCTTGGCGACGACGAGATCGCCTACCTCGTCGCCTTCCTGCACACCCTGACGGACGAGCGGTTCGTCACCGATCCACGGTTCACGTTGCCGAAACCGGGGTGCGGATCCTAGACCCTCGGGAAGGTCTCCACCGCATTGGCGGCGACGGCCGAGATCTTGCCGAAGGCGTCGGCGGCCGAAGCCTTCATCTGCTGGGTGGCGGTCAGGACGGTCGCGTAGCGCGCGTCGCCGGTGGCCAGCAGCTGCGACAGGGCCACGCCCGCGGCGGTGTCGGCCAGCAGGCTGACATTGCGCAGGCTGTCCACGGCGTCCTGCAGGGCCAGGGCGGCCGACTGGGCGACCATCTCATAGGCCTTGCCGGCGCCCGTCAGGCCGCCGGTGTCGACATCCATCAGGCGTCGGCCGGCGTCGTTGAGCGAGGCGACGACGTCTTCCGGGAAAGGCGTTTCGGCGTTCATGCGCTGGCTCCCTCGGGCTGAGGCTCGGGCTTTGGCGTGACGAGGACAGGGCCGGCGTGTTCGAGAATCCTGGCGCAGGCGGCGGCGATGGCGGCCTGGCCCACGACGCGGTCAGCTTGCTGGCGGGCCACGGCGTTGTGCATGGCCAGGCCCAGGCTCTGGGCGCCGGCCACCTTCAGCAGGGCTGCGGCCAGGACCGGCGCGGCTTCTGGCGTCCGGGCCGCTTCGGCGACGGCGTCGAGGACCTGGCTGTTGACCGTCGAGGTCGCCGACGAAGGAGGCTGGGACGACGGCTGGGCCTGCTTCAGCAGCGGCTCGGCCCCGACCTCCGCGGCGCCGTCCGCAGCGGGCGCTTCGAGAGCAGGCGGCGGCGAGAGGCTGTTGGCGATGGCCTCCTCGGCGGCGGCCATGGCCGCTTCGGTGGCTTCGTTGGCCTGCTCTATCTGCGCCTGGGCAGCTGCGAGGGCGGCGTCGATGGCGGCGTCGCTCTGCGGCGTGACCGGTTCGACGTCCGAGGCCGGCGGCGTCTTGGCGGGCGCCTTGCTGGACGGAGGCCTAGACATCGAGGCGCCTCTGGCCGGCGTAGATCAGGGCCACGCCCTGGGCGATCACGGCCTGGCTGAGGATGGCCAGGTGCTGCTGGCCTAGGGTGGCGTTGTGCGCCGCCAGGCTGAGCGCGTGGGCGGTGGACTGGGCGAACTGTCCGAACGACAGAGCCGTGGCCGAACCCAGGTTCTGGACCGAGGTCTGGGTGATCGCGTCGGTGATCTGGCTGTTGATGGCGGTGGGGTAGGCCATGCTCGCGCTCCTCAGTCGCCGGTCTTGGCGTCGGCGGCGAAGATTCGCTGGGTGGCGATGCCGGTCGAGGCGGTGTCCAGCGAGTAGAGCGTGGCCACGCCCTGGGTGGTGGCCGCCTGGGCGGTCACATAGCTCTGCTGCTGGGCGTTGGTGGCGTTGTGGGCCGCATTGGCCAGGGCCTGGGCGGTGGCCTGGAAGAGGTTGCCCATGGCGACGGCCGGGGCGTCGCCCAGCACGCTGACATTGGCCTGGGTGACGGCGTCGGTGATCTGGCTGTTGACGGCGGTAGGGAAGGCCACGGTCGTTCCTCCGGCTCTCTATCTTGATGAGCGCGCGACCGTTTCTCCAATCGAGCGCGACCGAACCCTAGGTCCGGCCGCCACTCGCGAAATAGTAATTTTAGCACAAATGCCCGTGATGGTTGCTGCCTCGCCCGGCGCTCTGGTCTCTCCGTCTCGAAACGAAAACCGCGGCTCATCCTTACGAATGGCCGCGGCGTTCGGAATGGAAAACGGGAGGAGGGCGGCGCCCTCCGCCGATCAATCCTCGTCCATCTTCAGGGCGGCGATGAAGGCTTCCTGCGGGATCTCGACCTTGCCGAACTGGCGCATCCGCTTCTTGCCTTCCTTCTGCTTGTCCAGAAGCTTGCGCTTCCGGCTGGCGTCGCCGCCGTAGCACTTGGCGGTCACGTCCTTGCGCAGGGCGCGGACGGTTTCGCGGGCGATAATCCGGCCGCCGATGGCCGCTTGGATCGGGATGACGAACATGTGCTGCGGGATCAGGTCCTTCATCTTCTCGCACATGCCGCGGCCGCGGCTTTCGGCGCGGCTGCGGTGGACCAGCATCGACAGGGCGTCGACCGGCTCGCTGTTGACCAGGATCGACATCTTCACGAGGTCGCCGGCGCGGTAGTCCTCGAGCTGATAGTCGAAGCTGGCGTAGCCCTTCGAGATCGACTTCAGGCGATCGTAGAAGTCGAACACCACCTCGTTCAGCGGCAGGTCGTAGACGACCATGGCGCGGCTGCCGACATAGGACAGCTCGCGCTGCATGCCGCGGCGGTCCTGGCAGAGCTTGATGACGCCGCCCAGGAACTCGTCCGGGGTGAAGATCGTCGCCTTGATCCAGGGCTCGGCGATCTCTTCGATCTGCATCACGTCCGGCAGGTCGGCCGGATTGTGCAGCTCGATCTCTTCGCCGTTGCGCATCTTGATCTTGTAGACCACCGACGGGGCGGTCGCGATCAGGTCGAGGTCGAACTCGCGGCTGAGGCGCTCCTGGATGATCTCCAGGTGCAGCAGGCCGAGGAACCCGCAGCGGAAGCCGAAGCCGAGCGCCGCGCTCGATTCCATCTCGTAGGTGAAGCTGGCGTCGTTGAGGCGCAGCTTGCCGACGGCGGCGCGCAGGTCCTCGAAGTCGGCGGCGTCGACCGGGAACAGGCCGCAGAACACCACCGGCACGACTTCCTTGAAGCCCTTCAGCGGCTCGGCCGTCTGCTTCTTCTCGTCGGTGATGGTGTCGCCGACGGCGGCGTCGGCCACTTCCTTGATCGAGGCGGTGAAGAAGCCGACCTCGCCCGGGCCCAGTTCCGCGACGTCGGTGGCCTTGGGCGTGAACACCCCGACCTTGTCGATGCGGTGGGTGGCGCCGGTCTGCATCATGCGGACCTGCTGGCCGGCCTTCAGCGTGCCGTCGAAGATCCGCACCAGCACGACCACGCCCAGATAGGCGTCGTACCAGGCGTCGACCAGCAGGGCCTTCAGCGGCGCGCTGCGGTCGCCCTTGGGGGCGGGCAGGCGCTTGACGATGGCTTCCAGCACGTCGGGGATGCCGATGCCGGTCTTGGCCGAGCACTCGACGGCGTCCGAGGCGTCCAGACCGATGACGTCCTCGATCTGGGCCTTCACCCGATCGACGTCGGCGGCCGGCAGGTCGACCTTGTTGAGGACCGGAACGATCTCGTGGTTGTTGTCGATGGCCTGGTAGACGTTGGCCAGGGTCTGGGCTTCCACGCCCTGCGAGGCGTCGACGACCAGGATCGAGCCTTCGCAGGCGGCGAGGCTGCGCGACACCTCGTAGGCGAAGTCGACGTGCCCGGGCGTGTCCATCAGGTTCAGGACATAGGTCTCGCCGTCATTGGCCTTGTAGTTCAGGCGCACGGTCTGCGCCTTGATGGTGATGCCGCGCTCCTTCTCGATGTCCATGTTGTCGAGAACCTGGGCGCTCATCTCGCGCGCGGTCAGGCCGCCCGTGGTCTGGATCAGGCGATCGGACAGGGTCGACTTGCCGTGGTCGATGTGGGCCACGATCGAGAAATTGCGGATTTTATCCAGGGGCGTAGAGCTCATGCGCGTGCGTCTATCACATTTGATCCGCTTCGCGAGGGGCCGTGACGGGTTTGCGTCATCGACCCCGTTCACGGCGGGCGTCAAATCGTCTAATCCGACCCCATGATCCAGCGTCGACGACCCGTCCCCTTCGAACTCGGCCCCGTGCACTTCATCGGCATCGGCGGCATCGGCATGTCCGGCATCGCCGAGATCATGATCCGCATCGGCTACACCGTGCAGGGCAGCGATGCGAAGGCCAGCGCCAACACCGAACGGCTCGAGAAGCTGGGCGCGCGCATCTTCGTGGGCCACGACGCGGCCAATGTCGAAGGCGCCTCGGCCATCGTCTATTCGACGGCGGTGAAGGCCGATAACCCGGAAATGGTCGCCGGCCGCGACAAGCGCCTGCCGCTGGTGCGCCGCGCCGAGATGCTGGCCGAGCTGATGCGCCTGCAGTTCTCGGTCGCCGTGGGCGGCACGCACGGCAAGACCACGACCACCTCGATGGTGGCGGCCCTGCTCGACGCCGGCGGCCTGGACCCGACGGTCGTCAACGGCGGCATCATCAACGCCTACGGCACCAACGCCAAGGTCGGCGAGGGCGACTGGATCGTCGTCGAGGCCGACGAGAGCGACGGCTCGTTCCTGAAGCTGAAGTCGACGGTGGCCATCGTCACCAACATCGACGCCGAGCATCTGGACCACTGGGGCGACTTCGACGCGGTGAAGAAGGGCTTCCAGGACTTCATCCAGAACATCCCGTTCTACGGCTTCGCGGCCGTCTGCACCGACCACCCCGAAGTGCAGGCCCTGACCTCGCGGATCGAGAACCGCCGCCTGGTGACCTACGGCACCAACCCGCAGGCCGAGGTCCGCGTCTCCAACATCGAGATGGGTCCGGAAGGCGCCAAGTTCGACATCGTCGTCTCGCCGCTGGAAGGCGAACAGGTGCGCTACGAAGGCCTGAGGATGCCGATGGCCGGGCACCACAACGTGCTCAACGCCACCGCCGCGGTCGCCGTGGCCCGCGAGTTGGGTCTCGATCCCGACGCCATCCGCGCCGGCCTGGCCGGGTTCGGCGGGGTCAAGCGCCGGTTCACGACGACGGGCGTCGCCAACGGCATCCGCGTGGTCGACGACTACGGCCACCACCCGGTCGAAATCGCCGCCGTGCTGAAGGCCGCCCGCGCGGTCAGCCAGGGCAAGGTGATCGCCGTGGTGCAGCCGCACCGCTACACCCGCCTGCGCGACCTGATGACCGAGTTCAGCAGCTGCTTCAACGACGCCGACACCGTGGTCGTCGCCGACGTCTACACGGCCGGCGAACAGCCGATCGAAGGTGTCGACCGCGACCACCTGGTCGAAGGCCTCAAGAAGTTCGGCCACCGCCGCGCCCTGCCGCTGGAAAACCCGGCGGCCCTGCCGGCCTTGATCGCGGCGGAAGCGACCAGCGGCGACCTCGTCGTGCTGCTGGGGGCCGGGGACATCACGTCCTGGGCCTACGCCCTGCCGGGCCAGCTGGAAGCGCTGGCGAAGTAGTTTTCGCTCGATCCCTTCCTTCTCCCCTTGCGGGAGAAGGTGGCCGCGTAGCGGTCGGATGAGGGGTCGCGCGGCGAGGCCGAGAAACCCCTCATCCGTCGTCCTCCGGACGACACCTTCTCCCGCAAGGGGAGAAGGGGAGACGAAGCGATGACCTGGAAGACCAATCTCCCCGCCGTGCGCGGCAAGCTGCTGATCGACGAGGCCCTGGCCCCGTTCACCTGGTTCCGCGTCGGCGGTCCGGCCGACGTGGTGTTCCTGCCGGCCGACGAGCAGGACCTGTTCGACTTCCTGAAGGCCCTGGATCCGGCCGTGCCGGTCATGGCCATCGGCGTGGGCTCCAACCTGCTGGTCCGCGACGGCGGCGTCGAGGGTGTGATCATCCGGCTGGGCAAGGGCTTCAACACGGTCGAGGCATTGGGCGACAACCGTATCAGGGCCGGCAGCGCCGTGCCTGACGCCATCCTGGCCCGCAAGGCGGCCGAGGCCGGCATCGCCGGGCTGGAGTTCTACGCCGGCATCCCCGGCACGATCGGCGGCGCGGTGATCATGAACGCCGGCTGCTACGGCTCCGAGACCGTCAACGTGGTCAAATCTGTCCGGGTCATGGACCGCGCCGGCGTGGTGCGCGAACTGGCGGTCGAGGACCTGCACTACACCTACCGCCACAGCGCCCTGCAGGACGGTGAGACGGTGATCGTGCTCGACGCGACCTATGAAGGGACCGCCGACGAGCCGGCCGCGATCAAGGCGCGGATGGCCGAAATCACCAGCCGTCGCGAGACCACCCAGCCGATCCGCGAAAAGACCGGCGGCTCGACCTTCAAGAATCCGCCGGGCCACTCGTCGTGGAAGCTGGTCGACGAGGCCGGCTGGCGCGGCAAGCTGTTCGGCGGAGCTATGTTCAGCCCCCTGCACAGCAACTTCCTGATCAACACCGGCGAGGCCACCGCGGCCGACCTCGAAGGCCTGGGCGACACCGTCCGCGCCGACGTGCTGGCAAAGACCGGCGTCCAGCTGGACTGGGAAATCAAGCGGATCGGTAGATCCTGATCCCTCTCCCCTTGCGGGAGAGGGTGGCCCGAAGGGCCGGGTGAGGGGTCTCTCAAAACTCAGACGCCGCGACAGCCGATCAGCCGTCGCGGCGTTTTTCGTGGGTGCGACCCCTCATCCGTCAGCTTCGCTGACACCTTCTCCCGCAAGGGGAGAAGGATCACACATCCTTCTTCGACAGATACTCCTCCACATCGATCTCCTTCTCCCACCGGGCCACGGCGGTGGCGATCGAGAGGTCGCAGGTCACGTTCGGCACGGTGCGGATCATGTCGAGGATGCGGTCGAAGGGCAGGATGAAGCCGACGATGATCGCCGTCTGGGTCGGCCCGACGCCGATCGTGGCGAGCACCGCCGCCAGCACGAACAGCGAGCCCGACGGCACCGGCGCCACGCCCATGGCGACGATGGTGGTGGTGACGGCCACCAGGGCGTAGTCGGTCAGGGTCAGAGGCACGCCGAAGGCCTGGGCGGCGAACAGGGTCAGCATGGCCACGTACATGGCCGTGCCGTCCATGCCGATGGTCGCGCCCAGCGGCAGGACGGTCGACGAGATCGACGGCTTGATACCCAGATTGTCCTCGGCCACCCGGATCGCCACCGGCAGGGTCGCCGAGCTGGACGAGGTGGAGAAGCCGACCAGGATGGCGTCCATGCAGCCGCGATAGAACGGGACGAGCGGCAGCCAGGCCCCCAGCCGCACCACGGCGGCGTGGGTGACGAAGGTCTGGATCGCCGCCCCGATGATCACGCAGACCCCCAGCTTGGCGACGTGCAGGAAGGTCTCGGGTCCGTTCGTGCCCATGACCACGGCGATCAGGGCGAACACCCCGAACGGCGCGGCCTCCATCACGAAGCCGACGATCCGCAGCATCACCTCGCTGGCGCTGGCCAGCAGCCTGGCGACCGGTGCGCCGTCCTCTCCCGCGACGATCACTCCGGCCCCGACCAGCACGGCGAAGAAGATGATCGCCAGGGTCTCGCCTTCGGCCAGGGCCTTGATGGGATTGAGCGGCACGATGCCGATGAACAGCTCGGCCGGCGACTTGGGCGTGGCCACCGCCTGGGGGGCGGCGTTGTGCAGGTCGGCGCCGACGCCGGGTCCCAGCAGGCTGGCGATGATCAGGCCGATGGTCACCGCGATCAGGGTGGTCAGCACGTACATGGCGATGGTCTTGACGCCGATGCCGCCCAGCCGCTTGGCGTCGCCCAGCTGGGCCACGCCCGAGGCGATGATCACGAACACCAGCGGGGCCACCATCATGCGGATCAGCCGCACGAAGATCTCGCCCATCCATTTGAGGCTGGTGGCGCCTTCGCCCCAGAAATAGCCGACCACGGCCCCGACCACGAGGGCGGCCAGAATCCGCTTCCACAGCGAGATCCCGAACCAGACCTGCAGCGGGTTCCTGGGACGGGGCGGAGGCGGCGCGGCGGCGAGGGCGTCGGTCATGCCCGCCAGAGCACGGTGTTATGTGGAGTGGGTCAAGGGGGCGATTCCCGACCATCCTAGACTCCCGTCATTCCCGCCCTTGTGGCGGGAACCCCTCTGTCAGCCGCAAGGGCAGTAGGGGCGGCGTGCTCAGCACGCCGCTGGCGCTTCACGTGCGATCGGAACCAGGGGTTCCCGCCACAAGGGCGGGAATGACGGGAGAGAAGAGAGCTGAACGAGTTTATCGTCTCAAATCCAAAGTCCGTCGGCGTCCACCCCATCCCCCCAGAACCCGGCGGCCGGCGACACGATCCTCCCAGCCTCGACGCGCAGGCCGCCTGGATGGTCTTCCTTCAGCCACCACGGCCCGTCGAGATCGGCGAAGGCGCATTCGGCGGCCAGGTGCAGGGCTGGGGCGATGGCCAGCGACGAGGCGACCATGCAGCCGGTCATCAGGGTGAAGCCCAGGTCCTTGGCCGCGCGCAGCATCGCCAGCGCCTCGGTCAGGCCGCCGGACTTGTCGAGCTTGAGGTTCACGGCCTGGTAGCGGGCGCGCAGGGCCGGCAGGTCGGCGGCGGTGTGCACCGACTCGTCGGCGCAGATCGGGAAGGGCGGGGCGTAGCCTTCCAGCGCGGCGTCTTCACCGGCCGGCAGGGGCTGTTCGACCAAGGCGATGTTGAGGCGCGACAGCTGGTCTTCCAGGCCGCGCAGGATCTCGAAGGTCCAGCCCTCGTTGGGATCGACGATCAGGGCGGCGTCGGGGGCGGCGTCGGCCACGGCGGCCAAGCGGGTGGCGGGGTCTTCCGAGGAGAGCTTGATCTTGATCAGCGGCGCGTCGGCGACCTTGGCCGCGGCGGCGGCCATGGCTTCGGGCGTATCGAGGCTGACGGTGACGGCGGTGATCAGCGCCGGCGGGACGGCGAGACCGGTGCGGGCGGCGACGGAGACACCTGAGGTCTTGGCCCGCAGGTCCCAGATCGCGCAGTCCAGGGCGTTGCGCGCGGCGCCGGCCGGCAGCAGGGCCAGGGCCTCGGAGAGGCCCGCGCCCATGGCGATCAGGCGGGCGGCGGGGGCCAGTTGCGCCTCGACGCCGGCGACCGTCTCGCCATAGCGGGCGTAGGGCACGCTCTCGCCCCGGCCGATGTGGCCGCCCTCGGCGATCTCGACCACCACGACCTCGGCGGCGGTCTTGACCCCGCGCGAGATGCGGAACGGGGCGGCGAGCGGATGGCTGACGGGGCGCACGGCGACGAGACGGCTCATGTCCCTGGCTTGGCGCCGTTCGAGCGCTTTTACGAGGGGGATCAGCGTTTATTGAAACGGGGCAGGGGCGAGTCGGCGCGGCGCTGAGCCATGACCTGCAGGGCAAGGCGCGGGCGGATCACGAACAGGCCGGCCCAGACCAGCAGCACGCCGGCGTAGGAGATCGAACCCAAGACCCCGGTGGGACGTCCCGGGCGGCCGGCGCGCACGCGGCGGGCGGTGCGGACGGGAGCGTCGAAGTACTGGGTCATGGCGATGTCGGTCATGGCTTCCTCCGTGGACGCTGCCGAACCTGCGCCTTGGATGCGTCAGAACTGGACGTATAGCCGAACTGCCATGTCGTCCCTATGTCTGGGGCGAAATACGTCTTTTGGAGTTCCCATGTCGAAGCCGGTCACCATCAACATCCCCCACGAACTCGGCGTGGCCGAGGCCAAGCGGCGGATCGAGAGCGGCTTCGAGCAGCTGGGCGCCCAGATCCCCGGCGGCCTGGCCAACGTCACCAAGGCCTGGCGCGACGACGTGATGGATTTCTCGGCCCTGATCATGGGGCAGACCATCACCGGCAAGCTCAACGTCGCGGCCAATGTGGTGCTGGTCGAGATCGTGCTGCCGGGCTTCCTGGGCATGATCGCCGGCAAGATCACGGGGCAGGTCAAGAAGCAGGGCACGCTGCTGCTCGAGAAGAAGTAGGGGGCGACGCTTCAACCCTCTCTCTTTGAGAGAGGGAGGGGCCCGCGCCGCAGGCGTGGGAGGGTGAGAGGTTACATTCTCTCCGGACAAGGTACGGCTTCGGTGAGGCGTGGATTTGCCGGCAAGCGGTGAAACCCCTCACCCTCCCACCGCTTCGCGGCGGGCCCCTCCCTCTCCCTATGGGAGAGGGGGCAAAATTCTATCCCTTCGCGGCCGCCCGCTTGCGGGGCGCGGTCTTGGCGGCGGGCTTCTTCGCGGGCGTTGTCTTACCCTTCTTCTCGCGCAGCGCCGTGACCTTCTCGAGCCGGTCGTGCGCCCGTTCGGCCGCTGCCTTGCACTGGGCGTGGTAGGCGTCGAGCTCCTTTTCCGACAGCTTCTCGATGCCGACGAAGTCGTTGTCGGCGGTCGAGGTCAGGATCAGCTCGTCGAGCTTGGCCTGGACGGCCTCGCTGTCGCGGTTCTGGGTGTTCTGGATCAGGAACACCATCAGGAAGGTGATGATCGTGGTGCCGGTGTTGATCACCAGCTGCCAGGTCTCTGAGAACTTGAACACCGGCCCGGACACCGCCCACAGGATCACCAGGCCCAGGCAGGCCAGGAAGGTGACGGGGCGGCCTGCTGCCTGGGCGGTGGCGTTGGCGAACTTGGCGAAGAATTTTTCCACGGCGGGCTCCAGGCGCTTTTCAGTCAAACGCCGCCGTGGCCGGCTTCGTTCAGAGCCTGCTTCAGAGCCTTCTGGGATCGTGGTCGTGGCGGCCCACGCTCTCGAACTTGCCTTCCTCGGCCTTGTTGACGAACTGGGCGGCCACCAGCCAGGCCTTCACCGGGCGCAGGGTGGCCAGGCAGCCGATGATCAGGGCGGGGAAGGTAGTCACGAAGTGCACCCAGACCGGCGGGTGGTAGGCGACCTCGACCCAGGCGAAGACGAAGGTCACCAGGATGCCGACGCCGCTCATCACGAAGAAGGCCGGGCCGTCGGCCGGCTCGGCGAAACCGTAGTCCAGGCCGCAGCGGTCGCAGGACGGGGCCAGGGCCAGGAAACCCTTGAACAGCTTGCCCTCTCCGCAGCGCGGGCAGCGCTGGCGCAGGCCGCTGATCACCGGCGGCGGCGGATCGAAAAACTCGTCAGCGGGCGTCATGACCCCTACCTACAATCCGAAAACTGATCCATACATTGTGCATTAAATGTATGGATCAATGATGGGCGACGCAAGAGAGGCGACGCTGCCGCCGGGTGCGGCGTGGCTGCGGCGCGTGGCCGCGGGCGAGGGGCCGATCTATCGGCGGCTGTTCGAGGCCCTGCGCGGCGCGATCGCCGACGGCGAGCTGTCGGCCGGCGAGCAGCTGCCGCCGCAGCGGACGGTGGCGGGCCTGATGGGCGTCGACTTCACCACCGTCACCCGGGCCTATGCCCTGGCCCGCGAGCAGGGGCTGGTGGAGGGCACGGCCGGGCGCGGCACCTTCGTGCGCCGGCGGGCGGGCGAGGAGGAGGCCGGGCGCGTCGATCTCTCGATGAACCTGCCGCCGCAGCCGGAGGGCCTTTCGCTGGCGGCCCTGCTGCGCGAGACGACGGCGGCGGTGCTGGCTCGCACCGATCCATCGACCCTGATGGCCTATCACGCCGGCCCCGGCTCGCTGGCCCAGCGGGCGGCGGGCGCGGCCTGGCTGGCGCCGGGGCTGGGAAGCGTCGATCCGGAGCGGGTGGTCGTCTGCGCCGGGGCGCAGGCGGCGCTGTCGGCGATCCTGGCGGTCGAGACGGTTGCGGGCGAGGCGGTGGTGGTCGAGGCCCTGACCTATCCCGGCCTGCTGGCGGCCCTGGCCGCGCGCGGCGTGCGCGCCGTCGCCTGCCCGATGGACGGGGAGGGGATCATTCCCGAAGCCCTGGCCGAGCGTCTGGCCACGAGCGGCGCGCGCCTCGTCGTGGTCACCCCCACCTGGCAGAACCCGACCACGGCGACGATGAGCCCCGCGCGGCGGGCGGCGATCCTCGAGGTCTGCGCCCGGGCCGGCGTCCGCATCGTCGAGGACGACGCCTATGGCCGGCTGCCCGAACCCGCGCCGGCGGCTCTGGCCCGCCTGGCGCCCGAGCGGACGTGGCACGTGGCGACCCTGGCCAAGGCCCTGACGCCGGGCCTGCGCATCGCCTATGTCGCCGCGCCCGACACGGCGGCCGCCGAACGCCTGGCCGCCGCCGGCCACGCCCTGTGCCAGATGCCCGCGCCGCTGATGGCGGCCGTGGCCACGGCCTGGATCCGCGAGGGGGCGGTCCAGGCGATCCTTGCCGGCGTGCGAAGCGAGGCCCTGGCCCGCCGCGCCCTGGCCGCCGAGATCCTGCCGCGGGCGATCGGTCCGGCCGGCTGCCTGCATGTCTGGCTGGATCGGGTGGGGGTCACGGCGCCCGAGGGCCTGTCGCTGGCGCCCGCCGCCCTGTTCGCCGCGCCCGGGATCGTAACCCCAGGAACAGCTATGGATGGCGCGCGTCTGTCGCTTGGCGCGCCGGGCAAGCGGGCGGTCCTGGCCTCGGCCCTGCGGCGGCTGGCCTAGGATCGCGCGCACGAAAAAGGGGCGGACCCGGAAGTCCGCCCCTTCGATCGTCTTCGGCCGGCTCAGTCGACCAGCGGTCCTTGCGGGCCGTGACCGGCGGGCGCCGTCTCGCCGGTGGGCGGCGGCGCGTGGTGCGAGTGGTGGAAGAACCGCCCCATCTGCTTGGTCGACCAGTTCTTCACCTGGTCCATGAACACGAACACCACCGGGATGTAGAGCAGCGACAGGAAGGTCGAGGTGATCAGGCCGCCGATGACGGTGATCGCCATCGGAGCCCGGAACTCGACGTCGGCGCCGAAGCCGATGGCCACCGGCACCATGCCCGCGCCCATGGCCACGGTGGTCATCAGGATCGGCCGGGCCCGCTTGTGGGCCGCGTCGATCAGGGCCTCGCGGCGGGTCATCTTGCCGTCCTTCATCGCCATGATCGCGTACTCGACCAGCAGGATCGAGTTCTTGGCGGCGATGCCCATCAGCATCAGGATGCCGATCAGGCTCGACATCGAGAAGCTGCTGTTGACCAGCTTCAGCAGGGCGAAGGCGCCGCCGATGGCCAGGGGCAGGGCGGCCATGATGGTCACCGGGTGGGCGAAGCTGCGGAACAGCAGCACCAGCACGACGTACATCAGCAGCAGGCCGGTCACGAGGGCCATGACGAAGCCGGAGATCATCTCGGCGATGAACTCGGCGTCGCCGGCGGCCACTTCCTTGACGCCGGTGGGCAGCGACTTGACCGAGGGCAGGGCGTGCACCCGCTTGGAGGCGTCGCCGACCACGATGCCGTCGAGTTCGGCGGTGATCTCGGCCACGCGCGAGCGGTCCTGGCGGTTGATCTGCGAGGGACCGGCGCCGAAGCGGATGTCGGCCACCGCGTTCAGCGGCACCGAGGCTCCGCTGGACGAGGGCACCTTCAGGGTCTCCAGCACCGACAGGTCCTCGAGCGCGTTCTGCGTCAGGCGCAGGCGGATCGGCACCTGGCGGTCGCCCAGATTGTACTTGGGCAGCGACTGGTCGACGTCGCCGATGGTCGCCACCCGCACGGCCTGCGAGATCGCGCCGGCCGAGACGCCCATGCGGGCGGCCTGGTCGGGACGCGGGGTGACGATGATCTCCGGACGGGCGATCGAGGCGGTGTTGACGACGTTGGCCAGGCCCGGGACCGAGCGCATCTCGGCCTCGACCTTGCGGGCGGCGGCTTCCAGCTCGGGACCATCGTCGCCGACCAGGCGCAGGGTGTAGCTGCCGCCGTCGCCGGGGCCGCCGCCGCTGTTGCTGCCCGCGCCGATGCGGGCGCCGGGGATGGCCTTGAACTGATCGACCATCTGGCGCGTGAACAGCTGCTGGTTCATCCGCTCGCCCTTGGGCACCAGGTCGGCGGTGACGCGCGCCTTGTTGACCCCGTCGTTGCCGACCGAGGCGTAGACGCTCTTCACTTCCGGACGGGCCTTCAGCTCGCGGGCGACGCGCTGGGCAATGGCGTCGGTCTCGTCGAGGGTGGAGCCGGGCGGCAACTCGATCGAGAACGGCGCGCGGCCGCGGTCGGCCGCCGGCTGGAACTCGAACGGCAGCAGCGGGATCAGGGCCAGCGACGCCACGAAGCTGACGAAGCCGATGATCAGCACCTTCCACTTGTTGCGCAGCGACCAGTTCAGGGCCCGCAGGTAGCCCGGCATCCAGAACGGGTCGGTGTCGGGCTTGTGGTGCGGCTTGAGCATGTAGGCGCCCATCAGCGGCGTCAGCATGCGGGCGACCAGCAGCGAGAACAGCACCGAGACGCAGGCGGCCAGGGCGAAGGCCTTGAAGAACTGGCCGATGATCCCGGGCATGAAGCCGGTCGGGGCGAACACCGCCACGATGGTGAAGGTGGTGGCCACCACGGCCAGGCCGATCTCGTCGGCCGCCTCCATCGCCGCGTTGTAGGGCGACTTGCCGCCCCGCATGTGGCGGACGATGTTCTCGATCTCGACGATGGCGTCGTCGACCAGGATGCCCACGGTCAGCGACAGGGCCAGCAGGGTGACGCCGTTCAGCGACTGGCCCAGCGGCGCCATGACCGCGAAGGTCGGCAGCAGCGACAGCGGAATGGCCACGGCCGCCAGGAAGGTGGCCCGCCAGTCGCGCAGGAAGATGAACACGACGATGACCGCCAGGACGGCGCCCAGGATCAGGGCCTCCATCGAGGCCCAGTAGCTTTCCTCGATGTATTTCACGTTCGAGGTCAGCTCGGTGATCGTCAGCTCGGGATGCTCCTTGTCGAGCTTCTCGATGGCCTTGCGGACCTTCTCGGCGACCTTGACCTCGCTGGCGCCGCGCGAGCGGACCATGTTGAAGGTCACGACTTCCTGGTTGTCGGCGCGGGCGCGGTTGCGCGGCTCGGCCCAGCGGTCGGTGACCTCGCCCAGATCGCCCAGGCGCACGGTGCCGCCCGACGACAGCGGGATGCGGGTCTCGCGAAGCTGGTCGACCGAACCGGCCGCGCCCAGGGTGCGGATGGCGCGCTCGGAGCCCGAGACGGTCACCCGGCCGCCGGGCAGGTCGGCGTTGGTGCTGGCCAGGGCCTGGCTGACGGCGGCGGCGGTGACGCCGCGCGCGGCCAGGCGGTCCGGATCCAGGGCGACCTGGATCTCGCGGCTGACGCCGCCCAGACGGTTGACCTCGCCGATGCCCTTGATGGCCAGCAGGGTGCGGGCGACCTCGTTGTCGACGAACCAGCTGCGCTGCTCGGGCGTCATGTTCGGGCCCTTGACCACATAGGTGATCAGCGGGTCGCCCGAGATGTCGATGCGGGTGACGTTGGGGATCTGCATGTCCTGCGGCAGGGCGGACTGCAGGTTGGACATGGCGTTGCGCACGTCGTTGGTGACGCGCTCGTGGTCGACCCCCAGCTCGAACTCGATCATGGTCGATGAGTAGCCGTCGCCCACGGTCGAGGTGATGTGGCGCACCTGGCCCAGGCCCGCGACCGAGTCCTCGATCAAGCGGGTGACCTGGGTCTCCAGCTCGCTGGGGGCGGCGCCCGGGCGCGAGGCCGAGATCACCACCAGCGGCAGGTCGACGTCGGGGTTGTTGTTGATCCGCATGCTGGCGAAGCCGGAGATCCCGGTAATCGTCAGCATCACGAAGAGCATCAGGACGGGGATCGGGTTCTTGATCGCCCAGCGCGAGATGTTGTTGGCGTTCATCGGCCGGGCCCTAGCGCTTGGCGGCTGACTGGGCGGGCAGGGTCGGGGCGGGCAGCACGCCCGACACCCGCACCGCGTCGCCGTCGCCCAGGAAGCCGGCGCCCTGCACGATCACCCGCTCGCCGGCCTGCACGCCGTCGACGGCCGTGACCTCGCCCGTGCGGGCCAGGACCGCGACCTTGCGGAACTGGGCCTTGTGCTGGGCGTCGATCAGGAACACCCCCGCCTGGTTCTGGCGGTAGAGGATCGAGGCGCTGGGCACGACGGGCGAGGCCTGGTCGCCGGCCTGGATCTGGGCGCGGGCGAACATCCCCGGGCGGAAGGCGCCCATCGACGACAGGGCGATACGGGCCACGCCCAGGCGGGTCTGGGCGTCGACCTCGGAGGTGACCAGGCGCACGCGGCCGTCGGCTTGGCCGACCTGCTCGGAGGCGATGCGGGCGGGCATGCCGGCCTTGACCACGCCGAGGTCGGTCTCTGGGATTTCGGCGTCCAGCTCCATGCGGCCGTCGCGGACGATGCGGAAGAGCTCGCTGCCGGCGCTGACGATCTGGCCCTTGGTGACGCTGCGGCGGACGATCAGGCCCGAGACGGGCGCGCGGATCGAGGCCTGGGCCAGGCGGGCGGCGGTCTCGCCCTGGGCGGCCTGGGCCGAGGCCAGCTGGGCGGCGGCGGTGGCCTGCTTGGCCGTGGCGGTGTCGAGCGAGGAGGCCGACAGGAAGCCCTTGGCCTGCAGCTCGCGCGAGCGGCGCAGAGAGGCCTCGGCCTCGGCCAGGGTGGCGCGGGCGCTGGTGACCGCGGCTTCCTGCTGGCGCAGCTGGGCGCGCAGCAGGGTGTCGTTGAGCGCGACCAGCACCTGGCCCTGGCTGACGAACTGGCCTTCCTCGGCGTTGACGGCGACGGCGGTCAGGCCGCCGGTCTCGGCGCCGACCGGCACCTCTTCCCAGGCCGAGATCGTGCCGGAGGCGTTGACCACGCGGGGCAGGGGCAGCACGGCCACCGGCGCGACGCTGACCGTCTGGGCGGCGACGGGCTTCTTGCCCTTGGCCTCGGCCTTCTTTTCCTTGCCGCAGGCGGAAAGGCCGACAGCCGAAACCGTCAGAACCAGGGCCAGCGCCGTCGTGCGCCCGAAAGACCCCTTGAACCCGTAACCCACGACCTGCCCCTTTTTCGTCGAAGTCCCAGCTGGGTCTTCTAGACGAGAAACCGGGTTCGCCGAATTAAATCGGGGTAAGGCGCGTCCAGCGGGGAGGCGGAGGGGGTCAGGCTTCCTTGCGCGCGCCTTGCGCCTCGGTCGCCGAGGCCGCGCGGATCAGCTCCAGCACATCGACGATGATCGCCTGCATGGCGCTCTGGGCGGCCACGGCGTCGCGGGCGATGATGGCGTTGGCCACGTCCTCGTGCGAGGGGATCGAGGCCGTGCGACCCTTGATGCGGTTGGTGAAGCGGATCGAGATCCGCAGCGCCGTGTTCACCAGCTCGTGCAGCTCGCTGTAGAACGGGTTCTTGGTCGCGCTGAGGATGGCGATGTGGAAGGCGATGTCCGCGGTCAGCGGATCGTCCTCGCCCTCGGCGGCCGCCTTCATCCGGGCCAGGCCCTTGCGGATGGCCTCCAGGCCCGCCTCGTCGGCGTTGCGGGCGGCCAGGGCCGCGGCGACCGGCTCGATGCCGAGACGCATCTCGGTGAAGTCCGACAGCAGGCGCAGGCTGAACTTGCGCTCCAGCAGCCAGCGCAGCACGTCGGGATCGAGCAGGTTCCAGTTGGCTTCCGGCTCGACCACCGTGCCGTGGCGGGGGCGGGCGCTGAGAAGGCCCTTGGCGGTGAGCATCTTCACCGCCTCGCGGGTCACCGTGCGGCTGGCCCCGAACTTCTTGGACAGCTCGCCTTCGGTCGGAAAACCGATCTCGGCGTATTCGCCCGTGACGATGGCCTGACCAAGCGATTCCACGAGGCCGTAGGTGAGGCTCAGTCCAGGCTGGGTTCGCATCGCCAAAGTCTTCTTTTCTATACGTCGGACGCGGAGGGAATCACCCCTGTGTAACGTGGTTCGGGCAGGCCCGGAACGGTCACGTCATACGCGAATACATCGCCAGCGTGCGGTTGTCTGACCAATTCGTCATCCGAGAGCTCGTCGCGCGCCGAGGTGACGTACAGCGTGCGAAGGTCCTCGCCGCCGAACGCCACGCAGGTGGGCTGGCTGGCGGGCACGCGCAGGGTGTCCAGCACGCGGCCGTCGGGCGCATGGCGCACAACGGTTCCGGCGGCCCAGCGGGCGCTCCACAGGCAGCCTTCGGAATCGACCGTGGCGCCGTCGGGATAGCCCTCGGTCACCTCGGCGAAGACCCGGCGGTTGCTCAACGTCCCGTCCTCGTCGAGGTCGAAGGCGAAGATGGTCTGCAGCGGGCTGTCGGAAAAATAGGCGGTCTTGCCGTCGGGGCTGAAGGCCAGGCCGTTGGCGATCTGCACGCCGCCGAAGTGGGCGGTGAAGTCGCCAGCGTGGTCCAGCCGCCAGACGCTGGCTTCGGCAAGATGCCGGATGGCCTCGTCCTCGACCATGGTCCCGGCCCAGAAGCGGCCCGAGCGATCGACGCGGCCGTCGTTGAAGCGGCGGCCGTTGGCCTGCGCCTCCACGCGGTGCAGCCAGTCGACCTGGCCCGAGGCGAGGTCGAACAGGCCAAGGCCAGTCTCGAAGGCGGCGACGACGCGGCCCGCTTCACCCGGAAGCAGGGCGATCGAGCCGATGCGCTCGGGGGCGGCGAAGGTCTCGACCGCGCCGCTGGCGGGATCGAAGGCGCGCAGGCGGCGGCTCTGGATGTCGGTCCACAGCAGGCGGCCGGCGTGGATGTCCCACACCGGCCCCTCGCCGAGCACGTCGCCGGCCGCGATGATCGCGGCCGGCTGCTGGTTAGCGATCACCACCACGTGGCGTACAGGGCGATGAGGATCAGGATCACGCCCACGCCGGCGATGTTGAAGCCGGTGGTGGTCTTGTAGGTGACGCCTTCGAGGCTGACGACGTTCACTTCCTTTTTCTGCGGGGCGACCAGCGAGACGATCACGGCCGCGGCCAGGGTCAGCAGGAACACCAGGCCCACGCGGTTCATGAACGGCATGCCGAACATGCCCAGCTTGTTGAGGAAGAAGAACAGGCCCGACAGGCCCGCGCCGCCGATCGCGGCCACCAGGGCCGAGGCCGTGGTCGCGCGCTTCCAGAACAGGCCCAGCATGAAGATCACCACGATCCCCGGCGTGAAGAAGCCGGTGAAGTCCTGGATGAACTGGAAGGCCTGCTCGGCGCCGCCCAGCAGCGGCTTGGCGGTCAGGATGCCGATGATCACGGCGACGACGGCGGTCACACGGCCGACCAGCACCAGGTGCTGCTCGGACGATTGCGGCTTGGCCTTGGCGTAGAGGTCGAGGGTGAAGATGGTGGCGATCGAGTTGATCTTGGCGGCCAGCGACGCGACGATCGCGGCCACCAGGGCGGCGAACACCAGGCCCAGCAGGCCGGGCGGCAGCAGCTTCATCATCTCCGGATAGGCTTGGTCGGGCTTGATCGAACCCGGCACCAGCACCAGGGCGGCGATGCCCGGCAGCACCACGATGACCGGCATCAGCAGCTTCAGATAGGCGGCCAGGGCGATGCCCTTCTGGGCTTCCGGCAGGTCCTTGGCGCCGAGGGCGCGCTGGATGATGTACTGGTTGAAGCCCCAGTAGCTGATGTTCATGATCCACAGGCCGCCGAACAGCACCGAGAGACCCGGCAGGTCCTTGTAGTGCGGGCTGGCCTTGTCGAGGATCATGTCGAAGTGTTCGGGGAACTGGGTGGTCAGGTGGTGGAAGCCGCCGATGACGCCGCCCGCGCCGCCGATCTTGTCGAGCGACAGCCAGGCGATGATCAGGCCGCCCATGACCAGCAGGGCCACCTGGACGATGTCGGTCAGGGCCACGGCCTTGAGGCCGCCCCACAGCTGGTAGGCCAGGGCGAAGACGCCGATCGCGGCCAGGGCCATCATCTGGTCCATGCCGGTCACGGTGTGCACGGCGATCGAACCCAGCCACAGGATCGAGGTCAGGTTCACGAACACGTACAGGCCCAGCCAGAACACGGCCATGATGGTCCGCACGCTGGGGCCGTACCGCTGCTCCAGGAACTGCGGCATCGTGACGATGCCGTTCTTCAGGAACACCGGCAGGAAGAACTTGCCGACGATCAGCAGGGTCAGGGCCGCCATCCACTCATAGGAGGCGATGGCCAGGCCGATGGCGTAGCCCGAGCCGCTCATGCCGATGATCTGCTCGGCCGAGATGTTGGCGGCGATCAGCGAGGCGCCGATCGCCCACCAGGGCAGAGCCTTCGACGCGAGGAAGTAGTCGGTCGAGTTCTTCTTCTGCCCGCCCTTGTCGCGGGAAACCCACTGCGCCAGGCCGAAGATGGCCACGGCGTAGATCGCGAGGATCGCGAGGTCGATGGTTGCTAGATTCACGTGGGCTTCCCCCCTTTAGGGCTGCTCTTCGTTATGATCGTTAGACGGCTCAGCCGCCGGTCTGCGCAGTCCAGGCCGCGACCAGGGCGCGGGCGCGCTCGCCGACCTCTGCCGCCGTGTAGCCCGGACGGTAGAGTTCGCCGCCGACGCCGATGCCGGCCACGCCGATGTCGAGCCAGGGCTTGAGGTTGGCCGCGCCGACGCCGCCGACCGCATAGATCTCGATGTCCTTGGGCAGGACGTCGCGCACGGCCTTCAGGTGGCCCGGGCCGAACGAGCCGGCCGGATAGAGCTTCAGCGCCTTCGCGCCGGCCTTCACGGCGACGAACGCCTCGGTCGGGGTGGAGAAGCCGGGCATGACGGTCAGGCCCAGCTCGACGGCGCGCGAGATGACCTCGGGGTCGATGTTGGGGGTGACGATCAGCTTGCCGCCGACCGCGGCCACGTCGTCGACCGCCTGCGGGGTCAGGACGGTGCCGGCGCCGCACAGGGCCTTGTCGCCGAAGGCCTCGCACAGCTTGCCGATGCTGACCAGCGGCTCGGGCGAGTTCAGCGGGATCTCGATGTAGCCGATGCCGGCGTCGACCAGCGCGCCGGCGATCTCGACGATTTCATCGGGCTTCACCCCGCGCAGGATGGCGACGATGGGCGGGGCGTCAGGCAAGGACATGGGCATCACGCGTCAAAGAGGTGGACAGGGAGGATAGGCCGGCGAGAACGGCGGCGTCGCCGTCGATCTCGAAGCTGTCGCCGCCGGCGGCGGCGATGGCCTTGGCGTAGAGGACGTTCAGCGCCGGGGCGCCGATCAGGGCGACCTTGCCCAGCTTGCCGAACCAGCCGGCCGCGCCGGCCGCGTCGGCGCCGATCAGCAGGCCCGACAGGAAGCCCATCGCATCAGCCTTGGGCAGGCCGTCGATCAGCTGGCGACTGCGGGTCTCGAACAGCAGGTGGGGCAGCAGGGCCGCGCCCTTGTCGGTGATCCGCGAGAGGCCCAGGTCGAAGCCTTCCGGCGTCGCGGGCGCGTCGCCGGCGGCGGCCTTGGCCAGGATCGAGTGCTCGCGCAGGATGGCGAAGACCTCGCCGACCGGGGCGGTGAGGAACGAGGTGATCGCCCCGTCCTCGACCACTACCCACTTGGTGTGGGTGCCGGGCATGGCCAGCAGGTGGCGGCCGGTCTTCAGTTCAGGGTTCAGCGCCAGGGCGCCGAGGATCTGGGTCTCCTCGCCGCGCATCACGTCGGGGCCGCCCAGCGGGTTGATGCACGACAGGCCCGGCACGATCGAGACGGTCAGGCCCTGGGCCTCCACCCTGACCAGCCGCTCGGTGATCGCCGCGGCGTTGGCGGGGCAGGGGGCGTAGGGCGCTTCGACCCAGCCGTTGCGCGAGCCGACCATGCCGCACAGCAGGATCGTCTCGGGACCGGCCTCACGCCAGTCGCCGACGAGGTCGAGGAAGGTCTGTTCGGGCGAGGCGGTCAGCGAGCCAATGCCGGGGCCGTCGCGGCGATCCAGCACGCTCTTGCCCTGGCGCAGATAGAGGCGCAGGCGCGAGGTGCCCCAGTCGCCGAAGATGGTGATGGACGGATCGGACGCGACCATCAGCAGGCTCCCCCGTTTCGTGCGCTTCTATGGTGAAGCCGTCCGGAGTCGTCAGCCTGCGTCATGTTCGTCCCTAAACGCGCGCCTGGCGGGAGTCTTTCACGCCGGGTCGCAAGGCATTTATAATATAATAATGATCGGCGCAAACGGCAGGGTGGTCCAGCCTCCTGCGAGTGTGGTCAGACCATTGTTTCGCCTAGGGGTTTAGGTTTGTAGCGTTTGCGCCTGTGGCCCAAAAGCGGCGCCTATAGCGGAAATGATAGCGCTATCAATTTTGGCTTGATGACCACAATTATATGACTATAGCTACCAATCAGATTGTGCGGGGCGGGTTGTTCCGCACGTCACCGGCGCCGATGAGAACGCCGGGGCGGATTCACCTACTGGGGAAGGAAACGGGCATGCGACGCCTCAATAACTCACATCGTTTCATGTTCGGCGCTTCGGTCCTGGCGCTGTGCGCCGTGGCTCCGTTGACAGCGCTGGCGCAGACCGCCGGAACGACCACGGAAGACACCCAGGTCGAAGAGATCGTGGTCACCGGTCAGCGGGCCCAGATCCAGTCGGCCCAGAAGATCAAGCAGAACGCCGAAGTGATCGTCGACTCGATCACCGCCGTCGACATCGGCGCCCTGCCGGACCGTTCGGTCTCGGAAGCTCTGCAGCGCATCTCGGGCATCACCCTGCAGCGCACCAACGAAGCGCGCGACCCGGCCCGGATGGCCGCGGAAGGCGGCGGCGTGGCCATTCGCGGCCTGTCGTGGGTGCGTTCGGAAACCAACGGCCGTGACATCTTCTCGGCCAAGAACGGCCGCGGCCTGAGCTTCGAAGACGTCTCGGCCGACCTGCTGGCCGGCGTCGACGTCTATAAGAACCCGTCGGCCGACATGATCGAAGGCGGCATCGGCGGCACCGTCAACCTGCGCACCCGCGTGCCGTTCGACCAGAAGGGCCGCCTGTTCGCCTTCTCGGGCGACTACAACTACGGCGAGCTGCAGAAGAAGGGCTATTACTCGGGCAACGTGATCGCCAGCGATCGTTGGGACACCAACATCGGCGAATTCGGCGCCCTGCTGGCCTACAGCTATTCGGAAGTCGGCAACCGCACCAACAGCATCTCGGTCGACCGCTACGACCCGATGACCGTCAACGGCAAGACCGTCTATGTGCCCAAGGCCATGGGCTGGCGCTCGGTCGACTGGGAGCAGAAGCGCCAATCGCTGGCCTTCGCCGCCCAATGGCGCCCGAACGACAAGTTCGAGTTCACCCTGCAGGCCATGGGCTCGAAGGCCGATCCGAAGGACCTGGAGCGCGCCGCTCTCGTGGAAAACACGATGAGCCAGAGCAACGCCAACGGCTACACCTACAACTCGGACGGCGTGTTCACCGGCGGCACCGTCTATGACGCCCAGTACACCGCCGACACCCGCGCCGGCGAAGGCCACAAGAAGACGGGCGACATCGCCCTGAACGGCAAGTGGTTCGTCAACGACGCCTGGACGATCTCGGGCGACCTGCAATACGTGAAGTCGACCTCGAAGACCTCGAGCCTGACCGTCTTCACCCAGCTGCAGGACAACGCCGGCGTCGACGGCGACCTGCCGGACGTCAACTGGAACCTCAACACCAGCGTCCCGACCGTCACGACCGTCGGCGCCAACAACACCTACGTCAAATCCCAGTACTACTGGGCCGCGGCCATGGACCACATCGACGAAAGCGAAGCCTCCGAAAAGGCCGCCCGCCTCGACGTGACCTACGAGTTCCCGGAAGACGGCTGGCTGAAGACCTTCCGGTTCGGCGTCCGCGCCACCGACAAGGAATTCGAATCCCGCGAGTCGAGCTGGAACTGGAGCCTGCTGAGCGCCCAGTACTGGGGCGGCGGCACGCCGGTCTACCTGACCGACAGCGCCACCTCGAACCTGTCCGAGCTCTACACCTTCAAGAACTTCTTCGGCGGCGACGTGCAGGTGCCGGGCGTGGCCTGGTTCCCGACCGCCGGCGTGGTCACCAACGGCGCCCAGAACGCCTACAACCTGCTGAAGTCGACCGAGACGGCCGGCTGGGGCTGGTCGCCGGTCACCACCTACGCCGACGCCAACAACAATAATCAGAACGAGAAGACCTACGCCGGCTACGGCCTGTTGCGCTTCGGTTCCGACACCCCGTTCGGCACGAACATGCCGCTCGACGGCAACATCGGCGTCCGGATCGTGAAGACCGAAGCCACCGCCGGCGCCGGCGCCGCGGTTTCGAGCGCCCCGACCACCAGCTGCGCCACCGGCGTCATCGCCGCCGACCTCGCGCACTGCAACGCCGCCGTGGCCTTCGGCAGCGGCACCCTGACCACTGCGGGCGCCAGCAACGACTACACCGACGTCCTGCCCAGCCTGAACCTGCGCTGGCACGTGACGCCGCAACTGCAGATCCGCTTCGCCGCCTCGAAGGCCGTCGTGCGTCCGACGATGGTGCAGCTGCAGCCCTACACGACCCTGGGCTTCAACTTCGCCACCAGCGGCACCACGGCGACCAGCCTGTGGGCGACCGGCACCGGCGGCAACCCGAACCTGCGTCCGACCAAGGCCAACCAGTTCGACCTGAGCGCCGAATGGTACTTCGCGCCGACCGGCAGCCTGACGCTGGCGCTGTTCCGCAAGAACATCAAAGACTACATCTACACCGCCACCAGCACCGAGACCTACGTCCAGAACGGTCAGTCGATCGACTTCGCCGTCACCCGTTACGCCAACGGTTCGGACGGTTCGGTCCAGGGCTTCGAGATCGGCTACCAGCAGTTCTACGACTTCCTGCCGGGCGCCCTGTCGGGCATCGGCGTGCAGGCCAACTACACCTTCATCGACAACGAGGGCGGCGCCAACGCTCCGGCCAGCGTGTTCGACAGCACCCAGGTCGGCGCCGCCAACTCCAAGCTGCCGATCGAAGGCATGTCGGGCCGCAGCTACAACGTCGCGGTGATGTACGAGAAGTACGGCATCTCGGCTCGCCTGGCCTACAACTGGCGTCAGCGCTACCTGCTGACCAGCTCGGCGGCCAACGTCAACGCTCCGGTCTGGTCGCGTGACTACGGCCAGCTGGACGGCTCGGTCTTCTACAGCATCAACAAGCAGTACAAGGTCGGCGTCCAGGCCACGAACATCCTCAAGGAACGCACCGTCCTCGAGGTCGGCTATCCGGAACGCGTCGCCCCCTACAACTGGGTGGAGACCGACCGTCGCGTGGCCTTCGCGGTCCGCGCCGCCTTCTAAGGCGGTCTGACTTGACCTGAAAAAGGGCCCTTCGACGATCCGGACCAGCTATGGTCGGGGCCGTCGGAGGGCTTTTTTGTTGAGGGGCGTCGCGCAAGAGGACGCCCGTGTGGGAGGGCGCGCGTGGTGGATCAGCCTATTCGCAAGGTCGTCGTGGTGGGCGGGGGCACCGCCGGCTGGATGACGGCCGCGGCGTTCAGCCGGTTGCTGGTCGGCCCGACGGTGCAGGTCGAGGTCGTGGAGTCAGAGGCCATCGGCACGGTCGGCGTCGGCGAGGCCACCATCCCGACCATCCGTCACTTCAACGAGAAGCTGGGCCTCGATGAGGTCGAGTTCATCCGCCAGACCCAGGCCAGCTTCAAGCTGGGCATCGACTTCCGCGACTGGGGCCGGGTCGGCCACCGCTATTTCCACGGCTTCGGCGACTTCGGGGCCGACCATGAGCAGGTGCAGGCCCATCAGCTGTGGCGGCGTCTGCGGGCCCTGGGCGACGGCAGCAATCTGGAGGACTGGTCGCTGCCGACGGCGGCGGCGGCGTTGAACCGCTTCATTCCGCCCAGCCCCGATCCGCGCTCGCCGCTGCACGACTACTCCTACGCCTACCATTTTGACGCCGGGCTCTACGCGGCCTTCCTGCGCCGCTACGCCGAGGCGCGCGGCGTCGTCCGCACCGAGGGCAAGATCGTCGACGTCGCCCTGCGCGGCGCCGACGGCTTCGTCGAGGCGGTGGTGCTGGACGACGGCCGGCGGGTGGAGGGCGACCTCTTCGTCGATTGCTCGGGCTTCCGCGCCCTGCTGATCGAGCAGACCCTGAAGGCCGGGTTCGAGGACTGGTCGCGCTGGCTGCCCTGCGACCGCGCCCTGGCCGTGCCCTGCGCCACCGGCGGCGACGGCCTGACGCCCTACACCCGCTCGACCGCCCGCGAGGCCGGCTGGCAGTGGCGGATCCCGCTGCAGCACCGCACCGGCAACGGCTATGTCTATTCCAGCGCCTTCGTCGACGACCAGCGGGCGGCGGACACCCTGATGTCCAATCTCGACGGCGCGGCCCTGGACGATCCCCGGCCGCTGCGCTTCCTGGCCGGCCGTCGCAAGAAGTTCTGGGATCGCAACGTCGTGGCCGTGGGCCTGTCGGGCGGCTTCCTGGAGCCGCTGGAATCCACCTCGATCGCCCTGATCCAGAACGGGATCGCGCGGCTCTTGGAATTCTTCCCCGACCGTCGCTGCGATCCGCTGCTGGCCGACGAGTTCAACCGCGTCTCGGCCCAGGAATACGAGCGCATCCGCGACTTCATCATCCTGCACTACTGCATCAACCAGCGGGACGAGCCGATGTGGCGGCAGGTCCGCGAGGTCGAGCTGCCCGACAGCCTGCAGGCCAAGATCGCGCTCTACAAGGCGCGCGGCCACGTGGCGATTTACGAGGGCGACGGCTTCGCCCGGCCCAGCTGGATCTCGATCTACAACGGCCTGGGCGTGGTGCCCGAGGCCTACGATCCGCTGGCCGACCGCATTCCCGAGGCCGATCTGCGCCGGCTGATGGATCACCGGCGGGCGGTGATCCGCCACGCCGCCCAGTCGATCCCGACCCAGGCGGCGTTCATCGCCCAGCATTGCGCGGCCGATCCGATCGGCTGAGATAACGGCAGGAACCCTTGGGGGAGGGAGACATGCAGGACACCGACCGAAGCCTTCGCAAGATCGTGGTCGTCGGCGGGGGCACGGCCGGCTGGATGGCCGCCGCGGCCCTGTCGCAGCTGGTCGGCGTCCGGTTCGGCGCGATCGAGGTGGTCGAGTCCGACGAGATCGGCACGGTCGGGGTGGGGGAGGCGACGATCCCGCCGCTGCACCTCTTCCACGCCCTGCTCGGTATCGACGAGAACGCCTTTGTCCGCGCCACCCAGGGGGCGTTCAAGCTAGGCATCGAGTTCCGTGACTGGGGCCGCAAGGGCGGGCGCTACTTCCACCCGTTCGGGGCCTATGGGGCGCCCATGGGGCTGTCGCCGTTCCACCAGACCTGGCTGCGGGCCAGGGCCGAGGGCGTGGTCGCCGAGCTCGACGAATACAATCTGGCCGCCAGCGCCGCGGCCTTGAACCGCTTCGTCCGCCCGCCGCCGCCAGGCCAGGCGCCGCCGGTGTTCTCGACCTTCGGCTACGCCTTCCATTTCGACGCCTCGCTCTATGCGAAGTTCCTGCGCCGCTTCGCCGAGGCGCGGGGGGCGCGGCGGACAGAGGGCAAGATCGTCGATGTCGCCCTGCGCGACGAGGACGGCTTCGTCGAGGCCGTGACGCTGGAGGACGGTCGCCGGATCGAAGGCGACTTCTTCATCGACTGCTCGGGGTTCCGGGGGCTGCTGATCGAGCAGGCCCTGAAGACCGGCTACGAGGACTGGAGCCACTGGCTGCCCTGCGACCGCGCCCTGGCGGTTCCCAGCGCCAACACCGGTCCGCTGACGCCCTACACCCGGTCCACGGCCGACGCGGCCGGCTGGCGCTGGCGCATCCCGCTGCAGCACCGCACCGGCAACGGCCATGTCTATTGCAGCGCCCACATCAGCGACGACGAGGCGGCGTCCGCCCTGCTGGCGGGTCTGGACGGCGAGGCCCTGGCCGATCCCCGTCCGCTGCGCTTCACACCCGGCCGCCGGCGCAAGGCCTGGAACCGCAACGTCCTGGCCCTGGGCCTGGCGTCCGGCTTCATCGAGCCGCTGGAGTCGACCAGCATCCACCTGATCCAGACGGCGATCACGCGGCTGTTCAGCTACTTCCCCGACCGCGACTTCGACCCGGCCACGGTCGAGGAATACAACCGGCTGTCGGCGCAGGAGTTCGAGGAGGCGCGTGATTTCGTCATCCTGCACTACGCGGTGGGCGAGCGCGACGACACCGAGCTGTGGCGCTACTGCCAGGCGATGAGCCTGCCCGACAGTCTGCGGCGCAAGATCGATCTCTATCGCGGCCACGGGCGGATCCACGTCCTGCTCAACGAGCTCTTCAAGGAGCACAGCTGGCTGGCGGTGCTGGAGGGGCAGGGGGCGCGGCCCGAGCGCCTGGATCCCCTGACGGGCCTGATCGACGGCGCGGCCCTGCGCGGCCAGCTGGGCGCGATCCAGGCCGCGGTGCGCCAGACCGCGCAAGCCTTGCCTTCCCATGAGGCGTTCATCGCCAGCCATTGCCGCGCGGAGGCATGATCCCGCAAAAAAATGGGCTGACAACGCTATCAATTCCCTTGCGTCGTCATTTGTATGATTATACATATGACGAGTGGCGCCGAGGTCGCGAAAGCGACTGTTCGGCCGTGCGGATCTCCTGCGAGGTCTGCCAGCGCGCCGCGCGAACCACCTCCCCGGTCTCGCGCGAAGTCTTTTCAACCGCGCATCGCCTCCTGCGGGCGATGCGCGGATTTTTTTGCCTTTTCCCTAAATTTTACAAACTGTTGCTGGCTAGAGCGTCGGCATCACGCACCGTGAAAACCGGTTGCAATCGCGGCCGCCTCGGCTAATTGTCCTATTTATAAGAATGGTAGCGGTAACGAGTTGGCGGGGCTGAAGTCTCTCGCGCGACCGCCGGATCGGGAGGAGGCGAGGGGGCATGTCCATTCCCTTTGACAGCGCTTACTTCCGCGGCGAACGCTCGATGCAGGCTTAAGGTCCGACCGGCTGGCCAGCAGGAGGTTTTCGCGTGACGTTTCGAACCCGTAAGCACGGGCTCGCCGCCCTAGGCGCGATCCTCAGCCTGTCGCTGGCCGCCCCGGCCTTCGCGCAAGCGCCGCTGCCCAAGCTGGTGACCAAGAACGGCAAGCACGCCCTGCTGGTCGACGGCAAGCCGTTCCTGATGCTGGGCGTGCAGGCCAACAACGCCGCCAACTATCCCTCGCAATTGCCCAAGGTGTGGCCGGCCGTGAAGGCCCTGAGCGCCAACACCCTGGAGATCCCGGTCGCCTGGGAGCAGATCGAGCCGGTCGAAGGCAAGTTCGACTTCTCCTATGTCGACCTGCTGCTGAAAGAGGCCCGCGAGAACGACACCAAGCTGGTGATCCTGTGGTTCGCCACCTGGAAGAACAACGGCCCGCAGTACGCGCCGGAATGGGTCAAGCTCGACAACAAGCGCTTCCCGCGGCTGATCAACGGCAAGGGCGAGATGAAGAACTCGCTGTCGCCGCACTTCCGCTCGACGCTGGAGGCCGACAAGAAGGCCTTCGTCGCCCTGATGCGCCACCTGAAGGCGGCCGATCCGGACCACACCGTGATCATGGTCCAGCCCGAGAACGAGGTCGGGGCCTACAGCGCCATCCGCGACTTCTCGCCCACCGCCCAGAAGATCTTCGACGGCCCCGTGCCTGCGACGCTGGTCAAGGCCATGGGCAAGAAGCCCGGGACCTGGAAAGAGGTGTTCGGCAAGGACGCCGACGAGTTCTTCTACGCCTGGTCGATCGGCCGCTACGTCGACGAGATCGCCGAAGCGGGTAAGCGCGAGCTGCCGCTGCCGATGTACGTCAACGCCGCCCTGCGCGACCCCTTCCACGACCAGGATCCGTTCACCTACTCTTCGGGCGGCCCGACCTGGAACGTGCTCGACGTCTGGAAGGCCGCCGCCCCGTCGATCGACGCCCTGGCCCCCGACATCTACATGCGCGAGAGCGAGAAGGTCCGGAAGACGCTGGAGCAGTACGGCCGCGCCGACAATCCGCTGTTCGTGCCCGAGATCGGCAGCGACAAGGCCTATGCCCGCTACATCTACGACGTGCTGGGCCATCAGGGCATCGGCTTCGCCCCGTTCGGCCTCGACTACACCGGCTATTCCAACTACCCGCTCGGCGCCAAGACGGTCGACGCCAAGACGCTGGAGAACTTCGGCGTCCACTATCGCCTGCTGTCGCCGATGGCCCGCGAATGGGCCCGCCTGTCCTTCGAGGGCAAGGTCTGGGGCGTGGGCGAGCAGGAGGGCGGCAAGCCCGAGACCATCGACCTGGGCGGGCGCTGGAACGTGCGCGTCACCTACGGCGAATGGCAGTTCGGCTCGATCGAGGCCCCGTGGATGGCCAAGGCCGAGAAGCAGCCCGACCGCGAGATCCCCGACGCCGGCGCCCTGATCGCCCAGCTCGGCCCCGACGAGTTCCTGATCACCGGCTACCGCGCCCGCCTGACCTTCGGCTCGGCCAAGGGCGAGCAGTTCATGGTCTCGCGGGTCGAGGAAGGCCACTTCGATGAGGCGGGTCAGTGGGTGTTCGACCGCGTCTGGAACGGCGACCAGGTCGACTACGGCCTGAACCTGACCACCTTGCCCCAGATCCTGAAGGTGAAGCTGGCGACCTACTAAGAGCGCGACAGCCGAAAGTGTGAGCGGTTTCGGCGGTTGTCGCGCGACCAGGAAAAAGCCGCCGGCTCCACCCCACAAAAAGACAACGAGAACAGGGAAGAACGAAGACATGCGCAGCATCTATCGGGGCGGCGGCCTGGCCGCTGGCCTGGCCCTCTCCCTGCTGGCCTCGACCAGCGCCTTCGCCCTCGACGGGGCCTTCGAGAAGACCCCCGACGGCGTGGTGGTGACGCCCGCGTCGGGCCCGGCCAAGAGGGTCCGGCTGCAGGTGATGGGCGAGCGGATCATCCACGTCACCGCCTCGCCGACCGAAACCTTCGACGCCCCGCCCAGCCTGATGGTCACGGCCAAGCCGGTCACGACCGGCTTCACGGTCGACGCCAAGGGCGGGGTGCTGACGCTGAAGACGGCCAAGGCGACCGCCCAGGTTTCGCTGAGCGACGGCACGGTCGACTTCCTCGACGCCAAGGGCCGCAAGATCCTGGGCGAGCGCGACCGCGGCGCCTTCACCCCGACCAAGGTCGAGGGCCAGGACTTCTACGTCGTCCGCCAGCAGTTCAATCCGGGCACGGACGAGGCCTTCTACGGCCTGGGCCAGCACCAGAACGGCCAGATGGACTACAATGGCCAGGACGTCGAACTGCTGCAGTACAACCGCTCGATCGCGGTGCCGATGCTGCTGTCGTCGCGGGGCTACGGCCTGCTGTGGGACAACAACTCGATCACCCGCTTCGGCAACCCGATCCCCTACGACGTCGCTTCGCGCGACCTGAAGATCTTCGACGCCGACGGCAAGGCCGGCGGCTTCACGGCCAAGTACTACCAGAACGGCCAGCTGAAGGTGACGCGGGTCGAGAAGGACATCGACTACCGCTTCCTGAAGGACCTGCCCAACTGGCCGGCAGAGTTGCAGACGGCCGAGAAAAAGCTCCAGCCCGGCCAGACCGTGGTGTGGGAAGGCGCGATCCAGACCGACAAGGCCGGCGAGCACAATTTCAAACTCTATTCGAGCAGCTACGCCAAGGTCTGGCTGGACGGCAAGCTGGTCATCGACCGCTGGCGCCAGAACTGGAACCCCTGGTACCATAACTTCGACGCCAAGCTGACGCCGGGCAAGAAGCACAAGATCCGCGTCGAGTGGACGCCGGACGATGGCTATATCGGCCTGCTGCACAACGACCCGATGCCGAGCGCGGACCGCCACTCGCTGCAGTTCACCTCGGAAGTCGGCAAGGCCATCGACTACTACTATGTCGGCGGCGACGACCTGGATCAGGTGGTGGCCGGCTATCGCGACTTGACCGGTTCGGCGGTGATGATGCCGCGCTGGGCCTACGGCTTCTGGCAGTCGCGCCAGCGCTACGAGACCCAGGACCAGATCGTCGGCGTGGTGAAGGAGTACCGCAAGCGCGGCCTGCCGCTCGACAACATCGTCATGGACTGGCGCTACTGGAAGGACCCCGAGTGGGGCACCCACAAGTTCGACGAGACGCGCTTCCCCGACCCGCAGAAGATGATCGACGACATCCATGGGCTGAACGCCCACTTCATGATCTCGATCTGGCCGAAGTTCTATCCGACCACGGACAACTACAAGGAGCTCGACGCGGCCGGTCACATGTATCACCGCAACGTCGAGCAGGGCGCGCTCGACTGGGTGGGCCCGGGCTACCTGAACTCGTTCTACGACCCCTACACCCAGGAAGCCCGCGACATCTATTGGCGTCAGGTGAAGAAGAACCTGAAGGTCTACGGCGTCGACGCCTGGTGGATGGACGCCTCCGAGCCCGACCTGCACTCGAACGTCGACGTGCCCGAGCGCACCCTGCGCATGAGCCCGACGGCGCTCGGCCCGGGCGCGGAATACTTCAACAGCTACGCGCTGGAGCACACCCGCGGCGTCTATGAGGGCGAGATCAAGGACAACCCGGACGTCCGTCCGTTCATCCTGACCCGCTCGGGCTTCGGTGGTTTGCAACGCAACGCCTCGGCGGTGTGGAGCGGCGACGTCGTGGCGCGCTGGGACGACTTCCGCGACCAGATCTCGGCCGGCGTGAATCTCTCCATGTCGGGCATCCCCAACTGGACCACCGACATCGGCGGCTTCTCGGTCGAGAAGCGCTATGAGAGCAAGGACCCCGCCCACTGGGCCGAGTGGCAGGAGCTGAACCTGCGCTGGTTCCAGTTCGGCGCCTTCAGCCCGCTGTTCCGCAGCCACGGCGAGCTGCCGTTCCGCGAGATCTACGAACTCGCCGACGAAGGCAGCGACGTCTACAAGTCGCTGGCCTGGTACGACGAGCTTCGCTACCGGCTGATGCCCTACGTCTACACCCTGGCGGCCGACACCTATCACCGCGACGGCAGCATGATGCGCGGCCTGGTGATGGACTATCCGACCGACGCCAAGGCCCGCACCGTCAACGACGAGTACCTGTTCGGCGACGACTTCCTGGTCGCCCCGGTGACGGCGTTCAAGGCCCGCTCGCGCGGCGTCTACCTGCCGGCCGGAACCTGGTACGACTTCGAGACCGGCAAGGCGGTCAAGGGCGGCCAGACGGTCAAGGCCGACGCGCCCCTGGCCCGCATGCCGCTGTTCGTGAAGGCCGGCGCCATCGTGCCGACCACCGAGGTGCAGCAGTATGTCGGCGAGAAGCCCGACGCGCCGATCACCCTGCTGGTCTTCACCGGCAAGGACGGCAAGTACGAGCTCTATGAAGACGACGGCCTGTCGAACGGCTACGCCCGCGGCGCCTGGGCCCGCACGCCGATCTCCTATGACGACGCCAGCGGCCGGGTGACCATAGGCGCCCGCTCGGGCGGCTTCAAGGGCCTGGTCGAGAAGCGCACGTTCAGGGTCCGCTTCATCGGAAACGGCGCCAAGCCCATCGACTTCGACGCGGCGGCCGACCTGACCGTCGAGTACGATGGCCAGCCGGTGGTGCTGACCCGGAAGTAGGGTTCATCCCTGATGAGCCAGCGAGGGCCCGGCGGCGACGCCGGGCCCTTCGTCGTTTCAGACCAGGGGACAGGTCACGGCATAGACGTGGCGCGAGCCCAGCAGGCCCTTGTGGATCTCTACGCAGATCGGGAAGCCCACTGGGTGCAGGGCGTAGACGCCCTTGGTCACGGGCAGGTCATCGAAGGTTTCCCGCCGGCCGTCGATCGTGGCGCCGACATCAAGGCTTGCCCAGCCTCGGCTTGGCCAATAGGCGTCCTCGACCACGCCTTGGATCACCGTGAAGTTGTTGCGCGTGACGGCGAGGTCGATGGCGGAGACGACGCCCCAGCCCCACGCGAAGGCGATGACCGCGGCGAAGGCTTTGGTCGTCAGGTTCCGCCCATGGGTGTCGGCGACGAGCATGGAAATCCAGAGCACGGCGCCAAGGCCGGCGGCCATGGCGAGCAGGCCGCCGCAGTCCATGAAATGCTGCCGGAAGCTCGGGATGCACAAGGCCAGGGCGGGCATGCTCCAGGCCATGAAGAGGTTCTCCGCTCCCGGCATGCCCTTGGCTTCGAACAGCGACAGTTCCGGATCGCGCCTGACCAGCCAGATCGCCGCCCAAGGCGTCAGGGCCGCCAGGGTCACGACGATGGGATAGGGCCATGGCTTGATCATCAGCCAGAACCCCACCGCCACTGACCATACGGCCAGCCAGCCCGCCGCCACGATGGAGCGGTTCGAGGGGCCGATCCGATGCACTAAGCCGCCAATCATGGCGCGACCCTAGGGCGAGCTTCACCTTAAGCGCCAGTGAAACCTGGCCGCGAAGGTGCTCTTATCGCGCCCAGATCCCCCGGAGAGTCGCCATGTCCAAGTCCGTCCTGCTCGCCGCTTCCCTGGTCGCCGCGCTGGCCGCCGCGCCCGCCGCCTTCGCGGCCGAGTGGTCGCTGGCCATCCACGGTGGGGCGGGGGTTATCAATCGCGGCGACCTGTCGCCGGAGAAGGATGCGGCCTATCGCGCCGGGCTCGACGCGGCTCTGAAGGCCGGCTCGGAAGTGCTCGAGAAGGGCGGCTCCAGCCTCGACGCCGTCGAGGCGGCGGTGAAGGTGCTGGAGGACAATCCGCTGTTCAACGCCGGCCGGGGCGCGGTCTTCACCGCCGACGGCAGGAACGAGCTGGACGCCTCGATCATGGACGGCGCGACCCTGAAGGCCGGCGCGGTGGCGGGCGTCACCCGCACCAGGCATCCGATCAGCCTGGCCCGGGCGGTGATGGAGAAGTCGCCCCACGTGATGCTGGCCCGCGAGGGCGCCGACGCCTTCTCGGTCGCACAGGGGCTGGAGCAGGTCGATCCGTCCTACTTCCGCACCGAGGAGCGCTGGAAGCAGCTGGAGGCCTGGCGCGTCAAGCAGAAGGCGGCGCTGGATCCGACCCACCTCTACGGCACGGTCGGCGCCGTGGCGATCGACGCCAAGGGCCATCTGGCGGCGGCGACCTCGACCGGCGGCATGACCGGCAAGAAGTGGGGCCGGGTCGGCGACAGTCCGATCATCGGCGCCGGAACGTACGCCCAGGATGGCGTCTGCGCGGTCTCGGCCACCGGCTCGGGCGAATACTTCATCCGCACCAGCGCCGCCCACCAGGTCTGCTCGCGCATCGCCTTCGCCGGCCAGGACCTGAAGACCGCCGGCGCGGCGACCATCAAGTCCATCGGCGACATCGGCGGCGACGGCGGCATGATCACCATGAACGCCAAGGGCGAGGTGGCCTTCCCGATGAACAGCTCGGGCATGTACCGCGGCTGGGCCAGCGCCAAGGGCAAGGGCACGGCGATCTACGCGGATGAGAAGTAGAAGGAACCTCCCCCTGTGGGGGAGGTGATCGCGTAGCGATCGGTGGGGGGAGTAGCTGTGAAATAGGCAGCCGCCTCGAAAGCTGAAAACGGCCCCCCACCGGCCTTCGGCCGCCTCCCCCAGAGGGGGAGGTTCCTTAAGCCGCCGCCACCAGCTTCGGCTGGATCAGGGCCGCCGCGTTGATCCGCCGGCCGCCAGGCTTCATCACTTCCAGGTGCACGTGGTTGGTGATGCCCGGATAGTGCTTCTGCAGGCTGGCCACGTGGCCGATGGTCTGGCCGAGGCGAATGGTCTGGCCGACCGCGACGTCGGGATCGACGTAGAAGGCCCGCGCCACATAGCCGAGGGCGGGGTTGGTGATCTCGACGAAGCGCAGGTCGGTCGAGTCCGCATAGGCGTAGCCGATCTTGGTGACATAGCCCGAGATGGGGGCCTTGGCGGGCTGGCCGGCCTGCGCGGTGTAGTCCACGCCCTCGTGTCGGCGCGAGCCGCCGTCGCGGCGGGCCCCGAAGGCGCCGTCGCCGAAGTCGTCGTGCTGGCGCGGGGCCGCGCCGGTGGGGTTGGCGAAGTCGGGCGCGCCGTCGCCATCGACGTCGGCGCCCTTCCACACCGTTTCCATGCGGACGGGCTTGGGCGGAGCCGCTTCCATCTGGTCGAGCAGCTTCTGCACCGCCGGGCGGGTGTTGCGGTCCACGTGCGGGCTTTCCATCGCCAGGCCCGCCATCGGCGCGAAGAGCACGGCCAGACCCAGGGCCACGCGCGCCTGGGGAGGGAGGGTCTTCATCGCCGAAAAGTGCATCTCGCCATCCTATGGATCGTTACGCCCGTCTGTGCGTTTGGGCGTCGTTAACCATCCAGATAAGGCGATGAAAAGGCGCAACTCCTGCGTCAGGACGACGCGTCTTTGTTCATTTGTGCTCAAGCTTGTGCTTTGAAAAACTGCCGAACGTTGTTCGCGTCTGTTGTCTCGCGCCAGCCTGGATTGAGTTGATCTGATCGCGCGGTCAGGCTTTTGCGATCTCGATCAGCAATAGACTTCCTTCCACGGCAAGGGTCTCGCCGGGTTCGGCGATGACGGCGTCCTCCGCCGCCAGCCGCGCGTCGTTCACGCGAGCCGGAGTGAGGGCCGCCAGCACCGTGACGGTCGCCGTTGCGACGATTTGCTCGGCCCCCGCGATCCGCCGGACGCGTCCAGACCAGGCGCCGCGCCGGACCATCAGGTTGAGGTCGCGGATCGGACCGCCGTCCAGCGTCGCGGTGGCTGCGGCGTCGCCGGGGAAGGCCAGCGGCGCGGACGTCTCGTCGAGCAGGACTTCGCCCTGGCCTTCGACCGTCAGCCGCAAGCCCGCGCCGGCGATCACCGTCAGCACCCGGTCGACGCCGGGAAACACCGAGAACGGCCCTGGCGCGGCGACCCGCGCGATGCTCAGCCGCCAGTCGAAGGCGTCCATCCCCACGCCCGGCGGCTGGGCGGCGATCTCCCAGGTCGTCCCGCCGCCGTTCTTCCATGGGGCGGGCGTGCGGTCGGCGGCGGGGAGGAGGCGCATGGATTTTCTCCAGCTAACTAATTTCGTCATCCCGGCCGAAGCGCAGCGCAGAGCGGGACCCAGGGGACTGGACGCCGCGCCTGGGTTCACCGCCCATGCTTTGGCCGACGCGATGCGGCGGCCCCTGGGTCCCGGATAAGCGCTACGCGCTTTCCGGGATGACGAGCTTTGATGGGGATATGAGTTACAGGATCCCCGGCAGGTCCAGCCCGTGCTCGCGCGCGCAGTCCTGGGCGATCTCGTAGCCCGCATCCGCATGGCGCATGACGCCGGTCGCCGGGTCGTTCCACAGCACCCGCTCGATGCGCTTGGCCGCCGCCTCGGTGCCGTCGCAGACGATGACCATGCCCGAATGCTGCGAGAAGCCCATGCCGACGCCGCCGCCGTGGTGTAGCGACACCCAGGTGGCGCCGGACGCCGTGTTGAGCAGGGCGTTCAGCAGCGGCCAGTCGGAGACGGCGTCCGAGCCGTCCTTCATGGCTTCGGTCTCGCGGTTGGGCGAGGCGACCGAGCCCGAGTCCAGGTGATCGCGGCCGATGACGACGGGGGCCTTCAGCTCACCCTTGGCGACCATCTCGTTGAAGGCCAGACCCAGCCGGTGGCGATCGCCCAGGCCCACCCAGCAGATCCGCGCCGGCAAGCCCTGGAACTTGATCCGCTGGCCGGCCATGTCGAGCCAGTTGTGCAGGTGCGGATTGTCGGGGATCAGCTCCTTCACCTTGGCGTCGGTCTTGGCGATGTCTTCCGGATCGCCGGAAAGCGCGGCCCAGCGGAACGGGCCGATCCCCCGGCAGAACAGCGGGCGGATATAGGCCGGCACGAAGCCGGGGAAGTCGAAGGCGTTGGCCACCCCTTCCTCCAGCGCCATCTGGCGGATGTTGTTGCCGTAGTCGACGGTGGGCACCCCGGCGGCCTGGAAGTCGAGCATGGCCTGCACGTGCACGGCCATCGAGGCGCGGGCGGCCTTGTTCACCGAGGCCGGATCGCGCTCGCGGGCGTCCATCCATTGCTCCAGGGTCCAGCCCGCCGGCAGGTAGCCGTTGATCGGGTCGTGGGCGCTGGTCTGGTCGGTCAGCAGGTCAGGACGGATGCCGCGCTTGAACATCTCCGGCAGCAGCTCGGCCGCGTTGCCCAGCAGGCCGACCGAGATCGGGGTCTTGGCCGCGCACGACTCCGCGATCCAGGCCAGGGCCTCGTCCAGGCTGTCGGTCGACTTGTCGAGATAGCCGGTGCGCAGCCGCATCTCGATGCGCGAGGGCTGGCACTCGATGGCCAGGCACGAGGCCCCGGCGAACACCGAGGCCAGCGGCTGGGCCCCGCCCATGCCGCCCAGGCCCGCCGTCAGCAGCCACTTGCCGGAGAGATCGCCGGCATAATGCTGGCGCCCCATCTCGACAAAGGTCTCGTAGGTGCCCTGCACGATGCCCTGGGCGCCGATATAGATCCACGAGCCGGCGGTCATCTGGCCGTACATGGCCAGGCCCTTCTTATCGAGCTCGTTGAAGTGCTCCCAGGTCGCCCAGCGCGGCACGAGGTTGGAGTTGGCGATCAGCACTCTTGGAGCATCCGCGTGGGTGCGGAACACGCCGACCGGCTTGCCCGACTGGACCAGAAGCGTCTGGTCGTCCTCCAGCCGGCGCAGGGTCTCGACGATCTTGTCGTAGCTCTCCCAGTCGCGCGCCGCGCGGCCGATGCCGCCATAGACCACCAACTCCTCCGGCCGCTCGGCGACGTCGGGATGCAGGTTGTTCATCAACATCCGCAGCGGGGCTTCGGTGAGCCAGGACTTGGCGGAGAGCTCGGTTCCGGTGGCTGGGCGGATGACGCGGGTGTTGTCGAGGCGGGTCATGGATGACGGGTCTCTGGCGGGGAATGGGAAACGAACTCCTCCCCCGCTTGCGGGGGAGGGGGACCACGAAGTGGTGGAGGGGGCGAGACTGGGCTCGGCGCGCGCGGTCGCCCCCTCCGTCACGACGCCGATGGCGTCGCGCCACCTCCCCCGTTTCACGGGGGAGGAGCGGGTGAAGCGAACGCCACGCAGGCCTTCAGCACGTCGGTCAGGACGCTGCGCATCGGCGCGGCCTTGGGCGGGCGGTAGGGCGAGGGCCAGGACTGTGGGGTGATGCGGGGCGAGGGATCGTCCATGTAGCCGCGGCAGGCCAGCTCCATCTGCACGGCGTGGATGCCGCGCTCGGGCTTGCCGTAGTGGCGGGTGATCCAGCCGCCCTTGAAGCGGCCGTTGGTGACCATCGGCAGGCCCGAGGTCTCGCAGGCCGCCTCGACCGCCGCCGCCAGGGCCGGGTCGCAGCTGGCGCCGCCGTTGGTGCCGATGTTGAACACCGGCAGCTCGCCGGGAAACAGCCGTGGCGCCCGTGAGCGGATCGAGTGGGCGTCGTACAGGACGACCTTGCCATGCAGGGCCAGCAGCCGGTCGATCTCGGCCCGCAGCGCCGCGTGATAGGGAATGAACCAGCGCTCGCGGCGGGCGGCGATCTCGGCCTCGTCCGGCTCCTGGCCCTCGGCATAGAGCCGCTCGCCGTCGAAGGTGTCGGTCGGGCACAGGGCGGTGGTGGCCATGCCCGGATAGAGCGAGGCGCCCGACGGGTCGCGATTGACGTCGATCACCGTGCGCGACACCGCCGTCCGCACCGTCGTGGCGCCCAGGTCGTCGGCGAAGTTGTAGAGCCGCTCGATCCACCAGTCGGCGTCCTTGCGGGCCAGCCAGGGCGAGGTCAGGCGTTTTTCGATGTCCTCGGGGATGAAGGACCCCGAGTGGGGAATGCTGACGATCAGGGGCGCGTCGCCCCGCCAGACTTCCAGCCAGTCGCTGCTCATCAGGTCGCTCCGGGCAAGGGAACGCCGGCCGCCGCGACGATGACCGCGCCGGTCCGCACCAGGATGTTGGCCGCTTCCATGTCGGGATGGAAGTGGCGGTCGTCCGACAGGTGCGGCACCTTCTCGCGGATCGACTTCCGCACCGCCTCGAGGGCGGCGCTGGAGGTCAGCGGCGCGTGGAAGTCGCAGCCCTGCGCGGCGGCCAGAAGTTCAATGCCGATCACCGCCGTCGCGTTCTCCACCATCGACAGCAGGCGACGCGCCCCGTGGGCGGCCATCGACACGTGGTCCTCCTGGTTGGCCGAGGTCGGGATGGAGTCGACGCTGGCCGGATAGGCCTTCTGCTTGTTCTCCGAGACCAGGGCCGCGGCCGTGACCTGCGGGATCATGAAGCCGGAGTTGAGGCCGGGTTTCGGCGTCAGGAAGGCCGGCAGACCCGACAGGGCGGGATCGACCAGCATGGCGATGCGGCGCTCGGCGATCGAGCCGATCTCGCAGACGGCCAGGGCGATCATGTCGGCGGCGAAGGCCACGGGCTCGGCGTGGAAGTTGCCGCCCGACAGGGCCTCGTCGGCCTCTGGGAAAATCAGCGGGTTGTCCGAGACGCCGTTGGCCTCGGTGGCCAGGGTGGTCGCCGCCTGGCGCAGCACGTCCAGCGCGGCGCCCATCACCTGCGGCTGGCAGCGCAGGCAGTAGGGGTCCTGCACGCGCTCGTCCTCCTTGAGGTGCGAGGCGCGGATGTCGGACGACGCCATCAGGCCGCGCAGGGCGGCGGCGGTCTCGATCTGGCCGGCATGGCGGCGCAGCTGGTGGATGCGCGGATCGAAGGGCGTGTCCGAGCCCTTGGCGGCCTCGGTCGACAGGGCGCCGGTGACCAGGGCCGTCTGGAACAGCACCTCGGCCTCGAACAGGCCCGCCAGGGCGTTGGCGGTCGAGAACTGGGTGCCGTTCAGCAATGCCAGGCCCTCCTTGGGGCCAAGCTCGACGGGGGACAGGCCGGCGCGGGTCAGGCCGTCGAGGGCCGGCTTGCGCACGCCGCCGACGTCGATCTCGCCGACCCCGATCATGGTCGCGGCCATGTGCGACAGCGGCGCCAGATCCCCCGAGGCGCCGACCGAGCCCTGGCTAGGCACCACCGGCGTCAGCCCCAGTTCAAGCATGGCCTCCAGCAGCTTGACGGTCTCGACCCGCACGCCCGAGGCGCCTTGCGCCAGGCTGGCCAGCTTTAGGGCCATCATCAGGCGGATCACGGGAACGGGAGAGGCCTCGCCCGTGCCGGCGGCGTGGGACAGCACGATGTTGCGCTGCAGGGTCGCCAGGTCCGCGTCGCCGATGCGCACGCTGGCCAGTTTCCCGAAGCCCGTATTGATGCCGTAGACCGGCTCGCCCTTGGCCAGGATGCGGGTCACCGCCGCGGCGCTGGCCTCGATCACCGGCCAGGCACCGTCTGCCAGGCGGGCCGACGCGCCGCGATAGACGGACTTCCACTGGGCGAGGCTGACCTCGCCGGGATTGAGGACTTCGGTGATCACGAAACACTGCTCCAGACGCGCGCATGGAGCGGGTTGAAGCCCATGCGGTAGACAAGTTCGGCGGGACGCTCGATGTCCCAGATGGCGAGGTCGCAGGCCTTGCCGGCTTCCAGGGTTCCCCTGTCGGCCAGCACGCCCAAGGCCCGGGCGGCCTGCCGGGTGACGCCGGCCAGGCACTCGTCCACCGTCAGGCGGAACAGGGTGGCGGCCATGTTCATGGTCAGCAGCAGACTGGTCAGCGGCGAGGTGCCGGGGTTGCAGTCGGTCGCGAGCGCCAAGGGCACGCCGGCCGCGCGCAGGGCCTCGATCGGCGGCAGCCTGGTCTCGCGGACGAAGTAGTAGGCGCCGGGCAGCAGCACCGCCGTCACGCCGGCCCCGGCCATGGCGGCGATCCCGGCCTCGTCCAGATGCTCCAGGTGATCGGCCGACAGCGCGCCGAACTCGGCGGCCAGGGCCGCGCCGTGCAGGTTCGACAACTGCTCGGCGTGCAGCTTCACCGGCAGGCCGTGGGCGCGAGCGGTCTCGAACACCCGGCGGATCTGGGCGGGAGAAAATCCGATGCCCTCGCAGAAGCCGTCCACCGCGTCGGCCAGGCCCTCGGCGGCGACGGCGGGGAGCATCTGGTTACAGACGAGGTCGATATAGCCGTCGGCGTCGCCCTTGAACTCCGGCGGCAGGGCGTGGGCGCCGAGGAAGGTGGTCTTCACCGAAACGGGCCGGGCCTTGGCCAGGGCGCGAGCGGCGCGCAGGCTCTTCAGTTCGTGTTCGAGCGACAGGCCGTAGCCGGACTTGACCTCGATGGTCGTCAGGCCCTCGGCGATCAGGGCGTCCAGGCGGGGCAGGGCGGCGGCGACCAGCTGGTCCTCGGTGGCCTCGCGGGTGGCCTTCATCGTCGAGACGATGCCGCCGCCGGCCCGGGCGATCTCTTCGTAGGAGGCCCCGGCCAGCCGCAGCTCGAACTCGTGGGCGCGGTCGCCGCCGAAGATCAGGTGGGTGTGGGGATCGATCAGGCCCGGCGTGATCCAGCGGCCTTCGCAATCGATGGTCTCGGCGGCCTCGAAGGCCGGGGCGTCGGAGGCGGGGCCGGCATAGACGATGCAGCCGTCCTTGGCGGCGATGACGCCGTCCTCGACGACGCCCAGGCCGGGCGCGGCTTCGGCGAGGGTCGCAAGGCGGGCCTTGATCCAAACCCGATCGCACCGCATCGCCAACGCCTCCGAAGTCGCTTTGAGTCGTTTCCCGCGACCCTTGCGGCCCGGTTCAATATGTATAGACATATTCGCGAGCGACGAGGATTGTCCAGTGACCGACGCCGAGAATCTTGAAGCCCCCGAACCGGCGTCCCCCCAACCAGCGTCCGAGGCGGAAGCGATCGAGGTCGTGAACGAGCCGGCTCCGGCCGAGGCGCCGAAACCCGAAGCGCCCAAGGACGTCGTCGTCTGGTGCGAGAGCGCCCTGCTGGCCGACGGCTGGGCCAAGGGCGTGCGCCTGACCCTGTCGGAAGGCCGCATCGCCCGCATCGACACCGACGTCGTCGCGGGCAGCGAGCCCCGCCTGGGCGCGGCCCTGCCGGGCATGCCCAACCTGCACAGCCACGCCTTCCAGCGGGCCATGGCCGGCCTGACCGAGGCGCGGGGCGAGGGGAGCGACAGTTTCTGGACCTGGCGCGAGCTGATGTACCGCTTCGTCGAGCGCCTCGACCCCGACGCCCTGCAGGTGATCGCCGCCATGGGCCAGGTCGAGATGCTGGAGAGCGGCTTCACCCGCGTCGGCGAGTTCCACTATCTGCACCATGACAGGGATGGCGCAGCCTTCGACAACCCGGCCGAGATGGGCGCGCGGATCGCCGCCGCCGCCGAAGAGACCGGCATCGGCCTGACCCTGCTGCCGGTGTTCTACGCCCACGCCGGCTTCGGCGGCACCGCGCCGGGCGAGGGCCAGAAGCGCTTCGTCACCGATGTCGACGGTTACGCCCGCCTGCTGGAAGCCAGCCGCGCCGCCGTCGCGGGCCTCTCCGAGGCGGTGGTCGGGATCGCACCGCACAGCCTGCGCGCCGTCACCGCCGAGGAGCTGACCGCCATCACGCCCCTGGCCGCCGGCGGTCCGATCCACATCCACATCGCCGAGCAGACCAAGGAAGTCGACGACTGCCTGGCCGCCACCGGCCAGCGTCCGGTGCGCTGGCTGATGAACCACGCCGAGGTCGGCAAGTCGTGGTGCCTGGTCCACGCCACCCACATGAACGCCATGGAGACCGAGCGCTTGGCCAAGAGCGGCGCGGTGGCCGGCCTTTGTCCGATCACCGAGGCCAATCTGGGCGACGGGGTCTTTCCCGCCTACGACTACCAGGCCGCCGGCGGCGCTTTCGGGATCGGGTCTGACAGCAACGTGCTGATCGACGCGGCCGAGGAGCTGCGGGTGCTGGAATATTTCCAGCGCCTGACCCGCCGGGCCCGCAACGTGCTGGCCGGAGGGCCCAAGCGCTCCACGGGCGGCGAGCTGTGGCGGGCGGCGGTGGCGGGCGGGGCCCAGGCCCTGGGCGCGAGCCGTCCGGGCCTGCGTCGCGGCGCGCCGGCCGACTTCGTCACCCTGGACCGCGAGCATCCGGCCATCGTCGGGCGCAGTGGCGATGCTTTGGTCGACAGCCTCGTTTTCGCCGGTCGCCATGGCGCGATCGACAGCGTTTGGCGCGCCGGTCGGCCTGTGGTCTCCGGCGGCCGTCACCGGCATCGCGACGCCATCGCCGAGCGCTATCGTCGGGTGTTGAAGGACCTGCTGTCTTGACGGCTGTTCCTCTCCACCAGCGCATCCGCGACGAGATCGAGGGCCTGATCCGCTCGGGCGCCTGGGCGCCGGGCCACCGCGTGCCGTTCGAGAGCGAGCTGATGGCCCAGTACGGCTGCTCGCGCATGACGGTGAACAAGGCGATGTCGGCCCTGGCCGACGCCGGCCTGGTGGTGCGTCGCCGCCGCGCCGGCTCGTTCGTAGCCCGGCCCAAGGTGCACTCCACCGTCCTCGACATCCCCGACATCCAGGCCGAGATCACCGCCCGGGGCGAGACCTACGCCTTCGTGCTGCTGGCCGCCGAGCGCCGCCCCGCCGATCCCGACGACGGCGACGAGGCCGAGCTGGCGGGGGAGGGCGACCTGATCGCCCTGCGCGGCCTGCACGTGGCCGGCGGCCGGCCCTTCGCCCTGGAGGATCGCCTGATCAGCCTGGCCGCCGTGCCCGAGGCCGCCGCCGCCGACTTCGCCGCCGAACCGCCCGGCGCCTGGCTGCTGCACCACGTGCCGTGGACGGAAGCGGAAAGCCGGATCAGCGCGGTTGGCGCGGAAGCCGCCGTCGCCGAGCTGCTGGCCCTGGACGTCGGCACGGCCCTGCTGGCCGTCGAGCGCCGCACCTGGCGGGCCGGCGAGCCGGTCACCCGCGTGCGCCAGCTGTTCCCCGGCGAAGCTTATGACTTGGTGGCGAGGTTCGGCCCGGCGCGTTAGGTCCGATACCTCCGCGTTAAGGGTCGCAAGGCTACACCATGGCGCGAACCGGCGCCTCGGGGCGCCGGCCACGGGGGACGCCGCATGACCGAGACCACGCTCAACGCCCAGACCCGCCTGCCGGGCCTCGACCTCTGGGATGAGATGAACGATCCGCCGCCTCGCGAGGTGCGGATCCTCGACGTCATCCATCGGATGTACGACTTCAATCAGGACCGCACCAACAACCAGGAACGGCGCGTCCTGCACCTGCGCGCCCTGCACCTGCTGGAGGGAAAGCCCGTCCTGGTAGAGAAGCGGGTCATCCACGACAGCTTGATCTTCGCGGCCCTGGGCTCGTCCGAGCGGACCTTCGCCAACCCGTTGCTGGCCTGGAACAGCATGGAGGCCGTCGCCGCCCGCAACACCAAGTTCGCCTTCACCGACACGCGTCCCCAGCCCTGTTCGCCGGAGGTCGCCGAACTGCTGACGGGGACGATCGGCGCGCCGGCCCTGTCCTATCGGCACGACGCCTTGGACGACGGGCATCAGACCTTCTTCAACGTCGAGCAGTGGGCCGTGGGCATGAAGCTGCGCACGCTCGAGGGCAAGGCCTACTGGGACTGGCTGGACTAAGGCCGGGAGCGGGGCGGCTGGCGCCTAAGGCCTGGGCTTCCGCAACATACCAGCGTTCCCCCAGGTGCGCTCGCGTGCAAGCTATCGTACACCGTTATCCGAGCGTCGGCTGGAATCGCGCTCGGAACGCGATCGTGGCGTGCGTTGGGGGCTGGCGTGAAGGAACTCGAGGCGATCACCGGCGGGGCGCTGGGCGGCTGGCTGGCGCGGTTCAAGTCAGACGGGCGCTCGTCCCACGCCGCGCCGCCGCCCGGAACCAAGTGCGAGAACTGCGAGACCGAACTGGTCGGGCACTTCTGCCACGCCTGCGGCCAGGAAGCGTCGAACCATCACAAGTCGATCCTGCACGTCACCTGGGAAGCCATCGAGGGCATGTTCCACCTCGACGGCCGGCTGTGGCGCACCGTGCCGTGGCTGTTCGTACGGCCGGGCCGGCTGACGCGGGAATATCTCGACGGCAAGCGCGCCCGCCACGTGCCGCCGTTCCGCCTGTTCCTGGTCGCCCTGCTGCTGTTCATCCTCTCGGCCGAGACGGTGATCCACAAGTCGATGCACGACGCCCAGCACGGGGCGGGCCATGGCGCGCAGGCCCAGGCGGAGGCCGGTCACGGCAAGGCCGAGGGAAAAGCGGGGCACGGCAAGCCCGCCGCGCAGGCCGGTCATGACAAGTCCGCCAAGGCCGACGAGACGGTCCAGGCCGTGCCCGGCCAGGTCGCTTCGGAGCTGCGCGACTCCCTGAAGAAGGACGGCGTGCTGACCGACAAGCCGGGCGCCGACGGCAAGAAGCAGTTCGTGGAGTCCGATCCCGACTCCACCGCCGCCGAGAAGGCTCGCAACGACTGGTTCAACACCCAGCTCAGCAAGGCCATAGCCACGCCCGGCTACTTCATGGTGGTGGTGTTCGGCTGGGGCCACCGGCTGGCGGTGCTGATGCTGCCGATCCTCGCCCTGGCCCTGGGCGCCTGCTATTTCTATCGCCGCAAGTTCTTCATGTACGACCACCTGATCGTCTCGATGAACTACCTGTCGTTCGTCTTCCTGCTCTGGGCCGTGGTGTTCGTTCTGCCCAAGCCGGTGAAGGACATAGCGATCCTGGCGGCGCTGATCTGGGCGCCGGTGAACCTGTTCGCCACCCTTCGGGGCGTCTACGGCTCGAGCGTGTTCGGCGCGCTGGTCAAGACGGGGTTCGTCTGGTTCACAACCCAGACCGCCTTCCTGCTGCTGATCCTGGGCCTGCTGTGGCTGGGGCTGTCGCAGATTTGACGGCGCATGCCGCTTTATTGTTCGTAAGCTGACGTTATCCCCGGCTGTCGCCCGTGACTGTCATGACAGTTTCGCATGCGACTGCTACGCGAACGGCGTGATGCGGAAATAATCAACAACCGCAGACACTTCTACGTAAAAAGGGGATTACTTCGTGTCCAAGTCCATGATCGCTCGGTCGGCGCTGATGCTGACCTGCGCGATGGGCGCGCTCGCCAGCGCCGCCGTCGCCAACGCCCAAGAAGCCGCCGACTCGACCAGCCTGGAAGAGATCATCGTCACCGCCGAGCGCCGCTCGGTGAACCTGCAGGATACGCCGCTGTCGGTCGCCGTGGTCGGCGGCCAGGACCTGCGCGCCCTGCAGGCCGGCGGCGACGACATCCTGGCCCTGGCCGGCCGCGTGCCCGGCCTCTACGCCGAGACCACCACGGGCCGAATCTTCCCGCGCTTCTACATCCGCGGCCTGGGCAACATCGACTTCTACCTCGGCGCCTCGCAGCCGGTGTCGATCATCCAGGACGAGGTCGTGCTTGAGCACGTGGTCCTGAAGTCGAACCCGGTGTTCGACGTCCAGCAGGTCGAAGTGCTGCGCGGCCCGCAGGGCTCGCTGTTCGGCCGCAACACCACCGCCGGCATCATCAAGTTCGACACCGCCAAGCCGACCCAGACCCTGCAGGGCCAGGCCCAGGCCTCGTACGGCAGCTACGGCACCACCACCTTCGACGGCGGCATCGGCGGCCCGATCGTGGCCGACAAGCTGGCCTTCCGCGTCTCGGCCCTCTACCAGCACCGCGACGACTGGGTGGACAACACCTTCACCGGGACCAGCGCCGACGGCACCAAGACGCCGCAGAGCGACGCCATGGGCGGCTTCGACGAGCGCGACATCCGCCTGCAGATCCTGGCTACTCCGACCGAGAACCTGTCGGTCCTGGCCTCGGCCCACGCCCGCCAGTACGAGGGCACCTCGACCCTCTTCCACCGCGCCGGCCTGAAGAAGGGCTCCAACAGCACCCAGTACGCCGAGCGCGACAAGGTCGCCCTCGACGAGGCGGTCAACAACCCGCAGGCCTACGACACGGTCGGGACCTCGCTGAAGATCGACTACGACTTCGGCGGCGTGAAGCTGACCTCGATCAGCGCCTATGAGGGCACCGACGGCTACAGCCGCGGCGACACCGATGGCGGCGCGGCGGCCAACTTCCCGGTCGGCGGCGTGGCCAACGGCTATGGCCAGTCGCAGGGCGCGGTGAAGGACCTCGACCAGATCACCCAGGAAATCCGCCTGGCCAGCGACACCGACGGCGCCTTCAAGTGGCAGGTCGGCGGCTTCTTCTTCGACAGCCGCGACATCACCAACTTCTACCAGCGCGCCTACTTCGTCCGCACCAACCCCAACAACTGGGTGTCGCTGAAGAACGCCAACACCTCGTGGGCGCTGTTCGGCCAGGTCAGCTACGATCTCTCCGACAAGCTGACCCTCACCGCCGGCCTGCGCGAGACCGAGGACACCAAGAAGACCACCCTGCTGAAGACCGCCGACACGGCCGCCGGCGCGGTGACCTACACCGGCCGCCGCTACGTGAAGCTGTCCGACACCCAGCCCAGCTGGGACCTGTCGGCGCTCTACAAGGTGACCGACGACGTCAGCGTCTACGCCCGCGTCGCCCGCGGCTTCCGCGGCCCGACCATCCAGGGCCGCTCGGCGGTGTTCAACAGCGACTTCACCACGGCCAATTCGGAAACGATCCTGTCGTGGGAAGCCGGCTTCAAGAGCCAGCTGCTGGACAACACCCTGCGCCTGAACGCCACGGCCTTCACCTACAAGGTCGAGGACATCCAGCTGAACGGCAACGACAGCAACGGCAACGGCGTGCTGTTCAACGCCGACAAGGCCGAGGCCTACGGCATGGAAGCCGAAGCCCAGTGGAAGCCGATCGCCAACCTGACCCTGACCGCCGGCCTCTCGCTGCTGCACAGCGAGATCAAGGACAAGCGCGTCTACGCCCAGGTCTGCATGCTCAACAGCGTGGTGGTCTGCACCGTGCAGAACCCGACGATCACCACGTCGAATGGCAATGTCTACGCCCAGATCGACGGCCAGCCGCTGCCGAACGCGCCGGAGTACAACATCGACTTCACCGCGCGTTACGACATCCCGCTGGGCAACGGCGGCCTGCTGTTCGCGGCCACCGACTGGAACCAGCAGGGCTACACCAACTACGTCCTCTACAAGACCAAGGAGTTCTACTCCGACGGCAACTTCGAGGGCGGCGTGAAGCTGGGCTACTCGGCTCCGGGCGGCGCGTATGAAGTGGCCCTGTTCGGCCGCAACATCACCAACGAGAAGAACCTCAAGGGCGTGATCGAGAACTACATGGCCTCGGTCTTCAACGAGCCCCGCATCGTCGGCATCTCGGTCAGCGCCAAGCTGCGTTGATCTGAGTTTCTGACCTGAAAGAGCGCCCTCCGAGCCTGGCTCGGGGGGCGTTTTTCTTTCCCTCTCCCTGAAGGGAGAGGTGTCGGCGAAGCCGACGGAGAGGGAAGGGCTTACGGTGAAGAGGAGGCCTCTACTTCAGCAGGGACTTCCCCCTCCGGCCCTCTGGGCCACCTCCCCCTTCAGGGGGAGGGTCTCGTTCAGAGCGACTGCCCGTCGTCCACCGTGATCACCGACCCCGTCACCGCCCGCGCGGCGTCCGACACCAGGTAGAGCGCCGTCGCCTCCAGGTCGGAGGTTTCCATCAGCCGCTTGCGCGGAAAGCCCGACACAAGCTTCTGCCCGCCTTCGGTGCTGAACCAGTCGTCGTTCAGCTCGGTGCGGATGTAGCCAGGGCACAGCACGTTGACGTTGATGCCCTTGCTCGCCCACTCGCGGGCCAGGCTCTTGCCCATGTGGGCCGTGGCGGCCTTGGAGGCGCAGTAGGCGGTGATGCCCGGCAGCACCTTGTGCGCGCCGATCGAGGCCACCAGCAGCACCCGGCCGCGCGCCTCGACGCCGGCCCTGATCATCCGCCGCGCGCCCTCGCGGGCGGTCAGGAACACGCCCCGGGTGTTGACCCCGATGATCTTGTCGAAGTCCTCGATGGCGATATCCAGCGCCGAGGCGCGGACGTTGATCCCGGCGTTGGCGATCACCGAGTTGGGCGGACCCCAGGCGGCTTCCACCGCATCGTAGGCGGCGATCACCGAGGCTTCGTCCTCGACGTCCATCGAGACCGCCAGGGCCGAGCCGCCGGCCGCCTCGATCTCGCCGACCAGGGCGGCCAGCCTGTCGGCCCGCCGCGCCGCGACCGCTACCCGCGCGCCGGCACTGGCGGCCGCGAGAGCCAGGTTCGCCCCGATGCCCGACGAGGCGCCGGTGATCAGCACGGTGCGGCCGGAAAGGTCGGTCATGGCGTATGCTCCCTCGGTTTCGGAAGGGAGCATACGGGTGTTTGAACTGTCCTGAAAACACCTCTCCTATGAGGAGAGGGAGAGGTACTTTACACGAGCCCCGGTCCTTCGATCTTCACCACCGGGGTGAAGGCCGGGCGGCGTTCGGGGAGGGTGATCTTCAGGCCCTTGTCGTCTCGGGTGAAGGGCAGGGGATCGCCACCCAGCAGCGACACGCGCCGCACCTCGCCCGAGGCATGCGGAGCGCCGACCGCCAGGCTCTCGATGACCATCTCGCGGCCCGGCTCGACCAGCGGCAGGGCGTAGAGCGCGCCGGCCTTGGTGGTGAAGCGGATGTCGGTGGCCTGGAAAGGCTTGGCGTCGCCTTCGTTCTGCATGCCCTCGACGAGGCGGGTCGGGCCTTCGCCGTAGATCTTCCACGGGCGCGTGGAATAGATCGCCTCGCCGTTGACGGCGATCCAGCGGGACATGTCGGCCAGCACCCTGGCCTCCTTGTCGTCGATCGAACCATCGCCGCGCTGGGGGATCGACAGCATCAGCGTGCCGTTCTTGCTGACCACGTCGGTCAGGCGCTGCACGACGTCTTTCGCGGTCTTGTAGCCGTTGCGCTCGTAGAGGCCGCGGTCGTAGTGCCAGTTGCCGATGCAGGTGTCGGTCTGCCAGGGCTCGTCGCGCAGCCGGTCGGAGAAGCCGCGCTCCACATCTTCCACGATGGCCTTCCGCTGGAAGGGCGTCAGCTTCTTGCCGGTCACCACCACGTCGGTCCGGCCGAACTGGCGCATGGCGTTGTTGTAGAAGTGCGCCGTGGCTTCCAGGCCCGCCTGGCCCAGCGGCAGGGCGTAGTTGTCGAAATAGACCATGTCGGGCTTGTAGCGATCGACGAGGTCGTTCTGGCGCAGCAGCCAGTTGCGCACGAAGGCGGGGTTGTTGGGCGGCGGGGTCTCCAGCCACTCGCCGTCGTGCTTGTCGTGCCAGGCGTTGGCCTCGGCGATGGAGCCGATCCCGTCGGGGATCACCATGTTGCGGCCGGTATAGAGCTGTTGCGGGTCCAGGCCCTGCCACCACTTGCCCTTGCCGTCGGCCTTGGTCAGGCGGAAGGCGTCGTAGCGCTGGCCCTTCAGCGGGCCTTCGGCGTCATAGCCATAGGCCGTCTGCCACCAGTGCCAGGCGTGGGCGGCGTGGTTGGAGACGGCGAACTTCAGGCCGTGATTACGGGCGACCTTCTCCCAGGTCCCGACGATGTCGCGCCTGGGGCCTACCCGCGTGGTGTTCCAGGCGTGGTGGCGGCTGTCGAACATGTCGAGATTGTCGTGGTGGTTGGCCATCGACATGAAGAACTTCGCGCCGGCGGCGACGTAGGTCTTCATCAGGGCTTCGGGATCCCAGGCCTCGGCCTTCCAGCGCGGGATGAACTCCATGAAGCCGAACTTGGTCGGGTGCCCGTAGGTCTTCACGTGGTGTTCGTAGAAGGGGTTGCCCTGCTGGTACATCTGCCGGCCGTACCAGTCGCCGTACTCGGGCACGCACTGCGGACCCCAGTGCGACCAGATGCCGAGCTTGGCGTCGCGGAACCAGTCGGGCGTCCTGTAGCCGGCCGCCAGCGACTCCCAGCTGGCCTTGAACGGCCCGCGAGGCGCGGCCAGGGCGGGAGAAGCGGCGAGGCCGGCGGTCGCGCCCAGAAGCGCGCGGCGGGTGAAGGGCATGGCAAGCTTATCCGTTACTGGACCGGCGTCAGGCGCGCGGCCGCGCCGCCGCTGGCGGCGAGTTTCAGGGTCAGGGTCGATGTGGCGGTGAGAGAGGGATTCGAACCTTCGATAGAGTTTGGGGTCGCCCCGTCCTGACGGACGTCGGCCTTCCACGCGCCCTTGCCCAGGAAGGCGAGCGGCACCTTCACCGTCCGGGCGGTCTCGTTGTTCAGCGCGCCGATCCACCATTCGTCGCCCTTGCGGCGTGCGACGACGATCGACTGGCCGATCTCGCCGGTCACGAAGCGGATCTCGTCCCAGGTGGTCGGCACGGCGCTGACGAAGTCCAGGCCCGCCGGGCTTTCGGCATAGGTGTCGGGGCTGTCGGCGACGATCGTGAACGGGCTGTCGAAGACCACGAACATTCCCAGCGCCTGGCCGCGCGTGGTCTGCACGAAGGGCAGCCTGCCGCGGGGCTCGAACTTGTCGGGCGAGACGTTGCGGAAGCCGCCGGGCGTGTAGTCCATCGGCCCCAGCAGCATGCGGGTGTAGGCAAGATTGACGTTGTGGGTCGCGGTGATCCGCGCGCTCCACTTGTTGTACTCCGCGCCCAGCACGCCTTCCTGCGTCAGGTAGTGCGGATAGGTGCGGATCAGGCCCGTCGGGTGATAGGCGCCGTGCAGGTCGACCATCAGGTGATGCTCGGCCGCGCGCTTGAGCAGGCGGTGGTAGAAGTCGACCATCTGCTGGTCGTCCCTATCCATGAAGTCGACCTTGATCCCCTTGATCCCCCACTTCTCGTAGAGGGGCAGGGCCTCGTCCATCTGGGCGTCCAGCGCCTTCCAGTTCAGCCACAGCCAGACGCCGACCTTCTTGTCCGCGCCATAGGAAACCAGGCCCGGCAGGTCGAGCTCGGGCTTGGCGCGGGTGACGTCGGCGCCGGGCCGCACCACCGAGGCCCCGCCGGCCCCGACGTTCCAGCCTTCGTCGATCAGCATGTATTCCAGGCCGTTCTGGGCGGCGAAGTCGATATAGGCCTTGATCGTCTCCGGGTTCATGCCGGCGTTGGGCACGGCCTTGAGGGCCGGGCCGTTCCACCAGTCCCAGGCGGCCTTGCCCGGCTTGATCCAGCTGGTGTCGGCCACCACCGACGGGGCGCTCAGCGTCGTCAGCAGGGTGTTCTCGACCAGCTGTCCGGCCTTGGGCGCGATCATGATCACCCGCCAGGGCGAGGCGACGTCGGCGCCCATGCGCGTCTTCACCGCCGTGCCCGAGCCGTCGAGGCGCGGCGACAGCTTGACCGACAGGCCGAGGCGCCCGTCGCCCCCGCCGGTCAGGTACATGCCGGCCCAGTCCTTCAGGTCGGCCTCGGCGATGGCGAAAGCGGCGTTGTCGGCCTGGCAGACCATCGGCGCGTCGAACAGGTTGTGCTCGCGGAACTTCGAGGCCTGGACGGGGTCGAACTCGCCCTCGTGGCTGGTGCCGAACTTGCCCAGGTTCAGGCCAAAGCAGCCGTAGTCCTTCGGGAAGGAGAACCCGGTGACCTCGTCATTGACGTTGGTCGCCGCGGTCGCCTCCTGCTGGGGCAGCACGTAGCGGAAGGCCACGCCCTGGTCGTAGGCGCGGAACACCACGCGGAGCTTGCGGCCGCTTTCCTCCTGGAAATCGACGGTCAGGTCGTTGCGCTTCTGGGCCACGTGGCTGACCTTGCCGGCCGGCAGGTCGTAGACGTCTTCGCCCGAGCCGGTTTCCGCGCCGACGATTTTCACGCCGTACGAGAATCGGCCGCCCTTGGAAAGCTCCAGCCCCAGGCCCGAGGGCGCGATCAGGGGGTTGCCCTTGTAAGCGACGGCGTAGCGCGCCTGTCCCGACTCGTCGGAGACTTGCACGGAGATAGCGCCGTCAGGGGAGGAGAGGGTGCGGGTTTCGGCGGCGGCTTGAACGCCATACAGCGCTGTCAATGCGGCTCCCGCCAGCAGCGCGTTCCGAACGACCCCCATGCATCATCTCCCTAAAATTCGTTGTCTCAGTGTTTGTCGTATTAATTAGACCGTGTATGGATCGACGTCGAGCTTTCGATACCGGTAACATTCAGGCGGCTTTCAGACCGTCGAAGCGCAAGGAAGAGCGGGGGAAAATGAAGACCAGGACCCTGACCATCGCCCTGATGGCGACCACCCTTCTGTCGGCTCCGGCGTTCGCCGCCGACGGTCCCAAGAGCACCGCCCATCCGGCCCTGTGGCCCGCGGCCAAGAGCCAGGGCCTAGTCGATCCGACCACCGAGGCCTTCGTCGACGGCCTGCTGGCCAAGATGACGCTCGAGGAGAAGATCGGCCAGATGATCCAGGCCGACACCGCCTCGATCAAGGCCGACGACCTCAAGACCTATCCGCTGGGTTCGATCTTGGCCGGCGGCAGCTCGCCGCCCCTGGGCGCGCCCGACCGCTCGCCGGTCGGCCCGTGGGTCGACACCGTCAAGGCCTTCCGCGACGCCGCCGCTCAGCGCGGCGGGACCAACATCCCGCTGATGTTCGGCATCGACGCCGTACACGGCAACAACAACGTCGTCGGCGCCACGCTCTTCCCGCACAACATCGGCCTGGGCGCCGCTCATGATCCTGAACTGATCCGCAAGATCGGCGCCGCCACGGGCCAGGAGACAGCGGTGTCAGGCTTCGACTGGGCCTTCGGTCCGACCCTGACCGTGCCGCGCGACGACCGCTGGGGCCGCGCCTTCGAGGGCTATTCGGAAGATCCGCAGATCGTCAGCCTCTACGCCCGCGAGATGATCCTGGGCCTGCAGGGCGCCGTCAGCGAGGGCCAGGCCCTGCAGAAGGGCCACGTGGCGGCCAGCGCCAAGCACTTCCTGGGCGACGGCGGCACCACCAACGGCAAGGACCAGGGCAACACCGAGGTCTCCGAGCAGGAGCTGATCCGCCTGCACGCCCAGGGCTACGTTCCGGCCATCAACGCCGGGACCATGACCATCATGGCCTCGTTCAACAGCTGGAACGGCCAGAAGATGCACGGCAACAAGTCGCTGCTGACCGACGTGCTGAAGGGCAAGATGGGCTTCGACGGCTTCATCGTCGGCGACTGGAACGGCCACGGCCAGGTCGACGGCTGCACCCCGACCAACTGCGCCCAGGCGGCCAATGCGGGCCTGGACATGTACATGGCCCCCGACAGCTGGAAGGGCCTCTATGACAACCTGCTGGCCCAGGCCAAGTCGGGCGAGATACCGATGGCGCGCATCGACGACGCCGTGCGCCGCATCCTGCGCGTGAAGGCCAAGCTGGGTCTCTTCCAGACGGCCCGTCCGTGGGAAGGCCGCGAGGGCGTGGTCGGCAACGCCGATCACCGCGCCGTCGCCCGCGAGGCCGTGGCCAAGTCGCTGGTGCTGCTGAAGAACAACGGCGTCCTGCCGATCAAGGCCAGCGCGAAGGTGCTGGTGGCCGGCTCGGGCGCCGACGACATCGGCCAGCAGTCGGGCGGCTGGACGCTGTCGTGGCAGGGCACCGACAACAAGAACAGCGACTTCCCCAACGCCCAGTCGATCTATTCGGGCTTCAAGGAGGCGGTCGAGGCCTCGGGCGGCTCGGCGACGCTCAGCGTCGACGGCTCGTTCAGCGACAAGCCTGACGTCGCCGTCGTGGTGTTCGGCGAGACCCCCTACGCCGAAGGCGTGGGCGACCTGAAGACCCTGGAATACCAGCCCGGCGACAAGACCGATCTGGCCCTGCTCAAGAAGTTGAAGGCCCAGGGCGTACCGGTGGTGGCCGTGTTCCTGTCGGGCCGTCCGCTGTGGGTGAACCCCGAGATCAACGCCTCGGACGCCTTCGTGGCCGCCTGGCTGCCGGGCTCGGAAGGCGGCGGGATCGCCGACGTGCTGGTCGGCGACAAGGCCGGCAAGGCCCGCCGTGACTTCAACGGCAAGCTGTCGTTCAGCTGGCCCAAGACCGCCGCCCAGACCTCGCTGAACAAGGGCGACAAGAATTACGCGCCGCTGTTCGCCTATGGCTACGGCCTCAGCTACGCCAAGCCGGGCAAGGTGGCCAAGCTGTCGGAAGTCTCGGGCGTCACCGCCATCGCGGCCAACGACAGCAACTACTTCGTCGGCGGCAAGACCCCGGCGCCGTTCGAGTTCCGCTTACTGCCGACCACCTCGGTGCACATCAAGCCGGTCGACGCCGGCAACGTGCAGGAGGCCGGCCGCCAGCTGACCTTCGCCGGCGGCGTGCCCGCCGCGGCCGAGATCGCCGCCGACAAGGCCTTCGACCTGACCTTCCAGACCAACGCCGAGATCGCCCTGCAGGTGAATTACCGCGTCGACGCCGCCCCTTCGGCCAAGACGACGCTGGGCATCGGCGCCGGCAAGCTCGACGTCACCTCGGTGCTGTCGGGCGCCAAGGTCGGCGAGTGGACCAACCTGAAGGTGCCGCTGAAGTGCTTCCAGTCGGCCGGCACGGACGTCACCAAGGTCGAGGCCCCGTTCTCGCTGGCCACGGCCGGCTCGCTGACGGTCTCGATCAGCGGCGTGAAACTGACCACCGACCCGACCGGCACGACCTGCCCGGCCAAGGCGGATTGATTAGGGGGCGACATTCGGAACCCTTGGCCATTTTTCTCCGAGCATCCCCGCGAAGGCGGGGATCCAAGCCGGGCTCGGAGATGATCCACGGCCGCGCCACGCCCTGAAAGCCAGCTTGGGTCCCCGCCTTCGCGGGGATTTGGCGGATTGGGGGACGGGGCGCTGCTGAATGTCGAGCCGACCTGACCAGAAGTATGTCATCCCGGCTCTCCGCGCTTCGCGCTCCGGCCGGGATGACGATCTGAGTTGTGATTAAGCGGAGACCTCGCGTGCGCCTGACCCGTCACCTGCTCGCTGGGGCCGCGGCCCTGGCTTTCGTCGGCCCGGCCGCCGCCGCCCCGCTGCTGGCCTCGGTGTTCACCGACCACGCCGTGCTCCAGCGCGACCGGCCGATCCAGGTCTGGGGTGTCGCCGCCCCGAACGCCGCCGTCTCCATCGACCTCTCCGGCCAGGCCGTCACGGCTGCCGCCGACGCCCAAGGCCGCTGGTCCGCCCAGCTGCCGGCCCGCGCCGCCGGCGCTGCGCCGCTGACCCTGACCGTCACGGCCGGCGCCGAGACCCAGACCGTGTCCGACCTGCTGGTCGGCGACGTCTGGCTGTGCTCGGGCCAGTCGAACATGGAATACCCGCTGCGCCGCGCCCTGCAGGGCGAGGCCGAGGCCCAGAACGCGACCGACCCGCAGATCCGCCTGCTGCAGACCGGCCGCACCAGCCTGCCGCATCCGACCGACAAGCTGCCGGCCTACGCCGTCTGGAAGACGTCGAGCTATGACAGCGCCAACAACTTCTCGGCCGCCTGTTACTTCATGGGGCGCGAGATCAAGAAGACCACCGGCGCGCCGGTCGGCCTGATCGACGCCACCTGGGGCGGCTCGGTGATCCAGGACTGGATCAGCGGCGAGGGGCTGAAGGCCTTGGGCAACTATGACGAGGGCCTGTCGGTGCTGGCCGACTACGCCCAGGATCCGGTCAAGGGCATGGCCCGCTGGGGCGCGATGCTCGACCGCTGGGCCGCCAAGGTCGAACCGCATGCCGCCAACTGGGCCAAGCCGGACTTCGACGACCGCGCCTGGAAGACCATGCCGGCCGAGCAGTTCTGGGAGACCAACCCGGGCCTGGAAACCTTCGACGGCACGATCTGGCTGCGCGCCACGATCACCCTGACCAAGGCGCAGGCCGCGCAGGGGGCGACCCTGGTGCTCGGCCCGGTCGACGACATCGACACCACCTTCGTCAACGGCCGCGCCGTCGGCTCGCAGGAGGGCTGGGACGCCAAGCGCGCCTACGCCATTCCCGCCGGCGTGCTGAAGGCCGGCGCCAATGTCGTCGCCGTGCGCGCCATCGACGCCGGCGGCGGCGGCGGGGCCTGGGGTCCAGCCAAGGACAAGGGGCTGAAGCTGGCCGACGGCTCGTTCGTCCCGCTGGGCGCGTCCTGGCGCTACAAGGTTTCGACCAACCTCTCCGACACCGGCCTGCCGCCGCATGCGCCGTGGCTGGGGGCCTCGGGCCTGTCGACCCTGCACAACGGCATGATCGCTCCGCTGGCGCCCTACGGCGTCAAGGGCTTCGCCTGGTACCAGGGCGAGGCCAATGTCACCGAGGCGCCGGAATACGCCCGGCTGATGCCGGCCCTGATCGCCGACTGGCGCCGGGAATTCGCCGCGCCGGACGCGCCGTTCCTGATGGTGCAGCTGGCCAGTTTCGGCCCGCAGACCGACAAGCCGGGCGTTTCGCGCTGGGCCGAGCTGCGCGACGCCCAGCGCCGCACCGTCGCCGCTGATCCGAACACGGGCCTGGCCTCGGCCGTCGACATCGGCTCGCCCTACGACATCCACCCGGCCGACAAGCTGCAGGTCGGCCTGCGCCTGGCGGGCCTGGCCAGGAAGCTGGCCTATGGCCAGGCAAGCCTGAACGCCTCCGGCCCCGCGCCGGTCTCGGCCGTCCGTGACGGCGCCGACGTCGTCGTGACGCTGGACCAACCGGCGGTGGTCTATGGCTCGGGACGCCCCGCCGGCTTCGAGCTCTGCGACGCCGCCGAGTCGTGCCGCTTCGTCGATGCGTCTGTGGAGGGCAGCAAGGTCCGCCTGACCGTCCCGGCCGGCTACGCCGCCGTGAAGGTCCGCTTCGCCTGGGCCGACAGTCCAGTGCTGAACCTGTTCGGCGCCAACCGCCTGCCGGCGACGCCGTTTGAGATCCCTCTCTCTTAGAGAGAGGGAGGGGCCCGCCGCGAAGCGGTGGGAGGGTGAGAGGTTTCATTGCTTCCGGTCATCGCAAGAGGGGCCGCCACTTTCGAGGGAGGCCCAATACCCAATTTCTCGCCTTCCTCGCCCTTGTGGCGAGGATCCATGGTCGAGCCAGGCTCGGCGTTTTCTGATGACCTCCGCCAGCGTGGTCACGCGCTCACTAACGATCTTGGCGGCGGAACCCTGGGCCCTAGGCACAAGGCCTAGGGAGGCGGGTTTGGTTAGGTCCACGCCCAATCCTGAGAGATTATAACCTCTCACCCTCCCACGCCTGCGGCGTGGGCCCCTCCCTCTCTCGATGAGAGAGGGTTTTTACGCTCCAGCCCCGCTTATTAACCAGCAACCCCTTGCCGCATAACGCTTTCCTTCCTCGGAAACGAGGATTTCGCGTGACCGACCGCACCTGCGAAGAACTGGCTGAACTTTGGCGCACGGTGTTCGGCGAACCGCCGCCGATCACCTCAGAGCCCAGTCTAGTCGCCGAGGTGCTGGTGCGCTGCCTGCCGCCCGCCGAACCCTATGGCCCGCAAGCCGTCTCCATGGCTAAGCTTGAGCGGAAAGCACCCTGAACGCTCCATAGGTCGTATCTATCTCGCGAACTGATTTTATCGATTGGACCTATTTGCTGCGGCGCGATACCTACGACGCATCCTTTCCAACGGAGCGTCTCATGTCGCTGATCAACACCGAGATCAAACCCTTCACCGCCCAATCCTATAAGGACGGCAAGTTCGTCACGGTCAGCGACGCCGACCTGAAGGGCAAGTGGTCGGTGGTCTTCTTCTACCCGGCCGACTTCACCTTCGTCTGCCCGACCGAGCTGGAAGACCTGGCCGACAACTACGAGGTCTTCACCCGCCTGGGCGTCGAGATCTACGCCGTGTCGACCGACACCCACTTCTCGCACAAGGCCTGGCACGACAGCTCGCCGGCCATCGGCAAGATCAAGTACCACATGGTCGGCGACCCCTCGGGCACGATCACCAACAACTTCGAAGTGATGCGTCCGGGCGTCGGCCTGGCCGACCGCGGCACTTTCCTGATCGACCCGGAAGGCGTGATCCAGTTCACCGAGACGACCGCCGAAGGCATCGGCCGCAACGCCATCGAGCTGCTGCGCAAGATCAAGGCCGCCCAGTACGTGGCCTCGCACCCGGGCGAAGTCTGCCCGGCCAAGTGGGAAGAGGGTGAAAAGACCCTGGCTCCCTCGCTCGACCTCGTCGGCAAGATCTAAGCGTACCTAGAGAACTACCCCGCGCCGCCGCTCCTCTCCCCTCTGGGGCGGCGGCGCAACTACCTGATCGTTCGCCGCGTTCGATCCTCCCCCGACATTCGAACGCCTACTTCTCTCCCCCTAAGCCTTTTGGGAGCGCGCCATGCTGGACGCCGGTCTGAAGACCCAGTTGACCACCTACCTGCAGAACCTGCGCCAGCCGATCGAACTGGTCGCCTCCCTCGGCGACGACAAGGGTTCGAAGGACATGCTCTCCCTGCTGGAAGACGTGGCCTCGACCTCCGACAAGGTCAGCCTGAACCTGGCCGGCGACGACGCCCGCAAGCCTTCGTTCGCCATCACCCGCGCCGCCGGCGACGCTGACGTCCGCTTCGCCGGCCTGCCGCTGGGTCACGAGTTCACCTCGCTGGTGCTGGCCCTGCTGCATGTCGGCGGCCACCCGCCGCGCCTCGACGCCGAGGTGATCGAGCGCATCAAGGCCCTGGACGGCGACTACAGCTTCGAGACCTATTTCTCGCAGTCCTGCCAGAACTGCCCCGACGTGGTGCAGGCGCTGAACACCATGAGCGCCCTGAACCCCCGTATCCGCCACGTCGCCATCGACGGCGCGCTGTTCCAGGCGGAAGTCGAGCAGCGCCAAGTCATGGCCGTGCCGACCATCCTGCTCAACGGCCAGCCGTTCGGCCAGGGCCGCATGGAGGTCGAGCAGATCCTGGCCAAGCTCGACACCGGCGCCGAAGCCCGCGCCGCCGAGAAGATCAAGACCAAGGACGCCTTCGAGGTGCTGGTCATCGGCGGCGGTCCCGCCGGCGCGGCCGCGGCCGTCTACGCCGCCCGCAAGGGCATCCGTACGGGTGTGGCGGCCGAGCGCTTCGGCGGCCAGGTGCTCGACACCATGGCCATCGAGAACTTCATCTCGGTGCAGCACACCGAGGGTCCGAAGCTGGCCACGGCGCTGGAACAGCACGTCAAGCAGTACGACGTCGACGTGATGAACCTGCAGAAGGCCGTCGGCCTGGTGGCCCCCAAGGCCCCGGGCGGCCTGATCGAGGTCAAGCTCGAGAACGGCGCCAGCCTGAAGTCGCGCACCGTGATCCTGTCCACCGGCGCCCGCTGGCGGAACGTCAACGTGCCCGGCGAGGCCGAGTACAAGAACAAGGGCGTGGCCTATTGCCCGCACTGCGACGGCCCGCTGTTCAAGGGCAAGCGCGTGGCGGTGATCGGCGGCGGCAACAGCGGCGTCGAGGCGGCCATCGATCTGGCCGGCATCGTCGCCCACGTCACCCTGATCGAGTACGACAGCCAGCTGCGCGCCGACGCGGTGCTGCAACGCAAGCTCGCCAGCCTGCCCAACGTCACCATCGTCACCTCGGCCATGACCACCGAGATCCACGGCGACGGTAGCAAGGTGAACGGCCTGTCCTACAAGGACCGCAACCACGACACGGCCCACCGCGTCGACCTGGAAGGCGTGTTCGTGCAGATCGGCCTGGTGCCCAACACCGAGTGGCTGAAGGACTCGAACGTCGCCCTCAGCAATCGCGGCGAGATCGAGGTCGATTATCGCGGCGAGACGTCGATGCCGGGGGTCTTCGCGGCCGGCGATGCGACGACCACGCCGTACAAGCAGATCATCATCGCCATGGGCGAGGGCGCCAAGGCCTCGCTGTCGGCCTTCGACTACCTGATCCGCCTTCCCGCTGAGCAGGCCGAAGCGGCCTGATCGGCCTTACGGACTGAGACGACGAAGGCCCGGGCGAGCGATCGGCCGGGCCTTTTCGTATGCGCGGGGCGGGGCTGGTCAACCTCCGCGGTTGCTCTAGTCTCTCTGCGCGGCGGGGAGGGCGGCTCGTGAAGAAAAAGACCAGGTGGACGCGGATCGTCGGCTGGGTGCTGTTCGTCCCGCTAGCGCTCTATTTCGCCGTGGCGGCGTTCTTCACCACGAAGGAAAGCGTCGAGTACCTCTGGTACATCGCCACCCGCAGCGACGTCTTCAACGCCTGGGCCGTGCTGTCCATCCTGACCATCGTCGCCGGCGTGACGGGCCTGCTGGGCGCCGCTTTCTGGATCTGGCGACGTCGCATGGCCTACGCGGCCGCCTTCCTGGCCCTGACGATCCCCGCGCCGATGATCATCGAGGCCAGCCGCTGCGACTGGTACGGCTGCGCGCCCATCACCTGGGCGGCGCTGCATCCCGAGATGCTGGCCTGGGAAGTCCGTCTGCGCGACGCCGACGCGGACGCCGCCAAGGGCATAGCCTTCGATACGCTGCGCCTATCCTACATGCCCTACACCGCCGCCGCGCCCCGGCGCGAGGGGCGGATCTGGCGCCTCGAGACGCGGACGAACCAGGACGTGCGCGGACCCCACGACGTGCTGGTCGACGCCAAGACCGGCCGCGCGGCCGTCGTGCCCGTCGGCGCTCCGGCGTCGCTGCTGCGCTAGGAGCGGCGTTCAACATCCAGGCGGCCAGGTCATCTTCATCCGAGCATCCCCGCGAAGGCGGGGATCCAAGCCGCGTCTTGAGATGACCCCCGGCCGCGCCAGATCCTGAAAGCCAGCTTGGGTCCCCGCCTTCGCGGGGAAGGCGGTTCTGTTAGCGGTTGATTGTCGACCCGGCCCTAAGCCACCGCCGCCTGGATCCCCGCCAGCAGGTTGGCGGCGGTGATCGGCTTGGAGACGTGCAGGTCGGCGCCGGCGTCCAGGGCTTCGTTGCGGTGCTTCATCAAGGCGTTGGCGCTGAGCATGACGATCGGCGTCCGCGTCGCGCCGCGCTCGATCTCCAGGGCGCGGATGGCGCGGGTGGCGGTCAGGCCGTCCATGCGCGGCATCTGCATGTCCATCAGCACCACGTCGAAGGCGCCGTCCCCGAAGGCGGCGATCGCCTCCAGCCCATCCTCGACGGTCACCACCTGCGCGCCCTGCGAGGCCAGGATCAGCTGGGCGACGCGCTGGTTGGTGGGGTGATCCTCGACCAGCAGCACCCGCAGCGGCTGGTCGGGCAGGGCGATCGGCTCGGGCGGGGCGGGATCGGCGTCGGTTTCGACGGCCTCCTGAAGGCGGGGCAGGCTCAGCGTCACGACGAAGCGGCTGCCGACGCCCGGCTGAGACGTCGCCGAGATCTCGCCGCCCATCATCTCGACCAGCGAGCGGCAGATCGACAGCCCCAGGCCCGTGCCGCCGAACCGGCGGCTGATCGACTGGTCGGCCTGGCTGAAGCGGTTGAACAGGCCCGCGGCCTGGTCGGCGTCGAAGCCGATGCCGGTGTCCTCGATCTCGAAGGTCAGGCGGGTCTCGCCGGCGATCTCCTCGGAGCCGACGCGCAGGGTCACGCCGCCCTGGTCGGTGAACTTGATGGCGTTCGACAGCAGGTTGTTGAGCACCTGGCTCAGGCGCATGCCATCGCCCAGGTGCCGGCCGCCGGTGAGGGCCGGGCGCTCGATGGTGAAGCTCAGGCCCTTCTCCTGCGCGCGGCGGCGCAGCACCTCGACGCCGGGGCGCAGCGCCTGGTCGAGGTTGAACGAGCGGTTCTCCAGTTGCAGCTGGCCGGCCTCGATCTTGGAGATATCGAGAAAGTCGGAGACCAGCCGCTCCAGCGTCGCGCCGCTGTCGCGCACCAGCCCGACCATCTCGGCCTGTTCGGGGGTTAGCGTCGTGCGCGATAGGGCGTCGATGATGCCGATGACGCCGTTCAGGGGCGTGCGGATCTCGTGGCTGATATTGGCCAGGAAGTCGGACTTGGCCCGGTTGGCCGCCTCGGCCGCCATCTTGGCCTCCAGCAGGTGGCGCTCGGCCGCGACCCGGTCGGTGACGTCGCGCGCCACGCCGTAGATGCGGTCGCCGGCCCGCTGGGCCCGCCATTCCAGCGTGCGATAGTGGCCGTCGGCATGGCGATAGCGATTGATGAAGCCGAGAACAGGATCGCCGTCGCGCCGGGTCTCGACCTCGACGACGCTGTCCTGGGTGCCGGGCATGTCTTCCGGGTGGACCAGCCGCAGCAGGGGCCGGCCTTCCATGTCCTCGGGGCTGTGTCCCAGCTTGGTCTGCCAGGACCGGCTGGCCTTCAGCACCGTGCCTTGCAGGTCGCGTATGACCAGCAGGTCGAGCGAGACCTCGAAGAACGAACTGGCGTCCACGAGCAAGGCTTCGCGGCCTGAGGCCTGGGTCACGATCGAAATCCCCGATAACGCCGACTAGAGTTCAGCCTAGCGCAACAAGGTTAAATTCCGATATCGATGATTTGGTGGGCCTTTTCGCGAGAAAAGAGTGCCTACAATAATTCTTCTTTTGCGGGAATTGTTGGCGACCATTGATATCTCGCCGAGGGGCGCGACTGAATCCCTCTCTCTTTGAGAGAGGGAGGGGCCCACGCCAAAGGCGTGGGAGGGTGAGAGGTAACAAACTCACCGAATGAAACGCGGTCGTTCGCCCTTCGCGGTTTGCAGATGCGGATAAGGGAAGGCGGGGCCTGGAAGCCCGTCGGAACGCGTTTGGATTTGCCGGCCGGCGGTGAAACCTCTCACCCTCCCACCGCTTCGCGGCGGGCCCCTCCCTCTCTCAAAGAGAGAGGGTTACTTTAAGCCTCCGCCGCCCACCCCTTCGCCACGTACGCCGCCGCCACCGCTTCGGCGATCTTGATGCCGTCTACGCCCGCCGAGAGGATCCCCCCGGCGTAGCCCGCGCCTTCGCCGGCCGGGAACAGGCCGGCGGTGTTCACGCTCTGCAGGTCCTTGCCGCGGGTGATGCGGATCGGCGAGGAGGTGCGGGTCTCGACGCCGGTCATCAGCACGTCGGGATGGTCGTAGCCGGCGATCTGGCGGCCGAAGACGGGCAGGGCCTCGCGCATGGCCTCCAGCACGAACGGCGGCAGGCATTCGGCCAGATCCGTCATCCGGATCCCCGGCTTGTAGGACGGCGAAACCTCGCCCAGTGCTTCCGACGGACGGCCGGCCAGGAAGTCGCCGACCTTCTGGGCCGGGGCCTTGTAGTCGCCGCCGCCGGCGGTGAAGGCCAGGCTCTCCCACTTGCGCTGGAACTCGATGCCGGCCAGCGGGTGGCCCGGATAGTCGCGCTCGGGATCGATGGCCACGACGAAGCCGGAGTTGGCGTTGCGCTCGTTGCGCGAATACTGGCTCATGCCATTGGTCACGACCCGGTTCGGCTCCGAGGTCGCCGCCACCACCGTGCCGCCGGGGCACATGCAGAAGCTGTAGACCGTGCGGCCGTTGGCGCAGTGGTGCGACAGGCTGTAGTCGGCCGCGCCCAGGTCCGGATGGCCGGCGCAGGCGCCGAAGCGGGCCTTGTCCATCCATGACTGCGGGTGCTCGATGCGCACGCCGATCGAGAATGGCTTGGCCTCGATGTGGACGCCGCGATCGTAGAGCGTCTGGAAGGTGTCGCGGGATGAGTGGCCGACGGCCAGCACCACGTGCTCGGTCTCCAGATACTCGCCGGTCGAAAGATGCAGGCCCTTCAGCTGGCGCGCGCCGTCCTCGCCGGTCTCGATCTCGAAGTCGGTCACCCGGTGTTGCCAGCGGTATTCGCCGCCCAGGCCCTCGATCAGGGCGCGGATGTTCTCGACCATGTGCACCAGGCGGAAGGTGCCGATGTGCGGGTGGGCCTCGGTCAGGATTTCCTCGGGCGCGCCGGCGGCGACGAACTCCTCCAGCACCTTGCGGCCCAGGAAGCGCGGATCCTTGATCTGGCTGTAGAGCTTGCCGTCCGAGAAGGTGCCTGCGCCCCCTTCGCCGAACTGGACGTTCGACTCCGGGTTCAGCTCGCTCTTGCGCCACAGGGCCCAGGTGTCCTTGGTGCGCTCGCGCACCACCTTGCCGCGATCGAGGATGATCGGCTTGAAGCCCATCTGGGCCAGCACCAGCCCGGCGAACAGCCCGCAGGGACCGGCCCCGATCACCACCGGACGCGGACCGTCGAAACCCTCCGGCGCGCGGGCGGGGAAGCGGTAGTCGGTGTCGGGCGTCGGGCGCACCTGATGGTCGGCGGCGAAGCGCGCCAGCACGGCGGCCTCGTCGCGCAGGGCCACGTCCACCGTGTAGATCATCAGGATCGCCGACTTCCTGCGCGCGTCATGCGCCCGCCGCCACAGCTTGACGTCCAGCAGATCAGCCGGATCGATCCCCAGGCGCGCGCAAATGGCCGGAGCCATGGCCTCCGGCGGATGGTCCAGGGGCAGCTTCAATTCGGAAAGACGCAGCATGGGCGCGGGTTTAGCGGGTTGGGGGCGCGTGCGCCATGGGCGGATGGGCGTAGCGAGCGGCGACGAGGTCCGCATTGCCGTCGAACCTGTCGCGGCCTAGCTTGGGCCCATGGTCGCGCCGCAAGAGATTGTCGTATCCCCGAGCCGGTTCTGGAAGGCGCGCAACTTCCGAGATCTGCCGGTCCCCAAGCCCTTCCGGGTGAGGCTGGACCCCGCGATCATCCACGTCTGGGCTGGGAAGGTCTGCGAACCCGGGCACGTGTTTGACGGCCAGACCGTCTATCTGTCGCAACGCAAAGCGGACTGGGATGGCGAGATCAATGTCGAGATCTCACCGCGGACGCCGAAGGACTATGCCTCTGGATGGGCCCGTCTGGAGTCCCGGCCGCCAGGACCCGGCGCCGAAGGCGAGCCGTCCTGCCGGCCTGTCGATGGAACGGCGCCTTTCGACAAGCTGCTCGCCCTGTGGGCGCAACCCGAGCATGATTACCCCCGTCGCGTCTCCCATGGAGCCGCCGAGGTCGCGTCGCTGGCGGCGCACTACGGTGTTCGTCTGCCTGACGACTTCCGAGACTACCTGATCCACGCCTGCTCTACCGTCGACGACGGCGGCAACATGGATGATTTCACGAACGCATGGTGGGGCCTGGAACGGATCCGGTCTCTGACCGAGGAATGCGGCGATCCCGAATTTGATCAAAACCGAGGAATGGTGTCAGCTAAAGCGCTGCTTTTTGCGGACACCCTCTGGTGGTGCACTGCTTGGGGCGTCTGCTGTGAAGAGGGGCGGAACTTCGGCCGCATCTTCCTCGTGGCGGGAGGCAACCCTTTTGTTGCGGACAGTTTTACGGCGTTCGTAGACTGCTACCTGCGGGACGATCAGACCCTGTACGGAGCTCCGCCCCTAAACCGCCAGCCGCTTCAGCCGCTCGCGCAGCTCCACCAGCTCCGGCAGCGGGGTGTCGAGCTTGCAGAAGAACTGCTCGGCCACCTCCAGCGCCTTGTCGCGCATGGCGTCGCCGGCCGGGGTCAGTGAGACGATCACCCGCCGCTCGTCCTGCGGGTCGCGGCCGCGGGCGATCAGGCCGGCGGTCTCCAGGCGCTTGAGCAGGGGGGTGAGGGTGCTGGACTCCAGGTCCAGCGCCTCGCCCACCTCGCCGACCGTGCGCGGGCTATTCTCCCACAGCACCAGCAGGGCCAGGTACTGCGGATAGGTGATGCCCAACGCGTCGAGCAGCGGCCGGTAGAGCCGCGTCACCCGGTTGGCGGCGCTGTAGAGCGCGAAGCAGAGCTGGCGGTCGAGGCGCAAGACCTCGACCGCCCCATTCTGAAGGGCTTCTTGCTTGGGTTTGTCTAACTCGGAACTCATGCGGCCTTTACGCTGAGGGCGACGTCGATGTTGCCGCGGGTGGCGTTGGAATAGGGGCAGACCTGGTGCGCCGTGGCAACCAGGGCTTCGGCCGCTTCCTGCGAAAGGCCCTGGGTCTCGACCTCCAGCGCCACTTCCAGCTTGAAGCCGACTTCCTGGGCGGCCAGGCCGACGACGCCGGTGACGGTCGAGCCGGTCAGCGGGAGCTTCTGCTGGCGGGCCACGAAGGCCATGGCGCTCTGGAAGCAGGCGGCGTAGCCGGCCGCGAACAGCTGCTCGGGATTGGTGCCGTCTTCCTTGCCGCCCAGGGCCTTGGGCATGGCCAGGCGCACGTCCAGCAGGCCGTCGGCGCTGCGGACGCCGCCTTCGCGACCGCCGGTGGCCGTGGCGCGGGTTTGGTAGAGAGTGCTCATCGGGTTCGCTCCTGGGATTGAATTAGTGAGAACGATTTAATCGTGCACGATATAAAAACAAGAGCGACGCCGTCGATTTTTTCGCGCGCTTGATTTTGGCCGTCGGCGCGGGTCAGCCTCGCCCCCAACGAAAGACGGGGAGAGGCGCGTGGGATCCTGGTTTCTGAAGGCCGGCCTGGCGGCGACGCTGACGCTAGCCGCTCCTGCCTGGGCGCAGCCGGCCGCGCAGGCGGGGAAGGCGACGCTCGATACCGCCGACGTCGATCTCTTCTACCGCCTCTATGACGAGACCGGCGGCCATCCCAGCGCCGAGCAGCTGCAGAGCCGCTATATCGACGCCGGCTCGCCGGGCCTGCGCACCTTCTTCGACGCCCGCCGCACCACGGCGACGCGGCTGGCCGAGACCATCGCCGCCCGACCCGAGCTCTACCAGCGCGCCAGGAGTTGCGCCGCGACCCTGCCGAAGGTGAAGGGGCGGGTGGACGAGGCCCTGGCGAAATTCGCTGTCCTTTACCCGCAGGCGCGCACGCCATCGGTGACCGTCGCCGTGGGCCGGGGCAAGCCGATCGCCATCGGCAGCCCGGTCACCGGCGTGCAGGTGGGGCTGGAGGCGCTGTGCACCGTCGACTTCATCGACCCCGATCCGGAAAGCCGCTTCGTCGGCGTGCTGATCCACGAATACGCCCACGCCCAGCAGAACCCGCTGCTGACCGAGAAGCAGCAGCCCACCGTGCTGGAAAGCGCCTTGCTGGAAGGCGGGGCCGAGTTCGTCACCGAACTGCTGGTCGGTCATCCAGCCTATGTCTATTTCGGGCCGCTGACCAAGGGCCGCGAGCGCGAGATCGAGACGGCTTTCGCCGCCGATGTCGACAAGACTGACCTGTCGGCCTGGTTCTACAATTCCACGCTCGAGAGGCCCGCCGACCTCGGCTACTGGGTCGGCTACTGCATCGCCAAGGCCTATTACGACAAGGCTCCGGACAAGCAGGCGGCCCTGCGCGAGATCCTCACGGTCTCGGACGCCCACGCCTTCCTGGCCGCCAGCGGCTGGAGCCCCGCGAAGTGAGGTCTTAGGCCGCCCAGGCGGCGGCGAAGCGCTTCAGCTGCGAGCGGGCGGCGCTTTCGTGCACGGTTCCGGTGCGCTCCAGGCGCAGGAAGAGGTCGCCGGCCGGATGGGCGGCGCGCGCGGGCAGGCCCTGGCCGTTGAGGCGCACCAGGCCCCGCTCGGCGGCCTTGGTCGAGATCCACACGGTGCGCGGGCCGATGATCGTGTCCAGCTCCACGCGGCCGCCCTCGGCCAGCACCTTGGCGTCCAGTTGCACGGTCAGCCACAGGTCGTGGCTGCGCACCAGGGCGGCGGGATCGGCCTTGATGCGCACGGTCAGCAGGGTGTCGCCGACGCGCACGGTGTCGCGCTGGCGAAGGCCCGCCGGCAGGGTCAGGCGCAGGCGGCGGCCAGCGATCTGGGTTTCCAGCGCGCCCCCGGAAAAGGCGAAGGCCGCGTCGATGTCGAGGCACGCCTGGCTCGGCATGGCCGGGGTCTCGACCGTGGCCGGCGGAAAGCCCATGGGCGCGGGGGCGTCCACGCCCTGCAGCATGCGATAGGCCGCCAGCACGTCGCGGAACAGGGCCGCGTCGCCGCCCGGACGGTCCGGGTGGGCGCGCTTGGCAGCCTCGCGATAGGCCGCGCGCAGCTCGCGCTCGTCGGCGCCGGGCGCGACGCCCAGAATGGCGCGGGCGGCGGAAAGGGACAGGGAAGGGGCCGAGGCGGCGGTCATGCCGCGACCCTCGCGCGGACTTGGTCAACGCGGGGTTAAGTTAACTTCTTCAGCCCGCCAGTGCGGCGATCAGCGCGAAGCCGCCGAACATCGCCAGCATGCCGCCGAAGATGGCGATCACCGCCCAGGAGCCGCTGCGCTTGTGCCAGGTCATGGGCAGGACGACGTCCGGACCCTCGGTCCGGGCCCTCTGCTTCCAGTCCAGGGCGTAGCGGGTCGCATAGGCGCAGCCGGCGGCGAAGACCCCGCCCTTGAACAGGAATTCCAGGGACAGGGCGAAGGCGTCCTTCGTCACCAGGACGGGCAGTCGGTCGGTGAAATGCCAGAAGCAGAACGCCAGCCACAGCAGTAGCGGGATCCAGGCGAGGCGGGCGCGGGTTGCTAGCGTCATGCGGCGAAACTGAAGGGCGCGTAAGTGTCGGTCAAGCATGGCCGCCCGCCGCGCGTGGGCCTATATCCAAAGCCATGACCGACGCGCCGCTGATCCCCGCCTCGCCCAGCGAGGACGACTACGTCTCCCAGGTGACCAACGCGACCCCGCCGCCGCTGCTGCCGGAGGGCGATCCGATCCACCTGTTCGGCGAGTGGCTGGCCGAGGCCGGCAAGTCCGAGCCCAACGATCCCAACGCCATGACCGTCTCGACGGTCGACGCCGACGGCATGCCGGATTCGCGGATGGTGCTGCTGAAGGAGGTCGATAGCCGGGGGTTCGTCTTCTACACCAACCTGGAAAGCGCCAAAGGCGTGGAGCTGGCCGCCAATCCCAAGGCCGCCCTGCTGTTCCACTGGAAGTCGCTGCGCCGCCAGGTGCGGGTGCGCGGCGTCGTCGAGCCGGTCAGCGAGGCCGAGGCCGACGCCTATTTCGCCAGCCGCGCTCGCCACAGCCAGCTGGGCGCCTGGGCCAGCGACCAGTCGCGACCGCTGCCCGACCGCCTGGCGCTGGAGCGCCGCGTGGCCGAGATGGGCCTCAAGCACGGTCTGATCGGCAAGGTGCCGCGCCCGCCGCACTGGTCGGGCTTCCGCATCGTTCCGCAGGTCATCGAGTTCTGGCGCGACCGGCCGTTCCGCCTGCACGAGCGCCTGGTCTACGACCGCGTCGACGGCGCCTGGACGACCAAGCGGCTGTTCCCCTGACCTGAGCTTCAGTATCCCGAGCAGCGCTCGGCGTAGTTCGGGTCGATGTCGTGGTCGGCCAGGATACAGGCCAGCTGGCCGACGCGGTCGCGCGTCAGCCGCGCGGCCAGCGCCTCGGTCGAGGCCTTGGGCCAGGCGACCGGGGCGAAGGCCAGCCAGGCGTCGCGATAGACGATCCAGGCCCGCTCGGTCTCGCGCACCCCGTCGCGGGTGATCTCGCCGAACTGATCCTTCTGCCGGGCCGGCAGCTGGCCCATGGCCACGCCATAGACCTGGTTGAGGCTGCGGTCGTAGTCGCGGTGCTCGCCCACGCCGGTGACGCGAGCCGCGCCTGACAGCTGCTCCAGTTGCTCGACATGGAAGTCATGGGCGTCTTCGGAGATCCGCAGCGGAACGCCCCGGTTCATGGCGCCCGGCGGGGCTTCGTTGGCCTGGCGGACCTCGACGAACCGGGCCTCGGCCGCGTTCAGCGCCGCGTAGGCCTTGCGGGCCGCCGGCGAGAAGCCCCGCGTCAGCGCCGCCAGCTTCGCGGCGCGCACCGGCTGCGCCTGCCGCGCCCCGTGCGCCAGGCAGACCGGAGCGGAGACGTTGGACGAGCCGGGAACCACGTCGCGGCAGTAGTCGAAGGGCTCGTCCGCCGGTCCGCCCCGGCGACGGACGTTCAGGGCCTGCACCAGGGTGTCATTGTCGACCGGCGCGCTCCAGGTGGCGCAGGCCATGTGCACCGCCAGGTCGAGATCCTTCTTCGCGCCCCGGCCGTTGGCGTAGATGGTCATCAGCATGCCGGCGCCGGCGAACGGCTCGTACGGCTCTTCGCCGTTCTTCATTTCCAGGATGGCGCACTGGCGGGCCTTGGCCGGATCGGCCGCCATGCCGATCCCGTAGTACAGCGCCTCGGACGAGCAGCCCTTCAGCGTCTGGGCGGTCGCCGCGTCGGGAACGTCCTGTGGCGGCGGGGCGCGGTCGCGCACAGCCCGGCACAGGGCCTGGCTCTTGGCGAACTGCGGATCGCCGTAGTTGCGGCCGTCCGGTTCGCCGAAATAGCCGTTCTGGCCGGCGAACCCGCACAGCGCCAGCGCGGCCAGGGCCACGGCCCCGGCGATCGCGATCCTCGTCGGCATGGCTTCCCCCTGCAGCGCCCCAAGACGGTCGTTCGTCATGGGGGAGCCTACTTGGTCGCGTAGCGGGCCAGGAAGGTCTCGACGGCGTCCTCGGCGATCTGGTCCACGGGCCGGTCGGGCTGCACTTCGTCGCCGGCCGACAGGCCCAGCACCAGGGTGGCGTGATCGAGCATGCCCATCAGCTGGCCGGCCGCCCACGAGGGCTTGTCGATCTTCAGGTCGCCGGACTCGCTCAGCTCCTTGACCACCTGGATGGCCGCCCCGCCCAGCGACTCGCGCGCCGCGCCCAGGAAGTGGTCGGCCACCCCCTCGAAGCGCCGGCGCTCGGACGTGACCATCCGGAACATCGCCCGCGTCTCCGGCGTGGCGAAGAAGGTCGCGTAGGCGCGGGAGAGGGCGGTGAGCCGGGCGCGGGCGTCGCCGACCGCCTTGGCGCTTTCGCGCACCGGCTCGGCCATGCTCCGTACGCTGTCGACGACGACGGTGCGGAACAGCTCGGCCTTGCTGGGGAAGTAGGCGTAGAGCGTGGCGGTGGAGACGCCCGCGGCGCGGGCTACCGATTCCATGCCGGCGTCGGCGTAGCCTTCCTTGAGGAAGATCTCGCGCGCCGCCGCCAGGATCTCGGCCTTCTTGTGCTCGGAGCGCTTCAGGCCGGAGCCGATGAGCATGGTGGCCTCAACATCAGACTGTGGTTACCAAACGCTACTATCGTCTAAGTAGATGTAGCAAGCGTCCGCGAGGACTTGCACCGAACTTTGCGCTATGGGACGCCCCGGCGCCGCCGATCGGGGCGGGCGAAGACGAGGTTGGACGGCGTGATCAAGGACGCGGAAGCGGCGCGCGAACAGGAAATCGCGGCCTGGCTCGGTGCGAAGGCCGACCAGACGATCGAGACCTCGTGCGCGCGGGTGTTCCTGGTGGGCGAGTCCGCCTTCAAGGTGAAGCGGCCGGTCGACTTCGGCTTCCTCGACTATTCGACCCTGGAACTGCGCCGCTGGTCGCTGCAGCGCGAGCTTTCCTTCAACCGCGCCGCCGCGCCCGACATCTACCGCGCCGTGCGCCAGCTGACCCGGTCGGCCGACGGCGGCATCGAGATCGACGGCCAGGGCGAGGTCGTCGAATACGTGCTCGAGATGCGCCGCTTCGACGGCGAGGCCGTGCTGGCCTCGCAGCCCTGGGCCATCGACGACGCGCTCGAGGAATCTCTGGGCCGCACCATCGCCCAGTTCCACGCCGGCGCGGCGCTGCGCCCGCAGGGCGGCGGCGTCTCGGCCCTCGGCTACACCATCGCCTCCAACGCCAACCTGCTGCGGGGCCTGGCCCCGCGCCTGGGCGCCCAGGCTGTCGAGCGGCTGGTCGAGGAAACGGACCTGGCCCTCAAGCGCCTGGGTCCGCAGCTCGACGCCCGTGCGGCCGAGGGCTTCGCCCGCCACTGCCATGGCGACCTGCACCTGGGGAACATCCTGATCGAGGACGGCAAGCCGATCCTCTTCGACTGCATCGAGTTCAACGACGCCCTGTCGGACATCGACGTGCAGTACGACCTGGCCTTCCTGCTGATGGACCTGGATTTCCGCCGTCGCCGCGACGCCGCCGGCCGGGTGCTGAACGCCTATCTCGACGAGGCCGCCCGCACCTTCGGCGAGGGTCTGTGGACGGGTCTCGCGGCCCTGCCGCTGATGCTCAGCGTCCGCGCCGCCGTGCGCACCCACGTCTGGGCCTATACCGGCGACGACGAGGCCGCGCGGGCCTATCTGGCCACGGCCATCGAGCACCTGGCGCCTAAGCCGGTCAGCCTGGTGGCCACCGGCGGCCTGTCGGGTTCGGGCAAGTCGACCTTCGCCCGCGTCTGCGCGCCGGGCCTGGGCGCCGCGCCCGGTGCGGTGGTGCTGCGCACCGACGAGATCCGCAAGCGCCTGTGGAACGCGCCCACCCTGCAGCGCCTGCCCAAGGAGGCCTACACCCCCGAGGTCAGCGACAAGGTCTATGACGAGCTGTTCCGCGACGCCGAACTGGTGCTGCGAGCCGGCCGCTCGGTGGTGGTCGACGCCGTCTTCATCAAGCCCGAGCAGCGCGCCCGCGCCGAAGCTCTGGCGAAAAAGCTCGACGTCGCCTTCCAGGGCGTCTGGCTGGAAGCCCCGGCCGAGGTTCTCCGCGCCCGCGTCGCCGCCCGTGTCAACGACGCCTCCGACGCCGACGTCGCCGTGCTGGAAAGCCAGCTGGTGCGCGATACGGGGCAGATCGACTGGCGCCGGGTCGATACGGTCAGCGCCTTCGAGGACGAGGCGCGGGCGTTGGCGGAGCAGATGGGCTAATCCCCTCTCCCCTTGCGGGAGAGGGTGGCCTCGCGGAGCGAGGTCGGGTGAGGGGTCTCTCAGACCTCAAAGCCGCGACAGCTGTCAGACCGGGTGAGGCCTTTCAGTTCTGAGAGACCCCTCATCCGACGGCCTTCGGCCGCCACCTTCTCCCGCAAGGGGAGAGGGACCCTCAACACTACCCCACCGCCGCTTGCGGCGGCGGCGTCCGGTCCAGGGTCGCGACGATGGCCGCGATCAGGTCCATGGGCTTGACCGGCTTGCCCAGGTGCTCGTCGAAGCCCAGCTTCAGGAACCGCTCGCGGTCGCCGGTCATGGCCGAGGCGGTCAGGGCGATCACCGGGGTGTCGGCCGGGCCGGCCGCGCCGGAGCGGATTTCCGACAGGGCGGTGACCCCGTCCATCACCGGCATGTTGATGTCCATCAGCACGCAGTCGAAGCGCGAAGCGCGCAGGGCGTCCAGGGCCTGGCGGCCGTCCTCGACCACCGTCAGATCGACGCCGGCGGCCTCCAGCATCAGCCGCACGACCATCTGGTTCATCGGATTATCCTCGGCCATCAGCACGCGCGGGACGATCTCGCCGTCCTCGTTGGCGATCTCGGGCGCGGCGGCGGGCAGGGGCGGCGGCGCCGGCTGGGGCGCGCGGATCATGAACAGGAACCGCGCCCCGCGCTGGGCGGGCTCCAGGCTGAGGTCGCCGCCCATCCGGCGGGCCAGGGCCCGGGCGATGGTCAGGCCCAGCCCCATGCCGCCATGGGCGCGGGAAACGGTCTCGTCCACCTGGGTGAAGCTCTCGAAGATCTTCTCGGCATAGGCCGGATCGATGCCCGGCCCGGTGTCGGTGATCCGCACGGCGATGGTCTCCAGCCCGTCCGGCGCGTCGCCCTGGCTCGAAACCTCGATCGTCACCCCGCCCAGGCGCGTGAACTTCAGGGCGTTCGACATCAGCCCGCCCAGCACCTGGCGGACCCGCGCCGCGTCGGCGTGCAGGCGCTGCGGCGTCGAAGGATCGATACGCACGTCCACCGTCAGGCCGCGGGCCATGGCCATGTCGGTCCAGGCGTCGGCCACGGCGTGGACCAGGTCGTGGAGGTCGAAGTCGCAGGGCGTCAGCTCGGTCTCGCCGGCGTCGAGGCGGGCGATGTCGAGCACGTCGGTCAGAAGCTGCATCAGGCTGTCGCCCGATTGCAGCATGAGGTCGACATAGTCGCGCTGGCGCTCGTCGAGATCGGTGCCCTTCAGGGCGTGGGCCAGGCCCAGCAGGCCGTTCATCGGCGTGCGCATCTCGTGGCTCATGGTCGCCACGAACACCGACTTGACCTGCGAGGCGGCCAGGGCGCGCTCCTTCTCCTGCCGCAGGCCGCGGGTCAGGGCGTCCATCCGGCGGGCCGCCGCACGGTTCAAGAGCATGGCGTTGATCGTCGTCGCCACCACCATGACCAGCGCCCATTTGTTGGTCGGATGGCCCACCCCGTGCGGCGCGTTCAGGAAGAACGGGAAGATCACCAGGCTGGCCAGCGGCGGCGCGGCGGTGATCACCAGCAGGCTCAGCGGCTGGTGGCGGAAGTTCTGGGTGAAGATGATGCCGCCCACGCACACCCCGAGGGCGGCGATGCGCAGGTCGGCGTCGGGGAACAGCCACAGCGAGACGGCCAGCCAGGTCCACACCACGTTGATCGGGATCGAGGCCAGCACGAAGGCCGCGCGCAGCCGGTCGGTGGTCGGCATGCCGGGCTTGAAGCGGCGGGTCACCGTCCAGGCCAGGGTCTCGCAGGCGGTGAGGGCGGTGAACCAGACCACGGCCATGACCGGCCCCAGGGCCGCGCCGACCACCACGGCGACCACGGCCGCCGAGACGATGCGCACGCTCATCAGGCGGTGGGTGTCCGCCGCCACCTCGTCCAGTCGTTCGTCTGCGCCTAGCGCGTCGAGCCATCTCAAGGCTTGCGCTCCCGTTTCTTACGCGGGTCAAAACACTCGACGCTGAAGCTAGCCGCAAAACGACGTTCTGGGAGTGAACGGGCGGTGCGGCCGATCAGCGCGGCCGTGTAGGAAGGTTCCAACTCTACACTTGCGTGCAGGTGGGCGCAAAGCGGGCTCGCCGGCCGGGGGAACCCAAGGTTCGCTCAGGGCGCGCCATGCGTTGCGCGGGGCGGCGACGGCCGCTAGCCTCTCCTGAACAACGATAAGCAGGACGCGGGAGAGCGGTTTCGATGCAAGGTTTGATGCAGCATGGCGCTCTGACGCTCGACAAGATCATCGACCACGCCGCCCAGTGGCACGGCGGCCGCGAGGTGGTCACCCGGTCGGTCGAAGGGCCCATCATCCGCACGACCTACGCCGAGATCCACAACCGCGCCAAGCGGGTGTCGAACCTGCTGCTGTCGCTGGGGATCAGGCCCGGCGACCGGGTCGGCACGCTGGCCTGGAACACCGCCCGCCATATCGAGACCTGGTACGGGATCATGGGCGTCGGCGCGGTGTGCCACACCCTTAACCCGCGCCTCTTCCCCGAGCAGATCGCCTGGATCGCCGACCACGGCGGCGACAAGCTCATCTTTACGGATCTGACCTTCCTGCCGATCATCGCCGGGATCATCCCGCGCCTGCCCAATGTCGAGCACGTGGTGGTGTTCACCGACCGCGACCACATGCCGGCCGACTTCCGCCTGGCGGGCGATGCCCCGCACTTCAAGGGCCTGCTCTGCTACGAGGACCTGGTCGCCGAGCAGTCGGCCGACTGCGTCTGGGGCGGGTTCGACGAGGGCACGGCCGCCGGCCTCTGCTACACCTCGGGCACGACGGGCGACCCCAAGGGGGTGATGTACTCGCACCGCTCGAACTTCCTGCACACCTTCATCACCATGCAGCCCGACGTCATGGGCCTGTCGCAGCGTGACGTGATCCTGCCGGTGGTGCCCATGTTCCACGCCAACGCCTGGGGCGTGGCCTTCTCGGCCCCGGCCACCGGCGCCAAGATCGTCATGCCGGGCGCGCGCATGGACGGCGCGGCGATCCATGAACTGCTCGAGACCGAGGGCGTCACCTTCTCGGCCGCCGTGCCCACCGTCTGGCAGATGCTGCTGCAGCACCTGGAAAGCACGGGCGGCACGATCTCGACCCTGAAGAAGGTGGTGATCGGCGGCGCGGCCTGTCCGGAAAGCATCATCCGCGCCTTCCACGAGAAGTACGGCGTCGAGGTGGTCCACGCCTGGGGCATGACCGAGACCTCGCCGGTCGGCACGCTGTCGACCATGACCGACCAGCTGGAAAAGCTGCCCTACGACCAGCAGATGCCCTATCGCCTCAAGCAGGGCCGTCCGCCGATGGGCGTCGAGCTGAAGCTGACCGACGACGACGGCAATGCGCTGCCGCACGACGGCAAGGCCTTCGGCCACCTGAAGATCCGCGGCCCGATCATCGCCGCCGAATACTTCCGGGGCGCCGGCGGCAAGATCCTCGACGCCGACGGCTTCTTCGACACCGGCGACGTGGCGACCATCGACGAGATGGGCTTCATGCAGATCACCGACCGCGCCAAGGACGTCGTCAAGTCCGGCGGCGAATGGATCAGCACGATCGAGATCGAGAACATCGCCGTCGGCCATCCCAAGGCCGCGCTCGCCGCCGTGATCGGCGTGCCGCACCCCAAGTGGGACGAGCGGCCGATCCTGCTGGTCAAGCTGAAGGAGGGCGAGACCGCCACCAAGGAAGAGTTCCTCGACTTCCTGCAGGGCAAGATCGCCAAGTGGTGGATGCCCGACGACGTGGTGTTCGTCGACGAGATCCCGCTGGGGGCCACCGGCAAGATCGACAAGAAGGTCATCCGCCAGCGGATGAAGGACTACGTCCTGCCGACCATCGCCGCCGCTTCGGCCGGAACCGCCACCCTGGCCGCCGCCGACGGCGCCGGCGCGCCGGTGCTCTACGCGCCGGATCCGGTGGAGACGCCGGAAGACGTCGCCGAACCCGAAGCCGTGGCGCTCGCCCAGCCGGCTCACGAGCCCGAGGTCGTCGCCGCCCGCATCCTGGCCTCCGAGGCCGCCCAGGAAGACGTCGCGACCGAACCGGTCAGCGCCGAAGCCCTGGCCGCCTCGCTGCCCGATCCCGAGCCGACCCCGGTCGCCCAGGTCGTTGAAGCCGCGCCGGAAGACATCTTCCCGCACGAGCCCCTGGTCGAGCCCGAGGCCAAGCCGCTGGAGCCGACGCCCGAGACGGCCTTCGACGCTCCGCCGGTGTTCGTGGCCGAAGAGGCGCCGCTGGCCATGCCCATCCAGCCCTCCAAGAGCCGCAAGGCGAAAGCTGCGAAAGCCGCCAAGGCGCCGGCGGGCGGGAAGGGCGGCTGGGCCTCGCCGATCCTGATCGGGGCGGTGGTCATCGCCCTGATCCCGGCCGCGCTGATCGTGGTCGGCGCGCTGGGCGCGCGCTTCGGACTGCTCGACAAGGCGATCGCCTATGACCTGCTGACCCGGGATCTGGCGCCGCTGGTCGCCTGGCTGAGCCTCGGCACGGGGGCGCTGGGCGTCGTCGTGGCGATGATCGGCGGCATCCAGCGTCACTGGAAGCGGGCGCTGCTGGCCCTGGCCATCACCATCGCCACCCTGGGCGTGCTGTTCCTGGCCACAGGCGTCGGCGGCCGCGCCGCCCCCGTCGGCGACGTCGCCACCGACTGGAAGGCCCCGCTGGGCTTCTCCGAGGCGGTAACGGCCGCGCGTGGCGAGGCCGCCGCTCCGGTGCTCGACGATCCCAGCCTGCCGGTCGGCTCCGAACTGTTCGCCGGCCGCCGCGTCGCCGAGGTCAACGCCGAGACCTGTCCCGCCGCCAAGACCCTGGTGCTCGACCGCACCCCGGCCGACGCCTACGAGGCCGCCAAGGCCGCCGTCCAGGCCAAGGGCCTCAAGCTGGTCACCGACGATCCCAACGACGGCCGCATCGAGGCCGCCGGGCAAAGCTTCTGGTACCGCATGAAGGACGACCTCGTCGTCCGCGTCCGTCCCGACAGCGCCGGCGCCCGCGTCGACGTCCGCTCGATCGCCCGCGACGCCGGCGGCGACCTCGGCCGCAACTGCGGCCGCGTGACCAGCGTGCTGAAGGCGATCAAGGGCTGATTTCTCTCCCTTCCCCCTCGATGGGGGAAGGGCCGGGGATGGGGGTGATGCGACGGTTCAGCCGCCGACACCGCTGGCCACCCCCACCCAACCCTCCCCCATCAAGGGGGAGGGCTTGTGACTATTTATACAACCAGTAGGAGCAATTCAGCGCATTCTGCCTGGAAGCGATTGGGAGGCTTCCATGATCTTGGACGGCAGGGACATCGGCGACGGCGGCGTCATTTCCACCCAGGTGTGCATCGTCGGCTCAGGGCCGGCGGGGATCACCGCGGCCCTGCTGCTGCAGAAGGCCGGCTACAAGGTCGTGCTGATCGAGGGCGGCCGCAACCCGGGCTACTACCAGGAAAGCTGGGCCGAGAAGAACCTGCTCTACGCCGGCCAGGCCGAGGGGCTGTTCACGACCAACGAGCCGGACTTCCTGATCCAGCCCTATGCCGGCCAGTCGGCCCGCGGCTGGGAGCGTGAGCGCGTCTACGGCGGCACCTCCACCCACTGGGGCGGCCAGACCCGGCCGCTGGATCCGATCACCTTCGAGGCCCGGCCGGGCTTTCCGGGCTGGCCGATCACCTATGAAGACCTCGTCCCCTACTACGCCCAGGCGGCGAAGCTCTGCGTGCTCCACGGCGACGACTTCAGCGCCGACTATTGGGCAGGCGTGCTGAGCGCCGAGGTCCCCGACATCGCCGGCTTTGACACCGAGATGTACCAGTTCATGGGCGGGGCCTACACGAACTTCGCCACCCGCACCTTCGATGGCGTCACGGCCGCCGAGATCATCGACGAGATCATCGTCAACGCCTCCCTGCTGGAAATCCAGCACGCCGGCGGCGTCGTGCAGGGCCTGCGGGTCGCGTCGCTGGACACCAGCTTTCCGCCGGCCAAGGCGACTGAGTTCACGATCACGGCCGATGCCTACGTGCTGGCCTGCGGCGCGGTCGAGAACGCCCGCCAGCTCCTGCTGTCGGAAGCCGGCAACGACCAGGTCGGCCGCTACTTCCAGTGCCATCCGCTCAGCGGCGGCTCGGCCCTCAGCGTCAGCGGAAACTTCATCAGCCCGGCCGCGATGCGCCTGATCAAGGGCCAGACCCCGACCGGCAGCTGGAGCGATGCGAACGGCGTCACCGTTCAGGGCCGGTTCTCGCCCAGCGCCGACATCCAGCGCCAGTACGGCATCGGCAGCTGCTGGTTCCGCCCCTACACCTCCTCGTACTATTTCGAGATGCGGCCCAACGAGGAGAGCCGGATCACCCTGGCCGACACGGTCGATCCGGTGTTCGGCCAGCCGCAGACCAGGATCCGCTGGGAGGTGGGGCCCGGCGACCAGCACACCTACGAGACCTCAACGCTGCTGTTCCAGGAGGCGATCGGCGCGCTCGGCGGCCAGTTCTACTATCCGTCATGGGAAGATCTGAAGAGCCAGCTGATCGTCAACGGCCACCATATCGGCACGACGCGGATGGCGGCCGACCCGGCCAAGGGCGCGGTCGACGCCGACCTTCGGGTGCACGGGCTCGACAACCTCTATGTCGCCGGCTCGTCGGTGTTCCCGCAGGGCGGCATCTCCAACCCGACCCTGACGATCGTGGCCCTGTCGGTCCGTCTTGCCGAGCACCTGGGCGAGCGCCTGGGACGAGCCAGCCCGCTGCGGACCGCCGAGCTGGAGGACGCCTGAGCAGGGGGGGGGGCGATGTCAAAAATGTGGAAATTATTTCTCCATCACCCCTGTGTTGGTATCGGTGTCATGGTTGTCTATGTGGGTTCTTGCGGGTTTGGTTTCTAATGATTTATTCAATATCGATGCAAGTAGATCTCTCTCGTCCTCGGCGCTGAGTATTGGATTTGATCCGCTGTGGACTAAATTATCCCTCATATTCTTTAATTTTATAAGTTTCGTCCTTTCTTCTGAGCTTTTTGGCATTTTATCTATCCAGCGTCTTATATTTTTATTTCCTCCGGCTACGATTTCTAATGCTGTCCATAAATCAAGGTATCTGAACGATGGTTCAAGTGTTTGCCCTGATCTTCCAATTAGGGACATGGCGAGATGAAAATTATCCCTTAGATTGTTGTTTCCCGATATCGCTTCTTGCACCTTTGCCAGGTGTTCGCTGGTAAAAGGCGGTTCCTCAATTGCTGGTCTTGAGGTCATAACTACCGGTGAAAATGTGCTTATGTTTCTTTCTTTAAAATTAATTAAAAAATCTATCTGTTTATGGTGTGCGTATCCAATTCCGCAAGATGTATATATCACTCCTAATGTTGTGGTGATTGCGTAGTCTGCATTGTAAGTGTTTGTGCTGCCTTTCTCCATATTGAATGGGCTTAGAATGGCTAGGTTTGTGCCGGGGTGGAGTTCTTTTTCGTTGCCATTCGATAAGAGTGTTGGTTGGTCGTTTATGTAGTGAACTGATAGGGAAAAATCTGGAAATTTGTTTCCTGGCTCTAGCGTTATTGTATGAACCAGTACGGGGTTGGAGCTCAATTTTTGAGCTAACTTGATGGCCGCTCTAAGCAGAGAATCTGCAGGCCAAATTTTTGAAGCCGAAGTAAAAATGGATATTTTCGCCGCATTAAATTCATCAAGCCATTGGGCCGGTATCAATTCAAACCAGTCTGAAATTCTTTCATGGTCGCTTTCATCGCTCGGCATGTGAAATATCTTTCAAATTTGTAGGGTCACCGTGAACACCGAGCCCTCGCCAGGCCGGCTCTCCACCGTGATCTCGCCGCCCATCTGGCGGGCCAGGCGGCGGGAGATGGCCAGGCCAAGACCCGTGCCGCCGAACTGCTGGGCCGTGCCGGCAACCTGCTCGAAGCGCTCGAAGATGCGGTCCAGCTGGTCGGCGGGGATGCCGACGCCGGTGTCGCCGACCGCCAGGTCCAGGGCGCCGTCGCGCGCCGCCACCCGCAGCGAGACCTCGCCGGCGTCGGTGAACTTCAGGGCGTTGCCCAGCAGATTGACCAGGATCTGGCGCAGGCGGGCGGCGTCGCCGCGCACCGGGGGCAGGCCGGAGCCGATTTCCAAGGTCAGGGCCACGCCCTTGTCCTGGGCCCGTTCGACGAACAGCTCGACGGCCGAGCGCGCGACCGTCTCGATGTCGATCGGCGCGTCGGCGAGGTCGCTCGCCCCGGCCTCCAGGCGGGCCAGGTCCAGCACGTCGTTGACGATGGTCAGCAGTTTTTCGCCCGCGCCCTTGGCCTTGGTCGCCAGCATCCGCTCCTTGTCGGGCAGGTTGGGCGAGGCGGCCAGCAGGCCGTTGAAGCCGATCACGCTGGTCAGGGGCGTGCGCAGCTCGTGGGTCATGTTGGCCAGGAACTCGCTCTTGGCCTCGGTCGCCGCCTGGGCCTGGCGGGTCAGCAGTTCGCTGCGCGCGGCCAGCAGCCGCAGGTCCATCTCGGTGACGACGATCTGGGCCAGGGCCTCCAGCCGGCGCTTCTCCTCGGCCGACAGCGGCGGGCGCGCCTTGCGATCGATCAGGCACAGGGCGCCCAGGCGATGGCCGCTGGGCAGGCGCAGCGGCGCGCCGGCGTAGAAGCGGATGTTCGGATCGTTGGTGACGAAGGGATTGTCGTGGAAGCGCTCGTCGTGCTCGGGATCGAGCACCTCGGTCACCTCGTCCGACTGGATCGTGTAGTGGCAGAAGGCGTCCTCGCGCGGCGTGCCGCCGGGCTCCATCCCGACGATCGATTTGATCCACTGCCGGTCGGCGTCGATCAGGGTGATGGCCGCGATCGGCATGTCGAACAGCTCGGCCGCCAGGGCCGTGATGCGGTCGAAGGCGGCCTCCGGCGGGGTGTCGACCAGGCCGTATTCGTGCAGCGCCGCGAGGCGGGCGGTCTCGTCGCTGGTGAACATGAACTCTTACGCTGACCGCCTCGGCGCGGGAGGAACGCCGCGGGGATATTTCGCCTACGGGGCGAGGGTCTGTCGAGGGGGAGGGGGCATTTGCGACCCTCTCTCTTAGAGAGAGGGAGGGGCCCGCCGCGAAGCGGTGGGAGGGTGAGAGGTTTCACCGCCAGCCAGGGGAACCTCGGGGCGTTCCGACAGGCTTCATGGGTGGCAATGCTCGCATCCGAACCGCCGCGCCTCATCTGGTGAGAGTGTAACCTCTCACCCTCCCACGCCTTCGGCGTGGGCCCCTCCCTCTCTCAAAGAGAGAGGGTCTCTACAGATACTTCATCCACGGCTGCCGGCTGGCCCGTTTCACCGGACCGAACCAGCGGCAGGCCCACCAGCATGGGATCGCCACGACCCCCGCCGTCAGCCAGATCGCCCAGACGCCCGGCAGGCTCCAGACCTCGCCCTGGTTCGGCCCCAGCGTCGCGACCGCCGCCAGCTGCAGCAGGTGCAGGCCGTAGAGATGGATCAGGTAGAAGAACAGCGGCGCGCTTCCCAGCACCGCCAGGGGGGCGAGCAGCCGGGGCGGGATCTTCTCCAGCCCCGCCAGCAGCAGCGCCCCGATCCCCAGGGTCAGCAGCAGGAAGTCGGCCGAGGGCGGGTACTTGGTGACGTTCAGCCAGCTCATCGCCGTGCGCAGGGCGTCGGGGCCGTGGACCCACGGCGTCTCGCCGTAGCCGTTCAGATTGCGCAGCAGCAGGAGCAGGGTCAGCGATCCCACACCTGTCAGCAGCAGGCGGTTCCTGCGGTCGCGCCAGCTCGCGACGAACCACGGGCCGATCGCGTAGCCCAGGGCCGCCACGCCGATCCACGGCAGTAGAGGGTACGAGGTCCGCGCCCGCGCGCCCCACGGCAGGTCGATGAAGCCCCGGTCGTGCAGGATCGCCCACAGCGCATGGCCAGGCTGGCCCGGCGCGATGCCGATCGGATCGAGCAGGTTGTGGCCCAGCACGACCGCCAGACCCACCGCGGCGATCGCCGCGCGCGGCAGAGGCGCCAGCGCCGCCAGGGCGATCATCGACAGGCCGATCGCCCAGATCACCTGCAGGTAATAGGTCTTCGGCGTCAGGTCGAAGGTCCAGGCGAAGCTGACGAAGGTCAGTTCGAGGAACACCAGGAACAGGCCGCGCTTGAACAGGAAGCCGCTGGCCGTCCGCGCCGCCGCGAGCGGATCCTCGCCACCCGCCTTGCGGCCATAGAGCCAGGCGGCTAGGCCGGTCAGCGCCACGAACACCGGCGCGCACAGGTGAGCGCAAAGGCGGGTGAAGAACAGCGAGGGCTGCGTCGCCTGCACGTCCATCGGGTCGGAGACCTGGGCGTGGATGAAGAAGAACTCCCGCACGTGGTCGACCATCATCAGCAGCATGACCAGGCCCCGCAGGGCGTCGATGGCGACGATCCGGCCTGCGCCTGGGGGAGCGGAAGAGGCGGGGGAGGGGGCGGTTGACAGCATCGTGTCTGCGGCATAGCTGATATGTAATAACATTACAAATGGAGTTGCATCTTGCCCCTGTCGTGGAGCTGCGTCAGCGCGTGCCTGCTGTCCCTGTCGGCCGCCGAGCCCGCTATCGAGCCGCCGGACGCCGAACCCCACGCCGTGGGCGAGATCGTCATTCTGGGCCGGCGCGGCGCGGCCCGCGACGCCACCCTGGGCGCGGGCGAGATCACCCAAGCCACCTCGCCCTCCAGCCGCTCGGTCGAGCGCGACCTGCTCGACGCCGTCGGCGCGGGCCGCCTGGCCGACGCGCTTGAGCTGACCAGCGGCGTTTCCCAGCAGAACAATCGCGGCGGCTTCCTCGACAACTTCGCCATCCGCGGCTTCCTGGGCACGCCCGACGGCGGGGCCGAATATTATGTCGACGGCTTCCTGGCCAATCGCGGCCTGGCGCCGCCCCGCGATCCGGCCACGGCCGAGCGGGTCGAGATCCTCAAAGGGCCGGCCGGCGCCCTGTTCGGCGACATCGATCCGGCCGGCCGCGTCAACATCGTCTCCAAGACCCCGCAGTTCACGATGGGCGGCAGCGTGGCCGCCACCGTCGGCTCCTACGGCCTGCGCCGGGCCGAGCTCGACCTCACCGGCCCGCTCTCCGACACCCTGGCCGCCCGCCTGGTCGTCGCCGACGAGCACAGCGACGGCTGGCGCGACCATGTCGACCTGCATCGCCGCGCCATCGCCCCGTCCCTGACCTGGCGGCCGACCGACGCCCTGCGCCTGACCTATGTGGGAGAGTTCACCGTCTTCGACGCGCCGTTCGATCGCGGCGTGCCGGCCGTGAACGGCGTCGCCCTGGCCATCCCGCGCTCGCGCTTCTTCGGCGAGCCGGGCGACGGCACGACCCGCTTCCGCAACGCGCGCCATCAGGTCACCGGCGAATATGAGCTCTCGCCCGACTGGCGTCTGACGGCGGGGGCCGCCTACCGCACCGGCGACATGAAGGGCTTCTCCAGCGACCAGTCGCGGCTGGTCGGCCGCGAGCTGTGGCGCCAGCGCCGCCAGCGCGACTACAGCGTCGAGGACCTGTCGGGCCGGATCGAACTCGACGGCCGCCTCGGCGCCCATCACCTGAACATCGGCGTGAAGGGCTACACCCTCGACTATCGCGAGGGCCTGCTGCGCCGAAACCCCAGCGCCGCCGCGCCCTACGCCATCTCGATCGACGCGCCGGTCTACGGCGGCACGGCCCTGTCGCTGGCGCCCTTTACCGACAACCGCGAGACCCGGCGCGTGGCCACCTTCTACGCCCAGGACCTGTGGCAGGTGTCCGACCGCCTGGGCCTGTTCGGCGGCATCCGCGTCGACGGCTATCGCCACACCATCCGCAACAACCGCACCGGCGCGGTGGGGCGGGGCGAGGGCTCACCGGTCGACTACCGCTTCGGGGCTCGCTACCGCCTGACCGACGCCCTGACCGCCCACGCCAGCTATGGCCGCTCGTTCCTGCTCAATTCCGGCACGGGTCGCACCGGCGAGGGCTTCGCGCCCGAGAAGGGCAGGGGCTGGGAGCTGGGCCTCGCCGGCGCCTGGCCGGGCGTGGATCTGGCGGTCTCGGTCTTCGACATCGAAAAGCGCAACATCCTGGCCAACGACCCGGTGGACGCCAGCTTCCTGGCCCCGGTCGGCAAGCTGACCAGCCGCGGCGTCGAGCTGGACGGCTCCTTCGAGGTCAGCGCCGCCTGGCGCGTGGTGGTCAACTATAGCTGGACCGACGCGGCCGCCGCCGACGTCGCCTTCGCCACCGACGCGGTGTTGAACGTGCCCGAGCACTCCGGCGGCGCCTTCGCCGTCGGGCGGTTCGACAAGTGGTCGCTGACGGTGGGCGCCTCATACGTCGGCGACCGGGCCGGGGCGCTGGACGGCTCGGGCCTGATCCTGCCGTCCTACTGGAAGGCCAAGGCGGCGGTGGAATACGCGATCACGCCCAAGCTGGACGCCCGGCTCGAGGTCGACAACCTGCTGGACGAACACTACGCCCAGAGCTCCTACAGCCCCGTCTGGATCTTCCCCGGCGCGCCCCGGATGCTGCGGGCGACGGTGCGGGCGCGGTTGTAGTTCTCCTCTTCGCCCATCTTCCTTTCTCTGCCTTCCTGGGCCTCGTGCCCAGGACCCATCGTTCAGCCGCTCAGACCTCTATCGACGGTCCAGGTCTGAGCCGTCGCCGGCATGGGCCCTCGCCACAAGGGCGAGGGAGGCAGGAAAAAGCGGAGGAAGGAGCGACGGCGCTACCCCGCCAACCGATACTCACTCTCCAGCCCCGGTTCTCCCTCGCACACGACCCGCCCCTCGCGCACCAGCTGGATCAGGTGCGCCAGCATCGACAGCGCCGCTGCCGGGTGCAGCCTCGGGTCCACCGCGGCGTAGAGCACCGGCACCATCTGCCGGATCCGCGCCGGGCCGTTCGCCAGCGCGCCCAGCACCTGCGCCTCCCGCGCCCGGCGGTGGTCGACATAGGCCGCAAGGAACGGCGCGACCTCGCGCACCGGCGAGCCGTGGGTCGGCCACAGGGTCTCGAACCCACGCGCCTGGATCTTGGCCAGGCTGGCGAAATAGTCGCCCATGTCGCCGTCGGGCGGGGTGATCACCGTCGTCGACCAGCCCATCACGTGGTCGCCGCTGAACAGGGCGTTCTCTTCCTTCAGCGAAAAGCAGACATGGTTTGAGGTATGGCCCGGCGTGGTGATCGCCTCCAGCGTCCAGCCGGGGCCTTCGAAGACGTCGCCGTCGGCGATCTCGATGTCGGGCCGGAAGTGGCCGTCGTCCTCGGCGTCGAGCTTGACGCCGGTCTCCTCGGACACCGGCGCGGCCGGCGCCGGCCTGCCCCAGATCCGCGCGCCGGTCCGCGCCGCCAGCGGGCCGGCGAGGGGAGAGTGGTCGGCGTGGTGGTGGGTCACCAGGATGTGGCTGACGGTCTCGCCCTCGATCGCCGCCAGCAGGGCGTCCAAATGGGCGGGAATGTCCGGACCCGGGTCGATCACCGCCACCTTCCCGCGACCGACGATATAGGTCCCGGTGCCGGTGTAGGTGAACGGCCCCGGATTGTCGGCGATCACCCGCCGGATCAGCGGCGAGACCTGATCGCAGCGGCCGTACTCGAACTCGATCTCTCGGACGAAGGGGATCATCGCGACCCATCCTGAGCGGCGCCGGTCTTGCGCTTAACGAACCGTAAACCCTGTGGAGTACGGATCATGGCGGCCGACGCGGCGATTTTTGTCTCAAAACGGCTCCAGCGCGCGTGCTTCGCCGTGCTGTGTCTCATTGCGGCGCAGTTCGTGCTGGCCTCGTGCGAGCCCGAACCCAGCCCCATGGCCGCCCGCGTCACCACGCTGGGCGGCTACTGAGGCCCTCGACTTAGTGCGGCAGCACGCCGGAGAGGTCGTAGCCGGCCTCATAGCCCTGCCGCACCAAGGTTTCCCGATCGGCCGCGCCCGACAGCACCTGGCCGATCGACCAGGTGACGATCGAGCGGGTGCCCGAACGACAGAAGGCCAGGACCGGACCGTCGGCGGCCTCGACGGCCTCGCGCACCGCGTCCACCTGCTCCTGGGTTGGCCCGCCGCGCACCGGCGCGTGCAGATAGGAAAGACCCGCGGCCTTGGCCGCTTCCTCGATCTCGGCGCTGGTCGGCTGGCTGGGATCCTCGCCGTCCGGACGGTTGTTGACGATCAGGACGAAGCCCTCGGCCTTGGCCCGGGCCACGTCCTCGACGGCGATCTGGGGGCTGACCGACAGGCTGTCGGTGACGCGGCGGAAATCGGTCATGGGCGCAGAAGCCTCTGAAGGGAACGTCTCGAACCCCTCAGATGCGCGGCGCGCGCGCCTTGGGCAAGCCCCTCTGGTCGATCCGACCTAGTCCACCCGTCGCGCGCGGATGGCCGTCTGGCCGTCGATGTTCAGGAAGTAGCTGCCCATCGTGGCCTTGCGGATGGCGATCTTCGAGCCGGCCTTGGGCGCGCGGCGCACCGGATCGCGGCCGACCTGGTCCCACTTGGCGCCGTCCTCCAGCACGATCGTCCAACCGCCGGTCCCGTTCTGCCAGGCCTGCTTGGCCACGCCTTCGATGCGGTCCAGGCCCTCGACCTTGTCACCCTTGCCGCCGAACAGGTCGAGCTTGGGCAGGTTGAAGCCGAAGGCCTCGCGCTTGACGCTCTCCACCTTCTGCCGGTCCAGCACCACGATCTCGCCGGAGGCGTCGGCGGCCGCGAGCTCGGCCGCGGCCTTGTCGTAGCAGGCCAGACGCGCGGCGGCTTCGGGGATCGCCCGGCAGGCCGTCACCGCGCCCAAAGCTCCAGGTTGAGCGGGGCCCGGCGCGGCGAGCGCGGCAGGCGCCGAGGCGAGGACGAGAAGCGCGAGCGGCAGGCGGATGAGTCGCATGAAGAAGATCCGACGTGGGTTGGCGGCCGCGGGCCGGCGCGGCGAGCGTGGCGCGGAAGACACGCGGTGGAAATGTGTCCGAAAGGTGGCCGATCCGGCTTCCGCCGAGGAAACATCGCCCCGCCTTTTCGTGTGGCGCGACAACATATTTCGATATTACCGATATTTCAAAGTGGAGAGATTTACCGCTCTGGCGTCCTGTCGTGGGCGTATACCGCAAGCTTGAGTGTGTCGCGTGGCCCGAAAGCGCGGCGATCTGCCGCCAAGGCGACAATGGTGTGTTCAATTTGCGACAGAAAGGATGCTTCACGTTACATAACGGTAATCGGAATTGACCGCTCCGAGCGGGCGCTCCTAACGTCCCCTCCAACCGGGCTGAGGGCAGCCTGGGATTGCAAGACATGGGCGACGGACCGGCGACATCGCCAGGCCCAGCCCGTTCTCGGAGGGATTCCATTGAAGATTCAGATGACGCGTAAGCGCCTGCTGACGACGACCATCATCAGCGGCCTCGCGATCGCCGCCGCCAGCGCCGGTGTGGCGTCGGCTCAAACCGCGCCCGAAAGCGACTCGACCGAAATCGAAGCCGTCGTCGTCACCGGTTCGCGCATCGCCCGCCAGGACTACGTGGCCAACAGCCCGATCTCGACGGTGACGTCGGAAGCCATCCAGGCCGCCGGTTCGACCACCACCGAAGACGTGCTGAACCGCCTGCCGCAGGTGATGCCGGGCCTGACCGCCGCTTCGAACAACCCGTCGGACGGCACGGCCACCGTCGACCTGCGTGGCGTGGGGGCGTCGCGCACTCTGGTGCTGGTCAACGGCCACCGCATGAACCCGTCGACGCGTTCGAACACCGTCGACCTCAACAACATCCCGACGGCGCTGATCGACAAGGTCGAAATCGTCACCGGCGGCGCCTCGGCCGTGTACGGTTCGGACGCTCTGTCGGGCGTCGTGAATTTCCAGCTGAAGAAGGACTTCGAAGGCGTCGAAGTCGGCAGCCAGTACGGCATCAGCGAAATCGGCGACGGCAAGACCACCAACACCTACTTCCTGATCGGCGCCAACACGCCGGACGGCAAGGGTAACGTCACCGCCTACGCCAACTACTACAGCCGCGACAAGATCCTGCCGAACAACGACCGTCCGTGGTCGCTGGTCTCCAACGCCGGCGGTTCGGGCACGGGCGTGACCGGCGCGGCCAACGCGATCGGCACCAACCCCTTCGGCGGTTCGACCTCGAGCCCGCTGAACGTGCGCTACGCCTTCAACCCCGATGGTTCGCCGCGTCCGTTCGTGAACACCCTGGCCGGCGACCGCTACAACTTCTCGCCGGTCAACAACCTGCTGTCGCCGGGCGAGCGCTTCAACATCACCGCCCTGGGCAACTACGAGATCACCGAATGGCTGACCGCCTCGGCTGAACTCTTCTACGCCGACAGCCGCAACTCGGCCCAGCTGGCGCCGACCCCGGCCACCGGCATCCAGGTGCCGTACAACAACGCGTTCGTCTCGCCGGGCCTGGCCACGCTGCTGGCCACCCGTCCGAACCCGACCGCCGCGATCTTCGTCGATCGCCGTATGGCCGAAGTCGGTCCCCGCGTCGAAACCCGCGACTCGGATCTCTACCAGATCAACCTCGGCCTGAAGGCCGACCTGGGTTCGGGCTGGACCGGTGAAGCCTTCTACAGCTTCGGCCGCACCGAGTTCCGCGTCGGCGTGCAGAACGACGTCTCGCGTTCGAAGGTCGCCGCGGCGATCGCTTCGGGCGCCGGCGCCAGCACCACCAGCTGCTCGACCGCCTCGCTGGCCCTGTTCCCGACCTGCGCCCCGCTGAACCTGTTCGGCGCCGGCAACATCTCGTCGGCCGCGGCCAACTTCATCCGCCTGAACTTCTCCGACCTGACCGTGTTCGAACGCAACGTCGGTTCGGTCTACGCCACCGGCCCGCTGTTCAAGCTGCCGGCCGGCGACTTCTCGGTCGCCGTCGGCGCCGAATGGCGTGAAGACACCCTGTCGTTCACCCCGGACGCCGCCAAGAACTCGGGCGACATCTTCGGCTTCAACGCCGAAAAGGCCGTCGGCGGCGGCTCGAGCGTCGGCGAACTCTACGTCGAAGCCGTGGTTCCGCTGGTCGCCGACGTGACCGGCGCCAACTACCTGGGCCTGGAACTGGGCGGCCGCTATTCCGACTACTCGTCGGTCGGCAGCGTCTACAGCTACAAGGTCGGTGTCGAGTACAAGCCGATCCACGACGTCAAGCTGCGGGCCATGTTCCAGAAGGCCAGCCGCGCCCCGTCGGTGTTCGAACTGTACCAGTCGGGCGACCAAGGCTTCCCGGCCGTGCTCGACCCCTGCACCACCGTGAACCCGGGCACGGGCGCCGCGCGCACCCTGACCGCTTCGGTCCGCGCCTTCTGTACCGCTCAGCTGGGCTATGATCCGGTCGCCGGCAACTTCGTCGCCCAGAACACCCAGACGGAGTCGTTCTTCTACGGCAACCCGAGCCTGGCCGAAGAAAAGTCGGAAACCATCACCGCTGGCGTGGTGTGGCAGCCGAGCTTCGTTTCGGGCCTGAGCCTGACCGTCGACTACTACGACATCAAGATCGACGACTACATCGGCACCATCCGCGGCGGCGTCTCGGGCATCGTCTCGGCCTGCTTCGCCTCGGGCAGCCTGACCTCGTCGGCCTGCTTCGACTCGGGCATCAACCTGCCGCTGATCTATCGCGACGCGGCCGGCAACCTGAAGGCCCGCGCGCCGCTCGGCAACGTGTCGGCTCTGCAGACCAAGGGCGTCGACGTGGCCGTCTCGTACGGCTGGAACGTGCCGTGGGCCGGCGGCGTCTGGGGCGACAAGCTCCAGTTCGACCTGAGCACCACCTATCTCGACAGCTATGAGCTGGACGGCATCGACTACAAGGGCACCATCGGCGCCTACAACATCTCGGCCTCGCTGCCGGAATGGAAGGCCAGCCTGCGCGTCGGTTACGACATCGGCCCGGTCCGCCTGGCCTATACCGGCACCTACATCGGCGAGATGGACAACCAGGGCAACATCCCCGAGTTCGAGGATGGCGGCTACACGACGGTCGACGCCTACTGGTACCACGACGTCAGCGCTCGCTGGAACGTCAACGACAACGTCGAGATCTTCGGCGGCGTCCGCAACCTCGGTGACAAGAAGCCGCCGGTGTTCGACAACGCTCCGGACGGCAACACCGACCCGAACACCTACGACATCCTGGGTCGTTCGTACTTCGTGGGCGCCAAGCTGCGCTTCTAAGCAGCCTGGCGTTCACCCCGGCGGTCCTCGGACCGCCGGGACCGACGACATCGACGGCGGGTCCCCCGGGACCCGCCGTTTTTGTTTGTCCGCTCCCGTGAAACGGGGGAGGGGGACCGCGAAGCGGTGGAGGGGGCGAAACTGGGCGCTGTGCCTCACCGTTCTCTCTCCCGTAAAATCCCCGCGAAAGGCTTTTCGCTATCCCTCTCCCCTTGCGGGAGAGGGTGGCCTGCGAAGCAGGTCGGGTGAGGGGTCTCTCAGAACTGAAAGCCGCGTGCAGCGGTCAGGCCGGGCGCGATGTTGGATGTTTGAGAGACCCCTCATCCGACGGCTTCGCCGCCACCTTCTCCCGCAAGGGGAGAAGGATCGGGTGATACGCACGCTGCTCACACGGCGTAACCGGAAAAGAGTCTAACCAACTCAACGCCCTGCAACTTTATAACCCCAACTTATCCCCGGGGTCTCAAACCGCCCCCATAATCATCCCCATCCCAGCCATGGGGAGGGCTCTTGGTACCGGCCCGAGTTAGCGGCTGTGGATCGCATCGAGCGGGGCCGCTTGGGGCGTCATGGGAAGGGCGGGTTTGCAGGAGCGCTCAGAAGGCGTGATTGGGCCGCCAAGCCGTTCCGTGACGAAACTTGCGGGTCGACAGGGCCGGGATCGTTTCAAACCGGCCTAACAGGATCAGCCGAGGCCGCCGCCGGATCACCGCGGGGCTATTGGTCCTGCCCGTCCGAGGGACAACCGGGTCCAGGGTTGAAAAAGCACCCGCGCCCCCGGTCCTTCGAGCCTACGGTGCGGCGGAGCGGTCAGACGAAGCCGAAACGCAAACAAACCATACGGTCTCCGGGCTCCGCCCGGCCGCTCCGCGCCTCCCCATCAACTTTCGTGAGTTTTCACGGGAGATCGCCTCTCCGTGCCCTCTCCCCTTGCGGGAGAGGGTGGCCTGCGAAGCAGGTCGGGTGAGGGGTCTCTCAGAACTCAACACCGCGTGCGGCGGTCAGGCCGGACGAGGCGTCCAATGTCAGCGCGACCCCTCATCCGACGGCTTCGCCGCCACCTTCTCCCGCAGGGGGAGAAGGACAAAAGGCCGCTCCTTTCGGAGCGGCCTTCGTCAGTTCGTCAAAGCCTGGAGGCTTCAGTGGATCGGCGTATCGGCCAGCACGCTGGCGCCCTCGGCTCGCAGGCGGGTCTTGGCCATCTCGTCGAGGATCGCCTGGGAGCGCGGGTCGCCCAGGATCCAGGCCGCGGCGGCCACGGTGCGCATCGAGGCCGAGCTGACGCCCAGGGCGCGTTCCAGGGCGTCGAACGGCGACTTGGGACCGCCCACCTTCTTGAGACGCACCTCGCCCTTCAGGCCGGCCAGGGCCTTGGCCTTCTCGACGGCGTCGTAGAAGCCGCCCAGCTCGTCCACCAGGCCCAGTTCCTTGGCCTGGGCGCCGGTCCAGACGCGGCCCTTGGCGATCTCGCGCACGCGCTCCTGGGGCAGCTTGCGGCCCTCGGCGACGCGGGCGATGAAGCCGTCGTAGATATGGTCCATCCAGGCCGAGAAGCGGGCCTTCTGGTCGGCCGTGAAGCCCTCGCTGGTGCCGAAGGCGCCGGCGTAGTCGCCGCCCACCGTCACCTGGCGGGTGTCGACGCCGAAGCGCGACAGGGCCTCGCCCAGGGCGAACTTGCCGCCGAACACCCCGATCGAGCCCGTCAGGGTCGAGGGCTGGGCGACGATCGACGAGGCCTGGCTGCTGATCCAGTAGCCGCCCGAGGCCGCGTAGGTGCCCATGCTGACCACCACGGGCTTTCCGGCCGCCTTGGCGGCCCTGACGGCCGCCAGGATCTGCTCCGAGGCCGTGTCCGAGCCGCCGGGCGAGGAGACGCGGAAGACGATCGCCTTGACGTCCTTGTCGTCGATGGCGTCGTAGATCGCCTTGGAGGCCTCGTCCGAATAGATCGTGCTGTCGCCGCCGAACGGCGAGGACTGGGCGGTCGAGCCGGTGACGATCGGACCCTCGGCGCCGATCACGGCGATGGCCGGGCCGGTCTTGGCCGCGTCCTTCTTGGAGCGCGAAGCGTAGTCGTCGAACTCGATCAGCTTGCCGCCCTTGCCGGCGCGGGTCAGCATCGCGTCCTGGGCTTCCTTGACCTGGCCGACCTTGTCGATCAGCCCGAGCCCTTGCGCCTGCTGGGCGCTGTAGGGGCCGGCCTGGATCGCCTTGATCAGGCGCGCCGGGTCCAGCTTGCGGTCCTGGGCGGCGGCGGTGAGGGCGGTGGAGTAGACCGAGCCCATCCACGACAGGGTCGCTTCCCGGTGCGCCGGCGTGAAGTCGTCGTGCAGGTAGGGATTGACCGCGTTCTTGTATTCATAGCGCTGCTGGAAGTCGGCCTTGACGCCGTATTTGTCGAACAGGCGCTTGTAGAACATCGTCTCGCTGGACAGGCCCACGGCCTGCAGCGAGCTGTCGGGCTGCATCCAGAACTCGCTGGCGGCCGCGCCCAGGCGGTAGGTCGAGGTCGACATGCCCGAGGGATAGAGGCCCTGGCTGTGGGCGAAGATCGGCTTCTTGCCAACGCTGCGGAAGTGCTTGAAGGCTTGGGCCAGCTCGTCGGCCGAGGCCGGGGCGATGCCGCCCTCGGGCAGGCGCACCAGCACGCCCTTAACCTTGTCGTCGGTCTCGGCGCGGCGCAGCACCTCGATGACGTTCATCACCGACCGGCCGCCGCCGCCGCCGAAGGCCGCGAACGGGTTCTGCGAGTCCTGGTCGGACAGGCCGCCGCGCAGGTCCAGCTGCACCACCGACTGCGAGGGGACGGGAGCGGGGCGGGCGGCGCCGGCCGCCAGGACGATCAGGATGAAGGGGACGCCGACGAGAAAGAGCACCAGTCCGACGAAGACGCCGGCCACGGTCATGAGAAATTGCTTCATCGGGTTCCCGTCGAGAAATCCAGGGGCGAAATCCAGAGCGCGACGGCGACCATCGCGCGCGAGCACAAGCTAACGACTGTCGCGACGCGGTCAAATGAACAGCGTGCAACCTGCGTCGTCTTGCGACGACTTCATTCAAATGGGGGGATTTTCTCGGGAGAGAAGATGGTCGGAGTGGCAGGATTTGAACCTGCGACCCCTGCGTCCCGAACGCAGTGCTCTACCAGACTGAGCCACACTCCGACTTCCCTGCCGGGCTGGCCGCGTGGCCGCGCTCGACTTGGGAGGCGGCTTATAGGAGGCGGTGCGGAGAGTCGCAAGCGCGAAAATGGACCCAAAAAAAGAATTTGGAGGGCGTTGCCACCGTCCGAATCCTGAGCTATCTCCACCGCCTCGCCGCGGCCCCCTGGGTCGGCAGCCGTTCCTGCTGGGGAATGGTGTAATGGTAACACTGCGGTTTTTGGTACCGTCATTCTAGGTTCGAGTCCTAGTTCCCCAGCCACTTCCCCTTCTTTCTTCCCAATCTCGGTAGAAAACGCCTCCCAGCGAAGCGCCAAGCCGTTTGGCGTGATCTGTGCGCCTGTCGGTCAGTGCACGGACGCCTCGCGCGTAGGCCGCGCCGAATCTCCGAACATCAATTCCACGCCGATCTATGTGCAGTGCGACGTGATTCTGGCTGGTTTTCGCGCCCGCGAGATGGTTGCCTTGCGTAAACTGCACTTGAGCGTGTGCGCATGCGAAGCCGGATATGGTTCCGCAGAACGGTGCTCCTCATTGTTTCCACGAAATAAAGCCTGTTTTTATGGAGCGTTGGCAGCGCTGCCGCGTATTTGTGTACTTGTAATTCCGTAGGGCGGGTGTATTTCCGAATTTAAAGTCATTGTGGAGTGACGCCGTGGAAGACAAAGCGACCCTGATCGAGCTGACCGCCGAAATCGTGGCCAACTATGTGGCCAACAACACGACTTCGGTCTCTGACCTGCCTGCGTTGATCCGGGCGACGCACGACGCGCTGGCCGGAATTGGCTCGCCGGAAGCCCCGGTCGCCGAAACCGTTACCAAGGCTACTCCGGCCCAGATCCGCAAGAGCATCACGCCGGACGCCCTGATCAGCTTCGAAGACGGCAAGCCGTACAAGACCCTGAAGCGTCACCTGACCACCCACGGCATGACCGTGGCCGAATACAAGTCGAAGTGGGGCCTGCCGGCCGACTACCCGACGACCGCCCCGGCCTACAGCGAAGCCCGCTCGGCCATGGCCAAGGCCCTCGGCCTGGGTCAAGGCGGCCGCAAGGCCAAGGCCCCCGGCAAGGCTCGCGCCCGCAAGGCCTGATCCTTCGGTCTTTCAGAGACCCGAGAAAACGAAAGCCCCGCCGTCACCGGCGGGGCTTTCTTCTTTCTACCTACCCGATCCGCAGCCGGACGAAGGCCATGCCGCCCATCGGGTCGTCATAGCCCAGGGCTTCGGGCGCATCGTAGGCGCTGACCAGCCCGCCGATCCCGAACTTCACGCTCTCTGCGATCTGGAAGTCGCGGATCGCGCCCAGCGACACGCGGCGCACCGTATAGGCCTCGCCCGAGTGCGAGCCGTGATGGTCGGCCAGCTCGTCCTGCTCCACCTGCTCGGCGCGGGCGAAGATCGTCCAGCGATCGTTCGGCTTCACCGAGGCTTCGGCTAGCCAGGCCTGCAGGGCGTCGCCCGGGATCCGGTCCTTGCGCGACCAGGCCAGGGTGGCGTTGATCGAGCCTTCCTTGCCCAGGGGCCGCGCATAGAGCGCGCTGGCCGAGGCGCGGGCCTCGTCCTTGTCCGGATCCAGCGCCTCGGGGCTGTTGATCTTGGCCCAGCTGGTCTGCAGCGCCCAGTTGGGCGTCGGATTGTACGACAGGCGGGCCGAGACGCTGTCCAGCTCGCCGGTCTCGATGTCGTAGCGCTTCTGGTCGGGCTCGCGGCCACGGAAGGCGCTGGTCTCGATCTTCCAGGCGTCGTGCGAGAACCCGGCCGTGACCACGCCGAACGTGATGTGCGTCGAGTCGAACCAGTGGTGGCTGATCGGCGCTTCGGGGCTGTCCATCGACGAGGCCCGGTGCATGAAGGCCGGCGGACCGTAGGCGGGCGAACCAGGCAGGCCGCCATAGATAAAGACGTCGGACTTTTCGCCGACGCTGAGGCTGTAGCTGGCCGACAGCTCCATGAAGAGATCGTGCGGATGCTGGCGGTCGACCAGCGCATGCTCGCCGTCGGCCGTCTCGCCCACGGCCATCAGCAGCGGATAGCCGCTCTTGCCCATGAACGGGTCGGGGCTGACCATGGCCTTGAAGCCCAGCATGCCAGGGCCGAGCTGGCGCTGGGCCATGCCCATGAACATGCCGGCCGCGAAGGCCTTGGAGCCGCCGCGCGGTCCGCCCTGGTCGACATAGACGCCGTTCAGCAGGGCGTGGCCCATCAGCATCCATTCGCCGCTGTGCTTCATGATCCCGAAGTTCGGCGTGGCGTCGGGCTGCCAGGCGGTGCCGCCGGCGTCACGGGTCATGGAATAGGCGCCCAGCGGACTGACCATGGTCATCGAGGCCATGGCTCCGTCGTCATCCATGGTCCCGTGGTCCATGGCTCCATGGTCCATGGGCATGTCGGCTTCGGGCATGGCCATGTGGCCCGCGTGCGGGTCGCTGGCCTCGGGCGCGGTAGGAGCCGTCTGCGGGGCCGTCGCCTGGGGCTCGGTGGTCGGAGAGGCCGGCATGGCGTGGCCGGTGTGATCCTGATGATCCTGGGCGAAGGCGGCGGTGGCGAGCGTCAGGCTCGCGATCGTGCACGCGCCGGCCAGCAGCCGCGCGCGGAAGGAGAGGGCGGTCATGGGACTGCCTTTCTTGGGAACTGTGATCGTAAGACGTTTTGCGAAAGCGCGCCTGCTTCGGCGCGCGGTCTTGCGATCAGGCGCGCGGAGGGCGGGGCTCCGGCGCGGCCTCCAGGCCGTCGAGCGACTGGCTGAGGACGGAGAACTCAACAGGGCCGGCCGTTCGCGAGGCGAGCTCTCCAGAGGCGACGCGCTGGCCGGCCGGCAGGCAGCCGACGCAGCAGCTGGTCGCCATGGCGCCGGGCTTGGACTTGTGGTCGGCGTCCTTGTCGGCGGGAGCGTGCTCGGCGGCTTCCCCGTCCATGGCGCCCATGTCCATGCCGTCCATCGCCATCTCGTGGCAGGTGGGCATGGCCGAGGCCTGGGCCGGCGCGGCGCGCATGATCCCGCCGGCGGCGAAAGCCACCGCGATCAAGGCCAGAAGAAGGAGGCGAAGCCCGCGCATGGGCGGGAAACTAGGGATGGTCGCGACGCGGCGCAACCATCCCGCAATGTCACACCCCGCTCAGCGACAGTCCCGGCGCGTCCGGAGGCGTGTCGCCGCCGCCGTTCAGGGGCAGCTGCATCCAGACCAGGTCCACCCAGCGGCCGAACTTGTAGCCCATGGCGGGGAAGACGCCCTTGTGCTCGAAACCCAGCGAGGCGTGCACGCCGATCGAGGCGGCGTTGCCGCTGTCACCGATCACCGCGCAGATCTGGCGCAGGCCCAGGCCCTGGCAGATCTCGATCAGGGCCTTCAGCAGCGCCTTGCCGGCGCCCTTTCCGGCCGCGTCGGGGGCGACATAGATGCTGTCCTCGACGGTGTAGCGATAGGCGGCCCGCAGTCGGAACGGGCCGGCATAGGCGTAGCCCAGCACCTTTCCGTCCTGCTCGGCGACCAGATAGGGCAGGCCGCGATCGAGGAAGGTCGCGCGCCGGCGGGCCATCTCGGCCTCGTCGGGCGGAACCTCTTCGAAGGTGCCCAGGCCGTTGAGCACGTTCCAGCCGTAGATGGCCGTGATCGCCGGCACGTCGGCGTCGGTGGAGGGGCGGATAATAAGTTCGGACATGTGGGAAGACCCCCTCAGTCGGCTTCGCCGACAGCTCCCCCAGAGGGGGAGCATCTACGCAATCAAATCCTCCCCCTTTGGGGGAGGTGGCCCGGAGGGGGGGAAGGCCCTAAGCCTTCCAGCCCTTGTCGATCGCCCACACCGCGAAGGCGTAGTCGAGCGCGATCTCCTTGAGGAAGTCGAAGCGGCCCGAGGCGCCGCCGTGACCGGCCTCCATGTTGATCTTCAGCAGGATCGGGTCGCCGCTGGTCGTGTGCTCGCGCAGCTTGGCCGCCCACTTCTCGGGCTCCCAATAGGTGACGCGCGGGTCCGACAGGCCGCCGGTGGCCAGCACGGCCGGATAGGGCTTGGCGGTGACGTTGTCGTACGGCGAATAGCTGGCGATGTAGTCGTAGGCCTCCTTGTCCTCCAGCGGATTGCCCCATTCGGGCCATTCCGGCGGGGTCAGGGGCAGGGAGGTGTCGCTCATGGTGTTGAGCACGTCGACGAACGGCACCGCCCCGATGATCCCGGCCCACAGGTCGGGCCGCAGGTTGGTGATCGCGCCCATCAGCATGCCGCCGGCCGAGCCGCCGTAGGCGACCGTGCGGCCCGCCGCGCCGTAGCCGGTCGCGTGCAGGTGCTCGGCGCTGGCGATGAAGTCGGTGAAGGTGTTCTTCTTCTTGAACTTCTTGCCGTCCAGGAACCAGCCGTAGCCCTTTTCCGAGCCGCCGCGCACATGGGCGATGGCCCAGATCCAGCCGCGGTCGACCAAGCTGAAATTGCGGATCGAGAACGACGGATCCATCGACATGCCGTAGCTGCCGTAGCCGTAGAGCAGCAGCGGCGCCTTGCCGTCGAGCTTGACGTCCTTCTTCATCAGCACGGTGACCGGCACCTCTGCGCCGTCGGGCGCCTTCGCATAGAGGCGCTTGGTCACGTACTTGGACGGATCGTGGCCCGAGGGAATCTCCTGGGTCTTGCGCAGCGCCTTGTCGCCGGTGCGCATGTCGTAGTCGAACCACTGCCGGGGCGTGGTCGGCGACTGGTAGACGTAGCGCAGGGTCGGGGTGTCGAACTCGTAGCCGCCCTCGACGCTCAACACATAGGCCTGCTCGTCGACGACGATCGGCTTCTCGGCCTTGCTGGCGCGGTCGGTGATGACGATGCGGGTGTTGGCGTTGACCCGCTCGACCCGGACCAGGTGCTCCTTGTAGGCGGCGTGACCAGTGATGAAGGTCCCCGGCTTGTGGGCCACGAAGTCCTTCCAGTTGGCGCGGCCCGGATTGTCGACCGGGGCCTCGACCAGCTTGAAGTCGATGGCGTCGTCGGCGTTCGTCAGGATGATGAACTTGCCGTCCCAGTGCTCGACCGAATAGCGCAGACCGGGCGTGCGGGGCTCGACGGCTTTCGGCTTGGCGGCGACGTCGCCGGCCGGGATCAGCAGGGTCTCCGACGTCTCGTGGTCGCCGGCGCTGATGACGATGAAGGCGTCCGAGCCCGTGACGCTGACGCTGACGAAGAAGCCGTCGTCGGGCTCGTCATAGACCAGCACGTCGTCCTTCAGGCCGCCGCGGGCAGGGCGGCGGTAGATCTTGTCGGAACGGCCGTTGTCGTCGCGGTGGGTCCAGAACAGCCATTGGCTGTCGGGCGAGAAGGTGAAGTCGCCGGTGCTGCTCTCGACCGGCTCGGCCAGCACCTGGCCCGTGGCCAGGTCCTTGACGTAGATCTTGAAGACTTCCGAGCCTTGCGCGTCCTCGGCATAGGCGAACAGCTTGTGGTCGGGGCTGTGCTCGGCGGCCGCCACCTGGCTGTAGGCCTTGCCCTTGGCCAGGGCGTCGCTGTCGAGCAGCACCTCCTCGCCCTCGGTCTTGCCACGGGGGCGGCGTGCATAGATCGGATGCTGGCCGCCGATGGCGAAGCGCGAATAGTAGTCAAACGGGCCGTCGGGGGCGGGGACCGAGGAGTCGTCCTCCTTGATGCGGCCCTTCATCTCCTCGAACATCGCCTTCTGCAGGTCCTCGGTGGGGGCCAGCATCGCCTTGACGTAGGCGTTCTCGGCGGTGAGGTGCTCCTTGACCTCGGCCTTGATCAGGCTGGGGTCGCGCAACACCTTCTGCCAGTTGTCGTCCTTCATCCAGGCGTAGTCATCGACCCGCACGCGCCCCAGCTGCTCGATGCGCTTGGGGACCTTCTTGGCGACGGGCGGAACGGGCTTGGCGGTGGCGGACATGGAACTCCCGGGGATCAGGACGGCGGAGGAGGCGGCGGCGACGGCTGCAGCGCTCGTCATCATTTCGCGCCGGTTCATGGACAGATTCCCCCTCGGATGCGTCAGAACGCCAACTTGTTGCGGCGGGCGCCTCTGGTCAAACTCTTACGGCGTCAAAGGTTGAATCGGAGACGAGGCGTTCATGGCGTGGGACCTGTCGGTCGATCTGATCCAGGCGACGGTGCAGCTCGAGCAGCCGCTCGCCGACGGCTCGCGCACGGTCGGCACCGGTTTCCTCATCGAGGACCCGACGCCCGAGGGGCGTCCGCGCACCATCCTGGTCACCGCCGCCCACGTGTTCGACAAGATGCCCTCGGTCTCGGCCAAGATCGGCTATCGCGTGCAGGGGACGGACGGCGTCTGGCGCTACGACCCCCGCACCCTGAAGATCCGAGACGGCGACCATCCGCTGTGGATCAAGCATCCCAGCCGCGACGTCGCCGCCATCGAGGTCGAGGCTCCGTCGGAATTCGCCAAGGCCGCCATACCGCTGGCCTGGCTGGCCCAGGACGACACCTTCAACAAGTACAGCCTGGGTCCCGGCGACGAGATGATGGCCCTGGGCTTCCCGCGCGGCCTGTCGGCCAACACCGCGGGTTTTCCGATCCTGCGCTCGGGCCGGGTGGCGTCGTACCCATTGGCCCCGGCCAGCGTGTTCCCGACCTTCCTGATGGATTTCTCGGTGTTCCCCGGCAATTCTGGGGGACCGGTGTTCATGGCCGAGGGCGCGCGCCGCCGGCCGGGCTCGACCGAAAGCCAGGAAGTGCAGTTCGTGGCCGGCATGCTGACCCAGCAGGTCGAGCTGTCGGGCGAGCGCCTCGAGATCGGCATCGTCACCCACGCCAAGTACATCCGCGAGACCGTGGCCCTGCTCGACAAGGCCGCCGGTCCGCCGGTGATCCAGGCCGCGCCGGCCAAGCCCGCCACCCAGGCCGTCGTCCAGGTCCCGCCGGCGACACCGCCGCCTGGGGCGGCCCAAGGCGTGGTCGCCGTTCAGGCCGTGTCGGTGACCGGCTACAACCGCTGAGCCGCTCTGGTCACGCTAGGAACCTTTGCTCCGGGGCTCCCGTTCGGATGGGGAGTTCAATTCCAACTAGGAGCAAGCCATGAGCACCAATCGTGTTGAAGGCGCTGTCGACAAGGGCGTGGGCGCGGTGAAGGAAGCGGTCGGCAAGGCCACGGACAACGAGCGCCTGGAAGCCGAAGGCGCGGCCCAGAAGGTCAAGGGCGACGTCCAGAACAAGGTCGGCAAGGCCCAGGACAAGATCGGCGACGCGATCAAGCACTAGGCTTGGCCGAAGCCGAATGAAGAAGGCCCCGGGAGTGATCCCGGGGCCTTTCTTTGAGATCCTCCCCCTCTGGGGGAGGTGGCCCAAAGGGCCGGAGGGGGGGGCGTTTTCAGCTGCCGCAGAGGCGGCCGGTTTCGTAGACACCCCCCACCGATCGCTACGCGATCGCTTCCCCCACAGGGGGAGGTTCCTCGCTAGAAAGCCTTATGCGCCGTAGATGATCGAGATGGTCTCGGCCACGCAGGCCGGGCGCTCCTCGCCCTCGATCTCGATGGTGCATTCGTTCTTCAGCTGCAGGCCGCCGGCCTTGGGCTCGACCGAAACCAGCTTCTGGCGCATCCGCACCCGCTTGCCGACGCGCACCATGCCGGTGAACCGCACCTTGTCGCAGCCATAGTTGATGCCGCGGGTCACGCCGGTGACGTGCAGTATGCCCGCGCCCAGCATCGGGATCAGCGACAGGGTGAGATAGCCGTGGGCGATCGGTCCGCCGATCTCGCGGGTGGCCCGCTCGACGTCTACGTGGATCCACTGGTGGTCGCCGGTGGCCTCGGCGAACTGGTTGACCCGCTCCTGGCTGATCTCGACCCAGTCGGACACCCCGACCTCCTGGCCGACCAGGCTGGCGATGTCGGCGAAGGCGATCTCTTTCATGCGGCGTTCTCCCAAACGTTTGTTTGGAAGAGATCACGAGGCGGCCCGGGTCACAAGCCTTCGAGCGTCGCCCGCGCGTCGTCGGGCAGCAGGCCGACAGCTTCGTCAAGCAGCGTCCGCCAGGCCTCGCCCCGCCCGCGCGCCTCGGCATAGGCGTCGCGCAGGGCGTAGGGGTCGTCCTCGGCGAGGGCGCGGATCAGCTGGATCGACTGCAGGCGGTCCTTCAATCCCTTCTCGGGATTGACCTTGCGATCGCGGCTGACGATCAGCTTGTGAACCGCATAGCGGGCCGGCGAAGGCGCGTTGACGAGTACGCCGCCGCCATGGAGCACGGCGGTCTCGACGGGATCGCGCAGCAGAAAATCCATGAAGGGCAGCGGAACGGCGTCACTGCCCAAGGTCGGCAGGTACGAGGGCTCGTCCCGCGGCGCGCCTCGATTGGTGGTCAGGACATCCAGTCGATAGCGTTCGCCGAGGGAATAGCTCGTGGTGCGGCTGGCGTCGAAGGCGTAGCTCACCGGCGCGAAGCGAGGATCAAGTTCTCTCAGGATTTCGAGAAGGGGACGATCGAGGGTGTCGTCCAGGTTCGACGCGATGCCGAAGTCCTGGGCGATGTCGAGATCCATGGTCGCCAGACTGGTGATCGGCAACCGGACGCTGAGATGCGCGGCATAGGTTTGGAACGCGACCGTGCCGATCAGCAGGGCGCGCAGGCGGAATGCGCCCGCCGCCGCCAGCGCGTGGATGATCTCCGCGCTGGTACGGTCGGGGCGGGGAGCGCCCGAAGCGATGATCGCCGCGACGAGCCTGCGGCGATCATCCTGGTCGGCGCGGTGCTCGCCGTGTCGTGCGATGCGCTCGCGCAGTTCGTCGCTGTCGGGGCCGATATAGACCTGCCGTCGGCTCTGGGCGCCGCCCGTCGGCATCTGGACGTACCAGTAGATCCGGCCCTTCACGGTCTTGGATACGAACGACGAGCCGGCGGGATATTCGCCGACCCGGCCCAGGCGCAGGCGCTCCATCAGCTCGGCGTAGCTGGTGTGGGCCGAAAGAGGCAGGCGCTCGATCATGGGCCTAAGTTATACGCAATTTGAAAATCTGCGTATAACTTTCCATCACACGATCCGCCCCTCGCCCTTGCCCCAGTAGGCGTCCCGCACCAGCCGCTTGTAGAGCTTGCCGGTCGGATGCCTGGGCAGTTCGCGCACGAAGTCGATCTGGCGCGGGGCCTTCACGTGGCTGAGGTTGTCGCGGGCGAAGGCCAGGAGTTCGGCGGCCAGGTCCGGGCCGGCGTCGGACCAGTCCAGCGGCTGGATCACGGCCACGACCTTCTCGCCCATCTCCTCGTCGGGGCCGCCGACCACGGCGGCGTCGGCGACCCTGGGGTGGGTGATCAGGAGGTTCTCGATCTCCTGCGGATAGATGTTCACCCCGCCGGAGATGATCATGAAGCTCTTGCGGTCGGTCAGGTAGAGATAGCCGTCCTCGTCGGCCCAGCCGACGTCGCCCAGCGTGGTCCAGCCGTGCTTGTTGTAGCTCTCGGCCGTCTTCTCCGGGGCGTTGTGATAGGTCACGGCCGGGCCGTTGGCGAAATAGACCACGCCCTCGGCGCGGGCGGGCAGGGGATCGCCGGCCTCGTCGCAGATGCGCAGTTCGCCCAGCGCCGCCTGGCCCACCGAGCCGCGCCGCTCCAGCCAGTTGCCGCTGTCTATCCAGCAGAAGCCGTTGCCCTCGGTGCCGGCGTAGTACTCGTAGATCACCGGACCCCACCAGCCGATCATCTGTTCCTTGACCGGGATCGGGCAGGGCGCGGCGGCATGGATCGCCGACTTCATGCTGGAGACGTCGTACTTCGTCCGCACGGCCTCCGGCAGCTTCAGCATCCGCACGAAGTGGGTCGGCACGAACTGGCCGCAGGTGGCGCGGTGCTTTTCGATCAGGGTGAGGGCCGTCTCGGGATCGAACTTCTCCATCACCACGACCGTGCCGCCCAGCTTGTGCACGCTCATGCACCAGCGCAGCGGGGCGGCGTGATAGAGCGGGGCGGGCGAGAGATAGACGCTGTCGCCGTCCAGCTTGAAGAGGTGCTGGGCCATCATCTGCAGGGCCGTGGGCGCGTCGATCGGCGCGCCGTTCAGGGCTGGCTTGACGCCCTTGGGTCGTCCCGTGGTGCCCGACGAATAGAGCATGTCCGAGCCCGAGGTCTCGTCGGCGACCGGCGTGGCCGGCATGGCCGCGCGGGCGGCGTCGAAATCGCCATAGGGGGCGAGGGCGCCGTCGACCCGCAGCAGGGCGACGCCCGGGATCAGCGGCGCGAGGCTTTGCGCGACCGCGTCCAGCGCCGGCCCGGCGATCAGCGCCTTGGCCCCGCAGTCCTTGACGATGTACTCGACCTCGGGCGCGGTCAGCTTGGTCGAGACGCAAGTGAAGTAGAGCCCCGCGCGTTGGGCCGCCCAGGCGATCTCCAGGTAGCGCGGATGGTTGTCGAGCAGGATGGCCACGACGTCGCCGACCCCAAGCCCCATCGACCGGAAGAGCTGCGCCCCCTGGTTCGAGCGGTCGTCGAGTTCTTTGTAGGTCACCGTCTCGCCCGAGCCGGCCATCACGAAGGCGGGCTTGTCGGGCTGGGCAAGGGCGTGGACGCTCGGATGCATGCGACCTCCTGGGCCATGCCCGCGGAGGCGGGGGCGGCCGTTTCTCTCCCTGTCGCCGTCCGCGTGTTGCCCGCGTGATCGGCGTTCATCTGGAGCATGCTTCAAGCTCGAACTGTCGCGCAAGTTGCCGTAGGGGCGCCGTTGGCGGCGACGTCATCCTGGGTGATCGTGCCGCAAGAGAACGACGTTCAGCGGGAGGCGCGCATGGAACTGATCAGCCAGACGGCGGTGGACGGGCGGCCGGGACCGGCCGCCGCGCCGACCTATCCGACCCTCGACGGCGTCGACCTCGCCGACATCTTCCGTTTCACCAAGGGCCAGCCCTTCGCCGACTTCGCGCGGATGCGGAACGAGGCGCCGGTCATGTGGCACGCCGAGCCGTTCGGCGGGCCGGGCTTCTGGGCCGTCACCCGCCACGAGGACGTCATGCGGGTGAACGGCGACCCCGAGACCTTCTCCTCGCAGAAGGGCGGGATCCTGATGTCGATGGGGCCGCCCGACAAGCGCCACGCCCTGCTGTTTCGGGCGACCATGGACACCATGATCAATCTCGACGCGCCGCATCACCTGCAGCTGCGCCGCGAGCACATGCCCTATTTCACCGCCGGCTATCTGCGCGGCCTGACCGAGAAGGTGAGGGGCGAGGTCACGCGCCTGCTCGACGAGATGGAGCCGCTGCTGGCCGGCGGCGCCGAGGTCGACATGGTCGAGCATTTCTCGTCGATCCTGCCGCTGTTCACCCTGTGCGAGATCCTGGGCGTGCCGGCCGAGGATCGCGGCAAGTTCCTGCGCTGGATGCACTATCTGGAGCGGGCTCAGGACCTGGCCGTGCAGCAGGCCATGGCGCCGATCACCCCGACGCTGGAGCTGATGCAGTTCGTGGCCGACTTCAACGAGAACATCGAGGAGATGTTCGACTACGGCCGCACCATGCTGCTCAAGCGCCGGGAGGATCCGAAGCAGGATCTGATGACCGCCATCGCCCGCGCCCAGGTGGACGGCGACTTCCTGGCCGACGAGTATCTGGACGGCTCGTGGCTGCTGATCGTGTTCGCCGGCAACGATACGACGCGCAATACGCTGTCGGGCGCGATGAAGCTGCTGACCGAGTTTCCCGAGCAGAAGCAGCGGCTGATCGAGGATGCGTCGCTGCTGCCGGGCGCGGTGGACGAGTTCATCCGCATGGTCAGCCCGGTGATCTACATGCGCCGCACGGCGACGCGCGACGTCGAGGTGGCCGGCCAGCCGATCCGCGAGGGCGAGAAGGTGGTCATGTACTACGGCTCGGCCAACCGCGACCCGGCGGTTTTCGCCGATCCTGATCGCTTGGACGTGACCCGGCCCAACGCCGGCAAGCACGTGGCCTTCGGCTACGGTCCGCACACCTGCCTGGGCAAGCGCGTGGCGCAGATCCAGCTGGAGGAGGCCTATCGCCAGATCCTGGCGCGGTTCCCCGACCTGGAGTGGACGGGGAGCATGGAGGTCGCGGCCAACAATTTCGTGCATGCGATCAGCAAGCTGGGCGTGCGGCGGGCTTGAGAGCTCCCTTCCCCCTTGATGGGGGAAGGGCCGGGGATGGGGGTGACCTGCTGAGCTGGCGGCCGTGCGCGGCATCCGACGCCGTATTCACCCCCACCCCTGCCCCTCCCCCATCGAGGGGGAGGGGTTGTGCGTTCTTGCTGATGCGCCATACGATCGTTTGAAAAGAGATCGCTCAGGGAGCCCCGCCCATGTCGCAGCCGACCTTCGAGACCCTGCTCTATGCCGTCGAGGACGGGATCGCGACGATCACCCTGAACCGGCCCGAGAAGCTGAACGCCTTCACCGCCCGGATGATGAAGGAGATGATCGAGGTCTTCGACATCACCGACGCCGACGACGCGGTGAAGGTGGTGATCGTAACCGGCGCGGGCCGGGCGTTCTGCGCCGGGGCCGACCTGTCGAGCGGCGGGGCCACCTTCGACCGCACGTCTCCGCAAGCCCTGGAGCGCGAGGAGGGCAAGGTCGGCGACGTCTATCGCGACGGCGGCGGCCGGGTGACCCTGCGGATCTATGACAGCCTCAAGCCGGTGATCGCCGCCGTGAACGGCGCGGCTGTCGGCGTCGGGGCGACCATGCAGCTGGCCATGGACATCCGCCTGGCCAGCGAGGACGCCAAGTTCGGCTTCGTGTTCGCGCGGCGGGGCATCACGCCGGAGGCCTGCTCATCGTGGTTCCTGCCCAGGTTGGTCGGGATGCAGACGGCGCTGGAGTGGTGCTACACCGGCCGGGTGTTCCCGGCCTCGGAGGCCAAGGAGCGTGGCTTCGTGCGCTCGCTGCACGCGCCCGAGGACCTGCTGCCGGCCGCCAAGGCCCTGGCCCGCGAGATCGCCGACAATACCGCCCCGGTCTCGGTGGCTCTGACCCGCCAGCTGTTGTGGCGCATGGCCGGGGCCGACCATCCGATGGAAGCCCACAAGGCCGACAGTCGGGCCATCCAGTCGCGCGGCGCCTCGGGCGACGCCAAGGAGGGGGTGACCTCGTTCCTGGAGAAGCGCCCGCCGGCCTATCCCAACCGCGTCTCGACCGACCTGCCCGACATCTGGCCGGAATGGGAGCCGCGACAATTTCGCTGAAGCTCTGGCGGAGAGGGCTGTAAGGCCGCAAATTCTCCTGGCGGGAGAATCCTTGGCGCTTATTCGAAGTTAAAGACGTTTCCCGTCTAGTTTCGAATCCGGCGATGGGGGCTTCGCCGCCAGGAAGATCATGACCGACCCGATTTCGCCCTTCGCCAAGCCGATCGCCGTTCCGCCCAAGTCGCGCGCCGCGCTGCTCAAGCGGCTGGCCGACGTGGTCTGCCTGCCGGCCAGCCGGATCAACAATTTCGAGCGCGCCATGTGCGCCGACCTGCTGGTCGAGATGCTGCGCGAGGCGGTGGTCGAGGAGCGCGAAAAGGTCGCCCGGCGTCTGGCCACGCTGAGCGACATGCCGGGATCCCTGGTGCGGCTGCTGCTGCGCGACGAGGTGATGGTGGCCCGGGCGCTGCTGGAGAACTCGCCCAACCTGTCGGACGCCGACCTGATCGACTGCCTGTATCACGCCAGCCAGGAGCACCGCCGGCTGATCGCCATCCGCCGCGGGGTGGGCGAGGTGGTGGCCGACGCCCTGGTCGACATGGGCGAGATCCCGGTGGTCGAGGCCTTGCTGCGCAACGACCTGGCCCGCTTCAGCCACCAGGGCGTCGAGAACGTCGTGGCCATGACGCGCGACAATCCGGGCCTGATCGCCCTGCTGCTCAAGCGCGCCGAACTGCGGCCCAGCCACGCCTATGTGATGTTCTGGTGGGCCGACGCCGAGGCGCGGCGCACGATCCTCCAGCGCTTCGCCGTCTCGCGCGAGATCCTGCAGGACGCCGTCGGCGACGTCTTCGCCGTGGCCTCGGAGGAGGGCTGGCAGGACCCGCTGTCGAGAAAGGCGCTGCAGTTCATCGAGCGCCGCCAGCGCAACCGCGCCGCCATCGCCAAGAGCCCGTTCGACAGCCTGGAAGACGCCGTCGCCGCCGCCCAGAACGGCCTGACCCGCGAGACGGCCGAGGAGGTCTCGTACCTGGCCGGCCTCAAGCCGATGACCGGGGCCAAGATCTTCACCGACCCGGGCGGCGAGCCGATCGCCATCCTGTGCAAGGCCACCGGCCTGCCGCGCGCGGCGGTGCGGGCCCTGTGGCGCGGCCTGCGCCGGCCCGAGACCGACGCCAACGGCGGGCCTTCGCCGGGGCTGGAGCGGGTGCTCGGCGTATTCGACGCCATCGCCGTCGACCGCGCCCAGACGGTGCTGCGCTACTGGAACTGGTCGCTCTCCTCGGCCCTGACCCCGGCCCTGCTGAAGGCCATCCGCGACGGCGACACCGACGCCATCGACGAATATTCGGTGCCGCAACGGGCGGCGATGCTGGCCCTGTCGCGGGACTTCGGGCGGTAGGGGGGGGCTTCCTTCTCCCCTCAAGGAACCTCCCCCTCTGGGGGAGGCGATCGCGCAGCGATCGGTGGGGGGAGTTGGTGGGATACCGGCCAACACCTCGAAAGCTGAAAACGCCCCCACCGGCCTTCGGCCGCCTCCCCCAGAGGGGGAGGTTCCTTGAGCGCATGGCTTCTCGCGCTCACGCGGTGGACCGCTGAGCTGTGAAGGAGAGCGGAGCGCCCGGGCGACGCCCGGAGGTGCTTTGTGTTGTTACCGTTTCGACGAAGCCCGTGCGCTTCGCGCGGTCGTTTGGCTGCCGGCTTCCCGGGCGGCGGCGCTCTTAACGCCTTACCAGGACCGCCTTCGAGGTTTCCCTGTCAGGCGGCGACGAGGAGAGGGACGCTCTGTAGTCCTCGCCCAAGCCGACGGCGGGCGGGCCAGGCCAGCGCCAGGTCCCCGGACGCGACGGATCTTCCCAATCCGCCCCAGTCCCGCTCGATCGCATCCCGCCGCCGCATGGTCGCTGGCCGCGCGCCCCTTCGGTGCGGCGAGACCCGTTGATTATGCAGCGGGTTTGAGCGCGTCTGATCCAGAGCGCTGAGAAAGTTGCAAGGGGTTGGATTGGTTGGGGTTTGGTTCGGGCGCGACGGGGATTGAGGGCGCTCGATCCTCGTCACCCCCTTTCTTCTCCCTTCCCCTTGATTGGGGAAGGGCCGGGGTTGGGGTGGCTGCGGCGGTTGGTCCTGCATGGGCTGTGCAGGCGGAGCCGCAGCGTCACCCCCATCCCAACCCTTCCCCCATCAAGGGGGAAGGGCTCAAAAAGCCTGGGTCCTCGCTTTCGCGGGGATTTTACGGAAAGAGGGGGCGTTTCCCTGCCTTTCAGGCCACCCCGTCCGGCAAGGGGAGGGTTTTGTCCTTGAGAAAGCGACGCAGTACTAGTCCGGCCGGTCAAGTTGGTTGAACATGTTCAGTCAATAGTACGGAAAATGCAAATTTCAACTCACGACCTTGAGTTGTCATGCGGCATATGTCGGCTATCCGTCAGTCAATATTCCATGGATTCAGCTATTGCCCAGTTTTACTGGCAAGCTTATCCATATGTGGACTTCGCGTGTGAGGCGGCGCGCGTCGAATAAAAGAAAACAGAGAGAACGGGAGAGCGCCATGGAAGAAGACATCCCCTTGGTCGAGCTGACCGCGAGCATCGTCGCCGCCTTCGTGGGCGGCAATGCGGTGCCGACGGCCGAGATGCCGGCCCTGATCCGCAGCGTGCACGCCGCCCTGTCGGCGGTCGGCGCGCCGGAGGCGGCCGCGCCCGAGCCGAAGGAGCCGGCGGTGCCGGTGCGGCGCTCGGTGACGCCCGACTACATCGTCTGCCTGGAGGACGGCCGGCGCTTCAAGTCGCTGAAGCGGCACCTGCGCACGCAGTACGACCTGAGCCCCGAGGACTACCGTGAGAAGTGGGGGTTGCCATCGGACTACCCGATGGTTGCGCCGAACTACGCCAAGGCGCGTTCGGAGCTGGCCCGGCAGATGGGCCTGGGTCAGACCGGGCGAGGGACCCGCGGCGCCCGCAAGGGGTGAGTCTGAGCGTTCATTTACCCTAAATCAATCAATCGCTTGTGGTTAAGCTAAGGCTGAACCCAGACGCCCGGTCGCTGCTCCAGCGGCCGGGCGTTGTGCTTCCAGATTGACTCGCCAGCAGAATCTTTGTTGGCGAACGCGATTTTTCGCTTCCGCCGATTCGGTGCTTAAGACATAGTGAATGAGCGGTGAATCACCGTGATTCCAAAGACTTGTTAAGGACTCTGAAGATGTCCGCGCAATTGAGCGCATCCGCCACGGCGGCGCGCGCTCATCAGGAAATGTTCGCATACTGGGCGTCCCTGCGCCGTGGGGCGAACCTGCCTGCGCGTGTCGATCTTCAACCTTCCGGCATCAAGCGCCTGCTTCCGACCGTCAGCCTGACCGACGTGGTGCGCGAGCCGCGCGACTATCGCCTGCGCCTGGCCGGCACCGGCCTCTACGGCGTCTATGGCCGCGAGATCACCGGCCGCAAGCTGGACGAGGTCTACAACACCGCCGCCGCCGACTACTGGCGCAAGGAGCTGGACAAGGTGGTCGACGAGCGTCGTCCGGGCGTGGGCGTGCACAGCCTGGCCTGGCGCGGCGCGCCGCACGTCTCGATCCTGTGGCTGCGCCTGCCGCTGGCCAGCAACGGCAAGGACGTCGACATGATCCTGGGCTACGACGCCGTCGTCGGCGCCCAGGCCGAAGGCTCGTTCAGCGGCATCCGCGCGGCCTGATCGGCTAACTTCACCACCCGGCCTTCCCTGACTCCGTTCTCCCCCGCGAAGGCGGGGATCCAAGCCGAGCCCGCGGATGATCCACGGCCGTTCTTCACCCTGAAAGTCCGCTTGGATCCCCGCCTTCGCGGGGATGCTCGGTGGGGGAGGGGGCTCCTCGCGACATCTGGACCCATGCCACCAAGCTTGACCTCAAGTTGCGCCCGCCGCTCTGTCGCGCTAGCAATCGAAACGTTCGTTTGAATTACGGTGGATCGCATGCCCAGCTTCACGACCTCCGACGGCCTGTCGATCGCCTATCTGGTCTGGGGCGAGGACGAGGCGCGGCCGCCGGTGGTGCTGCACCACGGCTTTTCGGCCAGCGGCCTGATCAACTGGAAGGGACCGGGCGTCGTAGACGCCCTGGTCGCGGCGGGGCGCAAGGTCATCGCGATCGACGCGCGCGGTCACGGCGCCTCGGACAAGCCGCATGATCCCGTCTTCTACGGCGAGGCGCGGATGGCCCGCGACGTCTCCGAGCTGATCGACCATCTGGGCGCGGCCGCCATCGACCTGGCCGGCTATTCGATGGGGGCGATCGTGTCCCTGATCTGCGCCAGCCAGGAGCCGCGCGTGCACCGGCTGGTGACCGGCGGGGTGGGCGAGGGCGTGGTCGCCACCGGCGGGGTCGACACCCGCCATGTGCCCAGCGACGCCATCGTCGAGGCGTTGCTGACCGAGGATCCCTCGACCATCTGCCATCCGGCCGCCGTGCCCTTCCGGCTGTTCGCCGACGCCATCGGCGCTGATCGGAAAGCCCTGGCGGCCCAGGCCAGCGTCGTCCACGCCAAGCCGATCGCCCTGGATGCGATCACCGCCCCGACCCTGGTGATCGCCGGCGACGACGATCCGCTGGCGGTGCATCCCGAACGGCTGGCCGAAGCCATCCCCGGCGCGCGGTCGCTGCTGGTCGGCGGCGATCATCGCTCGGCGGTGGCTAACCCGGCCTTCGCCCGGGCGATCGTGGAGTTCTTCGCGGACTGAGGACGCTGGAGGGCCTCAGCCCTCCAGGAACTGCTCGACTTCGCGCTTGCCCGGCATCGAGGGGGCGGCGCCTGGCTTCTGCACCGACAGGGCGGCGGCGGCGTTGGCCTGTTCAACGGCCTCGCGCAGGTCGAGATTGGCCGACAGGCCCGCGGCCAGGGCGCCGCAGAAGCAGTCGCCGGCGCCGACGGTGTCGACGGCCTTGACCTTGCGGCCCTCGACCAGGAAGGCCTCGTCGCGACGCACGGCGGCGACGCCGGCCGAGCCCAGGGTGACGATGATCGTCTGGTCCGGGCGGCTCATCAGCTTGCGGGCGGCCTTGGAGACCTCTTCGAGCTTGGCCGGCTCATGGTCGAGGCGGGCGTAGGTGGCCAGTTCGGTCTGGTTGAGGATGAGAATGTCGGTCAGCGGGAACAGGGCCGCGCCCTGGGGCAGGGCGGGGGCGGCGTTCAGCACCCGCAGGCCGCCCTTGGCCGCGCCGGCCTTGAACAGGGCCTCGATGGCGGCGGCCGGGGTCTCCAACTGGGCCAGCAGCACGCGCTGGCCCTCCAGCGGGGTGGCGGCCACCTGCTGGGGCGTGATCATCATGTTGGCGCCGCCGGTGACGACGATCATGTTCTCGCCGCTGTTGGACACCCAGACGTGGGCCTGGCCGGTGGGGGCGCCCGACAGCTCGACGACGTCGGCCACCTGCACGCCGTAGCCGGCCAGCTTGGCCTTCAGGCTGGAGCCGCTGTCGTCCTTGCCGACCGCGCCCATCAGGCGGGTGGGCGCGCCCATGCGGGCGGCGGCGACGGCCTGGTTGGCGCCCTTGCCGCCGAGGAACAGCTCCAGCGACAGGCCGGCCACCGTCTCGCCCGGCCGCGGCAGGTCGTCGACCCGCGCCACGGCGTCCAGATTGATCGAGCCCAGTACGAAAACGCCCATCGGTCTTGGTCTTCTGTTCTTGTCTTTGAAGAGTATAGCGTCAGCCGCCGCCGGCGCCGCGCTGGAAGCTTTCCACCAGGCTGCCGCAGACGAGTCGCCAGCCATCCACTAGCACGAAGAAGATCAGCTTGAACGGCAGGCTGACCGTGGCGGGCGGCAGCATCATCATGCCCATGCTCATCAGCACGCTGGCGACGACCAGGTCGATGACCAGGAACGGGATGAACAGCAGGAAGCCGATCTCGAAGGCGCGCTTCAGTTCCGAGATCATGAAGGCCGGGGTGACCACCTTCAGCGGGGTTTCCTGGGCGGTCTTGGGCTTCTCGATCTTGGAGAGGCGGATGAACAGGGCCAGATCGTCCTCGTCGACCTGGCGCAGCATGAAGGTCTTCACCGGGCCGCCGGCCGCCTCGAAGGCCTCGGGCAGCTCCATCTGCTTGTCGAGCAGGGGTTTGACGCCGGCGTCGTAGGACTGCTCGAAGGTCGGGCCCATGACGATGGCGGTCAGGAACAGCGCCAGGCTGATGATCACCGGGTTGGGCGGGCTCTGCTGCACGCCGATCGCCGTGCGCAGCAGGCCCAGCACCACGACGATGCGGACGAACGAGGTCGTCATGATGACGATCGACGGGGCCAGGGACAGCACGGTCAGCAGGCCGACCAGCTGGACGACGCGCTCGGTGAGGCCGGCGCCGGTGCCCAGGTTCACATTGACCGCCGACTGGGCCATGGCGAAGGACGGACCCAGCGTGGTGGCGAAGGCGGCCAGCACGGCGATGACCGCGGCGCGGCGCAGGTCCTGCGGGTGGGCGCCGGTGAGGGACTTGAGCAGGCTCATCAGGCCACGGGCTCCGGCTGGGCGGGGGTCTCGGTGGTGGAAGGCGCAGGAGAAGGGGCGGGGGCGCCGGCGGGCGTCCAGTCCAGCAGGCGACCGTCGCCCAGCAGCACCAGGCGCTCCTCGCCGTCCATGCGGCACAGCACCAGGCGCCGGGCGGGGTCGAGCACCAGGGTCTCGACCACCTGCAGGCGGCGCTCGCGGCGCTTGGAAACCAGGCGGTTCAGGGTGTCGGGACCGAATCGGCGCAGGGCCACGGCGGCCAGGCCGATGAGGCCCAGCGTGACGGCCAGCGCGGCGACGGCGCGGATGAGCAGAAAGACGTCCATGGCGCGCGGACAGGATTCCAAGAAGAGAAAGGGCGCGGCGAGGCGCCGCATCCCTGGTGTGCCCTACGGGTATTAATGCCGAATTAACCCTGTTTCTTCACCATGATCCGCATGGGTCCCGACGACATTCCCCTCTTCGCGATGCTCAAGAGCCGGCTCGGCTATCTGAACGAGCGGCAGAAGGTCGTCGCCCAGAACGTGGCCAACGCCGACACCCCCGGCTACCAGCCGCGGGACCTGAAGGCCTACACCTTCCAGGCTTCGCTCGACGCCCAGGCGACGGGCTCGTCCTATCGCGGCGGCGGCGCGGCGCCGGTCGGGCCGGTGAAGATGCTGGCGACCAGCAGCGGCCACATGGCGCCGGCCACGACGGCCACGCCGTGGCGTTCGCCGACGGGCGCCGACAGCGAGACCACCCTCGACGGCAATTCCGTGAGCCTCGAGGACCAGATGCTCAAGATGACCGATGCGCGCATGAACTACGACGCGGCGGTTTCCTTCTATCAGCGCTCGCTGGCGATGCTCCGCACCGCCTCGCGCAAGCCCAACGGTTGAGGACGCGCTAGATGGCTGAAATTCGATCCCAGTCGACGGCGGCGATGGCCGTGGCGGCCAGCGCGCTGAAGGCCCAGCAGGGCCGTATGCGCATCATCGCCGAGAACATCGCCAACGCGAACTCGACGGCCCGCACGGCCGGCGGCGACCCCTACCGCCGCCAGGTGCCGGTGTTCCGCCCGACCAAGGTCGAGGGCGCCGAGGGCGTCAACATGATCCGCGTCGACGGTGACGAGAGCGCGTTCAAGACCGAGTACGATCCCGGCAACCCGGCCGCCGACGCCAAGGGCTACGTCAAGCTGCCCAACGTCGACACCCTGGTCGAGGCGCTGGACATGAAGGAGGCGCAGCGCGCCTACGAGGCCAACCTCAACGTGATCGAGACCGCGCGCAGCATGCAGTCGCGCACGCTCGACATCCTGAAGAAGTAGGGAGCTAGGCGATGATCACCGCGCTCGCCGCTTCCAAGGCCTACGCCGCCACCGGTTCGACGCCGCTGTCGCTGGGCAAGAGCTCCAGCGAACCCAAGAAGATGGACTTCGGCGACATGCTGAAGTCGGCGATGACCGACACGGTGCAGTCGTCGCGCCAGGCCGAGCACAAGATCGCCCAGCAGGCCGCCGGCAAGGCCGAGATGATCGACGTCGTCACCGCCATCTCGTCGGCCGAAGCCAGCCTGGAGACCGTGATCTCGATCCGCGACCAGGTGATCTCGGCCTATCAAGAGATCATGCGGATGTCGATTTAAGGGTAATTCCCTCTCTCTAAGAGAGAGGGAGGGGCCCGCCGCGAAGCGGTGGGAGGGTGAGAGGTTACACTCTTTCCGGATGAGGCGCCGTGAGAGGCGTGGAAGTTCGACGCAGGCCGGGCCTGTTCGTCGCGTGACTTCCGAGAACCCTAGCGCATCGAGCGCCGTCGTTTTCAAGATCTGAGATTTTCCGGTGAGCGGTGAAACCTCTCACCCTCCCACGCCTTGCGGCGCGGGCCCCTCCCTCTCTCTATGAGAGAGGGATTTGCAGCGGCGGCAGCAGCGCCGCCACGTCGATCCCGCGCAGGGCGGCGATGACGCCGGCCCAGACGGCGAGGTTGGCCAGCAGCATCAGGGCGACGGCGACGCGCAGGCGGCGCTGGACGACCTTGCGGCGCTTGCGGGCCTTGAAACCGGGCATGGATAGGGCCGTGGCCATTGTTCTGCTCCTGATCAGCCCCCGTTAACCCGTATTAACGCGACTGATTTGGCCTGGTGCAAGCGGGACGGCTTGTCGCAGCGGCCGCTAGCGCGGAAGGTGAGGGGGCATGAGCCCCGCTCCAGTCCCCGCCATCGTCCTCGAACAGGTCGGCAAGACGCGCGGCGACGCCGTGGCGCTGGAGGCCGTGGACCTGTCGATCGTCAAGGGCCAGTTCGTGGCCCTGGTCGGCGGATCGGGGGCGGGCAAGACCACGCTGCTGAAGACCATCAACGCCCTGGCGACGCCGACGACGGGCGTGGTGCGGGTGGACGGACAGGCGGTTGGCGCGTTGGACGGTTCGGCCCTGCGGCGGCGGATCGGCTACGTCTTCCAGGAGATCGGCCTCTTTCCGCACATGAGCGTCGCCGAGAACATCGGCGTGGTTCCCGACCTGCTGGGCTGGAAGAAAGACGAGATCGCCGCGCGGGTGGACGAACTGCTCGACCTGGTGGACCTGCCGCGCGCCGTGGCGGGGCGCAGGCCCTCGGCGCTGTCGGGCGGGCAGAGGCAGCGGGTGGGGGTGGCCCGGGCGCTGGCCGGGCGGCCCTCGATCCTGCTGATGGACGAGCCTTTCGGGGCGCTGGACCCGATCACCCGCAGCGCCCTGGGCGACGACGTGCGGCGGTTGCATGAAACTCTGGGGCTGACCACGGTGATGGTCACCCACGACGTGGCCGAGGCCCTGCTACTGGCCGACCGGGTGGTGGTGCTGGAGCGCGGTCGGATCATCGCCGACGCCGTGCCGCGCGACCTGATGGCCGGGCACGCCGATCCGCGTGTCGAGGCCCTGATGGCCGCCCCGCGCCGCCAGGCCGAGCGGGTGAGGGCGCTGCTGGATGGTTGAACTGCTCGCGCTTCTGCCCCAGCGCCTGGCCTGGCATGCGGCGCTGTCGGCGGCCGCCCTTTTGCTGGGCCTCGCCGTCGCCCTGCCACTGGGCTTCGCGGCGGCCAGGCGGCCGGGGCTGCGCTGGATCACGCTGGGCGCGGCGAGCCTGGTGCAGACCGTGCCGAGCCTGGCGCTGCTGGCGCTGTTCTATCCGCTGCTGCTTCTGCTTTCGAACCTGACAAAGGCCACATTGGGCTTTGGGTTCCCGGCCCTGGGCTTCCTGCCGGCGTGGCTGGCCTTGGCGCTCTACGCCATGCTGCCGATCCTGCGGAACACGGCGGCGGGGCTGTCGGGCGTCGATCCGGCGGTGACCGAAGCGGCAAGGGGCGTGGGCATGACGCCGCGCCAGAGCCTGCTGCGGGTGGAGCTGCCGCTGGCCGCGCCGGTGATCCTGGCGGGCGTGCGGACGGCGGCGGTCTGGACCATCGGCGGGGCGACCCTGGCCACGCCCGTCGGCCAGACCTCGCTGGGCGACTACATCTTCTCAGGCCTGCAGACCGAGGCCTGGGACATGGTGCTGGTCGGCTGCGCGGCCTCGGCGGCGTTGGCCCTGGTCGTCGACCAACTGCTGGGCCTGGTCGGGCGCGGGATCGAGCAGCGCCGGCCCCTGCTGTGGGGCGGGGCGCTGGCGGCGCTCGGTCTGGGTCTCGTCGCGGCCCTGGCGCCGATCGCCGCGCCGGCCCTGACGCCGCGGCCGCAGGCCTATGTGGTCGGGGCCAAGAACTTCTCCGAGCAATATGTGCTGGCCGAGCTGATCGCGAGCCGGCTGGAAGGGCAGGGGGCGCGGGTCGAGCGGCGGATCAATCTGGGCTCGGCCGTGGCCTATCGGGCGCTGGCCGCCGGCGAGATCGACGCCTATGTCGACTATACCGGCACCCTGTGGGCCAATATCCTGCACCGCACCGACAATCCTGGCCGGCAGGCGGTGCTGGATGCGCTGACGACCGAGCTGAAGCGCCGCGACGGCGTGGTGCTGGCCGCGCCGTTGGGCTTCGAGAACGCCTACGCCTTCGCCATGAAGCGTGGACAGGCGGAAAAGCTGGGCGTGAAGAGCCTGGCCGACCTTGCCGCCAAGGCGCCGAACCTGGTCATGGGCGGCGACCTGGAGTTCTTCTCGCGGCCCGAATGGAAGGCGGTCGAGAAGGCCTATGGCCTGAGGTTCAAGGCCAGGCGGCAGTTCCAGCCCACCTTCATGTACCGCGCCCTGGCCTCGGGCGATGCCGATGTGATCTCGGCCTTCTCCAGCGACGGGCGGATCGCCGCCGACGACCTTGTGGTGCTGGAGGACCCCAAGGGCGCGCTGCCGCCCTATGACGCGGTGCTGCTGGTGTCGCCCAGGCGGGCGGACGATCCACGCCTGAATGCGGTGGCGGCCGACCTGGCCGGCAGCCTGTCGGTGCAGGCCATGCGGCAGGCCAACTACGCCGTCGATCGCGACAGCGACAAGCGCTCGCCGGCCGATGTCGCGCGCGAATTGAGCGACGACATTCCCTGAACGCTGTCCGCCCAAGCTTCGTTTGCGACGCTTTTGTGAATGGGGCAGGTTGCGCGCCATGAGCAAGCTTACCTCCACGGCGGCGCTGTCGGCGCTGGCCGGCGTCGCCCTATTCGCTTCCGTGCCCGCTCAGGCGGCAGACCAGGTGAAGCCCAATCCCAAGCTGGTGGTGGTGATCTCCATCGACCAGTTCAGCGCCAACCTATTCGAGCAGTGGCGCGGCCAGTGGAAGGGCGGCCTGGGCAAGCTGGGCCGCGAGGGCGTGGTCTATCCCAACGGCTACCAGTCGCACGGCATGACCGAGACCTGCCCGGGCCACTCCAGCCTGCTCACCGGCGCCTATCCCAACCGCACCGGCATCGTCGGCAACAACTGGTACGACCCCGAGACCGGCAAGAAATCCTACTGCCTGCTGGATGCGTCGGTGACCCTGGCCGCCCCGTCCGACCAGGACCCGGTCAGCGACAAGAACCTGATGGTCGGCACCTATGGCGACTGGCTGAAGGCCGTGTCGCCCGCCAGCCGCGTCTATGGCGTGTCGGGCAAGGATCGCGGCGCGATCACCATGGCCGGCCACAAGGCCGACGGCGCGTTCTGGTACCAGGCCGGCTACGGCTTCAACACCTTCGTGCGTCCGGGCGAGGATGCGGCGACCAAGCTCAAGCCCGTCGCGGCGATCAACGCGCGCCTGGCCGCCGAGCAGAAGAAGAAGCCCTTCGTCTGGACCTACGAGAACAAGGCCTGCGCCGCGCTGGAGAAGACCTGGACCACGGGCGACCGCACCTGGGACGCCAAGCTGCCGCGGCCGCTGCCGACCAACGAGGCCGAGACCCTGCGCGACCTGGCCGCCAGCCCCTATACCGACGCCGTGACGCTGGAGGCCGCCGCCGCCCTGCGCGACGAGTTCGGCCTGGGCGACGGCCCGCAGGTCGACGTGCTGACCGTCAGCCTGTCGGCCACCGACTTCATCGGTCACCGCTACGGCACGCGCGGTCCGGAGATGTGCGATCACCTCAGCCGCCTGGACGCGCGCCTGGACACCTTCCTCAAGCGCATCGAGAAGGCCAAGGGCGAGGTGCTGGTGGTGCTGAGCGCCGACCACGGCGGTTCGGACTTCCCCGAGCGCCTGCACGACGAAGGCTACGACGTCAGCCGCATCGCCACCTCGGCCTGGCTGAAGGACCTGAACGCCCAGCTGCGCAAGGATCTATCGCTGGACTTCGACCCGGTGATCGCGCCGGGCGGCATCGACACCCTGGTGATCGTCGGCGCCGACAAGAAGGTGCTGCCGGCCACGGAACGCGCCCGCGTCGCCTCGGCGGCTCTCGCCCTGGTGCGCGGCCGCCCCGAGGTGGCCGAGGCCTATGAGATCAACGACCTGCTGACCACGCCGCCCGTCGCCAAGGGCACGCCGCCCGACACGATCAGCGTCAAGGAGCGCCTGCGCCGCAGCGCCTGGCCGGGCCGCTCGGGCGACATCCTGGTGGCTTTCAAGCCGAACCTGGTGCCGGCCACGGCGGCGGCGACCTATGTCGCCACCCACGGCACGCCCTGGGACTACGACCGTCGCGTGCCGATCCTGTTCTGGTGGAAGAGCGCGCAGGCCCGCGAACGCATCCTGCCGATCGAGACGGTCGACATCGCCCCGACCATCGCCGGCGTGACCGGCGTGCCGGTGCCGACCCCGATCGACGGCCGCTGCCGTCCGCTGGGCGCGGGTCACGATTGTTGAATCGCGGAGCCCTCTCCCCTTGCGGGAGAGGGTGGCCTCCCGGAGGGAGGTCGGGTGAGGGGTCTCTCAGAAATTGAAGCCGCGTGCAGCGGTCAGGCCTGGTGAAGGCGTCTCGCGTCTGGGAGACCCCTCATCCGACGGCCTTCGGCCGCCACCTTCTTCTGCAAGGGGAGAAGGGCGCTGCTAGCCGCTTTAACGCGCGAGTACGAAGCCCAGCACGTCGACGCCGATGAAGGCGATGATGGCCCAGCCTATGGCCAGGCCGGCGAACGGGTGGCGCTGCCACCAGCGCAGCTTGATTTCCGATTGCATGACAGTTCCCCAACTGATGGATGCATTCTGTACGCGATCGGATAGTTTCGCCAGCAACTATCGCGAGGCGCCGTTAAGTAAACCCGTGTGGCGGGATGTCGCAGGTGTGCGGGCAACCCCGCAGCGACCAAGCGCCGCGCCCGGCTTACGACCGGAAAGGGCGTCGTGTTAACAGTCCCTAACTCCCTGTTAACCATGTCCGGCCCATGGTGCGGGCCGTACCAGAACCGTCCAGAGCGCCCGCAGAAAGCCCGTTCATGACCGGAGCCGAAGTCCTCGACGTGGGTCGCGACGCGATCTGGCTGACTTTGCAGCTGTGCGCGCCGGTGCTGATCGTCGGCCTGGTGGTCGGGGTGGCCATCGGCCTGTTCCAGGCCCTGACCCAGATCCAGGAGCAGACCCTGGTCTATGCGCCCAAGATCGTCGCCATCTTCATCGCGCTGCTGCTGTGCCTGCCGCTGATGGGAGCCCTGATGTCGGGCTTCATGCGCCAGATCGCCGCCCGCATCGCGGCGATGTAGGGAAGGGCGGGGCGTGGACAGCTTCGCGACGACCGCTCAGGTCTATGTCGCCGGTCTGGTCTTCGCCCGGATCGGGGCCATGCTCATGCTGATGCCCGGCATCGGCGAGACGGCCGTGTCGCCGCGTATTCGCCTAGCCCTGGCGCTGCTGATCGCCCTGGTCATCACCCCGACGGTCGCCAAGGGCGTCGGCCCGCTGCCGACCACGGTGGGCGGCCTGGCCGGCCAGCTGATCCACGAGATCCTGATCGGCCTGATGATCGGCGCGGTGCTGAAGATGTTCATGAGCGCCATGACCACGGCGGGCGAGATCATCTCGATGCAGACCACGCTGTCTTTCGCTCAGACCACCAACCCGATGGGCGTGCAGTCGAGCACGGCGGTGGCCACCTTCCTGTCGATGCTGAGCCTGACCCTGATCATGGCCACCGACCTGCATCACCTGTTCATCGCCGCGATGGCGCGGTCCTACGACCTCTTCCCGTTCACCAAGAGCGTGCCGGTCAACGACGCCGCCGCCCTGGCCGTGCGCACCGTGGCCCATAGCTTCACCCTGGGCGTGCAGCTGGCCGCCCCGGTGATCGTGTTCTCGATCGTCTTCAACCTGGCGACGGGCCTGGTCGGGCGGGTCATGCCGCAGTTCCAGATCTTCTTCGTCACTTCGCCGCTCAGCGTGATCCTGGGTCTATCGTTGCTCGCCCTTTCCCTGGGCGGCATCGCCATGGTGTGGAGCGATCGCTACCGCGATCTGCTCAACGTCTTCAGTTAGGAGGGCGCCGTGGCCGACGACACAGACGACGCCTCGAAAACAGAAGAACCGACACAGAAGAAACTTTCGGACGCCCGGAAGAAAGGCGACGTTCCCAAAAGTCCCGACTTCTCGCAGCTGGCCTCGCTGGCCGGCGCGTTCGGCGTCGTGGTCATCGCCGGCGGCTGGCTGGCGCGCGACCTGGTGTCGGCCCTGGTGCCGTTCATCGCCCACGCCGGCCAGATGGACGTCGAGGGCGGGGCCAACCTGATCGCCAAGAAGGTGGTGATGGCGGCCCTGCCGCCGCTGATCCTGGTGATGCTGGTTTCGGGCTTCATGGGGGCTGCGGCCAACATCGCCCAGTCGGGTTTCCTGTTCTCGGCCGAGAAGATGAAGCCGGACTTCGCCAAGCTGAACCCGATGAAGGGCCTGGGCCGCATCTTCGGGCCGGACGGCCTGATGCAGTTCGCCAAGTCGGCCCTGAAGTTCATCGTCACCGGCATCATCGCCTGGTTCGTACTCAAGCCCGACGCCAAGGAGGTGATCGGCCTGGTCGGCATGGACCCGGCGGCCATGCTCCCGCTGGCCATCGACCTCTGCAAGAAGCTGTTCTGGTCGGTGCTGATCTTCCTGCTGGTCACCGCCGGCTTCGACTGGTTCTGGCAGCGGATGCGCTTCAACAAGCGCATGCGCATGACCCTTCACGAGGTGAAGGAAGAGCACAAGCAGTCGGACGGCGACCCGCACATCAAGGCCAAGCGCCGGCAGATCCAGATGCAGCGCTCGCGCCAGCGGATGATGCAGGCCGTGCCCAAGGCGACCGTCGTCGTCATGAACCCGACCCACTACGCCGTGGCGCTGAAGTACGAGCAGGGCGAGACCCCGGCTCCGATCTGCGTGGCCAAGGGCGTCGACGAGCTGGCCCTGAAGATCCGCGCCCTGGCCGAGGAGTCCGGCGTGCACGTGCTGGAGGATCCGCCCCTGGCCCGCGCCCTCTACGCCGCCGTCGAGATCGACCAGCAGATCCCGGCCGAGCACTTCGAAGCCGTCGCCAAGGTCATCGGCTTCGTGATGAGCAACAAGAAGGCCAAGCGGCGCGCCTGGGCCGACTGACGGCCCGCCTGATCCCTTGGGCGTCCTTGTCCGGGATCATCGGGACATCACATTTCCGCCGTAGAATCAGAGACCTGCTTTCTGAACGCGCTCTTGCGCCGCGTAAGGAGTATCCTTACCGGACGAATCGTCGGGGCTCCTCCCGCCCCGCCAAGTTGCAGAAGGATTTCGGTCGGCATGGCCGAGACGCCCGCGAAAGACATGACGGCGGCCCGCCGCCGCGCCGATCCCCTGATCTGGGGCGCGGCGATCTTCTTCGTCCTGGCCGCCGGCTTCGCCACGGCCCCGGCCCTGAGCGCCGGACCCGCCACCCTGGCCGGCCTGCTGCTGCTGGCGGGCGTCGCCGGCGTGGCGATCCTGGGCCTGGTGGCGATCCGCGCCTCGGCCGCGCACGACAACGGCCTGGACGTGGCCGACAGCTTCATCGAGGCCCTGGGCGAGCCGGCGGCCCTGACCGTCGCCGACGGCCGCATCCTTGTGGCCAACCAGGCTTGGCGCGACACCATGGGCGAGGCCCGCCGCCTGCCCAAGGACGCCGCCCTGTTCTCGGCCCTGACCCGCGCCCGCAAGGGAGAGACCGCCGAGGCCCTGGTGGTGCTGGCCGGCCAGGAGCGCGCGGCCGTGGCCGCCCGCGTGGCCGGCGGCCGTCTGCTGGTGCGCCTGCCCGCCGCGGCCGAGCCCGTGGCCGCCCCGCTGCCGCCCGTCGCCGTTCCGATCGCTCAAGCCGCTCCGCCGCCGCGCGCTCTGGACGCCTTCTCCGGCGCCTCGCCGTTCGGCGCGGCCCTGCTGGAGGGGCTGGATCCGTTCAATTCGCCGGTGCTCGAGGCCAATCCGGCGCTGTCGGCCATGACCGGCGCGGTGCGCGCGGGCATGACCCTGGGCGAACTGATCGACCCGCCGTCGCGCACCGAGGCCGAAACCCGCCTGGCCGAGGGCAAGGCCGGCCCGTTCGAGGTGCGGCTGGCACGCGATCCCTCGCGCATCGCCCACCTCTATCTCTACCGCGCCGAAGGCCGTCTGGTGGCCTATCTGATCGACGTGTCGGAGCAGAAGCAGATCGAGCTGCAGCTGGCCCAGGCCCAGAAGATGCAGGCCATCGGCCAGTTGGCCGGGGGCGTCGCCCACGACTTCAACAACCTGCTGACCGCCATCCAGCTGCGCCTGGACGAGCTGCTGCACCGCCACCCGGTGGGCGATCCGTCCTACGAGGGCCTCAACGAGATCCGTCAGACTGGCGTGCGCGCCGCCGACCTGGTGCGCAAGCTGCTGGCCTTCTCGCGCAAGCAGACCGTCCAGCGCGAGGTGCTGGAGCTGGGCGAGCTGATCTCGGAGTTCGAGGTCCTGCTGCGCCGCCTGCTGCGCGAAGACGTCAAGCTGATCACCGACTACGGCCGCGACCTGCCGCAGGTGCGGGCCGACAAGAGCCAGCTCGAGACGGCGGTCATGAACCTGGCCGTCAACGCCCGCGACGCCGTGCGCGCGGCCAAGGGCGGCGGCGTCGTGCGCATCCGCACCGCGCGTCTCAACGAGGACGAGGCCAAGAGCCTGGGCTTCCCCGGCGCCGAGGGCGACCAGGCCTTCATCGAGGTCAGCGACGACGGTCCCGGCATTCCGCCCGAGGTGATGGGCAAGATCTTCGACCCGTTCTTCACCACCAAGCCGGTGGGCGAGGGCACGGGCCTGGGCCTGGCCACCGTCTACGGCATCGTCAAGCAGAGCGACGGCTGGATCCACGTCCACAGCCGTCCGGGCGAGGGCGCGGCCTTCCGCATCTTCCTGCCCGTGCACGAGCCGACCCCGGCCCAGGCCGCCGCTGCCGCCGTGGTGGCCGCCGAGCCGCCCAAGCCCCGCGCCGCCCGCGACCTGTCGGGCGCCGGCCGCATCCTGTTCGTCGAGGACGAGGACGCCGTGCGCGGCGTAGCCGCCCGGCTTCTTCGCGCCAGAGGCTACGAGGTGCTGGAGGCCAGCGACGGCGAGGAGGCCCTGGTCATCGCCGAGGAGAACGCCGGCAAGATCGACCTGCTGATCAGCGACGTGATCATGCCCGGCATCGACGGCCCGACCCTGCTCAAGAAGGCGCGCGGCTATCTGGGCAACGCGCCGGTGATGTTCATCTCCGGCTATGCCGAGGCCGAGTTCAGCGACCTGCTGGAAGGCGAGACGGGCGTGACCTTCCTGCCCAAGCCGATCGACATCAAGACCCTGGCCGAGCGGGTGAAGCAGCAGCTGCAGGCGGCTTGAGCCTCTCCCACCCGTAAAATCCCCGCGAAAGCGGGGACCTAGGCTTTTTCTGCAACCCAAGGCGCTCGACGATAAAACACCTGGGTCCCCGCTTTCGCGGGGATTTTACGGGGAGGGGGCTGATCACCCCCGCCGCAGCAGGACCGTCGGGCTTTCCTTGTAGGTCGTGCGGGTCTGTTCGACGAAGCCGGTCCTGGCCGCCAGGGCCAGGGAGGCGGCGTTGTCGGGGTGGATGATGCAGACGATGGGATCGGCGCCCCAGCGGGTTTCGCCCCAGGCCAGGCCCGCCTTCACGGCCTCGGTCCCGAAGCCCTGGCCGTGCATGCGGCTGGCCAGCACCCAGCCCATCTCGGGCAAGCCTTCGAAGGACGGGGTGATGTCGCGGTGGAAGTCGGCGAAGCCGACCTCGCCGACATAGCGGCCGGTGGCGGTCTCGCGCACCGCCCAGTAGCCGTAGCCGAGCAGGGCCCACAGGCCGCGGGCGCGCAGCAGCCGGGCCCAGCTTTCCTCGCGCGTCGAGGCCCGGCCGCCGACATAGCGATAGACCTCCGGATCGGCCCACATGGCGACGCTGTCGTCGAAGTCGGACAACTGCGGCGGGCTCAGGGTCAGCCGCGCGGTGACCAGGACTGGGAGGGCGGAAGCGCGGGGGGCCATATCGTCGAGGGGCGGCATCGGGGTCCGGGTTTGCGGAGGAGCGACGGCGCAGCCTATATCGCCGGGCAGCACTAGGGGACCCGCAAGTTCATGACCTCGCCGCAGGACGCCGTCGCCGCCCGCCGCAAGCTCACCAACCGCCTGATCGCGGGCAAGGACGCGCGCCGGCTGGTCCCGTTCTTCACGCCCGACGCCAAGCTGATCGCCGGGGACGGCTCGCTGCTGCTGGGTCGCGACCAGATCATCGAGGCCTTCGCCGGCCAGTTCGCCGACCGCGACTTCGTCTCCTATGTGCGCACCAGCGAGCTGATCGAACTCGACGCCGACGGCGCGCGGGCGGCCGAGCGCGGGCGTTGGGTGGGAACCTGGAAGGGCGAGGGCGCAACCCAGAGCGGGACGTATCTGGCCACCTGGCGCAAGATCGCCGGGCAGTGGGTGATCGAGAACGAGCTGTTCGTGACGCTTTCCTGATCCCTCTCCCCTTGCGGGAGAGGGTGGCCTTCCGGAGGAGGTCGGGTGAGGGGTCTCTTAAACATGAAACGCCGCGACAGCCGATCAGCCGTCGCGGCGTTTTTCGTGGGTGCGACCCCTCATCCGTCGGCCTTCGGCCGCCACCTTCTCCCGCAAGGGGAGAAGGAGATCAGCGCCGCTTCTTAGGCGCGGGCTTCGAGGCGGTGTCGACCACGGCGCCGGCGCCCGCCCCGACGACGGCGCCCACCGGGCCGGCGACGACCGCGCCGGCGATGGCGCCGGTGGCCGCGCGCTGTTCCATGTTGTGGCCGCAGGCCGACGTCAGCGCGGCCAGGGCGAGGATAACGGCCAGGCGCGGAGCGACGGCGGGCAGGCGGGTCATGGGCGGGTCTCCGAGGAGGAATTCACTGTGACCGTTAACGGCGGAGCTTGGTCGGGGTTCCGACAGAGCGGAGCGGACGCGTCGAAAATCCCGCTGCTGCGGCGTTTTCTCGCGCGTCGAGGTTTTTCCTGTGAATCAAAGTGTTAATGGCGCGCATCGCCAAAAAGCCGGGCAAAATCAATGCCGCAGTGCAGCATGCGCTTGCGACTCGGTCATAGTTCGGTCATAAGGCGAGGCATAAGCAGGATCTCGACCTTATTGCGAACGGTCGAACCTCGCTTCCAGACCGGCCCGATAGTGCTTTTTCCGGGTGTCTTGGAAGTGTTTTTGTCGGGGGGCCGGAGCGCCCTCGTCGCGCAGGACGCAAGTTTTGTTTATCAAGTCGCAGACGTGCGCTGACGCGCGCGGGCTGATCGGCGCCGTTTTGGTCGGATCCGTCACGGGTCTGGCCTTGGGCGGCGTCTATCTTGCGGGGGGCATGGCCCAGACCGCCTCTCAGCACGCTCGCGTTACGCGCCTGGCCGACGGCGCCGCGGGAAGTTATTCCGAAGCGGCGCTGCATCAGGCCGCGTCTCGCATGGACGCCGGGGCGCTCGCCATCGCCCGTCGCCATGACCCCTACACCGTCGCCGGCGACGCCCAGCGCGATCGCCAAGCCTCGCTCCTCGCCGCCCGCCTCGAAAGCGGCGGCGAAAAGTCCGACGACCAACCGCTCCTGCTGCGCGCCAGCCTCGGCGGCGCGTTCAGCCCGGCCGCCGCGCCGTTCCACCTGACCAACGCCCTCGAAAGCTCGCGCGAACTCGAGTGCCTGGCCCAGGCGGTCTATTACGAAGCCCGGGGCGAGACGCCCAGCGGCCAGGCCGCGGTGGCTCAAGTAGTCTTAAACCGCGTACGCCACCCTTCGTTCCCCAAGTCGATCTGCGGCGTCGTGTTCCAGGGCGCCTACGCCCGCACCGGCTGCCAGTTCAGCTTCGCCTGCGACGGTTCGATGCGCGCCCCCCACGAGCGCAGCGCCTGGAATCGGGCCCGCAAGGTCGCCTCGCGCGCCCTGGCCGGCACGGTGATGTCCGAGGTCGGTTCGGCCACCCACTTCCACACCACGGGCGTCGCCCCCAACTGGGGCCCGCGCCTGATGCGCGTCGCCCAGGTCGGCATGCACGTCTTCTACCGCTTCGGCGGTCGCGCCGGCGCGCCGGGGGCCTTCACCGGCCAGCCGCGCCCCTCGACCGTGGACGACCTGCCCGACGCGCCCGTTCTGACCAGCCTGCCGCAGGCCCCGACCGCCGACGGCAAGCCGGTGATCTACGTCGCCAGTGCGCTGGCCGTCGCCAAGACGGTCGAGGGCGGCATGGGCGGTCCGGAGAAGGTCGGCCCCGAGCCGGCCTCGGCCCCGGCCATGCACCCGACCAAGACCGGCGCCGACAAGTCGGACGCCGTCAGGCCGGCTGCGGTTGCGACCGGAGCCGGTTCCTGAGGAACCCGGGGGCCAGGCGGGCCATGAACCGCATCTGCCTGGCCCGCTTTCCCACCAGATAATAGAGCTCGCGGCCGTGCGCCGCCTGCCACACCGTCTGCGCGGCCTCGTCGACGCCGTAGACGGGCATGCCGCTCTTGCGAAGCTCCTCGCCCATGTCGATGTTCTTGCCGGGCTGGGAATTGTGCAGGATCGGCGTCTCGACGAACCACGGCATCACGCAGGCCACGCCCACGCCGTGGGGCGCGAACTCGGCGTCCAGCGCTTCGGACAGGCCCCGCACCGCGAACTTGGTGGCCGAATAGACCGCCAGGCCCGGCGCGCCATAGATCCCCGCGCACGAGGCCATGTTGATCAGCCGCCCGCCGCCGGGCGTCGCCTTCAGGAAGGGCAGGCCGGCGCGCGCGCCGTTGACCACGCCGCGGATGTTGACCGCCAGCATCAGGTCGTCGCCCTCGGGATCGATCTCGGCGAAGGCCCCGAAGCGGGCGACGCCGGCGTTGTTGAACAGCACGTCCAGCCGTCCGCCCGAACGGTTCGTGAAGGCCTGCAGCGCTGGGGTCCAGGCCTCGCGGTCGCGCACGTCCAGCGGATGGACCGAGGCGTCGTCGACGCCGATCTCGGCCTGGGCGCGGGCTAGGCCCGCCTCGTCGATGTCGGAAAGACCCACCAGCCAGCCTTCGCGGGCGAAGCGCCGGGCGCTGGCCAGGCCGATGCCGCTGGCCGCCCCGGTGATGAAGATCGCCTTGCGCGCCGCCATGGCCGTCTCCCCGTCGTTGTTGATTATCGCCGATCAGACAGCGACCGACGGGGAGGGGTCAAGATGACTTGGAGTTTTAGGGGGATCAGTCGTCGCTCTGGTCGTCGGTCGGCGCGTCGGGGCCGTTCTTCTTGATCGACTCGATGGCGTTCTTGGCGCCGGCCTTCGAGGAATAACCCTCGGTCCAGAAGATGTTCTCGCTGTTGTAGACGAAGTAGGCGACGAACTCGCCGGCCTTGTTCTTCTTGATCACGAACTTATGGGCCATCTGGAACTCCCACGATGATGGCGGGTCGTTTGTCGACCAGCCGACGGACGCGAGCCTCGCGCTATGAGCGTGACGGTGTCAACCGCGTTGCGGCGACGCTCGGGGCGCCGGATGATGCGGTATCGGCAGACCGGACGGATCGATGAGCGCGGAAAAACTCGACCACCTCTCGCGCACCCTGCTGGGCGTGTCCTATGGCGATCTCACCGAAGTCCAGCGCAGCGTCATCGACCTGATCGCGGCGGAGGCCCCGACGGCCGTCGCGCCGAGCCTGCGCGAGAAGGAGGGGACTTACTGGGAGCGGCTGGCCGACAAGGTGGCGGCGATCGGCGGCTCCTGGGGTTTCATCGGCGGCTTCTCGGCGATCCTGGCGGCCTGGGTGATCCTGAACCTGGCCCTGATGCCGTTCCACAGGGCCTTCGACCCCTATCCCTTCATTTTCCTCAACCTGGTGCTGTCGACCCTGGCGGCGATCCAGGCCCCGATCATCATGATGAGCCAGAACCGGCAGGCCACGAAGGACCGCGAGGCGGCCGAGCACGACTATGTCGTCAACCTGCGCGCCGAGCTGGAGATCATGCGGCTGCACGACAAGCTGGATGCGTTGAGGGTGGCCGAGCTGTCGGAGATGGCGCGCGCCAACACCGCGTGCCTGGACGAACTGCGGGCCGAGGTGAAGGCGTTGAGGGGCTAGGAACCCTCTCCCGTAAAATCCCCGCGAAAGCGGGGACCCAGGCTTTTTCTGCAACCCGCCGCGCTCGACGATAAAACCCCTGGGTCCCCGCTTTCGCGGGGATTTTACGGAGTGGGTGGGCTCACCCCGCCTTCGCCGCGCGCCTCAGCGCCTGGGGCGCCTGGCCGTAGACGCGGATGAAGGCGCGGCGCATGCGTTCGGAGTCGCCGAAGCCGGATTCCAGGGCGATGTCCTCGACCTGCAGCGGGGCGCTGTCGAGCAGGGCGCGGGCGGCCTCGGCGCGCAGGCGCTCGATGGCCTTGGCGGGCGTGGCGCCGGTCTCGGCGGTGAACAGGCGGGCGAAGTTGCGCGGGCTCATGGCGGCGCGCTCGGCCAGTTCCTCGACGGTCAGGGGACGGGCCAGGTTCTCGCGAGCCCAGGCCAGCAGCGGGTCGAACCGGCCGCCCTTCATCTCCAGCAGGGCCGAGAACTGCGACTGGCCGCCCGGGCGGCGGTGATAGACGACCAGCTGCTGGGCCGTGCGCTTGGCGATCGGTTCGCCCAGGTCGGCGCCGATCATGGCCAGGGCGAGATCGATGCCGGCGGTGATGCCGGCCGAACTCCAGATGTCGCCGTCCTGCACCCAGATGCGGTCGGCCTCCAGCCGTACGCCGGGATAGCGGCGCTGAAAGTCCTTGGTGCGGCTCCAGTGGGTTGTGGCGCGCTTGCCGTCCAGCAGGCCGGCGGCGGCCAGGACGTAGGTTCCCGAACAGACGCTGGCCGTGCGCCGGGCGGTGCGGGCGCTCTCGCGCACATAGGCCAGGGTGGTCTCGCAGGTGGCCGGCGCCTTCACCCCGTCGCCGCCGGCGACCAGCAGGGTGTCGAAGCGCGGGGCTTTGTCGAAGGCCACGGTGTCGAAGGCCGCGCCTGAACTGCTGGCCGTCCAGCCGCCGTCGCGCGAGATCACCGTTAGGCCATAGGCGCCGGGATCGAAGCGAGCGGCGATCTCGAAGGCCGAGATCGGGCCGGCGGCGTCCAGCAACTGGAAGCCGGGATAGACCAGCATGCCGACGGCGCGAGGCATTGAGTGACCCTGTCTGGCGGAAATCGAGGGATCTCCGTCATTTCCGCCGAACGCTATCCGGGAGACCCTCGGTCGTCAAACCCGGAGGGCTATCCATGACCGACCAGATCCGCATCGTCTTCGCCCTGTTCCCGGGCGTGACCCATCTCGACTTCACCGGTCCGCACCAGATCCTGGCGCGGCTGCCGGGCGCCCAGATCACCGTCGCCAGCCTGGAGGGCGGCGAGATCGAGGCTGACGGCCTGATCTTCGCCCATCTGGCGCGGCTCGACCAGATCGAGGCGTGCGACATTCTCTGCATTCCCGGCGGTTTCGGAACGACCCAGGCGATGGGCGACGCGGCGTTCCTCGATCAGATCAAGCGGTTGGCCTGGAGCGCGCGCTACGTCACCAGCGTCTGCACCGGCTCGTTGGTGCTGGCGGCGGCCGGGCTCTTGGAGGGCAAGCGGGCGGCCTGCCACTGGGCCTGGCGCGACCAGCTGGCCCTGTTCGGCGCGATCCCCGACGAGAGCCGCGTGGCCCGCGACGGCCGCTTCGTCACCGGCGGCGGGGTGACGGCCGGCGTCGACTTCGCCCTGACCCTGGTGGCCGAGATCGCCGGCCCGGGCGTGGCCCAGGCCATCCAGCTGGCCGTGGAGTACGCGCCGGATCCGCCGTTCCAGTCAGGCCGGCCGGAGCTGGCTCCGCCGGAGGTGCTCGCGAGGGTGCGGCGCATCTACGACAACGGCATGGACGAGCGGGTTGCGGCGGCCGTGGCCGCGGCGGCGCGGTTGAAGGGGGAGGTGGTTCCGGCTTGAGCAAGCCGTCCCCTGAACTCCCGTCATTCCCGCCCTTGTGGCGGGAACCCCTCTGTCAGCCGCACGGGCAGGAGGGGCGGCGTGCTGAGCACGCCGCTGGCGCTTCACCTGCGAACGGAACCAGGGTTTCCCGCCACAAGGGCGGGAATGACGGGAAGAAAGTAGGGGGGAGGCGCTAACCCACCTGCACGCCCGTCATCGAGATCGCCGCGAAGACGTCGTCGGTGAAGAACGACACCGGCTCGTCCTTGCCCTGCGCGCCCAGCACGTAGAGCAGCGGCAGGTAGTGCTCGGCGCTGTTGATCGACAGGGCAGCGTCTTCGCCCAGGCCCTCCCAGTCGATCAGCGGCTGGTGGTCGCCGGCGGCGATCAGGACCTTGGCGGTCTCGTTGAAACGCGGCGCCCAGTCGGGGGTCTGGCCGGTGCGGAAGTTCACGGCCCGCAGATTGTGGACGATGTCGCCGCTGCCGATGATCAGCACGCCCTCGTCGCGTAGGGCCGCCAGGCGTCGGCCGGCCTCGTAGTGCCAGGCGGCGCTCTGGCCGCGGTCCAGGCTGACCTGCACCACCGGCACGTCGGCGTGCGGATACATCGGCAGCAGCACGCTCCAGGCGCCGTGGTCGAGGCCTCGTGTCGGGTGCTGCACGGTGCGCTGGGGCGACAGCAGCTCGGCGGCGCGTGCGGCCAGGGCGGGATCGCCCGGCGCGCGATACCGCACGTCGAACAGCGCCTGGGGGAAGCCGCCGAAGTCGTGGATGGTTTCCGGAGCTTCCGAAGCGCTCAGCGCCGTGCCGCCCATGGTCTCCCAGTGGGCGCTGACCATCAGCACGGCCTTGGGGCGGGGGAGGTCGGCGCCCAGCTGCGCCCAGGCGCGGCTCCAGGCGTTGTCCTCGATGGCGTTCATCGGCGAGCCGTGGCCGATGAAGAGGGCGGGCATGCGGGTCATGGCGGCGAAGTCCAATTAGATACTTGTGCGGTTACAGATGGGCGCTCGCCCATCGCGGGTCAAGGACGTCCAGCGCGACCTTCCGCCGCTTCCCCCCGGGGCTCGGCTTTGTTAAGGCCTGCCGCGTGAGCATCCCGTCGTCATCCTCGGAGTTGGTTCCCCCGGCCGCTCCCGTCGCGTCTCCCGTCGGCCATTCCACTCGCCCGGCCACCCGCGGCGGCGCGCTGGACCTGCTGCGCCTGCTCGCCGCCCTGCTGATCGTGGTCTACCACTTCGGCGCCGAAAGCCCGCTGCGCATCGAGCGCTTCCACCCGGTGTTCGCGCGCGGCTATCTGGCCACGGACTTCTTCCTGATGCTGTCGGGCTACGTGCTGGGACGGGCCTACGGGCCGTCGGCGATCTCGGGCCGCATCACCCACTTCCAGTTCTGGCTGCGTCGCGCGGCGCGGGTCTGGCCGGGCCACCTGATGGTGCTCGCCGCCATGGCCGGCTTGGTCTTCGCTCTCAACGTCATCGGCACCGACGCCCACAAGCCCTCGCGCTTCGCCTGGGACCAGCTGCCGCTGCAGGCCATGCTGATGCACGCCTGGGGTTTCAACAGCGACGGCTGGAACCTGCCCAGCTGGTCGCTGTCGGCGCTGATCGTCTGCTACGCCCTGTTCCCGTGGTTCTGGCGCGCCGCCAACCTGACTCGCCGGCCGTGGTTGCCGATCGTGCTGGCCGCCGCCTTGGTGGTCGCCTTCGACGTCGCCTCGCGCCAGACCAACGGTTTCGGCTTTTCGGAAGTCTCAATCGGCCTGTCGGACCTGCCCTTGCGCATCGGCGTGCTGCGGGCCCTGCCGCTGTTCCTGCTGGGCCTGTGCCTGGCGCGGGCGGTCGAACTGAACTGGCCCACGGAAAAGGCCGCCAAGATCCTGCTGACCCTGGGCTGCGCGGGGCTGGTGATCCTGCAACTGATCGGCCGTTTCGACCTGCCCAGCCTGGTGTGCCTGGCCGCCATCATCCTGGGCGCCGGCCGCCTTCCGGTGAAGCATCCCAAGGCCTGGATCGAGGAGGGCGCCAAGCTCTCCTTCGCCCTGTTCATCACCCACATTCTGGTCGGCGTGATCTACTGGAGCGCCGTGCACAAGCTGATCGACACCGTGCCGATCGGCATCGGCTGGCAATGGCTGATGTGGATCGCCGGCTTCCCCCTGGCCATCGGGGCTGCCTGGGTGTTCCACACCTTCATCGACCAGCCGGTGCAGGACCGGATCATGCCGTGGGTGCGGGGCAGGGGACGCTAGGAGCGCTCCTCCCTATTCTCCCGTCATTCCCGCCCTTGTGGCGGGAACCCCTTTGTCAGCCGCAAGGGCGGAAGGGGCGGACTGCTAAGCAGTCCGCCGGCGCTTCTCGTGCGAGCGGGACCAGGGTTTCCCGCCACAAGGGCGGGAATGACGGGAGTTAAAAAGGGGGACGCCCCTAAGCCGCGTCCAGACCGATATCCAGCACCGGCGCCGAGTGGGTGAGCGCCCCGACGCTGATGACGTCGACGCCCGTCTCGGCGATGGCGCGGACGGTGGTCAGGTTCACCCTTCCCGAGGCCTCCAGCACCGCGCGGCCCTTGGCCAGCGACACGGCGGTCTTCAGGTCGTCGAGGCTGAAGTTGTCGAGCATGACGACGTCGGGGCCGTGCTTGAGGGCGTCTTCCAGCTGGTCCAGGCCGTCGACCTCGACCTCGACCTTCACCAGGTGGCCGGCGAAGGCGCGGGCGTGGCGGACGGCTTCGCCGACCCCGCCGCAGGCGGCGACGTGGTTGTCCTTGATCAGGATGGCGTCGTCGAGGCCGAAGCGGTGGTTGACCCCGCCGCCGCAACGCACGGCGTACTTCTCCAGGGCGCGAAGGCCCGGCGTGGTCTTGCGGGTGTCGACGATGGTCGCCCCCGTGCCTTCGACGAGGCGCACATAGGCGCGGGTCAGGGTGGCGATGCCCGACAGGCGGCCCAGCAGGTTCAGCCCCGTGCGCTCGGCGGCCAGCACGGCGCGGGCGTTGCCCTCGGCGCGGGCCAGAACGGTTCCGGGCGCGGCGTCGGCGCCGTCGGGCGTGACGACCTCGAAGGTCGCGGTCGGATCCAGGGCGAAGAGGGCCAGGCGCGCGCAGGCCAGGCCCGAGACGCGGCCGTCCTGGCGGCTGGTGAAGACCACCGACAGCCGGGCGTCGGCGTCGATGCAGGCCAGGCCCGTGATGTCGCCGGCCCGGCCCAGATCCTCGGCCAGGGACAGATCGACGATGGGGCGGACAAGAAGGTCGGGCAGCGGCTCGATACGGGGCAAGGCGGTCAAAATACGCTCTTCAGGGCAATGTCGGCGTCGGGGGCGAACAGCGGCGAGACGCTGTCGTCGGCGGTCAGGATTTGGCGCTCGGTCCAGTCGCCGTCGAACGGGCGGCGGAAGACGTGAAGCTGGGCGTGTTTGACGTCGATCACCCAGTATTCGGCGATCCCGGCGGCGGCGTAGGCCCGGCTCTTCAGGCCGAGGTCACGCTTGAGAGTCGAGAGCGAGGCTTCGATGATCAGGAAGACTTGGTCGGGGCGCAGGAAGAAGCCCTCGCAGTCACGAGCGATGACGGCGCCGTCCGGATCGAAGGCGGAGATGTTGGAAACGCGAACCGTGCCGCCGTTCAGCACTTCGTAGCGAGCCTCCAATCCGAGGCGTTCGATGGCCCGGTCGAGCGCCTTGTTCAGGCGGGCGGCGGTCCGGGCGTGAGGCGTTGATTCCGGCGACATCCGCACCAGCCTTCCGTCTTCGAGTTCCACGCGGGTCGCATCGTCGCGATCAAAGACGCCGGCCCGGACCATGGTCTCCAGGTCGTCGACGGTGAGCAGGAACTCGGTCACGCCCTGCTCGGCGAGGCCATCGCCTGAATAGTCGAATGCGCTTTCAGATGGACCGAACGGCGTGCTCATGGTCGCGTCTCCGTTCTCCTTCCGTACCACTATTCCGCGGCGTGGCGCAAACCGGCCTGGACGGTGTCTAGGGTGACGAAGGTGCGGACGGGATCGGCCTTTTCGGGGAAGTCCGAGCGGTAGTGACTGCCACGGCTTTCCCGGCGGGCCAGGGCGGCGTCGACGATCAGGCGGGCGGCCACCAGGGGCGGGCAGAGACCGTGAGCGGTCTCCAGAGCGGCGACCTCGGCTTGCAGGCGGGCCAGGCCCTCGGCGTCGCGGATGACGCCGGCGTCGCGGCTCATGGCCTTGCGCAGGGCCTGGAACGCTTCGTCCGGCAGGTCGGGCAGGGGCGCGAGCGACACCGCCTCGCCGCCGGCTTGAGTCCCGTTGGGGACCTCGGCCGCCGCGGCGCGGCCGGCGCGGGCGCCGAACACGGCCGCTTCCAGCAGGCTGTTGGAGGCCAGGCGGTTGGCGCCCTGCACCCCGGTGGAGGCGCATTCGCCGGCGGCGTAGAGGCCGGGCAGGCTGGCGCGGCCGTCGAGGTCGGTGGCCACGCCGCCCATGTGGTAGTGCACGGCCGGCGTGACCGGGATCATCTCGCGGCGCGGGTCGATCCCGGCGCTCTGGCAGGCCTCGAACACGGCCGGGAACTCGTGCGGGAAGTGGGCGCCGACCGCCGTCGTGGCATCGAGGAAGGCGCCGCGACCGGCGGCGCGCTCGGCGTGGATGGCGCGGGCCACCACGTCGCGGGGCGCCAGCTCCTTGGCCGGGTGATAGTCGGCCATGAAGGCGCGGCCATCGGTGTTCCTGAGGATCGAGCCTTCCCCGCGCAGGGCCTCTGTGGCCAAGGGGGCGGGGTCGCGGCCGATGTCGATGGCCGTGGGGTGGAACTGCACGAACTCGGGATCGGCGATCTCGGCGCCGGCCAGGGCGGCCAGGCCCAGGCCCTCGCCGCGCACCTGGGTCGGGGTGGTGGTGACGGCGTAGAGGCCGCCGACGCCGCCGGTGGCCAGGATCACGGCCTTGGCGCGGACTTCCACGAGCTCGCCGTCGATTTCGGCGAGCACTCCGACCACGCGGCCGGCGGCGTCCTGGAGGAGGCGGCGGGCGCGGGCGTTCTCGCGGATCTGGATGGTCGGCGTGGCGCGCACCGTCGCGATGACGGCGGCCATGATCGCGGCCCCGGCTCCGTCGCCGCCGACGCGGGCGACGCGGGCCTTGGAGTGGGCGGCCTCCAGGCTGAGCACGAAGTCGCCGTCGGCTTTGCGGTCGAACGGCGCGCCGAGCGCGGCCAGGGCGCGGACGGCGGCGGGGCCTTCGCGGGTCAGCAGCGCCACGGCGTCGCCGTCGCAGAGGCCAGCGCCGGCGGCGATGGTGTCGGCGGCGTGCAGCGACGGCGTGTCGTCGCCGGCCAGGGCGGCGGCCAGGCCCCCTTGCGCCCAGGCGCTGGAGCAGCCGGTGGCCAGCGGCGTTGGCGACAGCACCAGCGCCGTCCTGGCCGCGAGCGCCGCGCTGAGGCCGGCGAGGCCCGCCCCGAGGATGACGGGGCCGTCGAAGGTGATGCGTTCGATCATCGACTACTCCAGAGCCCCTCCCCCTTGCGGGGAGGGGTTGGGGTGGGGGTGTCGGACCGGACGTTCGACGTCGGCGCTGACACCCCCATCCGACCGCTTCGCGGCCACCTTCCCCGCAAGGGGGAAGGAGACCCGTTAAATCAGCTCCACGTCCACGTGGTGGCGCGCCTTGACGAGGTCGTAGCGGGCCGGGGCGGCGGGCGGGGGCAGGTCGATCATCCGCTGCACGGCCTGGCGGGCGCGGTCGAGGATGTCGGCGTCCACCGTCACCTCGTACTGCTCGTGCACCAGGGCGTCGTAGATGTTCTGCAGGGTGATCCGCTTCATGTGCGGGCACATGTTGCAGGGGCCGATGAACTGGGTGCCGGGGCTTTCGGCCTGGACGTTGCTGGCCATCGAGCACTCGGTGATCAGCACCACCTGGGCCGGCTTGCGGGCTGCCACGTAGTCGTTCATCGCGGCGGTCGAGCCGGCGAAGTCCGAGGCCTCGAGGATCTCGGCCGGGCATTCGGGGTGGGCCAGCACCTCGGCGCCTGGCCAGGCCGCGCGCATGTCGGCGATGTCCTGGGGCGTGAAGCGCTTGTGCACCTCGCAGTGGCCGGCCCAGGCGATGATCTTGACGTCCGTCTGGCGGGCGACGTTGCGGGCCAGGAACTCGTCGGGGATCAGGATGACCTTGTCGGTCCCCCATTCCTTGGCCGCCCATTCCACCACCTGCACGGCGTTGGCGCTGGTGCAGCAGATGTCGGTCTCGGCCTTCACGTCGGCGGTGGTGTTGACGTAGGTGACCACCGGCACGCCCGGATGGCGCTCCTTGATCAGCCGCACGTCGGCGCCCGTGATCGACGAGGCCAGCGAGCAGCCGGCCAGCAGGTCGGGGATCAGGATCTTCTTTTCGGGGCTCAGGACCTTGCTGGTCTCGGCCATGAAGTGCACGCCGGCCTGGACGATGATCTTGGCGTCGCTCTTGGCGGCTTCCTTGGCGAGCGCGAGGCTGTCGCCCACGAAGTCGCCCACGCCGTGGAAGATGTCCGGCGTCATGTAGTTGTGGGCCAGGATGGCGGCGTTCTTCTCGCGCTTGAGCCGGTTGATCTCGACGATCAGCGGCGCGTGCAGGCGCCATTCCATCGGGGTGACATGGTGCTTGACCTTGTCCCAGACGGCGGCGGTCTCCGCCTCGATGTCGGCGGTGAAGGCGAGGGGCGCGAAACCGTCGGCCATGTCGTCCTCTCTTATGCTCAAAGTGAGCATTTCCTGGGCCTCAAAAAACGCCGAGACCGAGTTGCGGCTCCGTCCGGCGTCGCGACTTATGCTGAAATTGAGCATAAGGGGCTATCCACATATAGCCGGTCGCTTTGGAAATGCAAAGCATGCGGACGAAAAATCGCTTCCAGGCTTTCTGAACCGGCTTCGCCGATCGGTGGGGGTGGCTGGATCATTCCCGGCCCTGAGCCGATTTTTCACCGAGTATCCCCGCGAAGGCGGGGATCCAAGCCGAGGCTGAGCATGATCCTCGGCCGCGCCTCCTCTTGAAAGTCAGCTTGGATCCCCGCCTTCGCGGGGATGCGCGGCTTGGAGGCGATTGAATGATGAGTTTCAGCCCGTCCTAGTGCATGCGGCGGGCTTCGAACGCCTGGTCGATGGCCCGGATCAGGGCGTCCAGGGCGTAGGGCTTGCGCAGCAAGGGCCAGGGCGTCGCGCGGGCCTGGGCCAGTTCCTGGCCGGTGTAGCCCGAACTGAGCAGGATCGGCAGGTCGGGGCGCTCGGCCGAGAGGATGGACGCCAGGTCCACCCCGCTCTTGTCGCCGGGCATCATCACGTCGGTGACCAGCAGGCCAAGCTCTGGGTGCGCGCGGGCGACGCTCAGGGCCTCGTCGGCGTCGCCGGCCCGGCGCACGTGGTGGCCCAGTTCCGTCAGCATGGCCTCGACCAGGTCGCCGACCTCGGAATCGTCCTCGGCCAGCAGCACCTCGACGCCGGGGCGCGGGGCGGGGGCGGCGACCGGGGCGTCCTGCAGGATCGCGCCCTCGTGGCTGGCCGGCAGCAGCATCGACACCGTCGTGCCCTTGCCGGGCTTGGAGGCGATTTCGACCTCGCCGCCGCTCTGGCGCACGAAGCCATAGACCTGCGACAGGCCAAGGCCCGTGCCCTTGCCCGAGGCCTTGGTGGTGAAGAACGGCTCGAAGGCGCGGGCGATGGTGTCGGCGTCCATGCCGGCGCCCTCGTCGCACACCGAGACGCGCAGATAGGCGCCCGGCTTCAGTTCGCCGCGGGTCTTGGCCAGTGTCTCGGGACCGGACTCCACGACGATGGTCCCGCCGGGCGGACTGGCGTCGCGGGCGTTGACCACCAGGTTGAGCAGGGCGGCCTCGAACTGGCCGGAGTCGATCAGGGCGGTGCGGGTGCCCGAGCCGAGGCTGAGCTTCAGCGGCAGCACCTCGCCGACGGCCCGCCTCAGCAGGGCCTCGCTCTCGGCGATCACCCGGTCGACGCGGCAGACCTGCGGATTGAGCGGCTGGCGGCGGGCGAAGGCCAGCAGGTGCTGGGTCAGCTTCTCACCGCGCCGGGCGGCCGACAGGGCCGCGTCGATCATCTTGTCGCGCCGACGGGCGTCGCCCGGATGCCGCTGCACCACGTCCAGGGCGCCGATCACCACGGTCAGCAGGTTGTTGAAGTCGTGGGCCACCCCGCCGGTCAACTGGCCGATGGCCTCCAGCTTCTGCGACTGGTTGAGGGCGGCTTGGGCCAGGTCGCGCTCGGCCATGGCGGTGTCGACCTTGTCGGCCAGCAGCTCGTTCATGCCGGTCAGCTTGGCCTCGGCCTCCTTGGCCTCGGTGACGTCGAAGGCGATGCCGATGAATCCGGCGAAAGCCCCGCCTGGGCCGTAGCGCGGCTGGGAGAACGACTTCAGCCAGCGCCACTCGCCATCGGGCCGGCGGTAGCGGGCCTCCAGGCTGAAGGGCTTGCGCGAGGTCTCGCCGGCCAGCTGCGACTTGAGGATCGACGGCAGGTCCTCGGGATGGATGCGGGTGCGCCAGTCCAGGGTGAGGGCGGCGCGGTAGTCGGAACCGGCGAAGTCCACGTAAGCGGCGTTGACGAAGTCGCGGGCCCCGCCCTGACCGGTGATCCACATCAGGGCCGGGGCGCTGTCGGCCAGGGCCCGGAAGCGGGCCTCGCTCTCGCGCAGGCCTTCCTCGGCCTGGCGGCGCTTGGTGACGTCGAAATTGACGCCCAGCACCCGCACGGCCCGGCCGGCGGAGTCGCGCTCGATCTGGCCGCGCCCGTGCATCCAGCGCTCGCCCTCCTGGCTGTCGGTCAGCCGGTATTCGACCTCGTAGATCGGCCCGCTCTTGATGGCCTGGCGGATCTGCTCGCGCACCTTGGGACGGTCGTCGGGATGCACGGCGCCGGCGACGTCGTCGAAGCTCAAGGGGCCGTCCAGCGGCAGGCGCAGGTTGCGGCGGGCGGCGGGGGAGAGATGCAGGGCGCCGCTGGCCACGTCCCACTCCCAGGGGCCGACGCCGGCGGCGGCCTGGGTGACGTCGAGCCGGGCCTCGGCCTGCACCTGCCGTCGCCGGGCCTCGCCCAGGTTGGCCACCGCTTCGCGCAGGCCGTGGGCCACGGCCGTCGTGGCCGCCGCCGAGATCAGGTAGAGCACCAGCGAGGCCGACTCGGCCTCGCTCAGGGGCTCGCCGTAGCGGCCGGCCCACAGCCACCAGCCCAGCAGCCCGCCGCAGACGAGCGGTACGACGCCCCAGCGCCAGCCGGCGTAAAGCGTCACCAGCACCATGGCGGGGAAGAAGGCCTGGGTGGCGCCGATCGCCTGGTCGGGGCCCAGCAAGGCGAAACGCATGCCCAGGGCTGTCAGCGTCGCCACCACGGCGGCCGTCGCGGCGCGCCAGAACGGCGGGGGAACCTCGGGTATGAGCCAGGCGCTTAGGAGGGCGGACGTCGAACGGTGTGGCTTCGACGCCGGGGGGAGCTGATCATTCTTGTTCATTCTTGCTCCGCGCTCAGAAGCGGGCTTGCCATGAGCATGGACACGCTTACCTAGGACACGCAACACGGGAGATCATGAATGGCGACCGCTCCGAACATCGGCATTTCGGCCAAGCAACGCGCGGACATCGCGCAGGGACTGAACAAGGTCCTGGCTGACAGCTATGCGCTCTACCTCAAGACGCACGGCTATCACTGGAATGTTCGCGGTCCCTACTTCCAGTCGCTGCACATCCTGCTGGAAGGACAATACAACGAAGAGTGGGCCGCCCTGGACCTGATCGCCGAGCGCATTCGCGCCCTGGGCGAACTGGCCCCGCAGGGCTACGCCGCCTTCGGCAACCTCTCCAGCATCAAGGACGGCGACGGCGAGAAGGACTGGGAGGCCATGATCAAGGAACTCCTGGCCGACAACGAGACGGTCATCGCCACCCTGCGCGGGGCGATCGACGCGCCGGATGAGGCGGGCGACGAGGCCACGGTCGATCTCTACACTCAGCGCCTGGCGGCCCACGAGAAACACGCCTGGATGCTGCGCTCGACCCTGAGCAAGTAGTCCGAACGCACCCGCGTGCCGTCCATCCGACGACAACGGGACCTGAAGGCCGCCGCGGCGCTGATCGCCGTCGGCGGCCTTTCTGCGTGCGCCACCGCCTATCACCTGCCGCGCCAGCACGGCCGCGCGGCGGGGGTGGCGAGCCAGGCCGGCACGCTGTCGGACGCGGGGCTGGCCCGCTACGTCGCGGACATGGACCCGGCCATGCTGGCCCTGGCCCGCCGGCATGATCCTCGGCCGCGCAAGGACTACTGGGGGCGGGTGAAGGGCTGGGAGGTGATCAAGATCGCCTCCATTCCGACCCTGGGCCCCACGGTTCCCGGCTTCGAGGGCGCCCGGCTCATCAACGCCTATCGCTTGCCCGCGCCCCTGCCGATCGAGGCGGCCCGGCCCTTCGTGCTGAAAGCCTCGGGCGAGGAGCGGGCCAGGGCCCTGCACTGCCTTTCGCAGGCGGTCTATTTCGAGGCCGGCTTCGAGCCGGCGGACGGCCAGGCGGCCGTGGCCCAGACCGTGCTCAACCGGCTGCGCCATCCCGGCTATCCCAAGTCGATCTGCGGGGTGATCTACGAGGGTTCGCTGCGCAGCACCGGCTGCCAGTTCAGCTTCACCTGCGACGGTTCGCTGGAGCGGGCGGTCTCGCCGGCCCTGTGGAACCAGGCCCAGGCCGTGGCGCGGCGGGCGCTGTCGGGCTTCGTGATGAAGGACGTGGGCGTGGCCACCCACTACCACGCCGACTACGTCTCGCCGTACTGGGCGCCGACCCTGGTCAAGCTGCGCCAGGTGGGCACGCACATCTTCTATCGCTGGACCGGGCCGGCGGGGACGCTGGCGGCGTTCAAGGGGCGCTACGCCGGCGGCGAGACCAAGATCTCGGCCGACACCCTGATGGGCGCCGATCCGCGCACGCTGGAGGCCGCGCCGCCGGAGGTGCTGGCCCAGACCTTGTCGCAGACCTTGGGCGGTCCCGCGCCGGCGGCGGCCCTGAAGGACGCCCGCATCGTCGTCATTCCCGACGTCGCCGCGCCGGGCGGCGAGCGGCTGAAGGTCGAGGGCTCGGTGGCCGGCCGCCGCATCGCCACGCCCGAGGAGATCGCCCGGATCAACAAGGCCCTGGAGGCCATGCCCGAGGTCCAGGCCCAAGCCGCCGCCAAGCCCGCGCCGCCGCCGGTGGTCGCCGCGCCTCCGCCGCCTCCGCCCAAGCCGAAGCCGAGAGCGCCGAACCTGCTGAACCCGCTGGATAACTAGAGAGTAGATCCTCCCCCTAAAGGGGGAGGTGGCCCGAAGGGCCGGAGGGGGAAGCGGCTGCTGAGCCGCCGCGATCACTTCCCCCTCAGTCGCTCCGCGACAGCTCCCCCTTCAGGGGGAGCATCAAAAAGCCGCCCCTTTCGGAGCGGCTCTTCGTCACCAGGCCCCGATCTCGTTGGCCTCTTTGTGGCTGATCGGGTGGTGGGCTTGTCTGTGGTCTTCCTCAGCCAGGAAGCGGACAGCTTCCAGGGCGGCCATGCAGCCCATGCCGGCGGCCGTGACGGCCTGGCGGTAGACGTCGTCGGTGACGTCGCCGGCGGCGTAGACGCCTTCGATGGCGGTCGAGGCCGTGCCCGGCTTGACCTTCAGATAGCCGCCCGGGCCGGTTTCCAGCTGGCCCTTGAACAGCTCCGACGACGGGGCGTGGCCGATGGCGATGAACACGCCGTCGGTCTTCAGCTCGGTGGTCGCGCCGGTCTTGACGTTCTTCAGGCGCACGCCGGTGACGCCGGCCGGATCGCTGTCGCCCAGGACCTCGTCGATGGCGCTGTCCCAGACCACTTCGATCTTCGGGTGAGCCAGCAGGCGCTCCTGCAGGATCTTCTCGGCGCGCAGTTCGTCCTTGCGGTGCACGAGGGTGACCTTGCTGGCGAAGCTGGTGAGGAACAGGGCCTCTTCGACGGCCGTGTTGCCGCCGCCGACCACCACGACCTCCTTGTTGCGATAGAAGAAGCCGTCGCAGGTGGCGCAGGCCGACACGCCAAAGCCCTGGAACTTGCTCTCGCTTTCCAGGCCCAGCCACTTGGCCTGGGCGCCGGTGGCGATGATGATCGTCTCGGCGATCCAGTCCTGGCCGCTGTCGGTCTTCACCGTGAACGGGCGCTGGCTAAGGTCGACCGACAGCACGATGTCGTTGACCAGCTCGGTGCCCACGTGCTCGGCCTGGGCGCGCATCTGGTCCATCAGCCAGGGACCCTGGATGACGTCGGCGAAGCCCGGATAGTTCTCGACGTCGGTCGTGATGGTCAGCTGGCCGCCCGGCTGGATGCCGGCGATGAGCACGGGCTTGAGCAGCGCGCGGGCGGCGTAGATGGCGGCGGTGTAGCCGGCGGGGCCCGAACCGATGATCAGGCAGCGCGTGTGGCGGGGAGCGGTGGTGGACATGGCGGAACATATAGTGTCGATTCCGCGGCGTTGCGACGGTTTTGGGGGCGCCATGAAGGGCGGACTGACGATCGGCATCGGGGCCGGGACGGCGATCGGGGTCGCGCTGGGCGTGGCGACCAACAACATCGCCATGGGCGTCGCGATCGGCATCGCCATCGGGGCGGGCCTGGGGACGGCGCTGGAGGCGGCCAAGCCGGCTGGAGCAAAGCCCGGCAAGGGCGGCGACGGGGGTGATGCGTCCTCCTCGACCTATTTCGACGGTGGTTCCTCGACCTCGGATTCTTCGTCGAACGTGTCGGACTGCGGATCCTCTTCGGAGGGCGGTTCTTCGGACGGGGGAAGCTGCGGCGGCGGTGATGGTGGAGGCGGTGGCGGCGATTGACGCCTCGTCCACGATTTCAGGGTTAATATGGCGGGGACACGCGTGAGTTCGCCCATGACCGCTTCGCCCGAAATCGAGATCGCCGGCCGCAGGATCGGCGCAGACCATCCCCCCTATGTGATCTGCGAGCTGTCGGGGAACCACAACGGCAGCCTCGACCGCTGCCTGGAGATGGTCGACGCGGCCGCCGACACCGGCTGCGACGCGATCAAGATCCAGACCTACACCGCCGACACCATCACGCTCGACGTCGATCGGCCCGAGTTCAAGATCAACGGCGGCCTGTGGGACGGCCGCAGCCTCTATGAGCTCTACCAGGAGGCCCAGACGCCGTTCGAGTGGCACGGGGCGATCTTCGAGCGCGCTCGCAAGCGCGGTGTGACGATCTTCTCCAGCCCCTTCGACGAGACGGCGGTCGACCTGCTGGCCGGGCTGGACGCCCCCGCCTACAAGATCGCCTCGTTCGAGGCGGTGGACCTGCCGCTGATCCGCTACGCCGCGGCCAAGGGCAAGCCGCTGATCATCTCGACCGGCATGGCCAACCTGGCGGAGATCGAGACCGCCCGGAACACCGCCCTGGAGGCCGGGGCGGCGGGCGTGCTGCTACTGCACTGCGTGTCGAGCTATCCCGCCACCTTCGCCGACGCCAACGTCCGGACCGTGGCCGACATGGCCGCCCGCTTCGGCTGCCCGATCGGCCTATCGGACCACACGCCGGGCACGGCCGCCTCGGTGGCGGCGGTGTCGGTGGGCGCGGCCGCCATCGAGAAGCACTTCACCCTGGCTCGCGCCGACGGCGGACCGGACTCGGCCTTCAGCCTGGAGCCGGCCGAGTTCAAGGCCCTGGTCGATGACACCAAGAACGCCTGGGCCGCCCTGGGCCGCGCGCACTACGACGTGCTGGGCTCCGAGCAGGCCAACCTGCAGTACCGCCGCTCGCTCTACGTCACCGCCGACGTGCCGGCCGGCGCGATCCTGAGCCGCGACAACGTCCGCTCGGTGCGTCCAGGCATCGGCCTGCCGCCGGCCGATCTCGACAAGGTGCTGGGCCGCCCCGCCGCCCGCGCCCTGACGCGGGGCGAGCCGCTGGCATGGGACATGGTGGGGTGACGGCGGAATGGTCGACACGGGGACCGACCGCATCGCCTTCAGCCGTTCGGCGCGCGGCTACGTCATCGGCACGGCCGCGGTCATCGTCCTCTTCCTGGCGGCGGGGCTGACGCTCTGGCGCGTGGACCAGACCGTGGCGATCTCGTTGTTCGTCATGAGCATCGGCTTCGGCGCCCTGTTCGGCGCGGTGGCGGTGCAGGCCGTGCTCGGCCAGGGCGAGGCCCTGGTGATCGCGCGGGACGGCGTGCGTTGGCGCGGGACCGGGCAGAGACGCCTGCGGTTCCTGCCCTGGGAGCGCGTCGCGGTGGCGCGCGTAGAAAGCTATCGGATCAGATCCGCCGTGCAGCAGCGGCTTTATCTCAAGCTGCGGCCGACGGGGCAGGAGGCGCTGATCGCCGAGCCGATGATCGTTCTCGGCGACCTGGACCAGTCGCCGGAAGCCGTGCTCGACGCGCTTGCGCCCTACGTGTTCGTGCAGGACGCCCGTTAGTTCAGGCTCAGCGGCGATCGAACTTCTGGAAGGCCCAGTAGACCCCGAACGACAGGGCGCCGCCCAGCAGCATCATCAGGGACATGGAGACGAGAGGGTCCATCGCTAGTCCTCCACCTTGCGCAAAAGGTAGTGGGGGAGGCCTTGCAGCACAATGAAGGCGGCTGCGGCGACAAGGGCTCCAAAGCCCAAGAGGAGCGCCGAGTTCAAGTTCAAATCCGTGTTTCCCCGCGAAGGCGGGGATCCAAGCCGAGTCTGCGGGTAGTCCGCGGCTGCGCCAAATCCTGAAAGCCAGCTTGGATCCCCGCCTTCGCGGGGATGCTCGGATGTAAATGTCGAAGGCGGATTTACCCTCAGCCCTCAGCCCTCAGCCCTCAGCCCTCAGCTCTCAGTCCTTCGCCCGTGCCGCGTCCATCCGCGTCAGCACCTCGGTCGCAGCCCGGCCGGTTTCGTCGACCGGGTCATAGGTCCAGCCGTGGAAGGCGCCGCCGTAGGGGCGGGCCGCGCCCTGGCGTTCCAGTTCCTCGTGGAAGAGGCGGAACTTCAGGCTGTGGCCTTCCATCTTGAGGATGAACACCGGCTTGCCCGTCGAGGCCGCCTCGGTGGCCATGTTGGTGGAGTCCTCGGTGACGAGGATGTAGTCGGCCGCCGCCAGGAAGGCGAAATAGGGGTTGGGGCCGTCGCCGTCCCAGATGATCCCGGGCAGGTCGCGCAGGCGGGCGGCCAGCAGGGCGCGGGCCGGCTCGGGCGTGCGGCGCGAGAAGGTCAGCAGCAGGCTGCCGCCTTCCTGCTCCAGCGGCAGCTGGATCTCGTGGGCCATCTGGGCGGCGCGCTCGACGGAGAGGTCGAAGGCCTTGGACTTGCCGCCCAGCAGCACGGCGACGCGCGGGCGGGGCAAGGCCTCGATGGCGTCCTTGAACTTCTCGTACTCGGCGTCGAGGCGTTCCTGGCTGACGCGGTGCGGCGAGCCGGTGATCGGGATCACGTTGTCGCCGGTCAGCCGGTCGTGCTTGGGCGGGATGACCAGGTCGAACATCTGGGCCGGGACGCGCGGATCCTGGATCTGCACGACATAGGTCTTGCCGGCCGACCACTTCTTGAGGCGGATCGACAGGGGCAGGGTGGCGCGGCCTGCGGCGACCCATAGGTCGGGCCAGGGCGCGGTGATCTCGCTTTCGGGGGTGATCCAGCGCTTGGGCAGCCAGGCCAGCCACCAGGGCAGGCGGCCGGTGCGGCCCTTCCAGGACACGCGCTTGAGCACGATCTTCGCAGGACGCCGGCGCGCGATCGCCTCGGCCAGGCCCACGGCCTGGGCCTCGATGCCGGCGCGACCGTCCGAGACGGCCCAGATGGTCAGCGGTTCAGGACGAGGCTTTTCGCTCGCGCTCATCAGTCCAGCCCTCAAACGGCGAACGCCGCGGACCCGCCTTCGAAAGGGCGGATCCACGGCGATTGGCCGAACTTCATGGCAGGTCTGGGGCTAAGCCCTAGACCCACTCGACCTTGAGGATCTCATAGGCCTTCACGCCGCCGGGGGTGTTGACCTCGACGACTTCGCCCACTTCCTTGCCGATCATGGCGCGCGACAGCGGCGAGCTCAGCGAGATGCGGCCCGACTTCACGTCGGCTTCGTGGTCGCCCACGATCTGGTAGCGGGCTTCTTCTTCGGTGTCCTCGTCGACCACGCTGACGGTGGCGCCGAACTTCACCTGAGCGCCGGAGAGCTTGGAGACGTCGATGACCTGGGCGCGGGCGATCTTGTCCTCGATCTCGGCGATCTGGCCTTCGATCCAGCCCTGGCGTTCCTTGGCGGCGTGGTATTCGGCATTTTCCGAGAGGTCGCCATGCGAGCGCGCCTCGGCGATCGCGGCGATCACGGCGGGCCGTTCAATCGTCTTCAAACGCTTCAGTTCTTCGTCGAGGGTTTGATAACCCAAGACGGTCATCGGCACTTTTTCCATTGCGGATTTTAGCTCGGTTCGCCGTAAGGGGAGGAAGACTCCCAGTCGCTGGCGCACGCGACCGGGGGCTGAGAGGATAGGCGCCGCATTCTGGATAAGCAAGTCTCACGCGTCGGGCGACGCGCGCGGCCAAGCTGGCGGTCCTTCTTCCCCTACAGAGCTCCCGTCAGGCCCGCTTCTGCGCGCCGGGCCGCGAGGCCAGGCGGCGGTCGCCGGGCAACTGGAACTGGCCGACCAGGCGGGCCAGCTCGCCGGCGTCGTCGTTGAGGGCGTGGGTGGCCGCGGCGGTCTCCTCCACCAGGCCCGCGTTCTGCTGCAGCACCTGGTCCATCTGGTTCACCGCGGTGTTGACCTGGGTCAGGCCCTGGGCCTGGTGCTGGGCGCTGGCGGCGATCTCGGAAACCAGGCCGTCGATCTCGGCGATCTGCGAGACGATGCGCTCCAGGGCCTCGCCGGTGCGGCCGACCAGCTCGACGCCCTCGCCGACCTGGCGGGTCGAGGTGGTGATCAGTTGCTTGATCTCCTTGGCGGCCTCGGCCGAGCGTTGGGCCAGGCCCCGCACCTCGGCGGCGACCACGGCGAAGCCTTTGCCGGCCTCGCCAGCGCGGGCGGCTTCCACGCCGGCGTTGAGCGCCAGGAGGTTGGTCTGGAAGGCGATCTCGTCGATGACGCCGATGATCCGCGAGATCTGGGTGGCCGAGGTCTCGATCGCGCCCATGGCGTCGACGGCCTCGCCGACCACCTCGCCCGAGCGGCGGGCGTCGTCGCGGGCCCGGGCGACGACGGCGGCGGCCTTGCGGGCGCCGTCGGCCGTCTGCCCGACGGTGGCGGTGATCTCGTCCATGGCGCTGGCGGTCTCGGCCAGGTTGGCGGCCTGCTGCTCGGTGCGGCGCGAAAGGTTCGAGGCGGCGTCGGCGATCTGGTCGGAGCCGCGGCGCACGCCGCCGGCGCGCTCGTCGATGACGGCCAGGGCGTCGGCCAGCTTGACGGCCGCCTGGTTGAAGTCGGCGCGCAGCTGCTCGTAGGACTCGGAAAACTGCTCGACCAGGCGGACCGACAGGTCGCCCTTGGCCAGGCGCGACAGGCTCTGGGCGAGGGCGTCGACCATGTCGGCGCGCTGGCGTTCGGCGGCGGCCTGGACGGCGGCGTGGGCGACGCGGCCCTCTTCTTCCGAGCGGCGGGCGTGGTCGGCGGCGGCGTCGGCCTCGCGGGCCTCCTGCATGGCCTCCTCGGCCTTGGCGCGGGCGCGTTCGGCCAGGCCGATGACGCGGTGCAGGCCTTGCGTGGCCATGATCAGGGCGCCGGCCTCGACGATCAGGATGACGGCATGGACCAGCACGCGGCCCAGGCTCGCCGAACCCGGGAAGACGGCGGCGGGCAGCAGGTAGCTGAGGGAAAGGTGGTGGACGGCCACGGTGGCGGCCGCGGCGGCGATCACTGTCCAGTCGCAATAGACGACCAGCAGGGCCAGAGCCGCGAAATAGGCCATGTGCATGTCGATCTGCCAGGCGTGGCCGTCCAGAGCGGCGACCAGCAGCGAGACCTGGGCCATCAGCGCCACGCCCGACAGGATGCGGCCCGTCTGGGTTTCGCCGCGCTGCAGGACGGCGCCGGCCGCCAGGGCGGCGGTCATCGCGGCGGCGATGGCGATGCCGAGCACGTGCTCGCCGACCAGGAAGCGGGCGGCGATGACGATCGGGGCCATCACCGAGGTCAGGGTCAGGATCAGGCGACCGCCGAGGCGGCGCTGGACGTCGAGGTTCGAGGTCTTCGAGCTCATGGGCGGGGTTCCAGAACGGACTTGGCGGCGCAGACGCCGGCGGCCTCGGGATCGAGAAGGACGATCGCGCCGGCGGCGCGCAGGCGCTGACCCAGGGTGGCGGGATCGCCGCGCAGGATCAGGATGAAGGGCACGGACCCGGCGCCGGCGATGTCGCCGGCCGTGGTCGCCGCGCCGGCGGCGTGGGCGGCCGACCACCAGGGCGGGAAGACGGCGGCGACGCGGCCCGGATCGCGCGGCGAAGCGCTGGACAACGTCACCGCCAGAAGCGTCAAAACAATCGCGGAGGTTGCGGCCAGTGTTCGACCCAGGGCGTGAAGCAGATCACGCCAGGTTCGAACACGCTGCAGGGACAACCTCGATCTCCGGGGCACGGTGCGCCTGGATCGCGCACGTCAGGGGGCGATCTTTTGCGCGATCACGGTGATCGAAGTCTTAAGATCACGGTCGAGCGTCGCCATGTCGCAGGCGATAAGCTTGACCGTGAGTTGCGTTCCTGCGGCTCAGTCGGCGTAGGCGTATTCGCCGCCGCGTTCGAGGGCGGCGCGATAGGCGGGGCGCGCGTGGATGCGCTCGAGGAAGGCCTTCACCCGGGGGCGCGAATTGCCACCGGCGCGCGAGGCGGCGGCCTCCAGCGGGAAGCTCATCATCACGTCGGCGGCGGTGAATTCGGAGCCGGCGAACCATTCGGACTTGGCCAGTTCGGCGTCCCAGTAGTCGATATGGGCCTTAAGCTGCGGATCGACGAAGCCGGACTGGGCCTTGCCGGCGATGGCCTTGACCAGGGGCTTGAGCAGGCCGGGCGAGCGGGCGGGCAGGGCGCTGAACACCAGCTTCAGCAGCAGCGGCGTCATGGCCGAGCCCTCGGCGTAGTGCAGCCAGTAGGTATAGCGCAGGCGTTCCGGAGTTCCCGCCGCCGGGATCAGCCGGCCGTTCCCGTAGGTGTAGAGGATGTATTCGATGATCGCGCCGGTCTCGGCGATGGTCTTGTCGCCATCGGTGATCACCGGCGACTTGCCCAGCGGGTGGATGGCCCGCAGCTCCGGCGGGGCCAGCATGGTCTGCAGGTTCCGCTCGTAGCGCTTGACCTCGTACGGGACGCCCAGCTCCTCCAGCAGCCAGAGGACGCGCTGGCTGCGCGAGTTGTTCAGGTGGTGGACGACGACCATTCGGGCTTTCCCTGCCTTCTGCTTGAGGGTCCGGACGATGGCTGGCCATTCAGCGTTCGGCAAGGTTTACCGCGTCTTGTTCGCCCTCAAGTCGAGTCGGGGGACCTGATGAGTGTGCGTAAGACGTTCGGCCGGCTGTCTCTGGCCGGCAAGCTGATGGCCGCCGGCGGCGCCGCCCTGGGCGCGCTGCTGATCGCCGGCTCGCTGCTGATCTCGTGGCAGAGCGGCAAGGCGGTCAAAAGCCTGGCCCAGCGCTACGCCGCCAGCGTCACCGCCCAGACCGCCCAGGAGATCAAGAACGACCTCGACGACGCCGACGCGGTCGTGCGCTCGTCGGCGGGGCTGTTCGCGGCCAGCTACCAGGCCGGCCAGCGCGATCGCGCCGTCTATCTGGCCCAGTTGAAGCCGATCGCCAGCGCCTCGCGCACCGAGCTGGGCGCCTGGCTGATGTTCGCCCCCGACGCCCTGGGCGACGACGCCGCCTTCGCCGGCCGCGCCGACCTGGGCTCGACCCCGCAGGGCCGCTTCATCGGCTACTGGGTGAAGAGCGGCGACAGCCTGAGCCTGGAGCAGGGCGAGGACGACGAGTTAACCCAGGACTTCTTCACGACCAGCTTCAACAGCGGCCGGCCGGCGATCCTGGAGCCCTATCGCGACAACATCACCGACGGCGGCGAAACCAAGATGCTGCTGATGACCTCGGTCACCTATCCGGTGATCGTGGACGGCAAGACCGTGGGCGTCATGGGCGCCGACCTGGCGCTGGACGACATCGCCAGCCGCCTGACCGCCCTGAAGCCGTTCGACGACGGCCGGGCCATGCTGGTCTCGCCGGGCGGCCTTTGGGTGTCGCACCCCGAGGCGGACCTGCGGATGAAGGCCTATGCCGATCCCGGCCTCGACACGATCAAGGCGGTGATCGCCGGCGGCGGTCCGACGGTGATCGAGGGCGTGAAGATCAAGGGCCAGCGGGCCGAGCGGTTGGTGGCGCCGGTGCGCCTGGCCTCGGGCGCGACCTGGGCCATGGTGGTCGATGTGACGGAAGACGCCTTGCTGGCGCCGGCGCGCAAGCTGGCCATGGGGTTGGCGATCGGCGGTCTCGTGCTGCTGGCCTGCGCGCTCGGCGTGCTGGCCCTGGCCTCGCGCCGGCTGATCGCCCAGCCCCTGCTGGCCCTGCGCGGCGCCGTGGGCGTGCTGGCCGAGCACCGCTACGACCAGCCGGTGGCCGAGGCCGCCCGCGCCGACGAGATCGGGGCCATCGCCCGGGCGCTCGATAAGCTGCGGCAGGAGCTGGCCCGCGCCCAGGCCATGCGCGAGGAGCAGGAGGGCCTGCGCCGCGCCGCCGACGCCGACCGCGACCGGGCCGCGGCCCTGACCCTGTCGATCGACGAGCAGACCGACGTGGTCCGCCAGGTGGGCGAGGCCCTGGCCGCCGTGGCCGAGGGCGATCTGGGCCGTCGCATTCCGGGTCCCTTCGCCGAGGTCTACGAGCCGTTGCGCCGCGACTTCAACACCGCCGTCGAGAGCCTGGAGCAGGCGATCGGCGAGATCGCCGAGGCCAGCGCCGCCATCGGCGAGGCCACGACCGCGCTCAGCCGCGCCTCGGGCGAACTGGCCGGCCGCACCGAGCGCCAGGCCGCCGGCATCGAGCGGGCCGCCGGCTCGCTGAACGAGATCACCCAGGCCGTGGGCGAGGCGGCCGGCGGGGCCGACGAGACCCGCCGCCTGGTCGCCGCCGCCCGCGCCGAAGCCGACCAGGGCGGCGCGGTGGTCACCCAGGCCGCCGCCACCATGGGCGAGATCGACGCCTCGGCCCGCCAGATCGGCGACATCGTCGGCCTGATCGACGAGATCGCCTTCCAGACCAACCTTCTGGCGCTGAACGCCGGGGTCGAGGCCGCCCGGGCCGGCGACGCGGGCCGCGGCTTCGCGGTGGTGGCCCAGGAGGTGCGGGCCCTGGCCCAGCGTTCGGCCGGCTCGGCCAAGGAGATCAAGACTCTGATCGGCGCCTCGGCCGTGCGGGTCGAGGCGGGCGTCGGCCTGGTCGAGCGGACCGGCTCGGCCCTGCACGGCGTGGCCGGACGCATGGCCGGCATCGACGCCGCCGCCACCCGCATCGCCTCGTCGGTGCGCGAGCAGGCGCAAGGCCTGTCGGCGGTCAACGCCGAGGTCGCCGAGATGGAGCGTTTCACCCAGGAGAACCTGGCCATGGTCGACCAGGCCCGCGCCGCCGACCAGGCCCTGGCGGGGCAGGGTGAGCGGCTGGAGGCCCTGGTGGGACGGTTCCGGCTGGGACGATCGGCGGGACGGCGGCGGGTGGCGGCTTAGGAACGAAAGCCGCGCCCTTCTTGAACCCTCTCTCATCGAGAGAGGGAGGGGCCCGCGCCGAAGGCGTGGGAGGGTGAGAGGTTACGAGCTCTCCGAACGAGGCTCGGTCGTTCGTCGCGGATATCTTGAAGTCCTGGGATTTGCCGGCCGGCGGTGAAACCCCTCACCCTCCCACCGCTTCGCGGTGGGCCCCTCCCTCTCCCTATGGAAGAGGGGAGCGATGAGCCCGCCAGGTTGAAATCTAAAGCACGCTCTCGACGATGTGCGCCCGGTAGAGCACCGCGATCAAATCCGTCTGGGTGATCACCCCCACCAGCCGCCGGTCGCGATCCACCACCATGGCCTCGTGGGTCTGGCCGCTGGAGAGGATCGGCAGCAGGGCGGCGATCGGGGTGCCTTCGCGCACGCGGTGGACGAAGGGATCGAGCGCGGCCTCGACCGTGCGGCGGCGGTTGGCCTGGAGTTCGGCGCGGCGGGCCATGCCGATGACGCGGCCCTCCTCGTCGACGACAGGGGCGACGCGCAGGTCGTGGCTCTGCAGGAAGGCCAGGGCGCTTTCGGCCGACTGGGCGCGGTCCAGCCGGATGACGTCGCGGGACATCACGTCGCCGCAGCGGATCTGCGAGTGCAGGCGCTGGTGGGCCTCGATCTCGACCTCGCGGAACAGGACGTCGAGGTCTTCGCGGCTGACGTCGAGCAGTTCGCCGTAGCGGGCCAGGGCCTTGTCGAGGTCGCCGGTGCTGTAGCCGATGCGCGAGGCGGGGGCCGGATCGGCGGTGCCGTGCGGGCTGGGCGGCGGGGCGGGCGCCTTGTGCGGATAGGAACGGCCGACCGCGCGGTTGTAGGCCATGCCGGCCAGGACCAGCAGGATCGAGTCCACGGCCACCGGATTGAGCGCGAAGAGATAGCCGGCCTTGGTCACGGCCGGTCCGCCGATGACGGTGATCAGGGCCACCGCGCCGCCGGGCGGGTGCAGACAGCCCAGCAGCACCATGGCGGCGATGGCCAGGCCAACGGCCAGGGGCGCGGCGAGCAGCGGCTGGGCCGGCAGCAGCAGGGCCACGGTGATGCCGATCAGCGCCGAGACGACATTGCCGCCGATCACGCCGCGCGGCTGGGCCAGGGGGCTGGCGGGCACGGCGAAGACCAGCACGGCCGAGGCGCCGATCGGCGCGACCAGCAGCGGGTGCAGCCAGTCGCCGCCGCCGACGGCGAAGCGTCCCAGCACCCCGGCGAACAGCAGGCCCAGCAGAGCGCCGCCGCCGCCCTTCAGCGCGTCGGCCGGCCGGATCGGCGTCTTGCCACGAAGCAGGGTGAGCAGGCGGTCGGTGGTGAGCGCGGTCATCAGGGTTTGATAGGCGATGCGGGCCGGCGATGGCGCCGAAAATCGCTGGCCGGCGGCTCAGCCGCGCTGGAAGGCGAGGGCGACCAGGCCGGCGACGATGCAGGCCTGGGCGAAGACGATCAGGGCCAGCCAGGCGCCGAACGGCTGCTTGCGGGTCTTGTGGCGCAGCCAGCGCTGGGCCAGCAGCGCGCCGGGCGCCGCGCCCAGGCAGGCCGACAGCAGCAGCACCCGCTCGGGCACGCGGCGCTCGCCCTCGACGGCGGCGGCCTTGTCGTGGGCGAACAGCATGAAGCAGAAGAGGTTGGCCGCCAGCAGGGCCAGGACGACGATGAAGGTCACCGCACCGGTTCCGGCGGGGCGTGGTCGAGGGGCGCCAGGTCGGGCTCGACCCAGCCGCGGCGGGCGGCGACGCTGAACAGACGTTCGCGCGACCAGAAGCCCAGCGGCCAGGCCTTGTCGCCCAGGGGCGTGGCCAGCAGGCGGGCGGCGGCTTCGGCGTCGTCCGTATCGGCGGGCAAGGCGGCGGCGAAGGCGCGGATGGCGGCCAGATAGGCCTGGGTGATGGTCTCGTGATAGCCGCTGGTGTCGTCGTTCACCCCGCCGACGGCCTCGTTATAGGCGCGGATGATCCCCGGCAGGTCGCGCTCCAGATTGGCGTCGCGGGTGCGGACGAGGCGCAGCGTCGCCGTCAGGTGGGCCGCGTGGGTCCACTCTTCCTTGGGCAGGCTGCGATCGAGCAGGCGCTCGGCCAGGCGGGCGATTTCGGCGTTGGCGTAGGCGGTCATGGCGGGTTCCGTGGAACCCGTCTGTAGGGGAGGCGGGGCGGCGAGGCTAGGCATGATCCTTCTCCCCTTGCGGGAGAAGGTGGCGGCCGAAGGCCGACGGATGAGGGGTTTCTCAGACATGAGACGCCCCTCCCGGCCTGACCGCTGTGCGCAGCTTGCAGTTCTGAGAGACCCCTCACCCGACCCCGCTCCGCGGGGCCACCCTCTCCCGCAGGGGGAGAGGGAATACGCCTTACCGCCGCACGTCCATCAGCTTGCCCTTCTGGTGCATGTCGAGCAGCTGCGCGTTGGAGATGAAATAGGTCTCGCCGGCGACGTAGTCGGAGGGGCTGGCGTCCCAGGGGACGTCGGAGGAGCGGTTGTAGATCTTCTTGCTGGGATGGATGTAGACGCCCTCGGCGTTGACCGCGCTGACCACGGCCGCGCCGTACTGGCAGTCGGGGCACTCGGTGTTGCGGCTGTCTCGGCCGAAATCCATCGTATAGACGTCGTCCACGTGGGGCGCGTGCAGATAGGTCAGGTTGTTCTTGCCGTCGACGGCGGCGCTGACGCCGACCAGCACGACCAAGGCGCCGGCGCAGCCCAGGCCCACCAGCCAGCCGCGACGATCGATGAACGGGATCGGCGGCTTGGAGAGGCCCGCCTCGAAGGTCTTCGAGTTCAGCAGGCGGTCGGCGTGGCCGCAGGTTTCGCAGACCTTGTGCCAGACCTTGCCGGTGGTCCAGCGGAACAGGAACCAGAGGTGCCGCACGGTGTAGTCCAGGACCACGGTGCTGGGCTGTTCCTTCTCGCAGTGACTGCACCGGAACGCGCCGGCGTTGGCGAACACGCGTCGTTGGCCCTGATGCCCCCAGGCGAAGAACATGGTCGTTTCCCCCTCGTCGGCCGCCATCGTGATGGTTCGGCGACCGTTGTTCCTTCATGCTAGGACACCGGTGTCCTACGATGCAAGCGGGATGCGTGCGTTGATGCTCTGGCTTCCCTTATGACGCGTGTTCCGGCTGGGCCGATCAGCGGCGGACGGGTTCGGCGAGGCTGATCGGGCCGTAGGGCGCCATGACGACGAAGCCATCGGCGTCGCCATGGGTTTCGGCGCAGGCGTAGGGACGGGTCTCGTCGTTGTCGGCGTCGGCCTTGGCGATGGGCCACAGGCCGTCGCAGTCGTCGATCAGGCAGACGCAACCGACATAGTCGGCCTCGTCCGGCGCGTCGGGATCGGGCTCGATCCGCTGGCGAAACAGACGAAAGGGGGCGTCGGGGCGCTGGCGCAGGCGGGCGAAGACCGAGGTCTTCGACCGGAACAGGGCGTAGGTGTCGCTTTGCGGATCGGCGAGCTCCTCGTCGACAACCTCGGGCGCGTAATCGCCGCCATAGGGGACGTTGTAGGCGTGGGCGTCGCCCTTGATCACCGCGGCGCGCCAGGCTTCGAGGGCCGCGCGCGGGGCCGCCGTGGCGGGGTTGTTCCGCGTTTCGTCGAGATCGCCGAAGGCCGCGCGATCGGCCGCCGAGACGCGCCGCACGGGGAGGGGGCCGGGCCGGGTCTCGACACCGGCCAGGATGATGTAGGGACCTCTGCCGACATAGTGGCAGTAGCCGCCCATGAAGCTTCCGTTCTCGCAGCGGCCGACCGTGCCGACGACCTCCACGGGGGCGAGCTGTTTGGGGACTTGGTCGAAGACGCCGTCGCCGCCGTAGAAGCCCAGGCGACGGATGGGGGCGTCGAAGTCTCCCGAGCGAAGGATCGGCCCCTTCTGGCGGTAGAAGCTCTCGATGTCGGGATAGAGCGTGTGGATGGCCGCCAGGCCGCTGACGCGAACGCACTTGCCGACGAACCGGGCCGGGTTGGCCAGCAGCCGGTCCAGGGCCAACCTGCGGGTCCTCTCGGGCGGACAGGAGCCCGGCTTGAGCGACATGGAGATGACGAAGTCGAGGTCGCCGTCCTTGGCTTCCGCCTGAGCTGGGGCGGGGGCTTGAGCCTGATCCGCGCCCGTCGCCAGCAGCAGCGCCGCGAGCACCCATCCGATCACCATGCGTCTCCCCCCGAAGTTTCGCCTCAACCTAGAGGGGCGGAGGCGGCATGGCGATAGGGTGGCGTCCCGACACGAAAAAGGCCGCCCGGATCGCTCCGGGCGGCCTTCCTGTCTCGAAAGCTCGTGGCGTCTTACGACGCGTAGCTTTGCAGCGGGCGCACTTCCAAGGCCTTGGCCGGGGCCGAGGAGATGGCCTGGGCGGCGGCCAGGGCGCCGGCGCTGGTGGTGTAGTAGGGCACCTTCATCATCAGGGCCGTGCGGCGGATGTCGAAGCTGTCTTCCAGGGCCTGCTTGCCTTCGGTGGTGTTGAACACCAGCTGCACGCCGCCGTTCTTCATCACGTCGACGATGTTCGGACGGCCTTCCAGCACCTTCTTGACCAGCTCGACCTCGACGCCTTGCTCGGCCAGATAGGCGCGGGTGCCGACGGTGGAGATGACCTTGAAGCCGGCCGCCTGCAGCAGCTTCACCGGCTCGACGATCCAGGGACGGTCGCTTTCCTTGACCGACACGAACGCCGTGCCCGAGGTCGGCAGGGTGACGCCGCCGCCCAGCTGGCTCTTGGCGAAGGCGCGGGCGAAGGCCGGGCCCAGGCCCTGTTCGCCTTCACGGATCCAGTCCAGGCCCATGACCTCGCCGGTCGAGCGCATTTCCGGGCCGAGGATGGTGTCGACGCCGGCGAAGCGGGCGAACGGGAAGACCGCTTCCTTGACCGCGATGTGGTCGTAGGGCTCGTCCTTCAGGCCGAACTCGGCGAGCTTGGCGCCGGCCATCAGCTTGGCGGCGATGGCGGCCACCGGTTGCCCAATGGTCTTGGCGACGAAAGGCACGGTGCGCGAGGCGCGCGGGTTCACTTCCAGCACATAGATGCGCGGGTTGTCGCCGTGCGGCTCCTCGATGGCGAACTGCACGTTCATCAGGCCGCGCACGTTGAGGGCCAGGGCCATCTGCACGGTCTGGCGCTTCAGCTCCTCGACGGTCTCGGCCTTGAGCGAGAAGGGCGGCATCGAGCAGGCGCTGTCGCCCGAGTGGACGCCGGCTTCCTCGATATGCTCCAGCACGCCGGCCACGAACACGCTTTCGCCGTCGCACAGGGCGTCGACGTCCACTTCGGTGGCGCGGCTCAGATAGTGGTCGAGCAGGATCGGGTGCTCGAACGAGATCTCGCCGGCGTTGGCGATGTAGCGTTCCAGGCCGTCCTGATCGCGGATGATCTCCATCCCCCGCCCGCCCAGCACGTAGGAGGGACGCATCACGAACGGGAAGCCGATCTTGTCGCCTTCGGCGCGCGCCTCGTCCCAGGTGCGGGCGATGGCGTTTTCCGGCTGGGCGATGTTGAGGCCGTTCAGCAGTTGCTGGAAGCGCTCGCGGTCCTCGGCCAGGTCGATGGCGTCGGGGCTGGTGCCCAGGATCGGCACGCCGGCTTCTTCAAGCGCGTGGGCCAGCTTCAGCGGGGTCTGGCCGCCGAACTGGACGATGACGCCGGCCAGCTCGCCCTTGCTCATCTCGACATGCAGCAGCTCCAGCACGTCCTCGGCCGTCAGCGGCTCGAAGTACAGACGGTCGGAGGTGTCGTAGTCGGTCGAGACGGTCTCGGGGTTGCAGTTGACCATGATCGACTCCACGCCGATCTGGTCGAGCGCGAAGGCGGCGTGGCAGCAGCAGTAGTCGAACTCGATGCCCTGGCCGATGCGGTTGGGACCGCCGCCGAGGATGACGGCCTTCTTGGCGCCCGATGGCTCGCTCTCGCACTCGGGAACCTGGCCCAGGGCGCCGAACTCGTAGGTCGAGTACATGTAGGGCGTGGAGGCCAGGAACTCGCCGGCGCAGCTGTCGATACGCTTGAACACCGGGCGGACGGCCAGGTCCTGGCGGGCCTTGCGCACGGCCTTTTCTGTCGAGGCGGTCAGCTTGGCGAGGCGGGCGTCGGAGAAGCCCTGGGCCTTGAGGGCGCGGAAGCCCTGGGCGTCCTTGGGCAGGCCGCCGGCGCGGACCAGGCCCTCCTGGCGGACGATCTCGGCGATCTGGCGCAGGAACCACGGCTCATAGGAGCAGGCGGCGTTGACCTCTTCCACGGTCAGGCCGTGGCGGAAGGCCTGGGCGATGACGCGCAGGCGGTCCGGGGTCGGCACGCCCAGGGCGCGGATGACCGCGGCCTTGCCGGTGTCCGGATCCTCGGCGCCGTGGATTTCCACCTCGTCGAAGCCGGCGAGACCCGTCTCCAGGCCGCGCAGGGCCTTCTGGACGCTTTCCTTGAAGGTGCGGCCGATGGCCATCACTTCGCCGACCGACTTCATGGCGGTGGTCAGCAGCGGCTCCGAACCCGGGTACTTCTCGAAGGCGAAGCGCGGAATCTTGGTGACGACGTAGTCGATCGACGGTTCGAACGAGGCCGGGGTCGCGCCGCCGGTGATGTCGTTCTTCAGCTCATCGAGCGTGTAGCCGACGGCCAGGCGGGCGGCGACCTTGGCGATCGGGAAGCCGGTGGCCTTGGACGCGAGAGCCGAAGAGCGCGACACGCGCGGGTTCATCTCGATGACGACCATGCGGCCGTCGGCCGGGTTCAGGGCGAACTGGACGTTCGAACCGCCGGTCTCGACGCCGATCTCGCGCAGCACGGCGATCGAGGCCGCGCGCATCCACTGGTATTCCTTGTCCGTCAGGGTCAGGGCGGGGGCGACGGTGATGCTGTCGCCGGTGTGGACGCCCATCGGGTCGATGTTCTCGATCGAGCAGACGATGATGCAGTTGTCCGCCGTGTCGCGGACCACTTCCATCTCGTATTCCTTCCAGCCCAGGACGCTCTCTTCGATGAGCACCTCGGTGGTCGGCGACAGGTCGAGACCGCGCTCGACGATCTCCTTGAACTCTTCGAGGTTGTAGGCGATGCCGCCGCCGGTGCCGGCCAGGGTGAAGGACGGACGGATGATCGCCGGCAGGCCGACGAAATCCAGGCCTTCCATGGCTTCGTCCATGGTGTGGGCGGCCTTGGAGCGCGGGCTCTCGAGGCCCAGCTTGTCCATGGCGTCGCGGAACTTCTGGCGGTCCTCGGCCTTGTCGATGACCTCGGCCTTGGCGCCGATCATCTCGACGCCGAACTTCTTCAGGACGCCAGCTTCCTCGAGGGCGAGGGCGGTGTTCAGGGCCGTCTGGCCGCCCATGGTCGGAAGCAGCGCGTCGGGGCGCTCCTTCTCGATGATCTTGGCGACCATGTCCGGGGTGATCGGCTCGATGTAGGTCGCGTCGGCCACGTCCGGATCGGTCATGATCGTGGCCGGGTTCGAGTTGACCAGGATGATGCGGTAGCCCTCGGCGCGCAGGGCCTTGCACGCCTGGACGCCCGAATAGTCGAACTCGCAGGCTTGACCGATGACGATCGGACCGGCGCCGATGATCAGGATCGAGGAGAGGTCGGTACGTTTGGGCATGGCTAACTCGCGCAAAGACACGGTCGCGCACATCCGCGCGCCCGCTGTCGACCATCTTGCAGGTTAAGCCGCCCCTTTAGAGAGGGAGTCAGGCGGGCGCAACCCCAGAGTCGGGGAGTCTGGAAAAGCGCTGTTAGCTGTGCAGCTTAGATGGCGGGCGGCCGGCGACGCCGGGGCCTTGTCAGGTCCCGGCGGGGGCGGTTTGCGGGGAGGGCGAACGGCGCAGCCACAGCTCGGCGATCAGCAGGTTTGGAACCCAGCACAGGAAGGAAATGGCCAGGTAGGCCTCGCGCATCGGCAGGCCCGAGATCGCCGCCAATGGCAGGTAGAGCCGCAGGGTGACGGCCGCGAAGGTCAGGGCGAAGGAGCGGATCATCCAGGCCCGGTGCTCGGGGATGCGGCGGGCGATCGCGCGGCGCACGGCCTGGCCGGTGGTCCACAGCCAAGCGAGGGCGAGCAGGCCGAAGCCCGCCGTGGCGACCGGGCCGGCGGTCGAGCCGAGCGACAGGACGAGACCCGCGAGCCCACCGACCATGCAGCCGGCGACATAGAGCCGGCCGAGCGCGCGGTGCAGGGCCGGGCGGCGGGCGCGCAGGCCGGCCAGGAACTGGAAGGGGCCCACCAGCAGGGCGGTGGCCGCTCCGGTCACGTGCAGCAGCAGGAACGGCGAGAAGACCGGGTTGGCGCGGACGCCCGGCGGCGCAGGCGTGGCCGGCGCCACGTAGCGGTAGGCGTAGAAGGCGATGGCGACGCTGAGCAGGGCGCCAAGCGTCCAGAGCGTGCGGGAAAGAGCGCGGGGCAAGGAGGGTCTCCGGTCGGGTTCGCGCCGAGATTGCGAGGGACGACGGAGCGCGCTACCGGGGTTGCGCGAGCGGCGCCCATTCTGCGCGAGCGGCGCCGCGGAAGGTCGGGGACCAAGGATGACGCCCATCGACGGTTGGCCCATCGGGCGGCGGCTGGCGGCGGACCTGGCGCTGCTGACGGCTCTGGGCCTGTTCATGGGCGTGCTGGCCCCGTGGGGCACGGCCGACCTCGGCCCTGTCGGCAAGATCACCTACTGGCTGGCCTGTATCGTCGGCGGCGGCGTCATCGGCGTGGCGGTGGACGAGGCCCTGGGCCGGCGGCTTGGCGGCTTCTGGAAGCGGCTGGTGGTCGTGACCCTGCTGATGACGCCGCTGGTCACGGCCTGGGTGTCGTTGATCGAGGGCTTCTACGGCGCCGACGACGTCCACATGCCGCTCGAGCTCTGGTGGCGGGTCTGGGTGATCAGCACGCTGGTCATGGCCATGCGGGCCCTGGTCTGGCGGGCGCCGCGCAGGGTGGTCGAGACCCGGGTGGTGGTCGAGCCGCCGCTGCCGCAGGCCGAGGCCGCCTTCCGTCGCCGCCTGTCGGCCCGGCGGCGGAGCGCGCGGCTGATCGCGGTGGAGGCCCACGACCACTACCTGAAGGTCCACACCGATGCGGGCGAGGAACTGCTGACCCTGCGCTTTTCCGACGCCCTGACCGATCTCGCCGGCGTCCACGGCCTGCAGGTGCATCGGTCCTGGTGGGTGGCGGCCGAGGCGATCGAGGGCGTGCGCTGGCGGCGAGGGGCGGGCGAGTTGGTGTTGGCGGGCGGCGTGAACGCGCCGGTCAGCCGGCGACATGCGCCGGCGGTGCGCGCGGCCGGCTGGGTCTAGGTCGGATCGACATTCACCGGCTGGAACTCATTTTTCACCGAGCATCCCCGCGAAGGCGGGGATCCAAGCCGAGGTTGGGGTCGACCCACGGCCGCGCCTCATCCTGAAATCCAGCTTGGATCCCCGCCTTCGCGGGGAGAGACGGATTTGAAGGTCGCGAACAGCTGAATGTCGATCGCTAGCGCTTGACCGGCGGGGCCTTGACCACCGGAACCTCGGCGGGCGGGGCGGCCAGGCTCCAGGCCCAGCCGGCGACGGCGCGGTCGTAGCCCATGTGGAACAGGGCCTTGCGGTTGTCGGCGGCGAAGTCGAGACCCGAGGTGTCGGCCTCGGCGGCGTCCGGAATGGCGCTGTAGAACAGCTGCCCGCCGTTGCGCTGGGCGAAGCCGGCGCTGGCGGCCAGGTGGGTGCGGATCAGGGCCTTGCTCATGGTCTGCCAAGAGCGGCCCACGATCGAGGCCGCGCTGCCCTTGGTGAATCCGAAGACGCCCCCGACCTGGCCGTTGACCACGACGAAGATCCGGCCCGGGCGGGCCTCGCCCTTGTCGACGGTCCATAGCAGCAGGGACTCGGGGGCGACGAAGAACGGGATCGAGACGCCGCCGTCGACGTGCATCTCCGACAGCCGCCGGCCTTGGCCCTCGACCTGGATCAGGGCGGGCGGGAAGACGCCGGGAATGCTGGCCGAGGCGACCAGCACGTCCTGGAACAGCTTGCGCGAGGCCTCGTCGCCCTTGGAGGCGATGGCGCCCATGTCCCAGATCACCGTCTCCTCGGTGTCGAGATTGGTGGTGGCGATCAGCAGGCGGCGGCCGCGGCGGTGCTCGGCGGCGACGGCCTGCATCATGTTGGCGTCGGCGTACTTCTCGACCAGGCCGCGCAGGGCGCCGCTGTCGTAGAAGCTGGGGTGGAACAGCACGCCCAGGCCGCGCGGCTGCAGGATGCGGTCGGCGGCGGGGCCGGTATAGACCTCGGTCAGCCGCTCGTCCCAGGTGGGGCCCAGGAACGCGAAGGGAGCGGTGAGGGCGCCGGTCGAGACGCCGGTGACGATGTCGAACTCGGGCCGCTCGCCGGTCTTGGTCCAGCCGGTGACCACGCCGGCCCCATAGGCGCCGTTCGAACCGCCGCCCGACAGGGCCAGGACGTCGAAGGTCTTCTGGCCCTTGGCGCGGTTGCGGGCGGCTTCGGCGAAGCGGATGCCGGCGGCGCTGTCGCTGGCGTTGAAGCGGATGTCCGACAGGCCCGTGGGCGGCGGGCCGACCATGTCGCTGGCCTTGTAGGCGTCGCGCGAGATCGAGCCGCAGGCGGTCAGGGCCAGCAGGGCGAGGGCGGCGGCGAGGAGGCGGAGCGGACGCATGGCGACTGGGTGGGCGGACTGGCTGGAAGACACCGCGCGAACCTAGGCGGGCAGGGCGCTCACGTCCACCGGATGGCGCCGCGGTGCAAAACGGGAGCCGTAAACGCAAAACGGGCCGGCTTGCGCCGGCCCGTCTCAGTTCGTCAGGTCAGAGCGGCTTAGGCCGACTGCAGTTGACCGGCCGACATCTTGCCGCTGCGACGGTCTTGTTCCAGCTCGTAGCTGACCTTTTGACCTTCGTTCAGCGAGCCCAGACCGGCGCGCTCAACGGCCGAGATGTGCACGAACACGTCGTTGCCGCCGTCGTCCGGCTGGATGAAGCCGAAGCCCTTGGTGCCGTTGAACCATTTCACGGTGCCGATAGCCATTTGGGTAGTCCTTTAGTTCATAGTTCAGGGCGTCGCGAGGCGCGTGCCGGCGACGATCAATTTCGTTGAGGGTCGGAGGGCTGGCTCGGCGCTTCCTTGAAAAGAAGCATGGAGTAGCAGATCGAGCGGCAGCGAATTCGATGGATGATCTGTAAAAGGCGCGGCCGGTGATGGCAAGCGAAATATGGGGATTTTATTTTTTCGCCCGCAAGCGTCACCTTCGAAGCTCTTTGCGCGTTGTGGTTATCGACACCGCTGAATTTGAGTGGAGCGTGACCATGACGTTGATCGACCGCATTCCCACCTTGAAGGACTCTGAGCTGGCGCAACTGCTCAGCAATGTGCGCCGACTGGATGTCAGCGGCACCCCTGACGAACGCCGCCAGGCGGCCGAGGTTGCGCCCCATCTGGAGCGCGAAGCCTCGCGCCGTCGCGAGAAGGTGCTGATGTCGCGTCGCGCCGCTACGGCGCGCTTCTAAAGGGGCGCGACGTTTCAGGTCAGGAACCTTACGCGTCGAAATCGCCTTGATCAGGTCGCTATTGAGAGTCACTCTCAATAGCGACCTTGAGTCCTGGAGGCGATCATGGTGTTGCGGATGACGGGAACCCGCTGGCTGGCCCTGATGATGATGGCCGAACGCGCCGGCGGCGACGAACGCCCGGACAGCGAATGGCTGCTGCACGGCCCCTCTGAAGAAGACGACGAAGAAGAGATCCTGGCGGGGGAGTGACGCTGGTCCTTCTCCCCTTGCGGGAGAAGGTGGCGCCGATAGGCGACGGATGAGGGGTCTCTCAAACCTCGACGTCGCGTCCGGTCGATCCGCTTGGAGCGGACAAGGCTATCGACCCCTCACCCGACCCGGCTCCGCCGGGCCACCCTCTCCCGCAAGGGGAGAGGGATCAAAAACGAGCACCCGCCCAAAGAAGGGCAGGGCCCTGTCCTCGACGCGGCCGAAGTAGACGACCGGATAGCGCCGGCTTCCGGTCTCGTGGCCGTCGGGAAGATAGGCCACGGCCTTGCGGGTCGGGGAGGCGCCGACCCTGTTCCCGTCGAAGCGTTTCGAGACGACCTCGAAATCGACCAGCCGGCTCTCGGCCCGCGCGGCTACTGGCGCGGCCAGGGGCGCGACGAGCAGAAACGCAAGACACACCGCACGCCACAGCAAGCCGAGCATGGCCGAGCCCCCGCCATCGAACGTCGAAGGCTGAAGCTCGCTCTATGCGTGTGTCGAATTTGCGGCCGGTCTAGGGGTCAGGTCAGGGCCTTGCGGGCGGCTTCCCAGTACTGGGCGCCGGTGATCAGGGTGACCACGGCGGCCAGCCACAGCAGGCCGTGGGTGATCCACGAGGCGGGCTCGAAGATCGCCGGGTCCTGCGGCAGGTTGAACGCGCCCCACGAGACGATGATCATCTCGGCGCCGATGGCCACCAGCTGCAGGGTGGTCTTCCACTTGGCCAGCAGGGTGACCGGCAGCTTGATCCCCTTGCCGGCGCCGACCTCGCGCAGGGCGCTGACGGCGAATTCGCGGAACAGGATCAGGCCGGCCGGCAGGATGACCAGCGGGTTCGGGCCCAGAGCCATCAGGCCCAGCAGGGCGCCGCAGACCAGAATCTTGTCGCCGATCGGGTCGAGGATCGCGCCCCAGATGCTGACCGCGTCCAGCTTGCGGGCCAGCCAGCCGTCGAAGAAGTCGGTCACCGCCGCCACCACGAACGCCCAGAACGCCCAGCGCTGCAGCGAGAACTGCTGGTCGGCGGTGAGCTGCTCGCTGAGCCACGGCACGCCGCCGGCGGCGGCCGCCAGGGCGACGAACATGAACAGCGCGATGACCAGGCGGGCGGAGGTCAGGATGTTGGGCAGGGCTTTCATGGCGCCGTTCTAACGCATGAGCGCGGCGGAGGGCTATGCCGCATGCATGACATGGTGGCGCTCGCGGGCGGCCATCCCCAGATAGGAGGCGGGGCGTACAGTGTAACAGTAAGTGGAGTAGTCCCTGATGAGCACGGAATTCGCGAACAAGGCAGCCATCGTCACCGGCGGCGCCTCGGGCATCGGCGAGGCGGTGGTGCGTGAACTGGCGGCCGGCGGCGCCAAGGTGGTGATCGCCGACTTCAATCTGGAAGGCGCGCAGGCCCTGGCGGACGAGGTCGGATCGGCCAGCGCCTTCAAGGTGGATGTCGGCGACCCAGAGCAGGTCGAGGCCATGGTCAGGTTCGCGGTCGACACCTACGGCGCGCTGCATCTGGCGGTGAACAACGCCGGCATCGGCGGACCCAATCTGCCGACGGCCGACTATCCGCTCGATCAGTGGAAGCGGGTGGTCGATGTCGACATGAACAGCGTGCTCTATTCGATGAAGTACCAGATCCCGGCGATGCTGGCGGCCGGCGGCGGCTCGATCGTCAACATGGCCTCGATCCTGGGCACGCACGGCTGGGCCGGATCGACCGCCTATGTGTCGTCCAAGCACGCGGTGGTGGGCATGACCAAGACCGCGGCCATCGAGTATGCGCCGCAGGGCGTGCGGATCAACGCGGTCGGGCCGGGCTTCATCGAGACCCCGCTGATCCACTCTGAAATGACCGACGAGGCCCGCGCCGGGCTGATCGGCCTGCATCCGGCGGGACGTCTGGGACGGCCCGAGGAGGTGTCGGCCCTGACCTGCTTCCTGCTGTCGGACCGCGCTTCGTTCATCACCGGCAGCTACCACCTGGTGGACGGCGGCTTCTCGGCCCGCTGACGGGATCGGCCCCGCCGTTCGCGCGGCGGGGCAAGTCTCTTCCTGAACGGGCGATCGCGCGAAGAAAACGCATCGATATCGGGGTAATTCTCCAGGCCGGCGGGTGATTTTTATCCGCTGCGTGGTTGACGTGGCGGTCTTCGGAAGCCAAGCCGTGGTCAAGTTCCCGAGGACGCCATGACCGCCAGCGCCGATCCGACCGCCAATTCCTCCCGCCGCGTGCTGCTGGCCAGCCTGGTGGGCACGGCGGTGGAGTTCTACGACTTCTACATCTACGCCACGGCCGCCTCACTGGTGTTCGGGCCGTTGTTCTTCCCGTCGCATTCGCCGTCGATGCAGCTGCTGGCCTCCTACGCCAGCCTGGCGGTGGCGTTCTTCGCCCGGCCGGTCGGGGCGATCGCCTTCGGCCACTTCGGCGACCGCATCGGCCGCAAGTCGACCCTGGTGGCGTCGCTGATGCTGATGGGCGGCTCGACCCTGCTGATCGCCTTCCTGCCGACCTATCAGATGGCCGGATGGCTGGCGCCGGCGCTGCTGTGCCTGCTGCGCTTCGGCCAGGGCTTCGGCCTGGGCGGCGAGTGGGGCGGAGCGGCGCTGCTGGCCGTCGAGAACGCGCCTCCCGGCTGGAAGGCCCGCTTCGGCATGTTCCCGCAGCTGGGCGCCCCGGTCGGCTTCATCGCCGCCAACGGCCTGTTCCTGATCCTGGGCCTGGCGCTGAGCCCCGAGCAGTTCGAGGCCTGGGGCTGGCGCCTGCCGTTCCTGGCCAGCGCCGTGCTGGTGGGCCTGGGCCTGTGGGTGCGTCTGAAGCTGACCGAGACCCCGGCCTTCGCCGCCGCCCTGGCCCACGAGCCGCCGCCGGCCGTGCCGCTGGCCGAGCTGCTCAAGCGCCACTGGAAAGAGACCCTGGGCGGCACCTTCGCCGTCGTCTGCTGCTTCGCCCTGTTCTACCTGAGCACGGCCTTCGCGCTGGGCTACGGCGCCAAGACCCTGGGCTACGACCGCCAGCTGTTCCTGGGCGTGCAGCTGTTCGCCATCCTGTTCATGGCCGGCGGCATCGTCGTCTCGGGCTACTGGTCAGACGCCTCGTCGTCGCGCCGGGTGCTGATGGCCGGCTGCGCCATGACCGTGGCCGCCGGGGCGCTGCTGCCGGTGATGATGGGGGCCGGTTCGCTGGCCCTGATCTGCGCCTTCCTGTCGCTGGCCCTGTTCGCCATGGGCTTCGTCTATGGCCCGCTGGGCTCATGGCTGCCCGAGCTGTTCCCGGCCCGGGTGCGCTACACCGGCGCCTCGATGGCCTTCAATGTCGGCGGCATCATCGGCGGCGGCCTGACGCCGATGGCCGCCACGGCCCTGGCCGCCAAGGGCGGTCTGGTTCCGGTCGGGATCTATCTGGCGGTGGCCGCCGGGATCAGCTTCGTCGCCCTCGTGCTGCTGAAGCCGCGCCCCACCGAATAACGCCGGTTTCTTACTGGGTGACAGCGCCGACGCATCGCGTAAGGTCGCGTCATCCGGGACGGGGCGGGAGACGACCATGGCGGTGACGGGCGGGTTGAGCCATAAGGCGCCCGGCAACCTTCGGTCAGTCGTCGCGTAAACCCTCCCATGGCCTCCGTTCCCTCCGATACGTCCGCGTCCCAGCGGCGCGGGCTGCGCGGCTCGGTCCGCGGGCTGCTTGTGCTGCTGACCGTCAGCCTGCTGATCCCGGCGCTGATCGCCACGGCCCTGCTGCTCGAGCGCGCCAACAGCCAGAGCCGCGACCAGCTGGACGAGCAGTTGATGGCGACGGCCCGGGCGCTGTCGGGCGCCGTCGATCGCCAGGTGGCCGAGGGCGTGGCCGTGGCCGAGACCCTGGCCACCGACCAGGCCCTGCTGAACGCCGACTGGAAGAGCTTTCACGCCCGCGCCAAGCGCACGACCGCCAACCGACCCGGCTGGATCGTGGTCACCCGGCCCGACGGCCAGCAACTGGTCAACACGCTGGTTCCGTGGGGCGCGCCCCTGCCGCGCACCCCGCCGCCCGACTACATGGTCCGCGCGCGCCAGGAGGGCCGCACCGTCGTCTCGGACGTGCGCATGGGGGCCATGGCCAAGCGCTATGTCATCACCGTCGGCGCGCCGGTGGACATCAAGGGCGAGCCCTTCGTCGTGGCCTATGTGGTCGAGTCGGCCAGCTTCACCTCGGTGTTCCGCCAGCAGCGCGCGCCCGATCGCTGGGTGGCGACGATCCTCGACAACCAGCGCAAGGTGATCGCCCGCTCGGTGCGCAACGAGCGCTGGATGGGGGCGACGGCCTCGCCCGACATGGCCCGCAACCTGGCCCGGGCCAGCGAGGGGGTCAGCAAGAGCGTCTCGCTGGAGAAGGTGAAGACCCTGGTGGCCTACACCCGCTCGCCCCGGACCGGCTGGACCCTGGTGGTGGCCATACCGCGCGACGAGGTGGCCCGCACCGGCGTGTCGGTGGCGCTGGGAACGGCTGCGGTGTTTCCGCTGCTGCTGCTGCTGGGCATCGGCCTGGCGCTGTTCTTCGCCAACCGCATCAACCGCGAGGTCGCCGACCTGGTCGAGGACGCCGCGACGATCGGGGAGGGGCGGCCGCTTGGTCCCGGACGGAGCGACGGCCTGGCCGAGATCGCCGCCGTGCGCGAGGCCCTGGTCGCGGCCTCTCACGAGCTGGAGGCGCGCGAGGCCCGCCAGGCGGTGATGATCAACGAGCTGAACCACCGGGTGAAGAACAACCTGGCCACGGTGCAGTCGCTGGCCCGCCAGACCTTCGCCAAGCTCGACGCCGAGCAGGTGCGGATCTTCACCGAGCGTCTGGTGGCGTTCTCGGCCGCCCACGACCTTTTGACCCGCACTGGCTGGACCGAGGCCGACCTGACTGACGTGGTGGCGATCTGCGTGCGGGCCCATGGCGACCGCATCGACGCCGAGGGACCCAGCGTGACGCTGAGCCCGCACGTGGCCGTGTCGCTGTCGATGGTGCTGCACGAACTGGCGACCAACAGCGCCAAGTACGGCGGGCTGTCGGCGCCGGAGGGGCGCGTGGCCCTGCGCTGGAGCCTGGACGAGGCGGCGCGGCAGCTGCGCCTGACCTGGGCCGAGACCGGCGGGCCGACGGTCAGCGAGCCGGCCACCTTCGGCTTCGGCGCGCGGCTGATCGAGAACCTGACCCAGCGCGAGCTGAAGGGGCGCTCGCGCTTCGACTTCCGTCCCGAGGGGCTGTCGTTCGAGGCCTGGCTGCCGCTGGCCTCGATGCAGCGCTGGAAGAACGACTTCTAGGTCGGATCGACAGTCGTCCGATTGCCGTCCCCAGATCCGACTTTCCCCGCGAAGGCGGGGATCCAAGCTGGCTTTCAGGACGAGGCGAGGCCGTGGATCATACCCGAACTCGGTTTGGATCCCCGCCTTCGCGGGGATGCTCGGTGAAAAATCAGCTCGCGGTATCGGGTGCCGATCCCCTTTAGGGTTCGGGGACGTACGGCTCCTCGAGCGCGCCCTGGCCGGGGCATTCCCAGGTGCGCACCCGCTTGACGTAGCGCAGGTCGCGCAGGCCGGTGGCGACGACGCCGGCCACGCACAGGCTGCCTTGGCGGGCCAGGTCGCCTTCGTGTTTGGTCAAGACCCAGTCGGTTGGGCGGTCGGCGACGGTGACGGTCGCTTCGTAGTCCATGGGATTGGGATCGTCATGGTCATAGCGCAGCTCGGTCAGGACGGCGGGAACGTCCGCTTCCGACCGGGTCAGCCAACGGTTGGCGCGCAGCTGCAGCAGGTCGCTGCTGAACGGGGTCAGCACCAGGGCGATGATCCCGAGGGTCAGCAGCGTGCGGTGGGCGGCCGGTCGGCGCAGGCCGGCCAGCAGGAAGGGGGCGAACGCGACGCCCAGCCAGACGCCGATGCCCAGCCAGTCGATCTGGGCGTAGGTCTCGATCTGGCGGGCGGCGGCGACTTCGTTCTTCCAAGCGGCGATCGGCACGGCCGCCAGCACCAGGGCGGCCCAGCCCAGGCCGAGGGCCTGGACGACCGCTCCTGCGGTCGGCCCAAGAGCGGTACGTTCGGGCCACAGCGAGGCGACGGTGCTGATCGCGTCGCCGGCGGCGACCAGGTCGTGCTCGCCCTCGGGATCGTCCGGGCGCAGGCCGCTGGTCATGGTCGCCTGGACGCCGCTCTTGTCTATGGCGATGGTCTTGGCCCCGGCGTCGAGCAGGGCGATGACGGCGGCGCGCAAGTCCGGCTGGGCGCGGAGGATGTCGGCCAGGCCCGGGTCGTCGGTTCCCAGATAGACGCGGGCGTCGAAGTCGGGATCGCCGGTCTGGTGTTCGGCGGCGTAGCCGATCCGCTTGGCCAGGCGGTCGAAGCCGGTCTCGGCGAACAGCCTGCTGTGGCGCAGACCCCGGCGATAGGCCGACAGGGTGTTGGACAGGCGCATGCTGTTGCGCTGGCCGTCGAACAGGCCCGAACGCGCGCCGCAAAAGCCCAAGGTCTCGCCGCCGGGACCGGTGCCCGTCCAGTCGTGATTGCCCTGGTGCGTCCAGCGGGAGCGGAGCGGCGAGGAGGAAGCGGAATCGTCGGCCAGGGACATGGCTGCAAGCTAAGCTTGCAACCATGCGTTCGTCATCCCCGGTGAAGGTTCAGAGCGCCTGTTCGATCCAGCCGGTCCCGGAGGTCGGCTTGCCCTGGAAGGTGCCCTCGGCCGAGGCGATGCCTTCGTAGATCGAACCGGCGGGCAGCAGCGGGAACTCCTGGTCGGGAACCAGGGCCTTGAAGTTCAGCACCGCGTCGAAGCTGGCGATGTCGAGCTGGTAGTCGAGATAGTATTGGGTCTTCGAGTGCGGACTGATCCAGGGCCGATCGGCGATCATGACGCCCGACACCAGGTACATCTGGCCTTCCGGGTCCTGCAGGGTGACCTCGCAGGGCACGGGCTCGCCCGGCTTGGGCGGCTTGTTGGGGCCGTAGAGCACGTAGTGGTTAGACAGCGACCAGCCGTTGTCGAGCTGGGCGTTCTGCAGGTGCCACTTCACCGGGTTGGCGGCCGAGCCGAAGAAGCCGTATTCGTGGTCCATCCAGGTCTTGCCCGTGACCTCGAACACCTCGCCGTCGATGGTGATCGTGCCGGCGGCCGCGACGTTGGTCAGCGAGTAGTAGTAGTTGCCGGTCTGCAGGTGCGAGCCCCAGGCCGGCGGCAGGACCTGGCTGACGCCCGTGCCCCAGACCAGGAAGGGGTCGCCCTTCTGCGACATGGTCAGGTCGAAGACCACCTCGGTTCCGGTGGCGTCGTCGGTCAGCTTGGTGACCACGGCCATGTTCTGGGTCGGATCGCCCCAGGCCGCGTCCATGGTGATGAAGGTGTGGACGGCCTTGGCCGTCGCGCCCGAACCGGCGCCGCTGGGGTCGGTGATGGTGATGTCGGGAAGCGAGGTGTAGCCGCGGCCGAGGTTGGCGACCTGGATCGAGGCGATCATGCCGCCGACGATGACCGGATAGGCCACGGCCTGCGAGCCGCCGCCGCCCGACACCGTCACCACCGTGTGGGCCGGATCGTAGCCGGAGCCGGGGTTGGTCACCTTGACGGCGGTGAACAGGCTGCCGGCCTTGCCCAGGCCCACATGCCAGTCGCGGGCGACGTCGTGCTCGGCCCAGTTCGCCGGATCATAGCCGGCGGGCGTGTTGTAGACCGTGGTGGCCTGGTAGTGCTTCTGGTTCTGCACGTCGGTCAGCATGATCTGCGAGAAGCCGAAGGACGGCGCGCGGCCGGCGAATGACGCGGCGTTGATCTCGAAGCCGAACACCCGGTCGCCGGCCTTCAGCGTGCCGATGTGCCACCACCATTCGGTCGGCGCGTCGCGGTGCAGGTAGTGGTCGGCGGGCAGGTGGATCACCGACTTCGAGCGCGGAACCGGCACGGGCGCGGCGGTGTCGGCGCAGGCGTCGGCGAGCGGGCGCGCGAAGCCGCGGCCCCGCAGGAACGGCAGACTGGTCATGGCGATGTTTCCCCCAAAGCGGCTCCGGGCGGCGCGCCCGGCGCGCGCCGCATGTCAGGTTGCAGACATGTCCAGAGCGGCCGGAGGTTGTTCTCGGCTAACGGTGTTGTCAATCGCCGCCCAGGGTCGTTTTGGGCGGCGTCGTCGGGGAGAGGGGGATCAGCTCTTGCGGAAGAAGGCGTGGATGCGCTCGGCCAGGGCCTGGCTGACGCCATCGACCTTCACCAGGTCCTCGACGCTGGCCCGGCCCACGCCCTTGGCCGAGCCGAAGGCGTGCAGCAGGGCCTTCTTGCGGCCGGGACCAACGCCCTCGATCTCGTCGAGCGGGTTCTTCTTCAGGTCCATGCTGCGGCGGGTGCGGTGGGCCCCGATGGCGAAGCGGTGGGCCTCGTCGCGCAGGCGCTGGAGGTAGTACAGCACCGGCGACTTGGGCTCGAGCATGAACGGCGTCTGGCCGGGGATGAAGAACCGCTCCAGGCCCGCGTCGCGGTCCGGCCCCTTGGCGACGCCGACCACGGGGATGTCGTCGACCCCGAGATCGGCCATGATCTCGAGCGCCGCGTCGAGCTGGCCCTGGCCGCCGTCGACCAGGACGAGGTCGGGACGGTTGGCGTCGTCGCCTTCTTCCTCTTCCTTGACCAGGCGGGCGAAGCGACGCTTCAGCACCTCCTTCATCATGCCGTAGTCGTCGCCGGGCGTGAGCTCGGTGCTCTTGATGTTGAACTTGCGGTACTGGCCCTTCATGAAGCCTTCCGGCCCGGCCACGATCATGCCGCCCACGGCGTTGGTGCCCTGGATGTGGCTGTTGTCGTAGACCTCGATCCGCTCGGGCGGGGCGTCCAGCTTGAAGGCCTCGGCGACGCCGGCCAGCAGCTTGGTCTGGGCGCTGCCCTCGGCCATGCGGCGGCCCAGGGCCTCCTTGGCGTTGGTCAGGGCGTGGCCGACCAGGTCGGCCTTCTCGCCGCGCTTGGGCACGGCGATCTCGACCTTGCGGCCGCTCTTCAGGGCGAAGGCCTCGCTCAGCAGCTCGACCTCGGCCGGCTGGACATTGGCCAGGATCAGGCGCGGGATCGGCTTGTCGTCGTAGAACTGGCCCAGGAACGCAGTGATGATCCGCTGCTCCTCGGTGGCGCCTTCCTCTTCGTCCTCGGCCGCGCCGGTGATCCGCGGGAAGTAGGCGTGGTTGCCCCAGTTCTGGCCGGCCCGGAAGAAGAACACCTGCACGCAGGCCTGGCCGCCCTCGACGTGCAGGGCGACGACGTCGGCCTCGTCGACGGTCTCGGGGTTGATCTGGCTTTCCTGGGCGACGGCGGCCAGGGCGCGGATGCGGTCGCGAAGCCTGGCGGCGCGTTCGAACTCCAGGTCCTCGGCGGCTTCTTCCATCTGCTTGGCCATGGACGCCATGACGGCGCGCGACTTCCCCCTCAGGAAAGCCTCTGCCTGGTCGACCAGGGCGCCGTAGTCCTCCAGGCTGACCAGGCCCGTGCAGGGGGCGGCGCAGCGCTTGATCTGGTGCAGCATGCAGGGCCGGTCGCGTGTCTCGTAGACGCTGTCGCTGCACGAGCGGAGGAGAAACGCCTTCTGCAGGGTGTTGAGCGTGCGGTTCACCGCCCAGGCGCTGGCGAACGGTCCGAAATAGTCGCCCTTGATGGTGTGGGCGCCGCGGTGCTTGCGCAGCTGGGCGGCGTCGTGGTCGCGGCGGATGAGGATCTCGGGAAAGCTCTTGTCGTCGCGCAGCAGCACGTTGAAGCGCGGCTTCAACTGCTTGATCAGGTTGATCTCGAGCAGCAGGGCGTCGGCTTCGGTGCGGGTGGTGACGAACTCCATGGCCCGCGTGGCGTCGACCATGTGGGCGATGCGGTTGGTGTGGAAGCGCCCTTGCGCGTACTGCACCACGCGCTTCTTCAGGCTTTTCGCCTTGCCGACGTACAGCACCTCGCCGCCGTCGCCGATCATGCGGTAGACGCCCGGACTGTCGGGCAGGCGCGTGACCTCGTCCTTGATCAGGGCGGCGCCGGCGAGGCGAGGGGAGGCGTCGGTGTCGGTGGTGGTGTCGGTCACGAGGCAGATATAGGCGAGTCCGGCGGGTTCAGCGACGTTCGAGGCTGTGTCGGATGCGCGCGATGAGAATGACGTCGCCTTGAACCCGATACTGAAGAACGTAAGCGTGCGCGCCGAAGGGGACATAGAGCTCGCGCATGCCGTGACCTTTGCTGCGACCACGGTTCGGATGCTCGGTGAGAGAACCCGCGCTTTTCATGATGATGTCGATTGCGCGATCAGCCGCCAAAGGGGCTCGGTTCACAAGCCATCGACGCAGCTTGATGAGGTCTCGCTTGGCGCGAGGATCGAAAACAACCGACTTCATCCCGGTGTTTTGACCTTGGGGTCAGGCGGGGGGAGTTCGTTTTCGGTGTCCCAGGAGGCGACCCAGCGCTGGACGTCCTCGAAGGGGATGCCGCCTTCGCGCAACGTCTGGTCTGAATGGGCGCGCAGTTCCTGCCAGTAGGCGTCGTCGTCGGTATAACCCCAGTCCTGATCGGACATCACGTGAAGGGCGTCGATCGCATAGGTATCGACATCCTTGCCCTCGGCTTCGGCGGCGGCCTTCAGGCGGGCGGCGAGCTCGGCGGGAAGAGTGATGCTCACGGTCATGTTCACATGATGTTCTATTCGCGGTTTGTCGTCAACGCAGGGCGCCTGTATGACGCCGCCCATGACCACGCGCTCCCTCTTCGTCACCCCGCTCTATGAAGCAAGCCTCGCCGGCGAGAAGGGCTTCGAGACCTTCATCGACGAGCTGCACGACGCCTGCATCGCCGTGGCCGAGGATGACGAGGCCGGCCAGGCCTGGGCCGAGCGCAAGGGCTATCTGGGCTATACCTCCTACGCCTCGCTCGACGACCTGGCCCAGCGCGACAGCCTGTTCGCCGACCTCAAGAAGAAGCTCGACAAGCACGCGGCCGCCTTCGCCAAGGAGCTGCGCTTCGACCTGGCCGGCGGCAAGCTGGTGATGGACAGCTTCTGGATCAACATCCTGGATCCGGGCGGCCAGCACACCGGCCACATCCATCCCCACAGCGTGATCTCCGGCACGGTCTACGTGACCATTCCGGAGGGCGCCTCGGCGCTGAAGTTCGAGGATCCGCGCCTGCCGATGATGATGGCCGCGCCGACCCGCCAGGACGACGCGCCCGAGACCTTGCAGCCCTTCGTCTATGTGCAGCCCGAGCCCGGCACGATCCTGATGTGGGAAAGCTGGCTGCGGCACGAGGTGACGCCCAACCAGGCCGAGGAACAGAGGATCAGCGTCAGCTTCAACTACGCCTGGCGCTAGGCTTCTAAACCTGTGCGAAAGCGCACAAAAATTGTGACTTCAAGTTTATCGACGCAAGAGTACAGTTCTCCCAGGGGTTGAAGGATCGGGGAGGCTGCGATGGGCTATGCTCACGGGCGCTGGACTGTGCGTGGACGACGTCTGGCTCTGGCGACGGGGGCGGCGTTGGCCGTCGTGGCGCTGCAGGCCGCGAGCGCGGCGGCGCAGGACCGGGTCGTCGATGATCCGCGGGTGCTGGGCGCGCCGCTGCCCTCGAAGGAACTGGGCGCGGCCAAGCCGCCCGAGCCGCTGGCCCTGACCGGCACCGCCTCGAAAGACAAGAGCTACGTCATCGCCCCGGCCAGCACGGCCGAGACCGGCGACCGGCGGCTGAACCTCAACGTCGTCTACACCGACGGCCAGCTCTACAACCCGGCCAACGGGCGCAACGACAAGGTCCACCTGCGCAGCTACAACGGCACCGACGTCTCGGCGACCACGCCCTATGTGGCGCCGACCATCCAGGTTCGGCCCGGCGACACGGTGCGGGTGGCGCTGGACAACAAGCTGCCCGCCGATCCCAGCTGCACCGACCCCAACTGGCTGGTCAACGTGCCGCACTGCTACAACGGCACCAACCTGCACAGTCACGGCCTGTGGGTCAGCCCGACCGGCAATAGCGACAACGTGCTGCTGTCGATCAATCCCGGGGTGCAGTTCGAGTACGAATACAACATCCCGCGCGACCATCCGGCCGGCACCTTCTGGTACCACACCCACCGCCACGGCTCGACGGCGCTGCAGGTCTCCAGCGGCATGGCCGGGGCCCTGATCATCAAGGGCGACCGCAAGCCGACCCCGACCACCAACGGCGATCTCGACACCCTGCTCTACAAGGGCCGCTCGCCGATCCCCGAGAAGCTGCTGGTGTTCCAGCAGATCCAGTACGCCTGCCTGGACGCCCAGGGGAACATCAAGGTCAAGACCGACGCCCAGGGCAATGTGATCGAGTGGGTCTGCGATCCGGGCGACACCGGCGTCATCGAGTTCTACAGCGACGCCAACGGCAACGGCTTCGGGCCGGGCAGCTGGGAGCAGTCGGGCCGCTACACCAGCATCAACGGCCAGGTGCTGGCCACCCTGCCGGCCAAGCAGGGCGAGCTGGCCCGCTGGCGGATGATCCACGCCGGGGTGCGCGACACCATCTCGCTGCAGTTCGTGAAGATGGCCGACGGCGGGGCCGCGGCCCTGGACCGCCTGGCCGCCGCCGACGGTCCCAAGTTCCAGCAGACCTACTGCGTCGGCGAGCCGGTTCCGGTCTACATCGTCGCCGACGACGGCCTGACCGACGCCCAGGCCCGCAAGACCACGGTCGTCACCCTGCAGCCGGGCTACCGCAACGACCTGCTGGTGGTTTTCCCCAAGGCGGGGAACTACTGCATGCTCGACGCGCAGACCTCGACCGCCGGCACGGTCAACGGCGAGGCCGTCGGCACCCGCCTGCTGGGCAAGGTGGCTGTCGCTCCGGGCCAGGAGGTCAAGGACATCCCGGCCTTCGTGACCGCCGAACTGGTCGCCGCGGCCAGCGTCCAGATGCCGACCGACGTGCGCGCCAGCGTCGTGGCCGACCTCAAGGACGGGCTGAAGCTGACCCGCTTCGTGCCGCACCCGACGATCACCGACGCCGAGATCAAGGGCTCCAAGACCGAGAAGGTGCTCTTCAACATCGCCATTCCCGGCCAGAACACCAACATGCCGGTGCAGTTCGAGGTCGGCTCGCAGGACTATGCGCCGCGGCCCTATTCGCCGGACCGGATCGACCGCACCCTGGTGCTGGGCACGGCCCAGGAGTGGGAACTGCGTTCCGAGTTCGTCAGCCACCCGTTCCACATCCACGTGAACCCGTTCCAGATCGTCAAGATCCTGGATCCGACCGGCAAGGACGTCAGCGCCCCGGGGGCGGTCGATGACTTCGGCCTCGACGGCGTGGACCCGCAGTACCCCGGCCTGAAGGGCGTCTGGAAGGACACCCTGTGGGTCAAGAGCGCCCAGAAGGTCGAGAACGGGCCGTACCTGCCCTACACCCTGATCGTCCGTACACGTTACCAGCGCTACATCGGCGAGTACGTCCTGCACTGCCACATCCTGGACCATGAGGACCAGGGCATGATGCAGAACGTCCAGATCGTGCTGCCCGACGGCGCCGGCGGCGTCTCGCACGGCCACCACTGAGTTTCGAGCCTTCCGGCCTCCGGCGCGATGAGCGCGCCGGAGGCCGTCGTTCGCCATCAAATTCCGAGAGCCCTTCCATGACCCACGATCCCGCGGCCGGTCCGCATTCGTCCCTGTCGCCCTCGCGCCGCGCCTTGATGGCGAGCGGCGCGGCGGCCGCGCTCGGTCTGCTGGCGGCGGGGCAGGGCCAGGCCCAGCCGGCCGCCCCGACCAAGACCCGCTGGCGGCGCTGGAACGTCAGCAGCCCGCAGGGCCAGAAGGCGTTGCAGAGCTACGCCAAGGCCATCGAGATCATGCTGGGCCTGCCGCCGGAACATCCGAACAACTGGTACAACCACGCCCTGACCCACACGGTCGACTGCCCGCACGGCAACTGGTGGTTCGTGGTCTGGCACCGCGGCTATGTCGGCCTGTTCGAGCAGACCGTGCGCAAGATCAGCGGCGATCCCGACTTCGCCTTCCCCTACTGGGACTGGACCGCCGATCCGAAGGTGCCGGCGGCGATGTTCGAGGGCGTTCTGAACCCCAACAACGCCGCCTACATCCAGAGCCTGGACGCCTTCAACAAGGCTTTCGGCCCGGTGCTGGAGACGTTCTGGAACGGCCTGACCTCGGCGCAGAACCAGCAGCTTCTGATCCGCGGTCTGCGTTTCCCGGCCGACCTGTTGTTCGATATCGGGCCCAAGGGCGGGCCGATGTTCTTCGCGCCGCCCAATGCGCGCGGCTCGACTCCGCAGAACCCCGGCTTCGACACCATCACCAACAACGCCGTCTCGTCGTGGATGCTGAACGACGCCCTGTCGCCGCGCGACTTCATCGGCTTCGCCAGTTCCAAGTCGAACTACCACAGCAGCATCACCGGCTTCGGGGTGATGGAAGGTCAGCCGCACAACAAGGTGCACAACTGCGTCGGCGGCATCTGGACCGACGACGACGGCAACACGACCGACAAGGGCGGCTTCATGCAGTCGAACCTGTCGCCGGTGGACCCGCTGTTCTTCCTGCACCACGCCAATATCGACCGCATCTGGGACGTCTGGACGCGCAAGCAGCAAGCCTTCGGCTATCCCACCCTGCCGGCCAACAACCCGAGCTATGTCGACCCCAAGGGCGACCTGGTGCGCTGGCAGACCGAGCCGTTCCTGTTCTTCACCGACGCCGACGGCAAGACGCTGCCGCCCGAACAGCAGAAGGCCCAGGCCTACCAGACGATCGGCGCGTTCGATTACGACTACCAGCCCGGCTCCGGCGAGAACGTGGTGCCCAAGCTCGGCGCGCCCAAGCTGAAGGCCGCCGCCACGGCGCCGGCCCGCTACGCCGCCAAGCTGAAGACCCCGGGCGTCGGCAGCCTGGGGGGCGGCGACGTGGCCGTGCCGGCCGCCGTCCTGGCCCAGGCCGCCAAGCCCGAGGGAACCAGCCTGCTGGCCACGATCACCATCGACCTGCCGCCGTTCGAGCACGGCGCCGGCCTGGCGGTGGTGATCAACACGCCCGAAGGGGCGGCGGTGGAGCCGGATGCGCCGGGTTTCGTGACCACTCTGTCGATGTTCGGTCGTCACCTGGTGACCCGGCCGGTGACCTTCACCGTCCCGCTGTCGCAGTCGCTGGCCAAGCTCGCCAAGGCGCGCGGAACGCTGGCGGCGGCCGCGCCGTCGGGCCTGAACATCCGGGTGGTGCGCCTGTCGGGCAAGCCGCTGCTGTCGGCCGGGCCGCACGCCCACCATGGCGACGCCGGCGCGACCAACGCCACGCCGCAGGTGCTGGACATCGTCGTCCACACCCAATGAAGGCGCGCCCGGTGACGCAACGCTTCAGCAGGGGAGGATCCCGATGACGTTCGACGGCAAGTGGACCTATCGCAGCTACCTGAACAATCCCGAGCTGGTGGACGGAAACGCCCAGACCGCGCTCAGCCTGATCTGGGGCGAGGGGGTGTTCACGTTCGAGAGCCCGGAATGGTGCTCGCTCATTGGCACGCTCGACATGGGCGGCGGCTACGTGCTGGACCTCAAGGGCCACATCCTGCGCGAGGGGACGGGTCCCGAGGCCCTGGTGATCAACGGCTACGGCCGTGACGGCACGCCGACCGCCGGCTGGGAGTACGACTATCACTGCTGGCCGGGCTACACTTGGCCCGACGGTGTGGATCAGGTGCCGTCGCTGGTGGGCACGGTGGTGCGCGCCAAGCCGCACAACGGCGAGCCGGCCGGGGTGGTGGCCTCGTTCATCGCGGTGTCCCAGGCGGTGTCGCAATGAGCGACGCGCGCCTCGCGGCCCCGCCGCAGCCTGACCTGCCGCCGTTCACGGTGGGCATCGTGCTCTATCCGGGCGTCGACATCCTCGACGTCTCCGGCCCGCACGAGGTGTTCGGCTTCTTCGACGCCTCGGTGATCGGCCGGACCAGCCAGGTGGCGGTGGTGGCCGCCACCACCCAGCCGATCCAGACCTCCGGCCCGCTGAAGGTGGTGGCCGAGTACGACTTCTACTCGTGCCCGCATCTCGACATGCTGTTCGTGCCGGGCGGCGGAAACGGCCTGCAGGAGACGATCGGCGACAAGGATCTGCTGGCCTTCCTGGTCGAGCGGGCCAAGACGGCGACCTATGTGGTCTCGGTCTGCACCGGCGGGCTCATCCTGGCCTCGGCCGGCCTGCTGGACGGCTATCAGGCGACCACCCACTGGGCCTTCATCGACTGCCTGAAGCTGTTCCCCGAGGTGACCGTGGTCAACGGCTGCCCGCGCTGGGTGAAGGATCGCAACCGCGTCACCGGCGGCGGCATCTCGTCGACGGTCGACGAGTCGCTGTTCATGGTCCAGACGATCGTGACCGACCTGGCCGGCGGGCCGGACGCGGCCGACAAGGCCGCCCTGGCGACCCAGAAGGTGCAGCTGTCGATCCAGTACCATCCCGATCCGCCGTTCACGGGGGGCGATCCGTGCTCGGTCGACTATGCCGTCTACGAGCCGGTCAACGCCGGCATGACGGATTTCCGCGCCAGCATCGACGAGGCCATCGAAAAGCGGCTGCATCCGACGGTGGCGGCGAAGGTCGGGGCGACGGTCGAGGCGTAACGGAGCCTGAGGTCGCCTGAGGTTCAACCTCCTCCGAGCATCCCCGCGCAGGCGGGGATCCAAGCCGAGGTGGCGGGGAGACCACGGCCACGCCTCATCCGGAACGTCAGCTTGGGTCCCCGCGTGCGCGGGGATGGGCGGATTTTAAACTGTCCGCTCGGTCTTCAGTCACCGAACCTGCGCCGCGCCCCCGGCGCACATTGTCGCAAATCGGCCTTTTGCGGGACGTCGGGCCTTGCCGCGGCTATGGTCGCGACCAATTTGCGCTGGTAAGGCTCGCTTCGAGTCGCTTCCTCGCCCTTTTCGTTCCGCCTTCGCCGCCTCGCGCGGCGCGTTCGAGTTTCCCGCATGCAGTCGCCGGTCAAAGCCATCATCCTCAGCGCCGGGCAGGGCAAGCGCCTGTCGCCGCTGACCGACACCCGGCCCAAGTGCCTGGTCGAGCTGTCGGGCCGCTCTGTCCTGGAATGGCAGATCCGCCACCTGCACCGCGCCGGCGTCACCGAGGTGGTCGTGGTCACCGGCTTCGCCGCCGACCTGGTCGAGGCCGAGCTGGCCAAGCTGCGCCTGCCGGGCCTGACCGTGCGCACCCTGTTCAACCCGTTCTACAGCGTCAGCGACAACCTGGCCTCGGTGTGGATGGCGCGCGCCGAGATGCAGGGCGCGTTCCTGCTGCTGAACGGCGACACCCTGTTCGAGCCGGCCATCGCCGAGCGCCTGCTGTCGGCGCCGTCCGCGCCGATCACCGTCACCATCGACCGTAAGGCCGGCGGCTACGACGCCGACGACATGAAGGTGCGCACCGACGGCGACGCCTTGCGCGAGATCGGCAAGACCATCACCACCTACGACGCGGAGTCGATCGGCTTCCTGCGCTTCGAGCCCGAGGGCGCGGCGCTGTTCACCGACATTGTCGAGCGCGCCCTGCGCACGCCCGAGGGCCTGCGCCGCTGGTACCTGTCGGCCATCGACCAGATCGCCCGCGCCCACGACGCCGTGGCCGTGCGCTCGATCGAGGGCCTGGACTGGGCCGAGATGGACTTCCCCGAGGACCTGCCCAAGAACCGCGAACTGGCGGAAGCCTGGACGGCGGCCGAGGCGACCCCGGCCTGAAACGGCGAGGCGGCGCCCGCTCTTTCGGCAGGCGCGCGATCTCCAACATTGGGGCGGCTTTAGTCGTTCCTCCCAAGAATGTGTCATGCGCCAATGCGATCATAGGTTGCGCAAAATCGTCGCGCGACCACGGATCGAGGACGCGCCATGCCCGACGCCACCACCCTCAAGCTGACGGTCTACAAGCCCGACATCCTGGCCGACGGCCAGGTGGGCTTCGACTATGAACTGGCCCTGGTCGTCGCCGACGAGAAGGCCGACCTGCTGACGGCCGCCTGCGCCGCGCCGGAGGCCGCATCCACCGCGCGGTGCGAGGTGCTTCCGGTGACGGGGACGCTGTCGTTCCCCAACCCGGCCGCGCCGGTGATCTCGCCGTTCACGGGGCTGCTGTTCATCTACGATAACGCCCCGGCCATCGGCTTTCCGTTGTCGATCATGGCCCAGAGCACCAGCGACGAGCTGCTGCAGTTCAGGCTGAACCTGTGCTTCCCGTCGGTGTCGACCGACCCGCTGTCGGGCTCGATCGTGTTCGGCGACTGGCCGGGCCCGCTCAGCAACGTGGCGGCCAGCTTCCTGTCGGCGCGGAGCTAGGGGGAGGGGGCGTCCAGCACCCGCACGCCCAGCTGGTTGGCCACCGGCCGCTCGCGGCCGGGCACGCCGGTGTGGATCGGCGAGTTCAGCACGCGCGGGCGGCCAAAGCCGTCGTCCACGGCCAGGGTGGTCGAGCCGCCGCCGTCCAGGTTGATGGCGTCGGCCGCGCCCAGGTCGCGGAAGAAGGCGGTCAGCTCGGCCAGGGTCGCGCCCTCGCTGATCACGGTCTGGCGGCCGTCGACCACCACCAGCCAGCCGGTGCGGCCGTCGGCCGAAACGCCCAGGGCGGTGCGCGGATGGCGGTCGGCGGCGTATTTCGGCCCCGCGTGCTTGAACGACTGCTCGGCCCCGTCGACCAGCAGCACTGGCCCGGCGGCCACCGCGTCGACCACGTCCCAGCGGCAGGTGTGGCCCGAGCGGATCTCGACGAACGAGGGGTGGATGCAGAGGATGGCGTTAACGCGCGGATCGACCTCCGGAACCTCCGGCGGGGCGACGACGGCGCCGGCGACGATCACCTTGCCGACCGGGTCGACGTGCTGGCCGGCGTGGGGCACGAAGTCGTCGCCGCCGCGCGCGCCGGGCTTGAAGGGCGTGAAATAGCTGGCGTTGACGGCCAGCAGGGCGCCCGAGGCGGTCACGAAGTCCGAGGTGGTGCGGGCGTGATACTGGCCGGCTCCGTCATTGGGCGGCGAGACGAACAGCTGAACCTTGGGATTGGCCAGGTCCAGCCGCACGACGTGGAACACCTGCCGCAGCGGGTTCTCGCGCGTCTCGCTCCAGTAGGTGACGCCTTCGGAGAGGGTGCTGGTCTCGCTGCGGCCGAAGGCCGTCTGCGGCGTGGCGGGGATATGGACGCTGGCGCAGGCGGACAGCAGCAGAAGACCGCCGATAGCGGCGGCGCGCACGAGAGACTGGAACACGGACAAGCTTACGAGACTGTGGATCGGCCCCGTCACGCCGTGGGCGGACGGTTTCCCGCCAGATAGGCCCGCCGCTGCGTCCTGGAAAGGCTTACTGTGAGTGAAATCGCCGAAAACCTTTGGTTTTCAAGGTGATGTTCGCCAGTCGGGCGAGTCTTGCGGCGTCGAGGGCTTCGGTGCGGCCGAAGCCCTCGGGCTCATGTGGCGGACGGCCTCAGACCTGGGCCAGGCCGCCGTCGACGAAGACCTCGCCGCCGGTCATGAAGCTGCTGTCCGACGAGGCCAGGAAGGCGGCCACCGCGCCCGTCTCGGACGGATCGCCCAGGCGCCCGATCGGGGTCATGGCGCCCAGCGCGCCGAAGGCCTCCTCGCCGACGATCTCGAGCGCCAGTTCGGTGCGGGTCGGTCCCGGCGACAGCACGTTGACGCGCACGCCCGTGCCGCGCAGGTCCTGCGCCCAGCTGCGCGCCAGATTGCGGATGGCCGCCTTGGTGGCGCTGTAGATGCTGAAGGCCGGCGTGCCCATGACGCCGGTGCTGGAGCCGGTGAGGATGATCGACCCGCCTTCCTTCATCAGCGGCAGGGCCTTCTGCACCGTGAACACCAGCCCCTTCACATTGACGTCGAAGATCTGGTCGTAGTGCTCGGGCGTGATCTCGCCCAGCGGGGCGAACGAACCGGTCCCGGCGTTGGCGAACAGGACGTCGAGCCCGCCGCGTTCGGCTTTCACCGTCTCGTACAGCCGATCGAGATCGGAAAGGTCGGTGACCGAGCCCCTGACGGCGCGGGCCGAGGACCCGAGCTGGGCCACGGCGGCGTCGAGCTGCTCCTGTCGCCGCCCGAACAGATAGACGAACGCGCCTTCCTCGACGAACCGCTTGGCGGCGCCGAGTCCGATGCCGGTTCCGCCGCCCGTGATGACCGCGGTCTTGCCTTTGAGCCTGCTCATGATGTGCTCCTTCAATGAGGTTGCACAGAGCTGGCGACCTACCCACCTATCGACAAGTATGCACCTTTTGGTAAGTGCCTAAGAAATGTCGTCGAACCCTTCGAACCCCGCCCCGCCGCAGGCTCAGACCTGCACCCCGACGCTGCCGGGCTTCACCTGCGGCCTCGACGCCACGCTGCGGGTGGTCGCCGGCAAGTGGAAGCCGCTGATCCTCTACTTCCTCGCCCAGGGCGGGCCGACCCGCTACGGCGAGCTGCGCCGCGCCGTGCGCGACGTCAGCGACAAGATGCTGATCCAGCAGCTCAAGGAGCTGGAGGCCGACGGCCTGGTGAAGCGCACCGACTACAAGGAAGTGCCGCCGCGGGTGGACTACAGCCTCACGCCCTTGGGCGTCAGCCTCGCGCAGGCGCTCGTGCCGCTGTGCGCCTGGGGCGAGGAGAACATGGCCGAGGTCACCCGGGTGTTCGCCCAGCGCGAGGCGTTGAGCGTGGCGAGGGGCTAGCGTGGTTCACGGCTGATGGTGAAATCGGCGAATGGCGAGGCGGCCAGTTCGCGGCCGATCACCTCGGCGGCCAGCCTGTAGTCGACCACCAGGCAGAAGGCTTCCATCGATCCCGAGCCGCTGGAGCCGCCGTCGCAATGGCCTAGGCCCAGCCAGCCGGTGACCTCATCGAGGAAATCCTCCAGGGCGTGGCGGCGCTCGAGGTCTTTGGTCGAGCCCATGCCGTCGATAGGGATGCTGACCAACAGGCCGGCCATCCGCGATTCCGTGATCGCCTTGAAACCATCGGCGCGGGCGGTGGCGGCGATGCGCTCCACGATCTTGCGCTGGGCGCGGGCGTCGGCGGCGGGGTGTTCGACGACCTCGCCGCGTTCGCCGCACGGACCGAAGTGCTCGACCACCGTCTCGCCGTCGACCCACGCCTCGCGATAGTGCAGGCGTCTGTCGATGCGCTTGTGCAGCTTGATCGTCGCGACGGGTTCTTCGGCCGGACTGAAACGCGCCAGATAGGCGGCGATGTCGGCCGGCTGCACCTCGACCGGGGGATTCGTCAGGAGCGAGGCCATGGCGGCCAGCGGCGGCTTGAAGCCGATGGATTGTATCCCACCCTCGGCCGTCGCGTGCACGTAGATCGGCTTCAGGGCCGCCGGGTTCTCTGGCGGAGAGGCTTTGAGGGCTTGGGTCGCGCGGTCGATGGCGGCGGTCATGGCGTCGCGCTCGGCCTGGGTGATCCGGGTCTTGTGGACGGCGGCCAGAGCGGCCCTGGCCGCCGTGGCCACGGCTTCGACGCGGTCGGGCCAGCTGTCGCCGATCCAGGCGTCGTAGTCGAGGCCGGCGCTGGCGATGAAAGTCTGGTCGTCGCTCGAGAGAGTGCCGCTGCCCTTGTGGCGCGTGGACGAGGCGGGGTGGTCGACGCCGAAGCCGAGGCAGAGCTGGTCGATGTGCGCGAAAGGCGCGGCCGTCTCGCAATCGGCGATCAGGAGCGGGGCGAAGGCGTCGACCGTCTCGCCGATGGCTTGTGTGTCAGGATAGCCCCAGAATATCCGCATGGTGACGCGCATGGTTCCCCCCGTTCGCGTTCAGGCCGTCTCCCCGACGATCCGCCGCACCAGATCCAGGTCAGCGGGCTTGTCGACGTCCACCGCCGCCAGGCCGTCCTCGGCGCGCACCGCCGCCGCCTTGACGCCGGCCAGGGCGCCGAGGCGGGCGATGGCTTCGTCCAGGGTCAGCAGGCCCAGCAGGTAGCGGACCAGCAGGCCCGGGCCGAGCATGGCGGCGATCTTCCAGGGCTGCTTGCGGTTCTGCTCGACGCGGCGCCAGAGGGCGATGGCGGGCAGGGCGGCCTCGCTGCGGAAGAGGAAGAGGTTGCAGCCCGAAAAGCGGCCGTCGCGAAACTTCAGATAGGTGCGCTTCGTGTCCGGCGCGGCGGCGCGGACGCGTTCCTCCGGGGCCAGCATCAGGGCGACGTCGGCGCCCTGCGGGGCGTCGGCCAGGAACTGGGTGATCCACTCGGGCTTGAGCAGCGCGTGATCGACCGTGGTGATCAGCAGCGGAAGGCCCAGGCTCTCGGCGCCCTCGCGCACGCTCTGGCTGGGGCCTTCGGTCGAGGCGGCGATGGCCTGCACGCCTTCGGGCAGGGCCGAGACGATGGCCGCGTCGGAGGTCGAGACGCCGACCGCTTGCGCACCCGCCGCCTGCACCGCGCCGAGCACGCGGTCCAGCAGGGTGCGTCCCTCCAGCGTGATCAGGCCCTTGTGCGAGACGCCGGCATAGGCCGCGGCGCTGTCGACCTCGCCCGGCCGCGAGCCGGCCAGCACCAGCGCCTTGAAACCGTGAATCACAGCGCCTTCTCGTAGACGCGATAGGTCTTGTAGATTTCCGAGCCCAGGGACTCGGCGATGCGGCGCATGGGCATGTTCTCTTCCAGCACCCACGAGATCTCGAAGCGCTCGTAGCCCAGCGCCAGGGCCGAGGTGCGGCCGGCGTGCATCATCTGGAACGGCAGCATGCGGCCGCGGATGCCCTCGGCGAACTTGCGCTTCACGCCCATCAGCGGGATGCGGGCCGACTTCACGCGCTTGACCTTCAGTCGCCACAGCAGCTTGGCCCAGCCGAACGGCAGCAGCTTGCCGCCAAGATCGCGGATGGCCTCGTTGACGTTGGGCAGGAACACCAGGAAGCCGGCCGCCTCGCCGTCGATCTCGGCGAACCAGGTCAGGCGCTTGTCGATCACGGCCTTGAGGGCCTTGGCCAACTGGGCGGTCTCGGCCTCGGTGGTGGGGGTGAAGCCCCAGTTGTCCTTCCAGGCGTCGTTGAGGATGTCGGTCAGGGTGGCGACCTCCTCGTCGTAGCGGCTCATGTCGAGTTGGCGCAGCACGACGCCGTCGGCCGGCGGGCGCTCGGCGCGGCGGCGCACGGCCGGCGGCAGGTCGGCCTGCATCGGGGCGTAATAGGCGTAGACGTCCTTGGCCTTGGCGTAGCCCTGCTGCTCGACGCGGGCCCCGGCATAGGCCGGATCATGGCCCATCATCACCATCGGCGGGGTGTCGAAGCCGTCGACCAGCAGGCCGACCTCCTCGTTGATCGACAGGTTGAACGGACCCATCACGTGGGTGCGGCCGCGCTCGCGCAGCCAGGACTCGGCGGCCGCGAACAGGGCGGCGAAGACGTCTGAGTCGTCTTCGGCGGCGATCAGACCGAAGTGACCATCGAGGCGCCCGGGGACCTTCTGCGGCGTCAGCTCGTCGATCTGGGCGCTGATCCGGCCCACGTCGCGACCGCCGCGCACGGCCAGGAACAGCTGCACCTGGGCGTGGGCGAAGAACGGGTTGGTCTTGGGCGACAGGGCTTCGGTCCGCTCCAGGAACAGCGGCGTGATCCAGCTTCGATCTTTTGCATTGAGGCGGGCGGGCAGGGCGATGAAGCGCTTCAGCTCTTCAGGCGTGCGCACGGGCAGGACCGAGATCGCCTCGGCCGCGGAATCGAAAGGCATCATCCCTCCAGGGATACGAAGGCGCGCACCGCGAGGGCGGTGAAGACGGCGGGGGCGGCCCAGGCGGCCAGGATCGGCGACAGCGAGCCGGACTCGCCCAATGCCGACAGCAGGCCGTCGGCGACCAGATAGACGAGGCCGGCGGCCAGGCCCGAGGTCAGCAGGATCGCGCCCTGGCCGCTGCGGAAATTGGCCCAGGCGACAGGGGCGCTGAGCAGCAGCATGACCAGGGCCGCCAGCGGTCCGGAGAAGGCCGTCTGCAGGCGGGTGGCGTAGAAGCTCTGCGGCCGGTCCGAGCCGCCGTTCTCCAGCGCCCGGCGGGCCGAGGCGGCCGACGGGGCGGGGGCGTCGGCGAACAAGGCCTGCACGTCGGCGGGGCGCAGGGCCGTGGGCCAGGTGGCCGAAGCGGCGACCATGGGTTCCACGCGATCGCCGATGAAGCGGGTGGTGACGGGCTTCTCCAGTCGCCAGGCACCCTTCTGGAAACTGGCGACCGGGGCCACGACCCGCTCGGTCAGGGCGCCGGACTTGTCGCGGCGATAGATGGTCAGGTCGCGCAGCTCCGCGCCGTCGGCCAGGGCTTCCTTGGCGGTGACCAGGTCCTCGCCGGCGCGGAAGGTGCGGGCGGTCGGGGGCTTGCGCTCGGCGACCGGGGTGGTGGCGGCCCACCAGGCGCTGAGCGTCGGGTCGGTGCGCGGCGAGATCACCTGGGCGCACAGGGCGTCGAGGGACAGCACGGCGATCGCCACCGGCACGGCCATCAGCACGATGCGGTAGCCGGAGATCCCGCTGGCGCGCATGGCGACCACGGCGTTCTCGCGGGCCAGTTGCGAGAAGGCGAACAGGCCGCCGGCCAGCACGCCCAGCGGCGCGACCTGCTCGAACAGGCGCGGGGCGCGCAGGGCGGCGTAATAGAACACCCCGGCGACGCCCAGGCCGCGGTCGAGGATGTCGGTGGTGACTTCCAGCAGGTCGAGGATCTGCAGGATGGCCATCAGGATCAGGATCGCGCCGAGCACCCGGGTGGCGACTGTGCGCAGGACGTAGAGCGGCAGCTTCATGCGGCGCGCTCCTTGCGCTGGAAGGCTCTCAGTACGCGGCGGAACCAGGCGCTCATGGCCAGGACGAGGCGCGAGATCGGCGTGTCGCCGGGGCGCGTGCGGCTGCCGACGAACAGCCAGACGGCCAGGCCGGTGAACACCAGGAACGGCGCGCCGACGGCGGGGATGGGGGCAAGACGGCCGGACTCGGCCAGGCTCTGGCCCAGCAGCAGGCTGTGCTGGAAGGCCAGCAGCAGCACCCCGGCCAGCAGCAGGCCCGGCGCGCGGTTGCCGCGCTTGGCGGCCAGGCCCAGCGGGAAGGCCAGCAGCGGCAGGAACGGCAGGAAGGCGGCGCGCGCCAGGCGGCCGTAGAACTCGGCCCACAGGGTGGCCTTGGGCACGACCGGGTTCGGTGAATTGGCCTGGCGGGTCAGCTCGATCAGGGTCAGTTCGCGCTCGTCGCCGCCTCTGGCGCGCAGCAGCCCGGCGGCCGCCTTCAGCGGGGCCTGGGTGGTCAGGTCGTCGAAGGCCAGGCTGCGGTAGTTGCCGCGGGCGTCGCTGCCGATGCGGCGGCCCGACCTCAGGCGCATGGTCACGGTCTTGCCGTCGGCGGCGACCTGCAGGGTGGCGCTGGCGGCGGTGATCAGCTCTTCGTGGCCGGCCGCGTCGGGACGGCGGATGAAGACGCGGGTCAGGGTCTGGCCGGCCAGGTCGGCGCTGTCGGCGGTCATCAGCGAGCCGTCGTCGTCGATGAAGGCCCCGCCCGAGAGCCGGCCGTTCCAGCCGGCGTTGACGGCCGCGTGCATGACGGCGCGATAGGCGTAGCGGCTGTAGGGCTGGACGTAGCCGAACACGGCGATGCTGAAGACGCTGAGCGCCAGGCCGATGCAGACGAAGGGCGCGGCGACGCGTTCAAGGGATTGCCCGCCGGCCAGCAGGGCGTCGATCTCCGAGCCGTCCGACAGCTTGCTGATGACGATGAACAGGGCCACGAAGAAGGCCACCGGCAGGGCCAGGCCCAGATAGTGCGGCACCAGGTTGAGGGCCAGCTGGGTAACGTAGTCGAAGCGGGCGCTGCTCTGCGACAGCAGGTCGAGCAGGCGCAGCACGCGCTCCAGCAGCAGGGCGACGACGGTCAGGCCCAGGCACCCGACCAGCGGCCAGAACAGCAGGCGCAGCAGGTAGCGGTCGATCAGGCCAAGGGCCGTCAACCGCCGCGGATCGGGTTTCTTCCTCTTGCGGCTCACGCGGCGACCCACGCCTCGGCGAAGTCCTGGGCCAGGCGGGCGACGGCGTCGTCGTCCAGCGCGACGGCCGTTCCCAGGGCCGGGGCGGCGGGCCAGCCGGCGTCAGGGAAGCTTAACCCCTCGTGGTCGCGCGCGCCCTCGTAGCGGGGCAGCACGTGGAAATGGACGTCGCGGTCGACCATCATCAGCATCAGGTAGTTGATCTTCTCGTACGCAACCTTGGACTTCAAAACGCGTTCGATCCCGGCGATCGCCGTCTGCATGTCGGCGAAGGCTTCGGGGCTCAACTCCGAAAAGGCGTGAGCGGGTTCCTTGCATACGAGGACGAGAGACCCGAAAGTCGGCTGCTTGGGACGGACCAAGACCAGCCAGCGATCGGTCTCCGCGACTTTCGAGCGGGGGTAGCCGAACGCGAGGGCTGTGGGATTGGGCATGCGGCAACCGATACTGCGGGCGAGTCCGGACGCGGATCGCGACGCGGCGACAATAGGGACACGACGTTTTACATGGAAGCACGAACCGTTCTTCCAGGCCTTGCGGCGCTAGGGACGCTGCTGGGCGTGCTGGGAATGGCGGCGCCGGCGACGGCGAAGCAGGACTGCGTCGGACGCGACACGGGCGTTCGGCTGACGGTCGAGGTCGGAAAGCTGAAGTCCGACTCAGGGCTGGTGACGGTGACGATCTATCCGTCCGACCCCAGCCGGTTCCTGGCACCGCGCGGCAAGCTCTTGCGCCTGCGGGTGCCAGCCAGCGCCCCGACCACCGAGGCCTGCTTCAACCTGCCCAAGGCCGACATCTATGCGGTCGCGGTCTATCACGACAGCAACGGCAACAAGGACTTCGACCGCAACGCGGTGGGCGTGCCGACCGAGGGCTATGGCTTCTCCAACGACGCTCCGTCGCGCTTCGGCGTGCCGTCGTTCGATTCGGCGCGGATCAACGTGAAGTCGGGCGACAACACGATCCGGGTGCGGATGCGCTACGGGAAGTAGGGGGCTTCAGATCCTCCCCCAGAAGGGGGAGGTGGCCCGAAGGGCCGGAGGGGGAAGTCCCTGCTGGCGTCGCGGCGTTGCTGGCTGACAGGCCACATCCCCCTCCGTCGGCTTCGCCGACACCTCCCCCTTCAGGGGGAGGGTCTTGGCTAAACCAGCGAATACCGCCCCAGCTCCCGAATCCCGCCGGTTTCCGGATCGAGCCCCCGCGCGATCACCCGCAGCGAGAAGCCGCCGTCGCGCTCCTCGATCTCCAGCGCGTGCCAGCGCGCCGGCGAGTGGCCGCCGCTCCAGGCCGAGGCGGACGGCACGCCCAGCACCGGGATGGCCTTGCCGTCGGGGCCGGGCACGCTGGCCGTCAGCGACTCATGGGCGTGGCCGTGCAGCACGAGGTCGGCGCCGCGCCGGGCCAGGACGGCGCGCAGGTCGGCCTGGTCTTCGAGCGCCTTGCGCGACGACACCGCCCCGGCGTTGGGCGGATGGTGCAGCAGCACCACCTTGAAGCGGTCGCCATAGGCCGGGTCGGCCAGCAGGGCGTCGAGTTTTTTCAGCTGCTCCGCACCCAGGCGGCCGGTGGCCAGGTGCGGGGCGGTCGGCACGGCCGAGCACAGGTTGAACAGGGCTACGGGGCCGCGCAGCCGCACCTGCGGGAAGGCAGCCTCCTCGTCGTCGCCCAGCCAGGCGGTCCATGGGGCGAAGCGGCCTTGGGCGCTCTCGCCGACCAGGGCGTCGTGGTTGCCGGGGCTGACGGTGACGGTCTCGGCCGGACCCAGCGATCTTAGCCAGCGCGTGGCGGCGTCGACTTCGGCTTCCGAGGCGAAGTTGGTCAAATCGCCGGTGATCGCCACATGGTCGGGGGCGTGGGCCGCGAGGTCGGCGACCAGGGCGGCCAGCACTTCGGGCCGGTGGACCTTGCGCTTGCGGCGCCAGGCGATCCGGCTCAGCAGGCGCTTTGACGCGATGTCACGCAGGCGAAAGGCGCCGGGCGGCGGCGGCAGGTGAGGGTCGGAAAGATGGGCGAGGCGGAATATCGACAAGAGCGGCCGGTGCGATTGTGGCGAATTGCGACGAAGCTGCTTATCAATCGCCTCGGCTTTCAAGGGGTTTAAGTTCCGGTGACGGGTGAAATCAATCCGGCAGGTTCGCGCGCCGTGACGGTGGGCGAGAGCCAGGGACGCATCTGGGGCATGACCTCGGGCGAGCGGCTGTCGCGCATCTATCGTCGGATCGGACTTTCCGAGGGCGCCGGAGAGGGCGACGTCGTGGCTGTCCACGCCGGCTGGGTGTTCGACGAGTCGCTGATCAAGGCCCTGGCCGGACGACCCTGGGCCGTGCTGGTCGACGACGCGGGCGCGGCCGTGGCGGTCAATGCTCCGGCCGAGGTCGCGCAAGCGGCCGTCGCGGCCCTGGCGGCCGGCGATGATCCGTCGAGCGTCGATCCGCGCTTTGTCCGCCTGACCGCGCTGGAAGTGGGCTCGGCCTACAACAGCGCCTTGCGCAAGCGCGAGCCGCCGGTGCTGGAGCGCCTCGACAAGGACACCGTCCGCGCGGTCGAAAAGCGCCTGTTTCAGGGCTCGTACAAGGGCGTCACCGATCTGGTCACCAAGTACGTCTGGCCGACCCCGGCGCGGATCGTCACCCGCTGGTGCGCCCTGGCCAAGATGACGCCCAACCAGGTGACCTTCATCGGCTTCCTGCTGACCATCGCCGCCTTCGTGCTGTTCTGGCGCGGACAGTTCGGCTGGGGCCTGGTCTGCGCCTGGATCATGACCTTCCTCGACACGGTCGACGGCAAGCTGGCCCGGGTGACCCTGACCTCGTCCAAGTGGGGCAACGTCTTCGACCATGGCATCGACCTGGTGCACCCGCCGTTCTGGTGGTGGGCCTGGTATGTCGGCGTGTTCGCCGTGGGCCTGTCGATACCTTGGGCGCCGTGGCTGCTGGCCATCGTCGTCGGCGGCTACGTGGCCCAGCGGGTGGAGGAGGGGATCTTCCTGTCCCTCTTCAAGCTGGAGATGCACGCCTGGCGGCCGTTCGACAGCTTCTTCCGGCTGATCACCGCCCGCCGTAACCCCAATCTCATCCTGCTGACCGCCACGGCTCTGGTCGGCCGTCCGGACATCGGTTTCGTGCTGGTGGCCGCCTGGACGGCGATCTGCTTCGTCGTCCACGCCGTCCAGATCCTGCAGGGCTTCGCCGCCCCGAAGGGCTCGATCCAGAGCTGGCTGTCGCGGTGATGCGCGTCGGCGTCGTCCGCAATCCGCGCAGCCACGCTAACCAGGGGCGGGTGCATGCGCCGACGCCCGAGGGCGTGCGCGTGGTCGAGCCGGCGACGCGCGAGGCGCTGTCCGAGGAACTGGCCCGCTTCGCCGACGAAAAGATCGACCTGCTGGTCATCGACGGCGGCGACGGCACGGTGCGCGACGTGCTTGGCCTGACGCCGGCGACCTTCGGCGACGACATGCCGATGCTGGCGGTGGTGCCGTCGGGCAAGACCAACGTCCTGGCCATCGATCTGGGCGCGCCGCGCGACTGGCGGCTGGAAGAGGCGCTGGCCGCCGCCGCCCAGCCCGAACCGCGGGTCAAGATCCGCGCCCCGCTGGAGGTGCGCTTCGCCGACGGCCGTCCGCCGCTGCGGGGCTTCTTCTTCGGCCTGGGCGCGCTGGTGCGGGCCACGGCCCTGTCCAAGCGCGTCAACCGCATGGGCGTGTTCCAGAGCCTTTCGGTGGCGGTGACCCTGGCCGGGGCCGCGATCGGCGCCCTGTTCGGCGGGGCGCGCGACCAGTGGCGGCAGGGTGTGGCGGTCAAGGTGGCCATCGACGGCGAGGCCCAGCCGGCCGGAGAGCGCTTCGTACTGCTGGCTACGGCCCTCAAGCGCCTGCCGTTCGGCCTCAAGCCGTTCGGTCCGCCACGCGAGGGGCTGAAGGTGCTGGACGTGGATGCGCCCCCCAGGCGCCTGCTGCGCATGCTGCCGACCGTGCTGTCGGGCAAGCCCAAGCCGACCCTCGAGGCGCGAGGCTACCGTCGTCGCGACCCGGCGGCGCTGTACGCTTCGGGCCAGTTCGACTTCGTGCTCGACGGCGAGGTGTTCGAGGGCGGCAAGATCGCCGTGGCCCTGGGCGCGCCGCTGCGGTTCGTGGTCGGATGAGCGCGGTCCGGCCGCTGGTCGAGGCCGAACTCGACCAGCCGATCCCCGCGCCGATCCGCGCCTTCGCCGAGCATCTGACGGGCCTGTTCCCCAGCGCCCAGGCGGTGCTGTTCTACGGCTCGATCCTGCGCACCGGCGACCTTTCGGGCGTGCTGGATTTCTACGTCCTGACGCAGCGGCCGCCGCGCGGCCTGCGCGGCGTGGCCACCCGCATCCTGTGGCCCGACGTCAGCTATCACGAGCTGGAGCATGACGGCCTGACCCTGCGGGCCAAGGTCGCCTCCATGACCCTGTCGCGCTTCGCCCAGGCCGTGAAGGGGCGGGGGATCGACACCACCCTGTGGACCCGCTTCGTGCAACCGTCGGGACTGGTCTGGGCGGTGGACGCCGCCGCCCGCGAGACGGTGATCGAGGCCGTGCGCCGCGCCGCCCGCACCGCCGCCCGCTTCGCCACGGCCCTTGGGCCGGAGGAGGGCACGCCGGAGGCCTATTGGACGGCGCTGTTCCAGGAGACCTACGCCGCCGAGTTCCGGGTCGAGAAGTCGGGCCGCGAGGCCTCGATCCTGGCTTTCGACCCCGGCCACTACCAGCGCCTGCTGCCGGCCTGCTGGGCCGACGACGGGCGGCTCGACGGCGAGGGGCGGCCCGTCCCGGAGATGTCGGCCATCGAGCGCAAGCGCCTGAAGAGCGCCTGGCGGCTCCGTCGCAATCTCGGCAAGGCGTTGAACGTCGCCCGGCTGATCAAGGCGGCCTTCACCTTCCAGGGCGCGGCCCGCTACGCCGCCTGGAAGATCGAGCGCCACACCGGCTTCAAGGTCGAGCTGACCCCCTGGCGCGAGCGCCACCCGGTGCTGGCCGCGCCGGGCGTGTTGCTGCGTCTGTGGAAGTGGCGGCGGGCGCGGGGCGGCTAGCCTCCGCGCGGGCGTGGAGTTACCCTGGGGGCATGCTGCACGACCTTCCCGTCGGCCGGGCCCTGCGCAGGTTCCGGCGCCTCAACGCCGTTAAGCAGGGCCATCTGGCCGAGCTGCTGGCGGTGTCGCAGGCGACCGTGTCGCGCTGGGAAAGCGGCGCGCAGGAGCCCGACGAGGCCCATCGCGCGCGCATCGTCGCCCTGATCGCGGCCCAGGCCGGCCATCGCGGGGACTCGGCCCTCAAGCGCCTGGTCGAGACCTCGACGATGCCGGTGCACCTGGTCTGCGACGCCACCCATCAGCTGCTGGCCGTCTCGCGCCCGCGGGCGGCGACCTGGGCGGTGGATGCGTCCGAGATGCTGGGAACCTCGCTGTGGCGCTTCGCCAGCCCCGGCGTCGTGGCTGCCCAAGCGGCTCTGGCCGACGGCGGCTGGTTCGAGCGGTCTTATCAGCAGCTGCGCTTCGAGACCGGCTCGAACGGCCATGACGACATCCCGATCCGGCCGGGCCTGCTGCAGTGGGAGACCGTGCCGCTGTCGGACGGCCGCACGGGCCGGCTGGCGACGACGGTCGGGTAGTGGAAGGCGTGAGCGGCCCCAGGAAACCCCTCTCTCTTAGAGAGAGGGAGGGGCCCGCCGCGAAGCGGTGGGAGGGTGAGTGGTTTCGCCGATCACAGGAAAATCCCAATTCCTCTGCTTGAGAACGCAGGACGGCCGTGCCGAGGCTTTGGGTATGGACAGGACCGCCTACGCCCGTCGCCTTCGCCAGCGCCAGACCTTGGCGGAAAAGACGCTCTGGGCCCTCGTCCGCAACCGTCGCCTCGCCGGCTTCAAGTTCATGCGGCAGATTGCGATCGACCGCTATTTCGCAGACTTCATCTGCGAGGCTCGCAAACTGATCGTGGAGCTGGACGGCGCCGCTCATGAGGGCCGCGAAGACTACGACGAGTATCGCACCACCAGTTTGGAGCAGCTCGGGTACGTCGTCCTGAGGTTCCACAACGAGCAGGTGCTGACCGATCCCGGCGGGACCGCCGAGGATATCCTGGCCGCGCTCCGATCGGCTAGACCGTAACCACTCACCCTCCCACCGCCTACGGCGGCGGGCCCCTCCCTCTCTCTAAGAGAGAGGGATCTGTTCGTGGATACGCCCCCCGCGCATAAGTTTTACGTGTCCTCGCGCGACGGGGCGCCCTAGAGGGGCGGCCATGATCCGTACATGGCTGAACATCATCGCGCTCTGGCTCATCGGGGTGCTGGCCGCCGCGCAACTGCCCAAGATCGCCGTGCTGGCGCCGGTGCTGCGCGAGACCTTCCATCTGTCGTTGGCGGGGGCGGGCCTGCTGGTGTCGCTGCTGGAGATCGGCGGGGCGGTGTTCGGCATCGCGGCCGGACTGGCGCTGGGCCGCTTCGGAGGGCGAAGGTTCCTGGTGAGCGGCCTCTTCGTGCTGCTGGTCTGCAGCGTCATCGAGGCCTTCGCGCCCAACGCCGGGGTGCTGTTCGCGGCCCGGGCGGTCGAGGGCGTCGGCTATGTGCTGGTGGTCATCGCCGCGCCGACCATGATCGTCGCCATCGCGCCCGAGCGCATTCGCGGCCCGGCGCTGGTGCTGTGGAGCACCTTCGTGCCGGTCGGCGTCGCCGCCGGCAGCGGCGTCACGGGCCTGGCTGTCGCGGCGACCAGTCCGAAGGGCGCGCTGCTGCTGTGGGCGGTGCTGTGCGGCCTGGGCCTGGTGGCCGCCGCTCGCCAGGCGCAGGGCGGACGCAGCGAGGCGCGCATGACCTGGCCGGCCCCGGCCGCCGTGGTGCTGACCTTCGGTTTCGGCCTCTTCACCGTCTTCGTCTGCGCCCTGACCATGCTGCTGCCCAGCTTCCTGACCGAGCGGGTCGGCGCGAGCCTGTCGGGCGCCAGCCTGGCCACGGGTCTGGTGTCGCTGACCGCCTTGCCGGCCTCGGCCATCGCCATGCGTATCCTGCATGGGGCGGGCGTGGATCCGCGCCGGGCGGTGGTCGCCACCGTGGTTCCGGCGCTGCTGGCGGCGGCGCTGGTGTCGGTGTTCGTCTTCCATCCGGCGGTGGTCGGACGCGGGGCGGTCGCGGTGTCGATCGTCGCGGGCCTGGCCTTGCTGCTGGGCGGGATCGCCTCGCCGATGGTGTTCGCCCGCTTGCCCAGCCTGGCCGGCGCCAGCGCGCCAGACGATCCCAGGATCGCCTCCGCCAATGGCCTGTTGACCCAGTTCGGGGCCGGCGGGGCCCTGATCGGCCCGCCGCTGGGCGGCCTGGTCGTGGGCCGCTGGGGCTGGCAGGGCCTGGGCGTCTGCGTCGCCGTGCTGGCTGTGGCCATGCTTGCCGCGCTGCTGGCGGCCGAGCGGATGGGGCGGGCGGGCGTGGAGGCCGAGGGCGACCTGGCGGGCCAGCGGACCTGACGCGTCCATCCCACACTCCCGTCATTCCCGCCCTTGTGGCGGGAAACCCTCTGTCAGCCGCAAGGGCGGATGGGGCGGACTGCTCAGCAGTCCGCTGGCGCCTCACCTGCGAGCGGAACCAGGGGTTCTCGCCACAAGGGCGAGAATGACGGGCTGATATGTGGGAGCCAAAACGAAAAAGCCCCGGCCTTGCGACCGGGGCTTTCGTCTTTTCAGCTTCTCGCCCGCGCCTTAAGCCGTGGCGCGCTTCTGGCCGTCGATGACGCCCAGCGCCGCGCCGACTTCGGCGAACACCTTGAGGACCTGGTCGATCTGTTCGTGGGTGTGGGCGGCGCTGATGCTGGCGCGCAGCAGCGGGCGGCTGTCGGGCGTGGCCGGCGGCAGGGCGAGGTTCAGGTAGACGCCCGATTGCAGCAGGCCGTTCCACATGGCGATGGCGCGTTCGACGTCGGGCATGGTGGCCGCGACGATCGGGCTGGCGGCCGGACCGGTGACGAAGCCCAGGGCGTTGAGGCCGTCATAGAGGCGGCAGGCGTTGCTGTTGAGCTGTTCGCGCAGCTGCGGCTTGGCGATCATCTGCTCCAGGGCGACCAGGGTCGAGGCGACCACGGCCGGGGGCAGGGAGGCGGTGAACATGTACGGGCGGCAGATCACCCGCATGACCTCGAAGTCGTCGAGGCTGGAGACGCAGAAGCCGCCGATGGCGCCCAGGCTCTTGGAGAAGGTGCCGACGATGAAGTCGACATCGTCTTCCACGCCCGCGGCTTCGGCCAGGCCCCGGCCGGTGGCGCCGAGCACGCCCATCGAGTGGGCTTCGTCGACCAGCAGATAGCCGCCCATCTCGCGCTTGATGGCGGCGATTTCCTTGAGCGGCGCGGTGTCGCCGATCATCGAATAGATGCCTTCGACGACGATCAGGCGCTCGCCGGGCACGTCCTTGAGGCGACGCAGGCGCTTGGCCAGGTCTTCTGGATCGTTGTGGCGGAAGCGGATGACTTCAGCATGGCCGAGGCGCGAGCCGTCATAGATCGAGGCGTGGCTGTCGGCGTCGAGGATCAGGTGGTCGCCGCGGCCCACGAGCGTGGACAGCACGCCCAGATTGGCCTGGTAGCCCGTGGTGAACACCATGGCGTGCTTGCGGCCGTAGAACTTGGCCAGCGCTGTCTCCAGAGCCACGTGGGCTTCGAAGCTGCCGTTGGCGATGCGGGAACCGGTGGTGCCGGTGCCGCGTTCCTGCACAGCTTTGACCGAGGCGGCGATCGCCTTCTCGTCGAAGGTCAGGCCCAGATAGTTGTTGGTGCCCAGCAGAATCGTCGGACGGCCATCGACCACGCCTTCAGTGGGCGAGACGACGGCGTCGAAGCGGACGGTGAACGGGTCGGCGCCCGCTTGCTGGATGGCCTTGTACGCGTCGCGATAGGCCAGATGCTTGTCGAACAGACCCATCGGTCAAGCCTTGGTTCGGAGATCGTTGATCAGTTTGGAGAGGTCGCCGGTGGTTTCCACCGAGGCGAGGCGATCGAGGGGGATGGAGATGTCGAAGGTGTCTTCCAGCTCCATCACGATATTCATCAGGGCCAGCGAATCCACGGCGAGGTCGCGGCCGATGTGGGTGTCGTGGGTCACCTCGACGGTCCGGCCGAGCACCTTGCTCGCGGCCAGGCCGATCTCACGCAAACTCAGATCCGTCACTGTATCCATGCCAAACGCCAGTCGCCCCCGACACAAGCACTGTCACCTCACCGTAACAGTGTCTCTGTCAGATATCTGCCACAATTGAACTAGTCGCTGTATTTTTTCGGCAACCAGCCGTGAAGGCGATACCAGTCAACCGTATCGCCGAAGCCGGCGGCAACATCGTGTCGACTCGACGAGGGCGCAAGGGACGGATCGGTCAAAAAGGCCCAATCGGGGTGCGACAGTTCGCGCGCCTTGCCCGAACCGAACACCGTGGGTTGCTTTGAAAGCCGGCTCGCCACATCGGCGACCGCTCCGGCGGTGTGAATGACCGCGTCGGGGATGCGGAAGAGGCGCGGCGGCGGGGCGCCGACGGCGGTCGCGGCGGCGGCCATGATCTCGCTCCACGTATAGCCGTCGGGACGGTCGTCGCAGATCGAGGCCAGGCCCGTGCGGTCGCCTTCCAGCAGGTCGAGGATCTGGGCGGCGGCGTCGTGCACGTGGATCATGGCCACGCGTGAGGCGGGCGACAGCACTGGCAGTAGCGGGCTTTTCTGGGCGGCGGCGAACAGGCCCAGGGTCTCGCGGTCGCCGGGGCCGTAGATGGCCGGCGGGCGGATGACCAGGGCGCCGGGCAGGGCGGCCAGAACGGCCTCTTCGCCGGCCCGCTTGCTGGCGGCGTAGTCGGAGAGTTGCGGCTCGCGGGCGGCGAGGCTGGAGATCAGCACCAGGCGGGCGCCGGCGTCACGCGCGGCTTGCGCCACCGCGACCGCGCCGGCCACATTGACCTTGTCGAACCCCGCACGAGAGGCGGCCTTGATCAGGCCGGCGGCGTGGATCACCGCGCCGGCGCCGTCGCAGAGGCGCTTCAGGGCTTGGGGACTGCCGAGATCGCCCAGCACCACCTGCGGCTCGATCCCCCGCCAGAACGGCGAGACCGGGTCGCGGCGCGACAGGATGCGCGGAGCATAGCCGCGCTCGGCCAGGGCGCGGATCAGGTGCTGGCCCAGGAAGCCGGTCGCGCCGGTGACGGCGACGACGCGATTTCCGGCCAGGGCCACCTCAGGCGCGCTCGTAGGCGCCGGCCAGGTAGGCGGCCTTGGCCTTGGAGCGGCTGAGCTTGCCCGACGAGGTCTGGGGCAGGGCGTGGGCGCCGACCAGCTTGACCTGGGTCTCGACGCCGTGGCGGGCGCGGAGCACGCCGGCCACGCTCTCGACCAGGGCCGCGCGGCTCTCGGCGTCGCCGCCGCGGGCCTGGACCAGGATGGTGACGATCTCTTCCTCCTCGGCGTCGCCGGGGACGGAGAAGGCGGCCACGTCGCCGCTGCGCAGGCCGGGGATCTCGCGCTCGGCGGTCCACTCCAGGTCCTGCGGCCAGATGTTGCGGCCGTTGAGGATGATCAGATCCTTGGCCCGGCCGGTGATGACGATCTCGCCCTCGACCAGGAAGCCGATGTCGCCGGTGTCGAGCCAGCCGTCGACGGCCAGTACGCGGGCGGTCTCTTCGGGCTGCTCGAAATAGCCGCCCATCAGGCTGGGGCCGCGCGCGAAGATGCGGCCAACCTGGCGCTCGGCCAGCACCGCGCCGTCGGCGTCGCGCACTTCCAGTTCGTGGTGGGGCAGGGCGGGACCGCAGCGGGCGAAGGCGCGGGCCCTGGGCGCATCGGCGCCGACGGTCACGGCCTGGTCGTCGCGCTCCAGGCGTTCGATGTCGAGGATCTCGAGCTTCAGGCCCTGGCCCAGCGGGGCCATGGAAAGCGCCAGCGTCGCCTCGGCCATGCCGTAGCTGGCGACATAGGCCTTTTCCGAGAAGCCGACGGCGGCGAAGCGCTCGGCGAAGGCCTCGACCGGAGCGGTGCGGATCATGTCGCCGCCCAGGCCGGCGCTGCGCCAGCGCGACAGGTCCAGGTGGCCGATCGAGGCGGCCTCGGCGCGGCGGGCGCACAGCTCGTAGCCGAAGGTCGGGCTGTAGGCGATCGTGCCGCCGTTGCGGCTGATCAGGTCGAGCCACAGCAGCGGCCGGCGCACGAAGGCGCCGGTGGGCAGCAGGTCGACGCTCATCTGGCTGGTCAGCGGGCTGAGCAGGAAGCCGATCAGGCCCATGTCGTGATAGAGCGGCAGCCACGAGACGGCGCGGTCTTGCGGCTTCACCTGCAGGCCGTCACGGGTGATGGCCACGGCGTTGGCCATCAGGGCCTTGTGCGTCACCAGCACGCCGGTGGGGAAGCGAGTGCTGCCCGACGAGAACTGCAGATAGCAGGCGTGCTCTGGCGTGATCTCCGGCAGGGCCGCGCCAGCGTCTTCCGGCAACTGCGCCAGCGAACCGGAAAAGGCCAGGTCGCCGGCCGCGCCGATGTCCTTCAGCCACTGGTCCATGCCGGCCGGGCCGATCAGGATCTTGGCGTGGGCCGAGGCGCACATGCGGGCGATCTGCTCGATATAGGCCTCGCGGCCGCCCAGCGGCGCGGGCAGGGGCAGTGGCGCGGGCACGAGGCCGGCGTACTGGCAGGCGAAGAAGGCGCGCACGAAGTCGCCGTCGGTCTCGGCGATCAGGGCGACGCTGTCGCCCACGGTGGCGCCCGTCGCCAGCAGGCGGCGGGCGAGCACCAGCGACTCCTCGCGCAGGCGGGCGTAGGACAGGGCCTCGACCAGTTCGCCGCGCAGCGAATACAGGTTGATCCCGGTCTCGCCGGTCGCGGCGAAATCCAGGGCGGCGGTCAGGGTCGGAAAGTCGGCGAACCGAACGGTCCGGCCGGAAGCGGTGGGCGTAGTCATTGCGGATCGCCTTTGCGCTCGTTCCGGGGTTCCGCGCAAGCCTGTTCGCGCGCGGGGGCGCTTGCGGCGAGGATTTCGGCCTCGCGCTCGGCGGCGGCTTCGTGTCGGAGCTTCGATCTGAGGGTGATGAACATGCCCAGCGCCATGCCGGCCATGGCCAGGACCAGCGCCGCGCCGGCCCCCGTCAGGCCGAAGGTCTTCAGCAGCGGAGCGAGCGCCAGGAGGTAGGCGACGCTGACGACGATGCGCACCCGCAGCGCCGCGCCGGCCGCGCGCATCGACACCAGCATGGGCTCGATCGGCAGGGCCATGACGCCGATGGCGGCGGCGGCGACCTGCCAGGTCATGATGCCCGCGGCGGGGGCGAACTCCGCGCCCATGACGATGGTCAGCAGCCACTGGCCGGCGACCAGGCAGACCAGCAGCAGCAGCCCCGCGACCCCGCCGCCGATCAGGCCGATCTGGCGGGCCAGGCGCAGCATGGCGGCGTCGTTCTTCTGGGCGCGCAACTTGGCGAATTCGGGATGCAGGGCCGGCAGCATCAGGCGGGCGGGCTTGGCCATGCCGTCGGCCACCTGCCGCCCCACGCGCCACAGCGCCGCCGGGCCGGGACCGACCAGGGCGCCGACCGCCAGGGTCAGCACGTGGGTGAAGCCGACGTCGATGGTGCTGCTGAAATTGGTCGCCCAGGCGAAGCGCCAGACGCCTGGCAGGCCTTGGCCCAGCGGTCCCCGAAGCGAGAAGTCCTGCAGCAGGCCGCGCCCGTGCAGGCTCCACACCGCGACGGCGGCGACGTAGGTGAAGGAGGCGACCGTACCCGCCGCCCAGGCCAGCAGGAAACCCTCGACGGGCGCATGCAGGGCGGCGGCGATCGCGCAGCCGATCAGGCGCACGGTCGATGAGATCGCCTGCTCGCCGGCCAGCACCTTGAAGCGGTCGAACAGGCGCAGCAGGCCCACGGCCGTGGCCGAGGTCATGGCGGCGATCGACAGGCAGTAGAGCGCCGCGGCCGGGGCCAGGGTTTCCGACCAGCCCAGCCAGCGGCTGAACAGCAGGGCGCCGCCGACGCCCAGGGTCACGCCGATGAGCGCGCCGACCAGGTCGAGCACCAGGGCGAAACGCAGCACCTGCTGGAAGGTGGTCTTGTCGCCGTCGAGCAGGGGTTTCGCGCCATACTGCACGACGGTCTGCCAGGACTGGAACTTGGCCATGTCGCCCAGGGTCTGGGCGAAGGCGTTGATCAGGGTCAGGGCGCCGAACAGGGCCAGGCCCAGGCTGCGTCCGGCCAGGGCCATGTAGGCCAGGCCGACCACGGCGTTGACCCCCCGGCCGCCCAGCAGGGCGCCGGCGTTGGCCAGCACGCGGGCCAGGGGATTGGCCTTTTGCGGGCTCATCGGTCGAGAGCGGCCAGGCGGTCGACGATGGCGCGGGCGGCGCGCAGCGACGAGGCCTCGTCGGTCAGGTCGAAGGTTTCGGCGACGCCGGTCTTCTGGGCCTCCAGATAGTCGCCATGGCCGGCGAAGGCGGCGGCCGTCGCGTCGCAGATGCCGTCGGCGGTCTCCAGCACCGGGCCGTAGCGCCAGTGGTGGAAGCTCTCGTCGCCCTTCCAGTCGGCGTGGGCGGGGTTGAGGAACAGGCACGGCTTGGGCGTGCGCAGGAACTCGTAGACCTGGCTGGAGGCGTCGCCGAGATAGAGGTCGGCGCTGCGCGTATAGGTCATGTCGAACGCCGCGGGGCCGCCGAGATCGATATGGATGCGCGGATGGCCCTCGAAGCGGGCGACGGCGCGGTGGTCGGCCTCCGAGGCGGTCTCGAACAGGCGCACATGCGGGGCGAAGACCAGGTTGAAGCGCTCGTCGGCGGCGAACTGCTCCAGGATCGACAGGCCGAAGGCCGGCCACGAGCCCAGGCTCTCGTGGAAGTGCGGGTTGTAGACCACGGTCGGCAGCGGCTTTTCGAAGGCCGGGACGGCGCTGGGCGGCAGGGCGTCCACCAGGTCGAACTTCGGATAGCCGACCATGGCGCAGGCTTCCGGCCTGACCCAGCCCTCGTCGACCATCCGGTCACGCTGCTTGGGGCCGGCGGCCATGACCAGGTCGAAGGCCCGAAGGCGCGGCTCGAACGGCCCGCCGCGATCGCCCGCGCCGTGCTGGGTGTAGACCAGCGCCGTGCGGCGAGCGCCCAGCTTGCGCAGCAGGGCGGTGGTGCGCTCGGGCGTGACCACGGCGTCGTAGCCCGACAGGCGCGCGGCGTTCAGCGCCAGCATCAGGGCCTTGGGCGGCGGCGCGTTCTTCGACAGCCTGCGCAGCCAGGCCGGCGGCAGTAGGCGCAGGGTGACCGGCGCCCCGCCCAGGCCGTCGAGCATGCCCTGGATGTAGTCGAGGTGGCCGGCCGAGGTGGCGGCGATCTCGACCTGGATCTCCGGCCAACCGCGCGCCAGGGCCACGGCCGTCGACAGGCTGTGCCAGACCTGATGCGGCTGGGCGATGTAGAGGAAGCAGATGCGGGTCGCGCGGGCGCGGTCCAGGAGTCCGAGGCCGGTCATGTCGCGTTCGGCCTACTGGGTCTGGACGCGGGTGCGGACGCGGCCCTTGAAGACCACGCGGTCGCCCTTGTCGCTGACGCTGTAGCTGTCGGCGCGGACATTGCCCTGCGGACCCTGGCCGGTGATCTGGGCGCCGCCCACGGCCTCGCCGGTCTTGGTGTCGATCCGGGCTTCCTGCGAGGCGAACTGGTAGCCCTGGCCGTTGTCGATCTTCACGTCCTTGGTCAGCACCAGCAGGTTCTGGGCTTCCTGGTAGACGCCGTCCTTCGAGGTCACCCGGGTGGCGTCGGGCTGGCCGTAGCCGCGCACCAGGGTGGGATCGACCAGCTTGACCTTGTTGGGATCGACCGCGTCGCGCTCGGCGCGGCGGGCGGTGATCAGGAAGGCGCGGCCGTCGCGCATGGCGCCGGTGAAGCGCGGATTGTCCATGGCCAGCGGCGCGGCGGTGGCGGCCTTGGTGGCGTTGCGGGCGTCGATCATCCGATACGCCGTCTGGCCGACCACGGCGACGCTGACCCCGGCGGCGAAGACCAGCAGGCCCGCCCGCGTCCAGCGCGCGGAAGGCCGACGCCGGTTGCGGCGGGGCTTCTTGGCGGCGGTCGAGAGAGCGGCGGTGGTCATGCGGCGGACGATCCAGAACGGACGCCATGGATAGTCTTCAACGCGCCGCAGGCCAAAGGGGTTTTTCTGGACCGGTCGATCGTCACGCTGACATTCACTTCAGCCGGAAGACGGTCACCTCGTCCTGCCGCATCGAGGCCAGGGTCTCGTTCAGGGGCGCGCCCGCCGGGGCCTCGCGGCGCCGGGCGTCGAAGGTTTCGTCTTCGATCCCGCCCGAATAGAGCCTGACCACCAGCCCGGCATGGGGGAGCTTCAACATTTCGCCCAGATCGCGCAGCACGGCCGCCCACAGGTCGATGCTGTCGGGGGCGCGATCGTCCGGCCGCGCCTCGGCCTTGCGTCGGCCCTCCATGGCCCGCGCGATCTTCGCGGCCGACCAGCCCTTGCGCTTCAGGCGCTCGGCTTCCTTGGCGAAGCCCTCTTCGGCGGCGTCTGGATCGTCCGGACCGGAGGCCAGGACGGTTCCGCAATCACATTCGCTGCGCGTGGTAAGGAACTGGCGGTCGGCGTCGCCCAGCACCTTGCGGATCGACGCATTGTCGACCGGCGTGGCCCCGCGGCCATGCCGCTTCATCACCGCCTGCAAGGCGGCGACGTCATCGGTGGGCGCGACCAGGGTGATGAAATGGCACATGCACGCCTGCCTACACTGCTCCGACAAACTCCACCATGGATCGATCGGCGCTTTCGCCTGGCCGGAGTTACCGCCGATGAAGATGATGCTTCGCCGCCCAGACGATCGCCGCCGACGACAGCAGCATGCCGGTCAGCAACGCCCCGACGGCCAGGATGCCCGCCGGGGTGACACGCACCTCGGCCCGATAGCGCAGCGGTCCGGCCTCGAACTCGGCGACGGCGGTCTGCTCCTGGCGATCGAGGATCGGGGCGTCGTACATGGGCTCAACCTCCGGCGTCGCCGGAGGTTAGCCTCGCCCGAGGATCAACGCGAGCGCCCGCGCGCCGTGACCGGCCAGATCGCCACCAGGGTCTCGCCCTCGACCACGTGATAGGCGTCGTAGAGGTTCACGGTCGGGTCGCAGTGCGGGACGGCCAGGGTGACCCGGGCGCCCAGGGGCGGGGGCGAACCCGACATCGGCACGAGAGCCCCGTGCTCGTCGCCCATGAAGAAGTAGCGCGAGCCCTCCGGCGCGCCGGCCACGACCAGGGGCGGATCGGCGTCGGTGGACATCGACTTGAAGCCCGCATCGACGGTGACCATGCCTGGGCTGTTGGCGCTGACCACGCGGGCGTCGATGACCAGCGAGCGCTGGTAGGGGCTGGCCTGCGCACCCTCTCCGGCCAGGTCGCAGGCCAGGTATTGGTCGTCCATGAAGACGTAGGAGCCGACCTGCAGTTCGGTGAAGATCGAAAGCTCGGCGTCGATGCGGTGGGAGCCGGTGCCTGAGCCGCTGACAATCGGCGGCGCGCCGCCAGCGGCGGTGAGGGCGGCGATGACCTCGCGGATATAGGCCCCGCGATCCTCCAGGGCGGTCTTGCGCAGGTCGAAGGCCTCGATGTGCTGCTGCACGCCGCAATAGCACTGGAGGCCGGCGTAGGTGAGGGCGGGCTGGGCCTGGATGGCCTCGAACAGGGCGACGGCGGCTTCGGGAGAGGCCACGCCCGTGCGGTGGATGCCGGGGTCGAGGTCGATGACCACCTCAAGCGGCTTGCCGGCTAGGGCGGCCGCCGCGCCCAGGGCGGCGACATTGTCGGGATGGTCGGCGACCACCTTCAGGCCGGTGGCCGCAAGGTTGAGGGCGGCAAGGCGGGCGATCGCCGGGGCCGAGACGACCGGCGAGGTGATCAGCAGGCCCTCGGTCACGCCCTGGGCCGCCAGGGCCTCGGCCTCGCCGATCTTGGCGCAGCACAGGCCCACGGCGCCGGCCGCGATCTGCAGCCGGGCGATGTCGGCGCTCTTGTGGGTCTTGGCGTGGGGGCGAAGCTTCAGGCCCTTGGACGCGGCGAAGGCGGCCATGGTCGCGATGTTGGCCGTGAGCGCGGTGCGATCGACGACCAGGACGGGCGTGTTCAACTGCTCGCGCGAGCCTTGTTGGCCGACGAGGTCGGCGTGAAGGGCGATGTCCGTCATGGGGTCAGATCCCGAACAGCTGCGTCATGTGGGCGTTGGCGAACTTGGCGGCCGGGTCCCAGGCCTGGCGCACGCGCAGGAAGTCGGCCGCGCGGGGATAGAGCCGGTGGACGTCGGCGGGGGTCAAGCTGTGGCGCTTGGCCCAATGCGGCCGGCCGCCGCCGCTGGCCAGCACCGGCTCGACCTCGGCGAAGGCCGGCTTCCAGTCCATGCGGGCGTACTGGTGGAACGAGATCGAGGCGCCGGGGCCGATGTTGAAGGGGCTCAGCCAGATGTCATCGCCGGCCACGAGGCGGAACTCGAACGGGAAGGTGATCGGCAGGCGGCGCTTGCGGATGTGGGCGATCGCCGCCTTCAGGGTGGGCAGGCCGGTCTCGCGCGGCATCTCGTATTCCATCTCCTCGAAGCGCACGTTCCGCTCGGAGGGGAAGATCTCGTAGGCCGGGGCCGCGCGGCGGCTGGGCGCGCCGGCCAGCTTCATCAAGAGCCGCTGCATCGGCCCGGTCAGCACGGGGGCGGCGGCGCACAGGTCGCAGACCGCCCTGAAGATCGCCTCGTCGCCTTCGCCGCCCTTGCCGGGCTTTTCGTCGGCGGCCTCGGCCGGGACCGGGTGCAGGGTCTTGAAGATCACCTGGTCGCTGTAGGGGAAGACCCAGAACTCCATGTGCCGGGTGGCGGCGGCCAGCTCGTCGAAGCGCTCGATCACCTCGGCGAGCGGCAGGCGGCTGATCCGCTCTTCTAGATGGTAGGCCGGGACGACGTTGATGCGGATGGCGACGGCCACGCCCAGCAGGCCCAGCGACAGGCGCTGGGCCTGATAGAGCTCGGGCTCAATATCGGGTCCGCATTCCACCAGGCGTCCGTCGGCGGTCAGCAGGCGAAAGCCGCAGGCCTGGGTCGCCAGACTGCCCAGTTCCGCGCCGGTGCCGTGGGTGCCGGTCGAGACGGCGCCGGCCAGGGACTGGGGATTGATGTCGCCCTGATTGATCAGCGACAGCCCTTCGGCCCACAGGGCGGCGGTCAGGCGCTTGAGGCTCCAGCCGGCGGGCGCCCAGACGGTCTTGCGATCCGGCGCGATCTCGACCTCGCCCTCCAGGTCGGTCAGGTTCAGCAGCAGGTCGTCGGTCTGGCACAGCGGCATGAACGAGTGGCCGGCCCCGGTGACGCGGACCTTGCCGGCCTGGATCACCAGCGTGGAGAGCTCCTCGATCGTCCGCGGCCGGGCAATCGCGCTGGGCGTCGCGGTGACGCTGCCCGACCAGTTCTTCCAACCCTCCATCGGCGTTCCCCCGCTGCGATGGACTGACGATAGTAAAAACTATCGTTATTGCAAGTCGGTGTTATCGAACCTCCCCCTCTGGGGGAGGCGATCGCGTAGCGATCGGTGGGGGGAGTGGTTGCGAAAGCGGCCAACGCCTCGGAAGCTGAAAACGGCCCCCCACCGGCCTTCGGCCGCCTCCCCCCAAAGGGGGAGGTCCCTTCCGTTACAGCGCCTGATCGAACGTCTCGAAATACCGGTCGAACAGCCGGCCGATCTCCTGCGACAGCGCGGCGGCGTCCTGCTCGGGCTCCTCGACGGCCATTTCGGTGGCGGCGTAGGTCAGTTCGACCATCATCCGGGTGGCCACGCCGATGCGGGCGGCGGGAACCGACGGGAAGCGGGCGGCCAGGACCTCGGCGAACTGGCCGGCGACCATGTCGCGCGAGGCGAAACGCAGTTGCTGCAGCATCGGCACGGCGCGCAGGGCCCGGCCGATGGCCGCCCCGCCGGGGAAGGCGCGGGTCATGTCGATGACGCCGGTCAGCAGGTCGGCCACTTTTCCCACGCGCTCAGCCGGAGTGTCGCCCTCCAGGCCGCCGGCCGCCATCCATTCGAACACCGCCTCGTCCTGCAGGCGCATCAGCCGGTCGCCGAGCTCCTTCAGGATCGCGTACTTGTTGGGGAAGTAGCGATAGAGCGCCGGCGGGGTCAGGCCCGCGCGCTTGCAGATGGCGTTGGTGGTCAGTTGCTCGAAGCCGGACTCGACCAGCAGTTCGCCGGCCGTGGCCAGGACGACCTCGTAGGTGTCCTGCGCGCGGGCCTGGGTCGGCCGCAGCTTGGCGTCGAGGGGGATGTCGGCGGCGGCCGTCTCGGCCGTCGGCTTGGGCATCGAGGTCTCCTGAAGTCCCGCCCAGACCTAGAGCGCTTCTCGTCGAATGCCAATGTTCGCTCATTGCCAAAGCTTAACGGGACTTCGCCCGCGCCGTGCGCCAGGGTCGCGCCATCGTTGGGGGCGGCGATTTCGTGGGGTTAGTTGCATGATCGATCGTCGCGGTCTGTTTGCCGCCGCCGGGGCGCTGTGCGCCGCGCCCGGCTTTTCCTTCGCCTCGCCGGCCCAGTTGGGCGCGGCCAACCCGATCGTCGACGCCTTCGTCGCCGAGCAGAAGTTCCAGGGCGTGGTGATGATCGGGCGCAAGGGCAAGCCGTCCTACGTGCGCGCCTTCGGCTCGGCCGACATCGAGGCCGGCAAGCCCGCCACGCGCGACACCCTCTATTGCATCGCCTCGATCTCGAAGTGGCTGACCACCATCACCGTGCTGCGGTTGGTCGAGCAGGGCAAGCTCAGTCTGGATGCGCCGATCGCGACCTGGCTGCCCGAGCAGCGGCCCGACACCGGCAAGACCGTGACCCTGGCCCACCTGCTGTCCAACACCAGCGGCATTCCCAACACCTTCATGACCATGCTGAAGGCCGATCCCGAGATCCTCAAGCGCGAGGTCACCGCGGCGCAGGCCGTGAAGCTGTTCGGCCAGGGCGACCCGCTGTTCCCGCCGGGGACGAAGTTCGACTACCACCCGGTCAACTGGTTCATCGTCACGGCCATCGTCGAGGCGGCGACCGGCAAGCCGTTCCTGGAGGTGGTGCGCGAGCTGACGACCGGTCCGCTGAAGATGAGCCATACCCAGGGCGCGATGATCGACGCTGATCCCAGCGTGGCGAAGTCCTACTACGCCGGCCCGCCGCTGGCGCCCCGGACCAATCCGCGGCTGTCGGTGATGGCGGCTAGCGGCGGCTATTTCAGCACGGTCGACGACCTGCTGGTCGCCGCCCACATCGTCTTCGACACGCCGTTCCTCAGCGAGGCCTCGCGCAAGGCCCTGACCACGATCCGCGTGCCCGAGCAGGACTACACCCTGGGCGGCAGGACCCGCACCCTGACCATCGACGGCCAGGTGAAGCTGGCGGCCTGGGAGACTGGACGCACGGCCGGTTTCCGCTCGGTGCTGGGCCACCGGCTCGACACCGGCGATACGGTGGTGATCCTCAACAACACCGACCTGTCGCAGAAGGCGCTGGACCTCTTCGCCGACAAGCTGTTCGGGGCGGCGCCCAGAATCTGACTTGGGGCCAGGGTAGGGCGTTTTTCGCGCCTCCTGCACGCTGCTGACAAAAGTGGGCGCGGGGCGGGGTTCTCGACCGGAAGAGCAGTGCTATGAAAAGCCCGCCTTAGGGGAGAATCCTGCTCATGTTCCGCAGCCTGCTGACCGCCGTCGCCGCTTCCGCCCTGCTGGCGGGCGCTGCCCACGCTCAAGACGTCAAGACCGCTGAGGCGCTGCGCGACAAGGCCCTGGCGGACCACCTGGCCTGGGACATCACCGAGGATCTGACCACCACCATCGGCCCGCGCCTCGTCGGCTCGCCGGGCATGGAGCGCGCCAAGGACTGGAGCGTCGCCAAGTTCAAGGCGCTCGGCTTCACCAACATCAAGGTCGATACGTTCGCCAAGCCGTCCTGGACCCGCGGCGAGGAGAGCGCCGAGCTGGTCGCGCCCTATCCCCTGAAGCTGTCGATCGTCGGCCTGGGCCGCACCATCCCGACCCCGCCGCAGGGTATCGAGGCCGAGGTGGCGCTGTTCACCACCTATGCCGAGATGATCGCCGCGCCGGAAAGCGCCATCAAGGGCAAGATCGTCGTCATCACTCAGCCGATGGTCCGCGCCCAGGACGGCGCCGGCTACGGGATCGCCGGCATCTCGCGCCGCTCGGGTCCGGTCGAGGCCGCCAAGCGCGGGGCCGTGGCCCTGCTGATCCGCTCGATCTCGACCTCCAGTTCGACCGTGCCGCACACCGGCGTCACCACCAACGGCCCCGACGTGATCACCATCCCGGCCGCCGCCCTGGGCGTGCCCGAGGCCGAGCAGCTGGAGCGCCTGGCCAAGAAGGGTCCGCTGCGCATCAAGCTGAAGCTGGCCTCCAGCCTCGACGCCGGCGACGTTGCCTGGAACATCTCGGCCGACATCAAGGGTTCGGAAAAGCCCGACGAGGTGATCGTCATCGGCGGCCACCTGGACAGCTGGGACGTCGGCACCGGCGCCTTCGACGACGCGGCGGGCATCGCCATCACCACGGCCGCCGCCAAGCTGATCGGCGACCTGCCCAAGCATCCCAAGCGCACCATCCGCGTGGTGATGTGGGGGGCGGAGGAGAGCGGCGGCTCGTCGGAGGCCTTCCTGGCGGCCAACAAGGCCAATCTCGAGAAGCTCGTTCTGGCCGGCGAGAGCGACACCGGCGCCGACCGTATCTACAGCCTGCAGCTGCCCAAGGGTTCGGAAGGTCATCCGGCCATGAAGGCGGCGATCCAGGTGCTGAGCCCGCTGAAGGTCTATTTCGACAAGGCCCCGGCCGCCCATGGCGGCGCCGACATCAGCGGCGTCGAGGGCGCCGGCGTGCCGGTGATCGCCCTGAACCAGGACGCCAGCCGCTACTTCGACTACCACCACACCGCCGACGACACCCTGGACAAGGTGGACCCGATCCAGCTGGCCCAGAACGTCGCCGCCTGGACGAGCTTCATCTATCTGGTGGCCGACAGCGACATCGACTTCCGTGCGCTCAGCGCGGCGGCGCCGGCCGAGGCGGGGCACTGATCCCTCCCGTTTCCCAAACGATCGTCATCCCGGAAGCCGCGTAGCGGCTATCCGGGACCCAGGGGACTGGGCTCGGTGGATCAACTAAGCGCCCGGGCGGCCGCCGATGCGATGCGGCGGCCCCTGGGGCCCGGCTCTGCGCTGCGCTCCGGCCGGGATGACGGGCGGGGAGGTGGATCGCCCAACGCCCTCAACACGCCCCGCGCGTGCGGCGCGTCGCCGCGACCGACGGGTGAGTCAAAAGGTCGCGAAGCGCGCGGCCGTTCATACTTTATGTGCTCATCCACAGATTTGCGGCGCCGCGGCATAGCTTGCGCCAGGCCTTGCCCGAGCAAGGAAAAACCGCCGCAAACCCTGGCGCCGCAAGGGCCTGGCAGGGTTAACGACCGTGCCGAAATGGCGCACGTCTTGGTTGCCGGACCGTAATACGGCGGCCCCTTCGTTATGACGACATTAACGACCTTCAGGCCTTTCTACGCCTCCATAGGCGCTTCGTCCGAACCTGCTCTCCGTCTCCCCAACGACGGTCGGGTCCGGCGCGGCGCCGAAGGGTTCCTTTTCTCTAGTGTCTGATGGTGGAGGACGCTTATGCCCGCGGCAGTGCGGGGGGGACCGCGCAAGCCAGCGCGCCCCCGGGCCGAAGCGCCCGCAAGTCCGAACAAGGCTCGCCCGGCTCAGCAACAGCAGCCGGCGGGGAAGCTGCACGCCGCGCGCGGCGGCGTAGGCGTCTCGCCGAGCCTGGCCCTGAGCGTCGCCGGCGGCGCTCTTGCCCTGGCGCTTGTCGTCACCCTGGCCACCGGCCACCGCGCCCAGCGCCTGGGCGAGGCGATGGTGGGCGGCGTCGACAGCGAGTTCGCCAATCTCGGCTTCAAGCTGAAGACCGTCCACGTCACCGGCGCCTCGGCCACCGCCCAGGCCGACATTCTCAAGGCCACGGGCCTCTACCAGGACCAGCCGACGCTGGGCATGGACCTCGTCGACCTCAAGGCCCGCGTCGAGGGCGTGGGCTGGGTGAAGTCGGCCAAGGTGGTTCGCCTGCTGCCCGACACCGTGATGATCGCCGTCGAGGAGCGCCCGGCCCTGGCCGTGTGGCAGCACTCCGGCCGCCTGAAGGTGATCGACGCCGAGGGCCGCATCATCCGCGAGGCCGACGCCGCGCGCTTCCCGCACCTGCCGCTGGTGGTGGGGCAGGGCGCCGACCAGGCCGCGGGAAACATCCTGCCGGCGGTCAACGCCCGGCCGCGTCTGCGTGACCGTCTCGAAGCCCTGGTGCGCGTCGACGACCGCCGCTGGGACCTGCGGCTGAAAGATGGATCCCTGATCCAGCTGCCGGCCATTGACGAAGAATCCGCGTTGATTCAATTGGATCAACTGGACCAGCGGCAACGCATCCTCGATCTCGGCTTCGCGCGCATCGACCTGCGCGATCCCGAGATGGTGGCGATCCGGCCCCGTGACTCCGTGCTGCCCGGGCAGCCGGTGGCCAACGGGGCTTAAGAACAAAAGTGATGGACTGAGGTGACCCTGACCATGTCGCGACTTGAGGACCGGAGACAGGCCCGTGACGGCCTGAAGGCGACGCTCGTGCGTCAGCCCGCGGTCGCGGCCGTGGACCTGGGCGCGTCGAAGGTCACGTGCTTCATCATGAAGGGCGACGGCATTCATCGCGACAACCGCACCCTGACGACCGCCGGTGTCGGCTACGTGCAGTCGCGCGGCGTGCGCGGCGGGGCGATCGTCAATCTGGACGAGGCCGCCCAGGCCATCGCTCAGGCCGTGGAGCGCGCCGAGACCGTGGCCGGCGTCAACGTCCAGGGCGTCAGCGTCTGCACCGCCGGCGGCCAGCTGGCCAGCCATCGCGTCCACACCCAGGTGTCGCTGGGCGCCCGTCCCATCGCGGATGGGGATCTGTCGCGCGCCATTTCCTCGGCCCTGGCCCAGGTTCGCCTGCCGGGCCGCAAACCCGTGCACCTGCTGCCGATCGCCTGGTCGGTCGACGGCCAGAAGGGCATCCGCGACCCGCGCGCCATGTTCGGCCGCGCGCTCGGCCTCGAGCTGCTGGTCGTCTCGGTCAACGAGAACATCTTCCACACCCTGGCCCACTGCGTCGAGCGCGCCCACCTGTCGTTCGAGGGCGTGGTCGCCGCGCCCTTCGCCTCGGCCCTGGCGGCCCTGGAAGAGGACGAGATGGACCTGGGCGCCGTCTGCATCGACATGGGCGGCGGCTCGACCTCGGTGGCGGTGTTCAACAACGGCGCCCTGTGCCACGTCGACAGCCTGGCCGTCGGCGGCGGGCATGTGACCCAGGACATCGCCCGCGGCCTGCAGACCTCGGTCGCCGGCGCCGAACGCATCAAGACCCTGCACGGCAGCGCCATCGCCTCGGCCAACGAGGACCGCGAGATGATCGAGGCCCCGCCGCGCGGCGACGATCCGGGCGCCGGCCCGGTGATCGCGCCCCGCAGCCTGCTGAAGGGCATCATCCAGCCGCGCGTCGAAGAGACGCTGGAACTGCTGCGCGAGCGCCTGAAGGCCTCGGGCGCGCCGGTGGAACCGGGCGCGGGCATCGTCCTGACCGGCGGCGCCAGCCAGCTGGCCGGCGTGCGCGAAGTGGCCGTGCGGGTGTTCGACCGTCCGGTGCGCCTGGGGCGTCCGCGCCGGGTGCCGCACCTGGCCGACGCCGCCTCGGGTCCGGCCTTCTGCGCCGCCGCCGGCGTTCTGCACCGCGCCGCCTTCGGCCCGCGCGAGGTGGTCTCGCCCAAGGCCCTGACCGGCGGCCAGGTGCGCAAGCGCCCGATGGACCCCAACGCCTCGCCGGTGGCCAAGGCCGCCGCCTGGCTGCGCGACAACCTTTAAAGCTTTCGTCCCGATCCGGGATTTCGACGCGCCTCGCCCGGAAGGGCGGGGCGTTTTCGCGTGCGCTATCGGCTCGCGCGAACAAATCACCCCTCGGGTGAATTAACCCTGTCGTTTAACTTTCTAAGTGCCTGAAAGGCCGAACAGTGTAGTTTCGCGCCCCCGAATCCAACGGGTTTGGCCGGAAAAAACGGCTCGCGGCGTTCCGTCGCACAGGGGTTTCGGCCCAGCTTGGAAACCAAGGAGTTCCAAGCAATTCCTTTGGATAACTCGCTTTTTTCCCTGTAAGCGGGATCGACCTGCAGCCGACTCAGATTATGGCTTTAACCGCCAGTTAACGATGGTGGTTGTTCTGTTAACCCGATCGTCGAGGCGTTACCGACTTGCGGTCGGTTCATTTGACGAATTCGGCGTAAGGACGCGAGGGTCCCCATGGCTATTTCACTTTCGGCGCCGCGCACCACTGAGCTGAAGCCGCGCATCGTGGTCTTCGGCGTCGGCGGCGCGGGCGGCAACGCCGTAAACAACATGATCGAGGCAGGCCTCGAAGGTGTTGAGTTCGTCGTCGCCAACACGGACGCTCAGCAGCTCCAGTTCGCCAAGACCGACCGTCGCATCCAGCTCGGCGTGCAGATCACGCAGGGCCTGGGCGCCGGCGCGCACCCCGAGGTGGGCATGAGCGCCGCCGAGGAAAGCTTCCCCGAGATCGGCGAGCACCTGGAAGGTGCTCACATGGTGTTCATCACCGCCGGCATGGGCGGCGGCACCGGCACCGGCGCGGCCCCGATCATCGCCAAGTGCGCCCGCGAACGCGGCATCCTGACCGTCGGCGTGGTGACCAAGCCCTTCCACTTCGAAGGCCGCCACCGGATGCGCCTGGCCGACGCCGGCATCCAGGAGCTGCAACGCTACGTCGACACCCTGATCGTCATTCCGAACCAGAACCTGTTCCGCGTCGCCAACGAACGCACGACCTTCGCCGAAGCCTTCGGCATGGCCGACCAGGTGCTGCACTCGGGCGTCCGCTCGATCACCGACCTGATGGTGCTGCCGGGCCTGATCAACCTCGACTTCGCCGACGTCCGCACGGTCATGACCGAGATGGGCAAGGCGATGATGGGCACCGGCGAGGGCACCGGCGAAGACCGCGCCCTGATGGCCGCTCAGAACGCCATCGCCAACCCGCTGCTCGACGAAGTCTCGCTGAAGGGCGCCAAGGCCGTGCTGGTCAACGTGACCGGCGGCATGGACATGACCCTGCTCGAAGTGGACGAGGCCGCCAACGCGATCTCGGACCAGGTCGACGCGGAAGCCAACATCATCTTCGGCGCGGCCTTCGACCCGTCGCTGGACGGCGTGATCCGCGTTTCGGTGGTCGCCACCGGCATGGACGGCGCCTCGATCCAGCAGATCGAGCCCAAGCCCGTCTCGCGCAACGTCCAGGCCCCGCCGCTGCTCGCCGAGACGACCCGTCCCGCGCCGCAGCCGGCTCCGCAACCCGCCCCGCAGCCGGTCGCCCAGGCGCCGGCCCAGCCGGAAATCCGCCCGGGTTCGCGCTACGAAGCCCGTCCGATCGAGCGCCCGACCTCGGCCTATCCGGAGCCCGCCTACGAGCCGGCCCCGCAACCGGTCCAGGCCCAGGCCGACCTCTACGCCCAGCCGGAAGCCGCCTACGAGCCGGAACCGGTCTATGAGCCGGCCCCCGCGCCGCGCGTCACCCGCATCGTCGATCCGATGGTCGCCGAAGCCGACGACGAGCCGCTGTACAGCGATCACTACGAGGATCGCCGTCAGCAGAAGAGCGGCGGCTGGATGAGCCTGTTCGGCGGCGGTCGCCAGCAACGCTACGAGCCGGCCCCGCAGCCGCAGGCCCGCCAGACCAGCTCGGTGCGTCCGCAACTGCAGCCGATCGAACCCCAGGCCGACGACGGCGAGGATCTGGAGATCCCGTCGTTCCTGCGCCGCCTGGCCAACTGAACTCCGAGTTAGTACCAGTAAGCGTAACAGTAAGCGTACCGCGTAAGTCGAAGCGCCCGGGTCCTCTGGCCCGGGCGTTTTGCTGTCTGGATGCTCCCCCTGAAGGGGGAGCTGTCGCGGAGCGACTGAGGGGGGCGTGACTGCTGGATCTCAGCAACAACTTCCCCCTCCGGCCCTTCGGGCCACCTCCCCCTTCAGGGGGAGGATCTAGAGTCATATACTGCCGGCAAATCACGCGATCCGGTCACGATGAAGCTCACCCGCACCGACAAGAAGATTCTCGACGTTCTGCAGCGCGACAGCGGGGTCACGAACGTGGAGCTGGCCGAGCGGGTGGGGCTGTCGCCCAGCCCGTGCCTGCGCAGGGTCAAGCAGTTGGAGGCCGCCGGCCTGATCAGCGGCTATGTGGCGGTGCTGGATCGCCGCAAGGCCAGGCTCGACCTGCTGGCCTATGTCGAGGTCGCCGTCGACCGCCACAACGAGACCGCCGCCGAGGCCTTCAAGGAGGCCATACTGCGCGAGCCGCTGGTGGTGGGCTGCCACGCCATGACCGGCAGCTACGACTACCTGCTGCGGGTGGTGGCCCCCAATCTCGACGCCTATGCCGAGTTCACCATGAAGCGTCTGCTGAAGATGCCGGCCGTCAAGGACATCCAGTCGAGCTTTGTGCTGGAGACGATCAAGGACTCCACGGCCCTGCCGCTGGATTATCTGGAATAAAAACCTCTCCCATAGGGAGAGGGAGGGGCCCAGGCGAAGCCTGGGAGGGTGAGGGGTTAGGGACCTTTCCAGACAGGGCAGGGACGAAGGGGGATGGGACCGCAAGCAGCGTACGCCCTCACCCTCCCACCGCTTCGCGGCGGGCCCCTCCCCCTCCCACGGGAGAGGTGTTCCACGTGCGGCCTCGGAAATTCAGATAGTGATCCTGTTAGGTCATAAAGTGACCCATTTGCCAGTCTCACCGGTCATAATCGCCACAACGCGTCTCCGCGCCTGACCTATCCTGACGTCCGTATCCCCCGACTCCCGGAGCGGCCGTCATGCTGGTTCTCGATCGCAAGTCCCAGGCTCAGGCCGCCACCCCCATGCGCGCCGCTCTCGACGGCGTCGTCGCCTACAAGGCCGGCATGACCCTGGCCGAGGCCGGGCGGCGCACGGGTCTGTCGGACTTCGCCAAGCTGGCCAGCAACGAGAACCTGCTGGGCGCCAGCCCCAAGGTCGCCGACGCGGTGATGGCCGCCGTGGCCGAGCCGCAGATCTATCCCGATCCCTATTGCGAGACCCTGCGCGCCGCCATCGGCCAGCGGCTCGGCGTGTCGTCCGACCGCCTGCTGGTGTCGCCGGGCTCAGAGGCCCTGATCGACTACGTGTTCCGCGCCGTGCTGGCGCCGGGCGACGAGATCCTGCTCTCCTCGCCGACCTTCCCGGCCTACGACATCTTCGCCAAGTGCGCCGAGGCGACGATCGTCGACGTGCCGCGCCTGCCGAACTTCGACCTCGACGTCCCGGCCGTGGCCGCCGCGGCCGCCAAGGGTCCCAAGCTGCTGATCCTCTGCACGCCCAACAACCCGACCGGCAACGCCCTCTCCAAGGAAGCCGTCGAGACGGTGCTGGCCGCCACGCCGAAGACCACCCTGGTGTTCGTCGACGAGGCCTATCGCGAGTACTACGAGGCCTACGACATGCTGGCCGTGCTGGAGGCCTGGGGCGGTCCGTGGATCGCCGCGCGCACCTTCTCCAAGGCCTATGGCCTGGCCGGCATGCGGGTGGGTTACGGGATCGCTTCGTCGGAAGAACTGATCGCCTATCTCGACCGCCTGCGCCCGCCGTTCAACGTCACCGCCGTCAGCCAGGCCGCCGCCCTGGCCGCCTGGGACGACCGCGAGCACCTGGCCTCGACCGTCGCCCTGACCCTGTCCGAGCGCGCCCGCGTCGAGGCGGCGCTGGACGAGATGGGCGTCGAATACACCCGCTCGGAGGCCAATTTCGTCTTCCTGCGCACCCCGGCAGGCCCCGAAGCCACCGCCATGCGTTTGTTGCACGAAGGGCTCATCGTCCGCCCGACGCCCGTCAAGGGCGGCTGGGTGCGCATCACCATCGGCCGACCGGCCGACAACGACCGCCTGATCGCCGGCCTGCCGGCCGCGCTGGTTCCGTAAGAAACATCACGAGCCTTAGGGAGGCCCGCATGCCCGTCACGTCCGAAAACCCGCTCGGCCTCAACGGCTTCGAGTTTGTCGAATTCACCAGCCCCGATCCGGCGGCGATGAAGGCGATCATCGAGCAGCTGGGCTTCGTGCCCGCCAGCATCCATCCGACCAAGGCCGTGACCCGCTACAAGCAGGGCCGCATCAACCTGCTGGTCAACGAAGAGGCCGCCGGCCAGGTCGCCGACTTCCGCGAGGCCCACGGCCCCTCGGCCAACGGCATGGCCTTTCGCGTCGACGACGCCGAGCAGGCCTTCGCAGACGCCCTGAAGCGCGGCGCCAAGGCCGCCGACGCGTCGCGCTCGGTGCTGGGGCAGAGCGCCAAGGTGCTGGAAGGCATCGGCGGGTCCTTGCTCTATCTCGTCGAAGGCGAGGGGAGCATCTACGACGCCTGGACCCCGGTTCCCGGCGCGGCCGAGGCCGAAGCCGCCAATTCGGTGGGCCTCGATCTGCTCGACCACCTGACCCACAACGTCAAGCGCGGCCAGATGCGCACCTGGTCGACCTTCTACAACCAGGTCTTCGGCTTCGAGGAGCAGAAGTACTTCGACATCAAGGGCCAGGCCACGGGCCTGTTCAGCCAGGCGATGATCGCGCCCGACAAGGCCATCCGCATCCCGCTGAACGAAAGCCAGGACGACAAGAGCCAGATCGAGGAGTTCATCCGCCAGTACAACGGCGAGGGCATCCAGCACCTGGCCCTGACCACGGCCGACATCTACGGCACGGTCGAGAAGCTGCGGGCTCGCGGCGTCAAGCTGCAGGACACCATCGAGACCTATTACGAGCTGGTCGACAAGCGCGTGCCCGGCCACGGCGAGGACCTGGAGCGTCTGCGCAAGAACCGCATCCTGATCGACGGAAACGTCGGCGACGAGGGCCTGCTGCTGCAGATCTTCACCGAGAACCTGTTCGGGCCGATCTTCTTCGAGATCATCCAGCGCAAGGGCAACGAGGGCTTCGGCAACGGCAACTTCCAGGCCCTGTTCGAAAGCATCGAGCTCGACCAGATCCGCCGCGGCGTGATCACGGTCGACGCCTAAAAATATCTTTCGCCATCCCTGCCGAAGCGTAGCGTAGAACCGGGACCCAGGGGCGGCGCGCACCGCCTCTGGGTCCCGGATAAGCCCTGCGGGCTTTCCGGGATGACGGGAAAAGTGCTGGCAAAGGCACGGGAAAACGCATGGACCTCCGCTACCAGACCGGCTTCGGCGCTCACTTCGCCACCGAGGCCGTGGCCGGCGCCCTGCCGGTGGGGCAGAACTCGCCGCAGCATGTTCCGTTCGGCCTCTATGCCGAGCAGCTCTCCGGCACGGCCTTCACCGCGCCCCGGCATGAGAACCGCCGTAGCTGGCTCTACCGCCTGCGGCCCAGCGCCGGGCATGGACCCTACAAGCCCTACGCCCAGCCGCGCCTGACCAGCGCCTTCGACGGCCCAGTCACCCCCAACCGCCTGCGCTGGGATCCGATCGAGATCCCGGCCGAGCCGATCGACTTCGTCGACGGCCTAGTCACCCTGGCCGGCAATGGCGACGTGGCGGCGCAGGCCGGCATGGGCGTGCACCTTTATCTCGTCAACGCCTCGATGAAGGACCGGGTGTTCTACGACGCCGACGGCGAACTGCTGATCGTGCCGCAGCAGGGCGTGCTGAGGCTGGTCACCGAGATGGGCGTGCTGAAGGCCGGCCCGGGCCACATCGCGGTAATCCCGCGCGGCGTGCGCTTCCGGGTCGAGATCGAAGGTCCTGCGCGCGGCTATGTCTGCGAGAACTACGGCGCGGCGCTGCGCCTGCCGGAGCTGGGGCCGATCGGCTCCAACGGCCTGGCCAATCCGCGCGACTTCGAGACCCCCGTCGCGGCCTTCGAGGACGTCGATGCGCCGACCCAGGTGATCCAGAAGTTCCAGGGATCGCTGTGGGCGGCCGCCTGGGATCACAGCCCGCTCGACGTCGTGGCCTGGCACGGCAATCTCGCGCCCTACCGCTACGACCTGGCGCGGTTCAACACCATCAACACGGTCAGCTACGACCACCCCGACCCGTCGATCTTCACGGTGCTGACCTCGCCAAGCGACACGCCGGGGACGGCGAATGTCGACTTCGTGATCTTCCCGCCGCGCTGGATGGTGGCCGAGCACACCTTCCGCCCGCCCTGGTTCCACCGCAACGTGATGAGCGAGTTCATGGGGCTGGTGCACGGCGCCTATGACGCCAAGGAGGGCGGTTTCGCTCCCGGCGGGGCGAGCCTGCACAACTGCATGAGCGATCACGGCCCCGACGTGGCCAGCCATCGCAAGGCGACCGACGCTGAATTGGGGCCGCACAAGATCGACCACACCCTGGCCTTCATGTTCGAGAGCCGCTGGGTGATCGCCCCGACGAAGTTCGCGCTGGAGCATCGCGCGCTTCAGGCCGACTATGACGCGTGCTGGGACGGGTTCCCCAAGGCCCGCCTGCCGTAACCAGAACAATGAGAGGAAGCGCCGAATGAAGCTCGCGTCTCTGAAGGGCGGCCGCGACGGCCGGCTGGTCGTGGTGTCGAACGATGTGGCCTGGTGTACGGACGCCGGGACGATCGCGCCGACGCTGCAGGCCGCGCTCGACGACTGGGAACGCTGCGAGCCGCTGCTGCGCGGGCTGGCCGAGAGCCTGGAGCACGGCGGCGTGCCCAAGGACCGCTTCCACGAGCATGACGCGCTGAGCCCCCTGCCGCGCGCCTTCCAGTGGCTGGACGGCAGCGCCTACGTCAATCACGTGCAGCTGGTGCGCCAGGCCCGCGGGGCCGAGATGCCCGACAGCTTCTGGACCGATCCCCTGATGTACCAGGGCGCGTCGGACGGCTTCCTCGCGCCGCGCGACACCATCCCGCTGGCCGATGCGGCCTGGGGCTGTGACCTGGAGGGCGAGATCGCCGTGATCGTCGGCGACGTGCCCCTGGGCGCCAGCCGCGAGGAGGCGCTGGAGGCCATCCGCCTGGTGATGCTGTGCAACGACGTCTCCCTGCGCAACCTGATCCCGGCCGAGCTCTCCAAGGGCTTCGGGTTCGTGCAGTCCAAGCCGGCCAGCGCCTTCTCGCCGGTGGCGGTGTCGCCCGACGCCCTGCCGGGCTGGAGCGACGGCAAGCTGTCGGGCGCGCTGCTGATCGAGTTGAACGGCAAGGACTTCGGCACGGCCGACGCCGGCGTCGACATGACCTTCGACTTCGGAACCCTGGTGGCCCACGCGGCCAAGACCCGCGCCCTGAGCGCCGGCACGATCGTCGGTTCGGGCACCGTTTCCAACCGCGGCGCCGACGGCGGCCCCGGCAAGCCGATCGCCGAGGGCGGTCTTGGCTATTCGTGCCTGGTCGAGCTGCGCACTGTCGAGACCATCCTGCACGGCGCGGCCAAGACGCCGTTCCTGCTGGGCGACGACACCGTGCGCATCGAGATGAAGGACGCCAAGGGTCACACGATCTTCGGCGCCATCGAGCAGCAGGTCGAGCGGGTTTGAGCGAAGAGGTCGCGACCGTCGGCGAAACGGGCGGAAGGGTGTGGTCGACGCCGGCCGGGGTCAATCTCGGTCCGCTCGACCTGATCGCCGACGGGGCGGCCCGCAACTACGTCCTGCAGATCGGAGCCAACCGCTTTCACGGCTTCGTGGTGCGGCGGGGCGAGGCGGCGTTCGGCTATGTCGACCGTTGCCCCCACGCCGGCCTGCCGCTGGCCCAGGCGCTGGACCAGTATCTGACCCCCGACGGCGGCATGATCGCCTGCTCCTGGCACGGGGCGGTGTTCGCGATCGAGGACGGCGCCTGTCTGGGCGGCCCCTGCGTCGGCGCGCGGCTGACGCCGTGGCCGGTGCGGGTGGACGGCGGGCGCCTGCTCACCGCGTAAATTCCAGAAAGACAAGTCTGGATTGATTTGCCCGGTCGCCGGTGGTTTCGTGGCTCGCGACGGGAGGTGGGCATGGGCGGACTTTCGGGGATTGTCGACGATCTCGAAGGCGTGGCGCTCGAGGCGGTGCAGAACCAGCCGCCCGTGGTCTCGGCTCGGATCCTGGCCTTCCTGACCAAGGTCGCCCACGTCGTCGACCAGGCCTATCGTGACGTCCTGGCCCTGCTGATCGACGTGAAATACGTCGGCGTCGACGCGCTGTCGGCCGGCGAGATCCGCGACTTCCAGCGCCGGGCCGAGCAGATCCTGGAAATCAGCCACTATCGCGACGCCGAGGAGATCTGCAGCCGCCTGCGGACGCTCAAGGATGTCTACGAAAACGAATTGCAGGCCATGGTCGGCCCGGGCGACAGCGGCCAGTGGGCCGGCCTGTTCAACCTGATCAACGACCGAGAAAGCCGGATTGTCATGATGATCCGCGACGAACTCTGGCGGCTGTCGCAGACCCTGGACACGGTGAAGGGTCCGGCCGACCTGGAGGCGCTGCGCGAGATCGCCGGCGAGGCGGCCCGCCAGATCAAGCGCGACCTGTCCGACCTCACCACCTTCACCAACCGCATCCTGGGCCTCAGCGGCCGGGCGGGACTGGTGGAGATGCTGAGGGACGGGCGGCCGCAGTCGATGGTGGTCAAGGAGATTTCGGTCATGGTCGATCAGAGGCAGCAGCACACCTATTCGACGGGCGACAACTCGGTCCTGGTGGGGGCGGGGGCCACGACGGGCGACATCAGCATCCAGCAGGGCGCGCCTCTCGACTTGCCAGCCCTGGCGCGGGAGCTGGACGCGCTGCGCGCGGCGATGAAGGCCCAGGCGGCCGGAACGGCGGAGGAGGACGTGGCGATCGGCGCGGTGGCGACCGCTCAGGCCGCGGCCCAGCAGGGCGACGAGAAGGGCGCGCTGAGAGCCTTGAAGGGCGCGGGGAAGTGGGCCTTGAGCGTGGCCGAGAAGGTGGCCGTGCCGATCGCCGTGGCCGCGCTGAAGCCTTTGCTCGGCGTGCCCTGAAGGCTTTCGCCCAAAAGAAAAGCCGCCCTCCAGGAGAAGAAGGCGGCTGAGTCATTGGGAGGAAACGCCCAGAAGGGCTGAGACCTCTATAGCCGCTTCCTGACGTCGTGACAACGTTGTCATGAACTTTTTCGGAAAAAAGTTTTCGGGCCGGCCGTCGCGCCGCGGAGGAGGGGCGTCTATGTCGGCAGGCATGACCAGCCTGACGCTTCGCCTCGCCACGCCCGAGGACATCCCCGCCCTGACCGTGCTGATGAACGCGGCGATCGCCGAGCTGCTGACGCCGTTCCTGCCGCCGGAGGGCGTGGCCGCGTCGTTCGAGGTGATGGGCCTGGACAGCCAGCTGATCGCCGACGGCACCTATTTCGTCGTCCAGGACGGGGACGATATCGCCGGCTGCGGCGGCTGGAGCCGGCGGGCCACCCTGTTCGGCGGCGACCACTCGGCCGGGCGTGATGCGGCGATGCTGGATCCGACCCGCGACGCCGCAAGGGTGCGGGCGATGTACACCCACCCCGACCACACCCGGAAGGGCGTCGGCCGGATGATCCTGGCGGCCTGCGAGCAGGCGGCGGCGGGCGAGGGCTTCTCCCGCGCCGAGATGGCCGCGACCATGGGCGGCGTGCCGCTGTACGAGGCCTGCGGGTACAGCCTGATCGAGCCGTTCACGGCCCCGACCTCCAAGGGCTACGACGTGCCGCTGGCGCGGATGGGCAAGGCGCTGGAGCCGGCGCCGGTTCGCGGGTAACTGGCGTCAGGCGGTCACGGCAGGCTTCCTGAGAGCCGCGCTGAGGCCGACGAGCAGGGCGATGAACGCCGTCGTCAAGGCGCCGAAGGCCTGTGCCTGGGCGACGGGCAGGCCTCCCGCGAGCGCGATGGCCAGGTTCGAGGTGATCAGGCATGCCGCCGATCCCAGGCCCCAGGCGGCGAAGGCGACGATCCGGCGCGATCCCCTCGGCGTCTTTCCCACGAAACCGTAGGCTAGGGCGATGATCAGGCCCGAGATTGCGCCGTTGGTCAGGGCGAAGCGCAGGATGGGCTGGGCGACGCCTAAGGGACCCATCGTACCCAGGGTGACGAACAGCGCGAAGGAAAGAGCGGCGATCACAAGCGCGGAGCCGAGGCCGACCGCCAGGGTCCTGCGCGCCAGGGAGCGGCTTTCGGGGGCATCGTTCCAGGCGTGGAGCGCGAGGGCGGCCAGCAGCGCGCCGCCGACAACGAGATAGAGCGCAACAAGCGCGAACTGCGGCCAGAACGGCCAGTCCGGATTCAAGTTGCCGTAGTCGATCTGGGGCGAGCCGACATAGGGAGCCTTGTCGACGAAGCGGCTGACCATGAGGGCGCCGAAGGCGATGAAGAGCCCGCAGCACGCGCGTCGCGTCAGACCGATCAACCTGTCCATGCTTCCCCCTGACCTGCGCAGCTTAGGCGAGATCGTGGAGAGCGCCAGAGGCGGCGACGCCCACGAAAAAGGGGCGGACCTTGCGGCCCGCCCCTCGTAGTCGCGGTCGTCGGTTCCGCTTAGCGGAACAGGCTCAGGATCGAGCTCGACGACTGGTTGGCGATAGAGAGCGCCTGGATGCCCAGCTGCTGCTTGGTCTGCAGAGCTTGGAGCTTGGCGCTTTCCTTGGCCAGGTCGGCGTCGACCAGGTTGCCCACGCCGGCGTCGAGGCTGTCTTGCAGCTTGCCGACGAAGGTCAGGTGGGTGTCGAGGCCCGTCGAGCTGGTGCCCAGCGAGGCCAGCTTGTTGGTGGCCGTCTGCAGGGCGGTGTCGATGGTCGAGATCATCGTCTTGGCCGCGGCCGCGTCGGTGAACGACGTACCGGCGCTGAGGCCGATGCCGGCCAGCGACAGGGTCTTGGAGTTCACCGTGATGCCCGAACCGTCCGAGTTGGCCAGGTAGGTCAGCTTGGCGGTCTTGCCGTCGATGATGCTGGCGCCGTTGAACTTGGCGTTGCTGACGGCCTTGGTGATCTGGTCGCGCAGCGAGTTGAAGTCCGACTTCAGGGCGTTGAACGAAGCGGTGTTCAGCGAGGTGTCGGAAGCGGCCAGGGCCTTTTCCTTCATCTTGCCCAGGAGGTCGGTGACGGTGTCGCCGGCGGCCAGGGCGACGTCGATGGTGGACTGGCCGCGTTGCAGCGAGTCCTTCACGGCGTTGATCGACGAGGCGGTGGCCGACTGGTTCTTGGCGGTCGCCCAGATGGCGCCGTTGTCCTTGGCGCTACCGATCTTCTTGCCGGTGTTGATGCGCTGTTGAGTGATCTGAAGGTCGCTGTTGGTCGAGTTCAGATTTTGCAGGGCGATCATCGCGCCCGAGTTCGTGTTCACGCTGTTCAGCGCCATAACGAAGACTCCTTCTTGAGGTGTCCGGCGTCATTTTGACCCCGGAGGGCGTTTTGCCCTCCTGCAATATTTCGTAATCTCGTTATCATTGAGTGAAAATGTCGCGGTTACCGGCGCGTTCATTGTAAGCTTCTGTTAACTTAGATTGACGCAGCCGCGCGACTGAATCGCCAGGCCTTCAAGCCCGAGTCATCGAGACTCTTGGCTGCCCGCGACTGGACTCTGGAAACTTGGCGAAAGGCGCGGCGGCCAAGTGTCGGGCGGGGTCTCCGCGCGCGAAGATTCAAACTGTCCTGGCGTGCGCGCCCGGACCTTGAGTCACGCGCAGAGGCGGGCCGGCTCCAGCGCAGGCTCTTCGGCGTCGAACAGGTCGAACGCCTCTTCCCAGGCCGCCAGGCGGGTCTCGCGCAGGGCCGCGTCGTCGACCACCCGCATCAGTTGATCCTCGCGGTCGTTCCACACCAGGCCCAGGTCCGTCGCCCGCTCGGCGTCGGCGCCCAGCAGCAGGATCACGTCGGCCTTGGCCGCGCGCTCGGGGCTGAGGCGCATCAGCGTGCGGCCCGCGCCCATGTCGCGGTGGATGTCGGCGAAGGCCAGCACGGCCGAGATCATCGCGGCGCTGACCGGGCGAACGTGCCAGGGCTGGCAGGCGAGGCGGCTCATGTCGGTTTCTCCGAACGAATTGCGATGACTCCTTTTCCACGTGCGTTGCGTCAAAAACGGTCGTAATGAACCGGGATGAGACATGAGAAGGCGACGAAGCTGCTCGACCTGGCCCGCCGGCTGGCCAGTTCCTCCGAAGGGTTGACGCTCGACGAGATGGCCCAGGCCATGGAGGTGGGACGGCGCACGGCCGAGCGCATGCGCGACGCCGTCTGGGCGGCCTTTCCGCAGATGGAGTCGATCGAGGACCCGCCGACCCGCCGCTTCCGCATCCCCTCGGGCCTGGACAGCCTGTTCCAGACCCCCACCGCCGAGGAACTGGCGGCCCTGCGCACGGCCGCCGACTCCAACCAGACGGCCGGCGCCCACGGCCGGGCCGCGGCGCTGTACGCCCTGGAGGGCAAGCTGCTGTCGGCGCTGAAGGGCTCGGCCCGCCGGCGCGTGGCGCCCGACGTCGAGGCCCTGGTCCAGGCCGAGACCATCGCCGTCCACGCCGGCCCGCGTCCGCACGAGGACCAGAACGTTTTGGCGCAGATCCGCTCGGCGGTGAAGGGGCTGACGGCCCTGTCGTTCCGCTATGACGGCGGCAGCCAGCCGGGGCGCACCCGCACGGTGACCCCGCTGGGCATCCTGTTCGGCCGTAGCAACTATCTGGTCTCGCTGGAGGGGGGCGGTCCCCGGCCGCGCACCTTCCGCCTCGATCGGATGAGCGACGTCCAGGCGCTGGACAAGCCGGCCTCGCCGCCGGCCGATTTCTCGCTGCAGGCCTTCGCCGACGAGAGCTTCGGCATCTATCACGGCGACATCGAGGACGTGGTCCTGCGCATCAAGCCCGAGCGGGCCGAAGACGCCCTGCGCTGGCGCTTCCACTCCAACCAGGTGGTGGAGCAGGGCGAGGACGGCGTGGTCACCGTCAGCTTCCGGGCCAGCGGCATGCTGGAACTGGCCTGGCACCTCTTCACCTGGGGCGACGCGGTCGAGATCGTCTCGCCGGAGGGGCTGAAGGCGATCATGGTCGACGAGTTGGAGAAGACCCTGGCGGCGCATCGGTAGCCTAATCCCTCTCCCCTTGCGGGAGAGGGTGGCCTCGCAGAGCGAGGTCGGGTGAGGGGTCTCTCAGAACTCGAAGTTGCGTGGGGCTGTCAGGCCGGGTGAGGCGTCTCGAGTCTGAGAGACCCCTCATCCGTCGGCTTCGCCGCCACCTTCTCCCGCAACGGGAGAAGGACCTCAGGCCACCAGTCTCAGCAACGCCAGCTCCCGCGCCCGTTCCGAACTGGCCCGTCGCTTGGGCAGGGCGCTGGTTTCGAAGGCCTCCAGCACGCGGGGATGGATGTAGGCCGCCCGGCAGACGGCGGGGGTGTTGCCCAACAGGCCGGCCACGGCCTTGATGCAGAGGTTCAGCGCCTTCTTCGCCTCGGTCTTCGTGGCCGGCTCGGGCTGCAGGCTCAGCGCCTCCAGCGCCGCCAGCGAGCCGTACCAGGTGCGGAAGTCCTTGGCCGAGAAGTCCTCGCCGGCCACGGCGCGGATGTAGTCGTTGACGTCGTGGCTCTCGATCGAGCGGCGCTGGCCGTCCTCGTCGAGATACTGGAACAGGCGCTGGCCGCGCAGTTCCTGGCAGGCGGCGACGATGCGGGCCAGCCGCCGGTCGCGGAAACCGGTGTGGTGCACCTTGCCGCTCTTGCCCTTGAACTCGAACACCGCCCCGCCGCCGGCCAGCTTCAGGTGGCGCTTCTGCATGGTCGTCAGGCCAAAGCTCTTGTTGGTCTTGGCGTACTCGTCGTTGCCGACCCGGATCAGGGTCAGTTCCAGCAGGCGCACGACGGCGGCCAGCACCTTCTCGCGCGGCAGACCTCGGCGGGCGAGGTCCTTATCGACGCGTTTCCTCAAGCGGGGCAGGGCGCGGCCGAAGGCGGCCATGCGCTCGTACTTGCGGGCGTCGCGGTCGGCCCGCCAGTCGGGGTGATAGCGATACTGCTTGCGGCCCTTCTGGTCGCGACCCACCGCCTGGATGTGGCCGTTGGGATCGGGGCAGATCCACACGCTGGTCCAGGCCGGCGGGATGACCAGAGCGCGGATGCGCTCCAGCGTGGCCTCGTCCTTCACCGTCCGCCCGTCGGCGTCGGCGTAGGAGAACCGGCCGGGTTTCCCCAGGCGGGTCAGGCCCTGCTCCTGGTCGTTGACATAGGCCAGCAGGGTCTTTTCGGCGGCGGGGGTCTCGCTGGTGTCGCGGGCCATGGCGCTCACCGCGCGCCGAAGACGGAAAAATGCCGGGTCATGCGTTCGCTCCCAACCCAATCCCGGCCAACGTGGTAGACGGTTCGTCCGTTCCGGGGAGCTTCGATGAACTACCGCCACGCCTTCCACGCCGGCAATTTCGCCGACCTGCAGAAGCACGCGATCCTGCTGGCCCTGCTCGCGGGGCTGACCGCCGACGAGTCGCCGCTGGCGGTGATCGACACCCACGCCGGGGCCGGAGCCTACGACCTGCGGGGCGACATGGCCCAGAAGTCCAAGGAAGCCGCCGCCGGCATCGGGCGGCTGCTGGCCGAGGGCGACGCCCCAGCGCCGTTCGCGCCGCTGCTGAAGGCGGTGGCGGACCTGAACGTCGGCGACGCCGAGGCGCCGCTCTATCCCGGCTCGCCGCTGCTGATCGCCCGCGCCTTGCGCCGCGGCGACCGCTACGCCGCCTGCGAACTGCGCGACGACGACTTCGACCAGCTGCGCAAGGTGCTGGGTCCCTACGCCTTCGCCCAGGCCCTGCAGGCCGACGGCTACGCCACGGCCGAAGCCCGCGCCGGGCGCGGCGGACGCACCTTCGTGCTGATCGATCCGCCGTTCGAGCGGCCCGACGACTACGCTCAGTGCGTGGCCACGGTGCGGGCCGTGCGCAAGGTCGATCCGGCCGCCGTGCTGGCCATCTGGACCCCGCTGAAGGACCTGGAGACCTTCGACGCCTTCATCCGCGCGCTAGAAAACGTCACGGACGACGCGCTAGTCGCCGAGCTTCGCCTGCGGCCTCTGAGAGACCCGATGAAGATGAACGGCAGCGCCATGGTGCTGGTCGGCGCCCCGGCGGCGATCGAGCCGCAGGTCCGCGAGATCACGAGCTTCCTGGCCGAACGTCTGGGCGATGCGGGCGCGGCCGGCCGCGTCTGGCGCGCCTGATCGCGTGAGCCAGGCCCCCAGCCTCCGTCAAGCCTGCGCCGTCTGGCTGAAGGTCGGCTGCCTGGGTTTTGGCGGACCGGCCGGGCAGATCGCCCTGCTGCACCGCGAGGTGGTCGAGAAGCGCGGCTGGGTCGACGAGGATCGCTTCGCTCACGCCCTGAGTTTCTGCATGCTGCTGCCGGGACCCGAGGCCCAGCAGTTGGCGACCTGGCTGGGCTGGCGGCTGCACGGCGTGCGCGGCGGCCTGGCGGCGGGGCTGCTGTTCGTGCTGCCCGGGCTGGCGGCGATGCTGGGCCTGTCGGCGCTTTATGTCGTTCATGGCCAGGCGACGTGGGCCGCGCCGGCCCTGCTGGGCCTGAAGGCGGCGGTGGTCGCCCTGGTGCTGCAGGCTCTGATCCGCATGGCCGGCCGGGCGGCGCGGGGGCGGGCGGGCAAGATCGCCGCGATCCTGGCCTTCCTGGCGCTGAGCTTCACCATCGCGCCGTTCCCGCTGGTCATTCTACTCGCCGGCCTGGCGGGCTGGTTCCTCGGTGCGCGCGACGCCGCTCCCGACGTCTCGGCGGAGCACGCGCCGCTGAAGGGCGCGGGCAGGGCGGCCCTGATCTGTCTCGCCGTCTGGCTGGCGCCGGTGGCCCTGGCCTTCGCCCTGGCCCCGCGCTCGGCCCTGGCCCAGATCGGCGCGGTGTTCAGCGGCCTGGCGGTGGTCAGCTTCGGCGGAGCTTATGCGGCTCTGGCCTATGTCGGCCAGGTGGCGGGCGAGCTGAACTGGCTGACGCCCGGCCAGATGCTGGACGGCCTGGGTCTGGCCGAGACCACCCCGGGGCCGCTGGTGCTGACCTTCGTCTTCGTCGGCTTCGTGGCCGCCTGGCGCGACGCCGACCCGGCCCTGGCCTGGCCCGCCGCGATCCTGGGCGGGCTGATGGCGGCCTGGGCCACCTTCGCCCCGTCGTTCCTGTGGATCTTCGCCGGCGGCCCTTTCGTCGAGCGCCTGCGCACCCACGCCCGCGCGGCGGCGGCCCTGTCGTGGGTGGGGGCGGCGGTGGTCGGGGTGATCGCCAGCCTGGCCCTGTGGTTCGCCGTTCACTTGCTGTTTCGCAGCGGGAACGAGGCGGCCTGGGGGCCGTTCCGCACCACGCTGCCCGACCTCTTCAGCCTCGATCCCGTCGCGTTGGGCCTGACCGTCCTCGCCTGCGGCCTGACCTTCGCCCTGCGGCTGCCGATCCTGGTCCTGGTGGGGGTGATGACGCTGGCGGGCCTGGCCTGCGGGGCGCTGTTCTAAAGCTTCCCTTAGGGCAGCATTTTTGCGCTTGCGAACCGGCGTTCTGTGTTATGCTGCGCCGCACAATCGCGATCGACGGAGTGAACGGCCATGGCTTCCTCGTCCTTCCTGCCCCTGTCTTCCGAGAGTCCCGAAACACCATCGGCGCCGAACCTCCTCATCGGGGCCGCATCGCCCCTGTGGGCGGTGTTCGGCGGCGCGGCGGTCGCCGGCGCCACCTGGTGGTGGTGGTCCAACCGATGGCGTGAGGCCGTCAATATCGAGGCCCTGATCGCCCTGGCGCCCGAACCGGTGTCGCGCGGCGTGTTCGACGAGCCGGCCCCGGCCCTGATCGCCACGCCCGCCGAAGTGGTCGAGGCCGCCGTCGCCGAGGTCGAGCCGATCGTCGAGACGGTCGCCGCCGCCACGGCCGAGATCGTCGAGACCGCCGCCGAGGTCCCGGTGGCGCTCGCCGAAGCCTCGGTCGAGGTGGTCGAGGCCATCGTCGACGTCGCGCCCGAGCCGGTGGTCGAAGCGATCGCCGAGCCGGTCGAGATCGTGGTCGAAGAGGTCGTCGCGCCGGCCAACGACGTCACGTCGAAGGTCCTGGCCTCGACCAAGGACGTCGCCGACGACCTGACCCTGCTGGTCGGCATCGGCCCCAAGCTGGCCGCCTCGCTGGCCGAGCTGGGCGTCACCCGCTTCCGCCAGATCGCCGACTGGAGCGCCGACGAGCTCGAAAGCTTCGACAAGCTGCTCAGCCTAAAGGGCCGCGCCGAGCGCGACGCCTGGGTCGCCCAGGCCAAGCGTTTGGCCGAAGGGACGGGCTCGACGGGCGGCTAGGCGCCGCCCATCGTCCAGATCTTCTTGATCACGCCCGAGAAGCTCAACATCGGCTGGCCGCCGGTGCTGAGCAGGCCGCGCACGAAGATCATCGAGCCGCCGGCCCGCACCACCTCGCCGGTGGCCTCGATCAGGTCGCCGGGCTTGGCCGGGCCGACGAAGTCGCCGTTCAGCGACACGGTCACGGCCTTGGCGTTGTCCAGTTCGCGCCAGGCGATGGCGAACAGCGAGAAGTCGGCGAAGGTCAGCATGCAGCCGCCGTGCATGAAGCCGCCGCCGTTCATGTGGCGCGGCTCGGCCCGGAAGGCGCAGCGCACCTTGCCGTCCTCCTCGCGGAAATAGAACGGCCCGGCCGTGTCCTCGAAGGGGTCCTGTCCGGTCCAGGTGCGCCAGCCCGCCCACTCGCCGTCCTCGACCAGCATCGGCCCGCTGACGATCTCGTTGCCGCCGTCCATGCCCTGCGCTCCCGTACTTTCTCGTTGTTTTGCTGTTCAGCTAAGACCCCGGCGGACGCCGAAGCAAGCCGGCGTCTGGCCGCATCACGCGAACTAGGGCAGGGTCTTCGCCTTCGGCGAGAGGGGTGGCAATGTGGGGTAGAGCGATCGCGGCCGGTCTGGCGGCGATGATCCTGGCGACTTCGGCATGCGCGCAGGACGCGCCGATGATCATGCCGATGTCGGAATTCCAGCTTGAGATGCGGGCGGCGCTCCTCAAGGCCGACCCCACTCTGCGCATCGAACTGGTCGGCGAGGACGGGCTGAAGGTTCGCCAGGCCAAGGCGAAGGGCGCCGAGGCTTTGTCGCTGTTTTTAGGCAACGCCTATGAGAGCTATCGCAACGCGCCCGACGAGCTTGAGGCGATCATCGGCAAATGGACGCGGGTCGTCGCTCCTGGGGCGAAGCGCGCCGCGCTTGAACCGGCGAAGTTGGTCGTCCTCATCCGGCCGGAGGACTACCTGGCGACGGCGAAGGCCGGCGAGTTGGTCACAAGGCCGCTGGTCGGCGACTTCATTGAGATCGTGGCCATCGACGAAGGCGAGAGCTTCCGGCTGGCTACTCAGGAGGAGCTGAAGAAGGCTAACGTCGGGGTCGCGGACGCCTGGGCGGCGGCGCGCAGGAACACCAGCGAGAAGATAGGTCCGTTCAGGATCGAGCTCTTCGAGCCCGGAATCTGGCTCGTCACCGATGATGCGAACCTTGCGCTTAACCTGGTGTCGATGCCCGAGCGCTGGGCCGCACAGGGCATCCGGATCAAGGACGAGGCGGCTGTCGTCTTCCTCCAGCGCAACATGCTGTTGTTGGCCGACGCGGGCGATCCGGCCAGGCTTTCGCTGGTCAGGCGGTTCGTGAAGGTCAGCGAGAGCGAGCCCGAGGTCTTCTCGACGACGATTTTCCTTTATCGCCACGGAAACTGGTCGGTGCTAGAGCCGAGCAAATGACCACCCCGATTCAAGACACCATCCTTTCGCAGCTGGCCGATCTGCCGGCCGGCAAGTCCATCGACCCGATGTCGGTGGCCAAGGCCATCCAGCCCGAGCGCTGGCAGCGGCTGCTCGGCCACGTCCGCACCGACGCCGTCGAACTGGCCAAGGAAGGCAAGATCGTCATCCTGCGCCACAACAAGCCGGCCAATCCCGAGAAGTTCCGGGGCGTCTATCGCCTGCGCCTGCCGCTGGAAGGCGACCCGACCAGCTTCCCGGATGTGGCCGACGACGGCGCCGACGACGCCGAGGCCTGAGCCGCTTCAGGACCCGCCCCGGCGTCGCCGGTGAGTGGGTCTTGAAATGCAACGGGTTCGATGAACCTATGAGCCTCTCAAATATATCGGGAGGTTCGTTATGATCGTCTTCGGCTCGTCGCTTTCTCCCTACGTCCGCAAGACCCTGGCCTTCGGGGCCGAGAAGGGTCTCGTGCTCGAGAACCGGGTGTCGCCGCCAGGGACCCTCGATCCCGACTTCGCCGAGTGCAGCCCGTTCAGGAAGATCCCTGCCTTCCAGGACGGCGACTTCCGCATCTCGGACTCCACGGCGATCATCACCTATCTCGAAGCCCTGCATCCGGAGCCCAACCTGATCCCGGCCGAGCCGCGCGCTCGCGCCCGGGCGGTATGGTTCGAGGAATACGCCGACACCATCCTGGTGGCGGCCGGCGGCAAGATCTTCTTCAACCGCATCGTAGCCCCGCGCTTCATGCGCAAGCCCGGCGACGAGGCCGTGGCCGCCAAGGCCGAGGCCGAGGAACTGCCGCCGGTGCTCGACTATCTGGAAACCATCGTGCCCGACGCCGGCGGCTTCCTGCTGGAGGGCCGCCTGACCCTGGCCGACCTCGCCGTGGCCAGCCCCTTCGCCAACCTGCGCCACCTGGCGCTGGACCTGTCGCGCTGGCCGCGCACCAAGGCCTATACCGACGCGATCCTGGCCCGGCCTTCGTTCGCCGAGTTGATCGCCAGGGAAGAGGGCCTGCTGGCCATATTCGCGGCCCCGACCGCGGCCTGACCGCTTGCCAAGCCGCGCTTGCCAGCGGAGATTGAGCGGCAAGCGCGGGGAGAGCCAGCCGTCATGTCCAACCCGTCGCCACCCGACCTCCTCACCGACGAGGAGGCGCTCTCTTTCGCCGCCGGCCAGAAGCCGGATCGGCTGCGCCTGCTGCGGGCGATCGAGGGCAACCTGAAGGCCATGCTGCACTGGACGGCGACCCAGCCGCTGTCGGACGCGATGATGGTCGACGCGAAGGCGCAGGCGACGGCGTTTCTGACCCGTTTCTGGCAGGAAGGCTGGCTGTTCGGGGCGACGGCCCAGGAGGCTTTCGAGGTCACCTGCGACGCGAGCAACAATCCGACCTCGGGTCCGCTCGTCGGCGCCTTGCGGCTCGATCTGGCCCTTGCTTTCGACGCGCCCGGCAAGTTCATCGCCGTGCCCTTCCATTTTCCGGTGGCCAGGTCGTAAGGCCGCACGCTCTTGGCGTGGGACCGGCGGCCGCCTAACTGCGGGACCATGCCGCTCGACACCCTGCTTTCCGAGATCCGCGCCTGCCGGGCCTGCGCCGGCGAGCTGCCCGAGCCTCGGCCTGTCGTGCGAGTGGGCGAGGGGGCGCGCCTGCTGATCTGCGGCCAGGCGCCGGGAAGGCTGGTGCACGAGACCGGCCTGCCGTTCAACGACCCGTCCGGCAACCGCCTGCGCGACTGGATGGGGATCGACCGCGAGACCTTCTATGGCCGGCCCGAGATCGGCGTGGCGGCCATGGCCTTCTGCTTTCCGGGGACCAATCCCAAGGGCGGCGACTACCCGCCGCCGCCCCGCTGCGCGCAGCTGTGGCGCAAGGATCTGCTGGCCCTGCTGCGCAAGGTCGAACTGACCCTGCTGGTGGGAAGCTACGCCCAGGCCTGGGCGCTGGGCGACGCCATGAAGCCGACCATGACCGAGACGGTGGCCGCCTGGAGCGAATATGTCGGGTACGGCGTTCTGCCCCTGCCGCACCCGTCATGGCGCAACACCGCCTGGCTCAAGCGCAATCCCTGGTTCGAGGACGAGGTGACGCCCTATCTTCGCCGCCGTGTCGCGGGCATGTTGCAACCATGAACCGCCGGAGCCTTCTCCTCACCGTCGGGGCCGCCGGCCTCGCCGCCGCCTGCGCCCCGATCACCCAGCGCCCCGACCTGGCCCCGCTCGGCCTGCGCGGCGCCCGCCTGGAAGACGACTGGCTGGTCAGCTTCGACGGCGCCAAACTCGGCATCAAGCGCTGGCTGCCCGAAGGCGGCGCGCCCACTCACGTGGTCGTCGGCCTGCACGGCATGAACGACTATTCCAACGCCTATCACCTGGCCGCGCCGTGGTGGGCGCAGCAGGGGATAGCCACCTACGCGCTCGACCTGCGCGGTTTCGGCCGCTCGCCGGCCCGAGGCGTCTGGGCCTCGACCGACCTGATGATCGAGGATGTCCGCACCCTGGTCGCCCTGGTGCGCGAGGCCCATCCCGAGGCCAAGGTCTCGCTGGCCGGGGTCAGCATGGGCGGGGGCCTGGCCATCGCCGCCATGGCGACCGACAACCCGCCGGCCGCCGACAGCCTCCTGCTGTTCGCTCCCGCCGTCTGGGGCTGGTCGAACCAGCCGCTGCCCTACAAGACCAGCCTGTGGATCACCGCCCACACCGCCCGCAGCTGGGTGGTCAAGCCGCCCGAATGGCTGGTCTCCAAGGTCCAGCCCACCGACAACATCGACGAGCTGCGCCGCATGGGCCGCGATCCGCTGATGATCTGGGGCGCGCGCTCCGACACCCTCTACGGCCTGGTCGGGCTGATGGAGCGGGCTTGGGCGTCGCTGGGCAAGGTGAAGGTTCCGGTGGCCTATTTCTACGGCGAGCACGACGAGATCATCCCCGACGAGCCGACGCAGCAGGCCGCCCGCCGACTGAAGCCCGACGATCGTTCGGCGTTCTACGTCAACGGCTACCATCTTCTTCTGGTCGACAAGCAGGCCGAGGTCGTCTGGCGCGACGCGGCGGCCTTCCTCAAGGATCCCCAGGCCGACCTGCCGTCGGGTGCGCCGCCGATCCCGGGCGCGCCGACCGCGCCGAATGTGGTCAAAGTTCAGGGCGTTCCTGCCGGACGCTAGTTGAACGTCCGGCGTATTGCAGTGCGAAAAGAACGATCATCGGCATATGCGACGATAAGCCGATGAAGTGATCCTTGCGGCAAAGCCGGGAGGAGCGTACACCCCCGCGCATTGTTTTCCGGCTGAGGCACGGCATGACCTTGTTCGATCTTCCCGATTTCGAAGGGCACGAAGGCGTCCACTCGTTCTACGACGAGAAGACCGGCCTCAAGTCGATCATCGCCGTCCACTCGACCGCGCGCGGCCCGGCCGCCGGCGGCTGCCGCATGTGGGACTACGCCAGCAGCGAAGCGGCCCTGACCGACGCCCTGCGCCTGTCGCGCGGCATGTCCTACAAGAACGCCATGGCCGATCTCGACTTCGGCGGCGGCAAGGCCGTGATCATCGGCGATAGCCGCAGCCAGAAGACGCCGGAACTGTTCGAGGCCTTCGGCCGCGCGGTCGACAGCCTGGGCGGTTCCTACTGGACGGCCGAGGACGTCGGCGTTTCGCCGACCGACCTGGAGAGCACCCGCAAGACCACCCGCTACGTCGCCGGCCTGGAAGGTCACGCGGCCGCCTCGGGCGACCCGTCGCCGGTCACCGCCGAGGGCGTGTTCCGCGGCGTGCGCCTGTGCGTCGAGCGCGCCCTGGGCCGCGACCTCAAGGGCGTGAAGGTGGCCATCCAGGGCGTCGGCCATGTCGGCGCCTACCTGGCCGAGAAGCTGCACGCGGCCGGGGCCGAGCTGATCATCGCCGACGTCAACCAGGCCGCCCTCAACGAGGTGGCGGCCAAGACGGGCGCCGAGATCGTCTCGACCGACGCCATCTTCGACGTCGAGGCCGACGTGTTCGCGCCTTGCGCTCTGGGCGGCGCGATCTCGGCGACGACCCTGCCGCGCCTGAAGGTCAAGGTCATCGCCGGCGGCGCCAACAACCAGCTGGCCGACGCCCTGATCGGCCAGACCGTGTTCGACCGCGGCATCCTCTACGCCCCGGACTACGTCATCAACGGCGGCGGCATCATCAACGTCGCCGCCGAGATCCGCGCCCTGGAAGCCGGCGGCGCCTTCGATCCGGACTGGGTGGCCACCAAGCTCGACCGCCTGGCCCTGACCCTGGCCGAGGTGCTCGACCAATCGAAGGCCGAAGGCCGTCCCGCCAACCTCGTCGCCGACGAGATCGCCCGCGCGCGCATCGCGGCGGCGCGTCCCTGATCCTTCTCCCCTTGCGGGAGAAGGTGGCGGTCGAAGACCGTCGGATGAGGGGTCTCTCAGAAATCAAACGCCGCGAAAGCTGATCGGCTTTCGCGGCGTTTTTCGTACGTGCGACCCCTCACCCGACCCGCTTCGCGGGCCATCCTCTCCCGCAAGGGGAGAGGGATCAGCGCCCGCTCAAACTCGCCCCCGCGTCCTTGTCCAGCCGCAGATAGACCGGCAGCGCCAGCAGGGTCACCAGCCCGATCGCCGCGAACGGCAGGGTGAAGCTGGCCGGGGTCAGGCCGCCGGCGCCGACGTCGCGGGTCAGGTGCAGCATCAGGCCGCCGAAGCTGACGCCCAGGGCCAGACCCACCTGCTGGCTGACCGCCGCCAGGGTCGAGGCCGCCGCCACGCGCGGCTGGGGCACGTCGGCATAGGCGATGGTGTTGGCGGCGATGAACTGGCTGGACCGCGCGAAGCCGCCGACCAGCAGCAGCCCGATCATCAGCCACATCGGCGTCGAGGCCGTGAAGAGGCCCGGAACAGCGGTCATGATCGCCGTGGCCACGACGAACACCGCCAGGGCCGAGCGGAAGCCGTAGCGCTTGAGCAGGGCGCTGGCGAACGGCCGGGCGACCAGCACGCCGGCGCCCGTGGCGATGGTCACGGCGCTGGCCTTCAGCGGGCTCCAGCCCAGGGCCACCTGCAGCAAGAGGGGCATCAGGAACGGGCTGGCCCCGATCCCCAGCCGCACGAAGGCGCCGCCCAGCAGGCTGGCCCGATAGGTCGGGAAACGCAGCAGGGTGAGATCGAGGATCGGCCGGCTCACCATCTTGCAGCGCCGCAGATAGAGCCAGCCCGCGCCCAGCGACACCACCAGCAGGGCCAGCTGCACCAGCGGCGGCAGCAGCGGCAGGCCGGCGGTCTCGGCCAGGCCGATCAGGCCCGACAGGGCGATGGCGCTCATCACGAAGCCCGGCGTGTCGAAACGGCCGGCCTCTCGGTCGGGCGCGCCCTTGGGCACGAAGCGGCGCACGGCGATCGCCCCGACCAGACCGATCGGCAGGTTCAGGTAGAAGATCCACGGCCAATCGGCGATCGACAGCACGAAGCCGGCGATCGGTGGTCCGATCAGCGGTCCGATCATGGCCGGCATGGTGAACCAGCCCATGGCGCTGATCAGCTTGTCCTTGGGCGTGGAGCTGACGACGATCAGCCGCGCCACCGGGGTCATCATCGCCCCGCCGATCCCCTGGATCACCCGCGCCCCGACCAGCTGGGCCAGGCTCTGCGACAGGCCGCACAGGGCCGAGCCGCCCAGGAACACCAGCATGGCCAGTAGGAACACCCGCCGCGCGCCATAGCGCTGTGCCGCCCAGCCGCTGGCCGGGGTGAACACCGCCAGGGCCAGGATGTACGAGGTCAGGGCCAGCTTCAGGTGGATCGGGTCGGCCGAGAAGGCCTGGGCCAGGCGGGGCAGGGCGGTCGACAGCGCCGTGGAGTCGATGAACTCCATCAAGAGCGCGCTGGCGACGGCTAGGGAGACGAGCCGGGTGGTCCAGGGGGACGGATCGGGCGCTTCGGTTTCGACGGAGGGCGCCTGGCGCGGGTCTGAAGCGGGATCGGACACGAGGCGCCAGTTACGCCCGGCCGGCCGCCGGCTCAAGGAAAGAGTGGATAACCCGGGTCCCTGGCGCTCGCCGTTGCGTCCGGACAGGGATCGGCCCATTCTGCCAAACAGACGTTCGAGACCCCGCAGCAAGAAGCCGCCGATGTTCCTCCGTTTCTTCTCCGAGCTGCGCCAGGCCAAGGTGCCGGTCAGCTTGCGCGAATACCTCCTGCTGATGGAGGCCCTGGACAAGGGCGTCATCGACCGCTCGATCGACGACTTCTACTTCCTGTCGCGCGCCAGCCTGGTGAAGGACGAGAAGAACCTCGACAAGTTCGACCGCGTGTTCGGCCATGTCTTCAAGGGGCTGGAGACGGTGGGCGAGGGGATCACGGCCGATATTCCGGAAGAGTGGCTGAAGGCCCTGACCGAGAAGTTCCTCACCGACGAGGAAAAGGCCCAGATCGAGGCCTTGGGCGGCTTCGAGAAGCTGATGGAGACCCTGCGCGAGCGCCTGGCCGAGCAGAAGGAACGCCACCAGGGCGGCAACAAGTGGATCGGCTCGGGCGGCACCAGTCCCTTCGGCAACAACGGCTACAATCCCGAAGGCGTGCGCATCGGCCAGGACAAGGGCCGCCACGGCCGGGCCGTGAAGGTCTGGGACAAGCGCGAGTACAAGAACCTCGACGACAGCGTCGAACTGGGCACCCGTAACATCAAGGTCGCGCTACGGCGCTTGCGCAAGTTCGCCCGCACCGGCGCGGCCGAGGAGCTCGACCTGCCCGGCACCATTCGCGGCACGGCCGAGAAGGGCTATCTCGACATCCAGCTGCGCCCCGAGCGTCGCAACGCCATCAAGGTGCTGATCTTCTTCGACATCGGCGGCTCGATGGACGGCCACATCAAGCTCTGCGAGGAGCTGTTCAGCGCCGCCAAGACCGAGTTCAAGAACCTGGAATTCTACTACTTCCACAACTGCCTCTACGAAGGCGTGTGGAAGGACAACAAGCGCCGGCACACCGAGAAGGTCCCGACCTGGGAGGTGCTCCACAAGTTCCCGGCCGACTACAAGGTGATCTTCGTCGGCGACGCGACCATGAGCCCCTACGAGATCACCTATCCGGGCGGCAGCGTCGAGCACTGGAACGAGGAGCCCGGCGCCATCTGGATGAGCCGGGTCACCGACATCTACCAGAGCTGCATCTGGCTGAACCCCACGCCCGAACGCCACTGGGACTACACCCAGTCGATCGGCGTCATGAAGCAACTGATGAACGACCGCATGTTCCCGCTGACCATCGACGGGCTCGACAAGGCGATGCGCGAACTGGTGCGGGGCTGATTACGGTCCTTCTCCCCTTGCGGGAGAAGGTGGCGGCCGAAGGCCGTCGGATGAGGGGTCTCTCAAAAATCCGACGCCGCACCCGGCCGTACCGCTGCATGCAGCCGACAGGGCTATCGACCCCTCACCCGACCCGCTACGCGGGCCACCCTCTCCCGCAAGGGGAGAGGGATCAGAGGTTGGTCAGATACCCCGCGATCGCTGTCCGCCGCGCGTCCAGCGCCTCCAGCTGAGCCCGCAGCCGCGCCTTCAGCCGGTCCGGGCACGCCCCGTCCTCGCCCAGCAGTTCGGCGATCTCCGAGATCGGCAGGCCCAGGGCCTTGAGGTCGGCGATCGCCGCCAGCCGCGCCCGCGCCGCCTGGCCCAGGGTGCGGACGTTCTTCGGCCCGCGCCCGCAGGCGATCAGGCCCATCTCCTCGTAGTGGCGGATGGCGCGCAAGGTGAGGCCGAGCTGCTCGGCGACGACGCCGATCGGGATCTCCGAGGCCCGCACGGTGAAGCGCGTGGCGGGGGAGGGGGTGGCAGTCTGGACAGCAGTCATCGGAACTCCCTTGCGAAGGCTCGTCTGGGCGCGGCGGCGGCGCTCGGCCAGGGCGATGGCCGCCTTTGTCCGCGGGCCGGGGATGGAAAGCTCGTGAAGGTTCATTGGAACTCGACCAGCACCTGGTCGGCGGCGACGGGATCGCCGGCCTTGGCGTTGACGGCCTTAACGACGGCGTCGCGCTCGGCGCGGAGGATGTTCTGCATCTTCATGGCCTCGAGCACGCAGACGATCTCGCCCTCGCGCACCAGCTGGCCGACGGCGACATCCATTGAGACGACGAGGCCTGGCATCGGCGAGAGGACGAGCTTGGACGTATCGGCCGGAGCCTTGGCGGGAAGCTTCTCGTGCAGCTCGGCGCTGCGGGCGGTCAGCACCAGCACCCGGGCCTTGGCCGCCCGATGGCGGATGACGAAGCCCTCGGCGGCCGGGGCGACCTCGACGGTGAAGGCCTGGCCGTCCAGCTTGGCCTTGAAGGTCGCCAGGCCCGGCCGCCAGGCGATGTCGGTCAGGGCCAGGCTGCGGCCCTCGTCGAGCAGCTCGACGGTCAGGCTCGCGCCTTCGCCGGTCAGATGCACCCGGCGCTTCTCATGGCCCACCACCACCGTCCAGTCTGTGCGCGCGCGGCCTAGGCGCAAAGCCTGGATCCGCTGCATGGCGCAGCCGACGGCGGTCAGCACGTCCTGCTGGAAAGCCGTCGGCTCGGTCCCCGCGAAGCCGTCGGGGAACTCGTCCTTGATATAGCTAGTGGCCAGCTGGCCCGAAACGAAGCGCTCCTGGTCCATCACCGCAGCCAGGAACGGCACGTTGTGGCTGGGCCCCTCGATGTGGAAGTCCTCCAGCGCCCGGGCCATGCCCTTGACCGCCTCGGCGCGGGTCGGGGCCCACGCGCACAGCTTGGCGATCATCGGATCGTAGAACATCGAGATCTCGTCGCCCTCGCGCACCCCGGCGTCGTTGCGCACGAGGTAGCCGTCCTTCTGGCCTTCTTCCGGCGGCGCATAGCGCACCAGCCGACCGATGCTGGGCAGGAACTTGCGATAGGGATCCTCGGCGTAGATCCGGCTCTCGACCGCCCAGCCGTTGATGGCCAGATCCTCCTGGCCGAACGCCAAAGGCTCGCCGGCGGCGCTGCGGATCATCTGCTCGACGAGGTCCAGGCCGGTGATCAGCTCGGTGACCGGATGCTCCACCTGCAGCCGGGTGTTCATCTCCAGGAAGTAGAAGCTCTTGTCCTGCCCCGCCACGAACTCGACCGTGCCGGCGCTGTCGTAGGCGACCGCCTTGGCCAGGGCGACGGCCTGGGCGCCCATGGCCGCCCGGGTCTGCGGATCCAGCAGAGGCGACGGCGCCTCCTCGATGACCTTCTGGTTTCGCCGCTGGATCGAGCATTCGCGCTCGAACAGGTGGACGACGTGGCCATGCTTGTCGCCCAGCACCTGGATCTCGATGTGGCGCGGGCTCTCGATGAACTTCTCGATGAAGATCCGGTCGTCTCCGAACGCTCCGGCGGCTTCCGCCCGCACGGCCGGGAAGCCTTCCTCGACGTCCTTGCGGTTCCAGGCCACCCGGATGCCCTTGCCGCCGCCGCCGGCCGACGCCTTGATCATCACCGGATAGCCGATGGTCTCGGACACCGAGAGCGCCTCGGCGACGTCGGCGATCTCGCCGATATGGCCGGGCACGCAGGAGACCCCCGCGGCCTGGGCGAATTTCTTGCTCTCGATCTTGTCGCCCATGGCCGAGATGGCGCCGGGGTTGGGCCCGATGAAGACAATGCCTTCATCCGCGCACCTCTGGGTGAACTCGGCCTTCTCGGAGAGAAACCCGAAGCCCGGATGCACCGCCTGCGCCCCCGTCTGCTTGCAGGCGGCGATGATCTTGTCGGCGACGAGGTAGCTCTGGGCGGCCGGCGAAGCGCCGATATGCACGGCCTCGTCGGCCATCTCCACCGCCAGGCTGTCGGCGTCGGCGTCCGAGTAGACGACCACCGTGGCGATCCCAAGCCGCCGGCACGTCTTGATCACCCGCACCGCGATCTCGCCCCGGTTGGCGATCAGGATCTTGTTGAACATCGGCGGCGGTCCTTGGTCGGTTCGGTCTTTGAGGAACCTCCCCCTGTGGGGGAGGTGATCGCGAAGCGATCGGTGGGGGGCGTGATTTCGGTATCGGCCGAGGCCTCGGAAGCTGAAACCGGCCCCCCACCGGCCTTCGGCCGCCTCCCCCAGAGGGGGAGGTTCGCCGGCTACAGCGGAATGTTGTCGTGCTTCTTGGCCGGGTTTGTCAGCACCTTGCCCTTGAGCGAATGCAGGGCCCGGACGATGCGCTTGCGGGTGCCGTGGGGCATGATGACGTCGTCGACATAGCCGCGTGAGGCGGCCACGAACGGGTTGGCGAAGCGGTCCTTGTATTCGGCCTCGCGGGCGGCCAGGGCTTCGGGATCCTTGGCCTCCTGGCGGAAGATGATCTCGACCGCCCCCTTGGCCCCCATCACCGCGATCTCGGCGGTGGGCCAGGCGTAGTTGACGTCGCCGCGCAGGTGCTTGGAACTCATCACGTCATAGGCCCCGCCATAGGCCTTGCGGGTGATCAGGGTGACCTTGGGCACGGTGGCCTCGGCGTAGGCGAACAGGAGCTTGGCGCCGTGCTTGATCAGCCCGCCGTACTCCTGCTTGGTGCCCGGCATGAAGCCCGGTACGTCGACCAGGGTGACGATCGGGATCTCGAAGGCGTCGCAGAACCGCACGAAGCGGGCGGCCTTGCGGGAGCTGTCGATGTCGAGCACGCCCGCCAGCACCTGCGGCTGGTTGGCGACGACGCCCACCGTCTGACCGTCCATGCGGGCGAAGCCGCAGACGATGTTCCTGGCCCACTCGGACGAGATCTCGAAGAAGTCGGCCTCGTCGACGATCTTCAGGATCAGCTCCTTCATGTCGTAGGGCTTGCCCGGATCGGTTGGGACCAGGCTGTCGAGGCTGGCTTCCTGGCGGTGCGGATCGTCGAAGCTTTGGCGGATCGGGGCCTTCTCGCGGTTGGACGAGGGCAGGAAATCGATCAGGCGGCGCACTTGCGTGAGGGCTTCCAGGTCGTTCTCGAACGCTCCTTCGGCGACGCCGGACTTGGCGGCATGGACGCGCGCCCCGCCCAGCTCCTCGGCGGTGACCACCTCGTTGGTGACGGTCTTCACCACGTCCGGCCCGGTGACGAACATGTAGCTCGTATCCTTCACCATGAAGATGAAGTCGGTCATGGCCGGGCTGTAGACGTCGCCGCCGGCGCAGGGACCCATGATCACGCTGATCTGCGGGATGACGCCCGAGGCCAGGGTGTTTTCCAGGAAGATGTCGGCATAGCCCGCCAGGCTGTCGACGCCCTCCTGGATCCGCGCCCCGCCGGCGTCGAACAGGCCGATGATCGGCGCCCCGGCCTTCATCGCCTGGCGCTGGACCTTGACGATCTTGGCCGCGTGGGCGCCGCTCAGCGACCCGCCGAACACCGTGAAGTCCTTGGAGAACACGAACACGACCTTGCCGTTGATCGTGCCCCAGCCGGTGACCACCCCGTCGCCGGCCACCTTCTGCTCGGCCATGCCGAACTCGGTCCCCCGGTGCTCGACGAACATGTCGAACTCCTCGAACGAGTCCTCGTCCAGCAACAGGTCGATCCGCTCGCGGGCCGTCAGCTTGCCCTTGGCGTGCTGGGCGGCGACGCGTTTTTCACCGCCGCCCGCACGGGCCTGGGTCCGGCGGCGTTCCAGTTCTTCGAGAATGTGCTGCAAGGAAGACTCCGGCCCGGTGCGTGAACGTCGCAAAGATCAGATTTTGCGGGCTTGAGGGCTGAAGGCTCAAGGAAATTGAGGTTTCGGCGAGGGCTTGCGAACTTGCATCTTGTGAAATAGCAAAGTTGCGAAATGGGAGAGAAGCTGTTCATCGGACCGCGCCTGCGGCTGCTCCGCCAGGCCAAGGGCTGGAAGCTGGAGGCCTGCGCCGCCCAGCTGGGTCTCTCGGCCAGCTACCTGTCGCAGATCGAGGCCAACCAGCGGCCGGTCACCGCCCGGGTGCTGATCGACGTCATGCGGGTGTTCGAGGTCGACGCCGCCTCGCTGGACGCCGCCGACGACCAGCGCCTGATCGCCGACCTGCGCGAGGCCAGCGCCGATGCGCCTTCGGGCGGGGAAGCCCCCAGCCTGTCGGAGATCAAGGCGGCGGTGGCCAATACGCCCAACCTCGCCAAGGCCTATCTGGATCTCCACCGCGCCTATCGCCGGCTCGACGAGCGCCTGAAGGCGACGGAGGAGGCCGTGTCGCTGGACGAGCGCGGGGCGGCCAGCGCGCTGCTGCCCTACGAGGAGGTCCGCGACTTCTTCCACTACAAGAACAACTACATCCACAGTCTGGACGTCGCCGCCGAGGCCCTCGCGGCCGAGATCGGCGGAGGCGGCGAGCGGGCGCTGGAGGCGTATCTGGCCGACCGCCTGAACGTTCGCGTGGCCCGCAGCGGCGAGGCCGACCTGCTGCGCCATTGGGACCCTGCCAGCCGCACCGTGACCGTCGGCGCGGCCCATCCGGAGGCCACCCGCAGCTTCCAGCTGGCCTACCAGATCGCCGCTCTCACCCTGTCAGACATCGTCGAAGCCGAGCTGGCGGCGGCGGGGTTTCGCAGCGACAGCGCCGCCAAGGTCTGCCGCACGGGCCTGCTGAACTACGCCGCAGGCGCGCTCGTCCTGCCCTATGAGCGGTTCCGCGAGGCGGCGCGGGCGGCGCGGCACGACATCGAGCGGCTGGCGCTGAGCTTCCAGACCAGCCTGGAGCAGGTGTTCCATCGGCTGTCGACCCTGCAGCGGCCGGGCGCGCGGGGCGTGCCGTTCTACTTCGTGCGGCTGGACCGGGCCGGCAACATCACCAAGCGCCACAGCGCCACGCGCCTGCAGTTCGCCCGCTTCGGCGGGGCCTGCCCCTTGTGGAACGTCCACGACGCCTTCGCCCGGCCTGACGCCTGGCTGGTGCAACTGGCCCAGATGCCGGACGCGACGCGCTACATCTGCTTGGCGCGTGGGGTGGTGAAGCCGTCGGGGGCCTATCGCCAGGCCGAGCGGCGCTACGCCCTGGGTCTCGGCTGCGAGGCCCGCTACGCCGACCAGCTGGTCTATGCCGACGGGCTGGACTTGGCCGGGCCCTCGGCGCCGATCGGGGTCAGCTGCCGGATCTGCGAGCGCGACGACTGCTCCCAGCGCGCCTTCCCGCCGGTGGACCGGGCCTTCGAGGTGTTCGAGGACGACCGCCGCTGGGTGCCGTTCTCGCTGCGGGGCTAATCAATCCATTTCGTCATCCCGGCCGCAGCGTAGCGGAGAGCCGGGACCCAGGGGCCGCCGCAAAGCGTCGGCGACCGCCCAGGCGGTGAACCCAAGCGCGGCGCCCAGTCCCCTGGGTCCCGGATAAGCGCCGCGCGCTTTCCGGGATGACGAGGAGGGGAGAGGCGTAAACCTACGCCTCGATGTCGACGTCCTTGGTTTCCTTCAGGAACAGGAAGCCGACGATCGCCGTCACCCCGGCCACCCCGATCGGGTACCAGAGGCCGTAGTAGATGTTGCCCGTGGCCGCGACCATGGCGAAGGCCGTGGTCGGCAGGAAGCCGCCGAACCAGCCGTTGCCGATGTGGTAGGGCAGGCTCATCGAGGTGTAGCGGATGTTGGTCGGGAAGAGCTCGACCAGCATGGCCGCGATCGGGCCGTAGACCATGGTGACGTAGATCACCAGCAGGGCCAGGACGCCGATGACCAGCGGCTTGTTGATCTTGGCCGGGTCGGCCTTGGCCGGATAGCCGGCGGTCTTCAGGGCGTCGGCCAGCTTGGCTTCCCAGGCCTTCTTGGCGGCGGCGAACTCGGCCTTGGGCAGGGTCTCGCCGCGGAACGAGGGCAGGGCGGTCCCGCCGATGCGGACCTCGGCGGTCTCGCCCGCCGCGGCCGGCTGGTTGTTGTAGCTGACGCCGGCCTTGGCCAGGTACGACTTGGCGAGGTCGCAGGAGGTGTTGAACACGGTCTTGCCGATCGGGTCGAACTGGAACGAGCAGTCGGCCGGGTCGGCGACCACGGTCACCGGCGCCGAGGCGGTGGCGGCGGCCAGCTGCGGGTTGGCGGCGCCGGCCAGGGTCTTGAACAGCGGGAAATAGGTCAGGGCGGCCAGGGCGCAGCCCAGCAGGATGATCGGCTTGCGGCCGATCTTGTCCGACAGCCAGCCGCAGATCACGAAGAACGGCGTGCCGATCAGCAGGGCCACGGCCACCAGGGTGTTGGCCGTGGCGCCGTCGACCTTCAGCATCTTCTCCAGGAAGAACAGGGCGTAGAACTGGCCGGTGTACCAGACCACGGCCTGGCCGGCGGTCAGGCCCACCAGCGCCAGGATGACGATCTTCAGGTTGCCCCAGCGCGCGAAGCTGTCCTTCAGCGGCTGCTTGGAGCCCTTGCCCTCGTCGATCATCTTCTGGAACGACGGGCTCTCGGAAAGCTGCAGGCGGATCCACAGCGACACGCCCAACAGGGCGATCGAGATCAGGAACGGAATGCGCCAGCCGAAGGCCTGGAAGGCGTCCTCGCCGACGGTCGAGCGGGTGGCCAGGATCACCACCAGGCTCAGGAACAGGCCGAAGGTCGCGGTGATCTGGATGAAGCTGGTGTAGAAGCCGCGACGCCCGTGCGGGGCGTGCTCGGCGACATAGGTCGCAGCCCCGCCGTACTCGCCGCCCAGGGCCAGGCCCTGGATCAGGCGCATCAGGACGAGGGCGATCGGCGCGATCACGCCGATCTGCTCGTAGCTGGGCAGCAGGCCGACCACGAAGGTCGACAGGCCCATCAGCAGCATGGTGACGAGGAAGGTGTTCTTGCGGCCCCAGAGGTCGCCCAGGCGTCCGAACACCAGGGCCCCGAACGGCCGCACCGCGAAGCCGGCGGCAAAAGCGAGCAGGGCGAAGATGTAGCCCGTGGTCTCGTTCACGCCCGAGAAGAAGTGGTGGGTGATGTAGCTGGCCAGCGAGCCGTACAGGTAGAAGTCGTACCACTCGAAGACCGTGCCCACCGACGCCGCGCCGATGACCAGGGCGTCCTTGCGCTCCACGACCTTTCCGTCCTTCGCGCCAGACGTCGCAACGGCGTCAGCCATATCCCTCATCTCCTCCTAGTCGCCGTCTCTATGCGGCGTTGTGGTTGAGTGCAGGTATGGCAGGCCGTGGCGCCGCTACGGAAGGGGAACTTTCGAGGAACGTCGGGTTCCGAACGGTGATTTTTCGGCTTGACGGGTTACCGGTAGCAAGTCTTGCGGGGCTTGCCATCCCGCATGCTGGAATCAGGCCTTGGCGGGCGCCTCCCTGGCGATGGCGCGTTTTTCGCGCGGCGTGCTCCGACGGCCGACGAGGGCGGCCAAGGCCTCGTCGAGCATCGGATAGGCGAAGCGGAAGCCGGCGTCGCGGGCCGCAGCCGGCAGCACCTTCTGGCCGCTCAGCAGCAGTTCGTCGGCGAACGGTCCCAGCGCCGTCCGCAGCGGCCAGGCCGGCGCGGGCAGCAGGGCGGGGCGGTTCAGCGCCCGGCCAAGGGCGGCGGCGAAGGCGCGGTTGGTCACCGGTCGGGGCGCCGTGGCGTTGACCGCGCCCTTCCACTGCGGCGTGGCGATGGCGTGGGCGATCATCCGCACCACGTCGTCCAGGTGGATCCAGCTCATCCAGTGGCGGCCGGCCCCGAACGGACCGCCCAGGCCGAACTCGAACGGCGTCAGCATCCGGGAGAGCATGCCGCCCTCGGTGGACAGCACGAGGCCGATGCGCAGCCGCACCACCCGCACGCCATGAGCCTCGGCCTTGCGGGCGGCCTTCTCCCACAGGGCGCAGATGAAGCGCGAGAAGCAGGGCTTACCAGCATCCGCCTCGGTCAGGGCCTCGTCGCCGCGCAGGCCGTACCAGCCGATGGCTGAACCACTGACCAGCACCTTGGGCTTCCTCTCCAGCCGCGCGATCAGGGCGACGAGGCCTTGGGTGGTGCGCACGCGCGAGCGGACGATGCGGCGGCGCTTGGCGATGGTCCACAGGCCGTCGGCGATCGGCTCGCCGGCCAGGTTGACGATGGCGTCCAGGCGCGTGTCGTCGGTCAGTTGGGCAAGGTCGGTGACGATGCGGATCGGGGCGGGCAGGGCGGCGGCGTTGGCTCTGGTGCGGGTCAGCACCGTCACCTCGTGGCCGGCCCCGACCAGGGCCGTCACCAATCGGGCGCCGATCAGGCCGGTGCCGCCCGTGACCAGGATGGCGCGCCGCGGCGGGATGGCCGCGACCAGCGGCGTCGGATCATCGACGGCGATCCGCGCCGTCCGTCCGGCGGCCGTCAGGTCGCGTAGGCCGCTGACCACGACGCCGACGGCGGCGATGGCGCAGAGGACGCTCCAGATCCCGTGAAAGGCGGGGACGACGCCGGTCGGCCGCGCGGCCCAGGCCAGCAGCGCCGGCGTCAGCACGGCCAGCACCACGCCGTAGTTCAGGGTCAGCAGGGTGTGCAGCACCCGCTCGCTGGCCGGCAGCTTGCGGCTGCGGTCCTCCTCGACGAAGTCCCACAGGGTGATGACCAGCTCGCCGGCCATCAGGGCCAGCAGGGCGATCGCCCAGGCGCCTTCGGGGTGGCTCCAGCCCAGGGCGGCGAACATCATGCCATAGGCCAGGTTGCGCACGCCGTGCAGGACGAGTTCGCTCTTCTGCGAAGGCCGCCAGGCCAGGCGCTGGGTCAGTTCGTGGTGGTAGAGCGTGTCGAAGCCGCCCATCGCCACCTGCACGAAGACCAGGATCCAGATCAGGTCGGTCATTGGCGGAACTCCCGAGGTTCGGCGGCGCGTTCGCGGAACACGCCGACCTGGCGCATCACCTCGCCCAGCAGGGGGTGATGCAGGCGAAGGACGAAGTCGAACCGGCCATCGGGACGGTCGACGTGGCTGATGGTCAGGTCGCCGGGCACCAGCCAGGCCGGCAGCCGCAGGCGCAGGGGGCCGAGCGCGAGGAAGTAGTGGTCGCTGTGGAAGTGCAGGGCGCGTTCGTCGGCGCTGACGGCCAGGGCGATGCCGAAGCCGCCGCCGAGATATTCCTCCAGCCCGGTGGGGCCGGCGAACCGCTTGCTGCTGTGGATGACCTGCGGGAAGCCATGGGCGCGGCCGTACATCCGCGTCCAGAACTGGCCGCCGGCCTCGTGGTCCTCGGTGACGGTGACGACGGCGGCCACGCCCAGGTCGTCGCCCAGGGGCAGGGGCGCGCCGATCAGGCGACACAGCTGGGCCAGGATCCAGCCGGCGGCGTTGCGGCGGCTCTCGACGATCTCGCCGGCATAGGTGACGGCCAGGCCTGGCGCCATCCGCTTGCTGAACCGTTCGCGCACCACCTGCGGCAGGCCGGCCCAGGCCTCCACGCCCAGCAGGGCGGCGAAGCGCAGGTCGTGAAGCGTATCGGGCGCGGCTGTCGGCGGGGCCTGGCGAGGAACCTCTTGTGCTGCGAGCCCAAACATCTGACTTCCCCGTATTCTCAGTTGTTTCTGTAAGAACAGAAATTGATGGCCAAAATTTTTGAGGCGTCCCCCGACGCCTCCCTGCGGGAGCGCCGCCCTATGACGGCGGCTTGCGGCCCAGGCCCAGCAGGCCCACCACCTTGGTCCCCATCTTGATCAGGGCCATCAGGGTGGCCGGCGGCACGGTCAGCATCTGGCCGTACCAGCCGTCGATGGTGCTGACGAACTCGTGCATCGAGCGCAGGCGGCTCTTGGCGACCTTGCCCAGGGTCGGGTCGCCGTCGGCGGCGGCCAGCACGTGGGTCAGGGCCTCGACCATCGGATCGATCTCGCGCTCCTTGCGGCCCTCGGCGATGCGGGTGAGCATCAGCCAGAGATCGGCTTCGGCCTCGTAGTGGTCGCGGCGGTCGCCCAGCACGGGGATGCGGCGGATCAGCTTCCAGCCGATCAGCTCCTTGATGCTGTTGGACACGTTGGAGCGGGCGAGGCCCAGAGTCTCGGCGATGTCTTCCGCCGTCATCGGCTTTTCGGCCAGATAGAGCAGGGCGTGGATCTGGGCGACAGACCGGTTGACGCCCCACTGGCCGCCCATGTCGCCCCAGCGCAGGACGAACTGTTCGACCGCGGCGGGGAGTTTTCTGGTCATGTCGGTTGTTTCTGTCATGACAGAAATATCAGGCGGAAGGGTTTTGGAGTCAAGCGGGATCCGCGGAGATCCACGCACCCCTCGTCGTCATCCCGGCCGAAGCGCAGCGAAGAGCCGGGACCCAGGGGCGACCGCAAGGCGTCGGCAAAGGCTGGGGCGGCGAACCCAAGCGCCGCGCCGGTCCCCTGGGTCCCGGGTCTGCGGTCCGCTACGCGGCCCTCCGCCCGGGATGACGAAGAAGGAGGGGCCGCCTTCGTGACGAAACATGACCAGCCGGTTCTGTGGCTTGATTTGTAATATCAATACGAAGATATTCCGCCCGCAAATCCGTCGCGCCTGCATGGCGGCGGGAAAAATCGAACGGGAGCCTACGCCATGTCGGGACTGAAGAAGCTGGGCCTTGGCCTGATCGCCGGGCTGCTCGCCTCGACCAGCGCCTTGGCCGCCGAGCCCCTGCCGCCCAAGACCTATCTGGGCGTCGACATCTCCTACGCCAACGAGATGGACGACTGCGGCGCGGTCTACCGCGATGGCGACCGCAAGGTCGAGCAATACGCCTATTTCAAGCAGGCCGGGGCCAACATCGCCCGCATCCGCCTGTGGAACGACCCCAAGTGGACCAAGTACTCCAATCCCGAGGACGTGGTCCGCAGCATCAAGCGCGCCAAGGCCGCGGGCCTGCAGGTGCTGCTCGACTTCCACTATTCCGACGACTGGGCCGATGGTGAGAAGCAGCTGGCCCCCAAGGCCTGGGAAAAGCTGTCGACGCCCGACCAGGCCAAGGCGCTCTACGCCTTCACCTACGACACCCTGCGCAAGCTGGACGAGCAAGGCCTGATGCCCGACCTGGTGCAGGTCGGTAACGAGACCAACGGTGAGATCGTCTCCACCCTGGCCAAGGCCAAGGACCCCATCAACTGGGAGCGTAACGCCGTCCTGTTCAACGCCGGCATCAAGGCCGTGCGCGACGCGGGCGCGGCGGGCTCGAAGAAGCCGCGGGTGATGCTGCACATCGCTCAGCCCGACACGGTCGAATACTGGTTCGCCGCCGCCGCCAAGGCCGGGGTCACCGACTTCGACATGATCGGCATCAGCTACTACAGCAAGTGGTCCAAGCGCTCGATGGCGCAGCTGGGCGCGACCATCAACCACCTGCGCCACACCTATGCGGCCGACGTGGTGGTGGTCGAGACCTCCTATCCCTTCATCACCGAGGGCGCCGACAGCTCGCCCAACCTGCTGGGCGAGGACTCGCTGATCCCCGGCTATCCGGCGACGCAGGAAGGCCAGAAGAAGTACCTGACCGACCTGACGCAGCTCGTCTTCTCCAATGGCGGCACGGGCGTCTTCTATTGGGAGCCGGCCTGGGTCTCGACCAAGTGCAAGACCCGCTGGGGCACGGGCTCGAACTGGGAGAACTCCACCCTGTTCGACTTCAAGGGCCAGCCGACGCAGGGCATGCAGTGGCTGTCGACGTCTTACGCCTTCCCGGTCGAGACGACCTTCAAGGTGGCGGCGGGCGACAAGCCGGCGGCCTTCATCGACGGCGACTTCCTGGGCGGGGTCGGACCGCGCCCGATGGTCCGCGAAGGGGCCGACTTCGTCTATCGCACCCGCCTGATGCCGGGCGCCTCGGTGACCGTGGCCACGGCCCCGACCGCCGAAGCCGTGGGTTCGGCGTCCGCCGTCACCGCGACCATCGCGGCCAAGCCCAGCGCGCTTCGACTGCCCGTCGCGCCCTGACGCTTGTCATATGTGATTGGTATGATAAATAGCACTGACGCGTCGATCGGCAGAACCGACGCGTCAGCGCCCGCAGAGGCGCGGTCGACCTTGGCGCGGACCGTCGCGCCCCACTGATCCGGCGATCTGAGCGCCGGTCCAATCCGCAAAACCAGAAAACAGCCACGCCCGCAGAAGGCGTCGCGTTTCAATTGGGGGAACTAGATGACCCGTCAATCCATGCTGCTCGCCGCCGCCAGCGGCCTGAGCCTGCTCGCCGTTTCGTCGGCCGCTTGGGCTCAAGACACCGCTGTCTCCGACACGCAGGTCGAAGAAGTCGTCGTCACCGGCGTGCGCAAGAGCCTGCGCGACGCCCTCGACGTGAAGCAGGGCTCCGACAAGGTGGTCGAGGCGATCTCGGCCAAGGACATCGGCGTGCTGCCCGACGTGACGATCGCCGAGTCGATCGCGCGCCTGCCCGGCGTCAACGCCACCCGCGACCGCGGCAACGACAGCCAGGCGGTGGTCCGCGGCCTCGGCGCTCGCCTCGTGCTGGGCACCGTCAACAACCGCGAAGTCGCCTCCACCGAACCCGACCGCAACGTCCGCTGGGAAATCTACCCGTCGGAAGTCGTCTCGGGCGTGCAGGTCTACAAGTCGCAGTCGGCCGACCTGATCGCCGGCGGCGTCGCGGCCACCATCAACATCTCGACCCTGGATCCGCTGGATTACAAGGGCCCGTCGGTCGTGCTGCGCGCCGGCCCGGTGTTCTACGACGGCGGCAAGGACATCCCGAACTACAACACGACGGGCTACCGCGCGAGCGGCTCGTTCGTGCAGAAGATCAACGACGACCTGGCCATCGTGATCGGCCTGACCAACCAGCGCCAGAAGAACGGCTACGGCTCGTTCACGGGCTGGGGCTACAACGACTCCGCAGCTCGTCCGCCGGCCGGCGCCAGCGACTACAGCAGCGACGTCGACCACGACGGCGACCTGGACGCCACGCCCTGGGGCGCCCAGATGTCGGCCAGCCGCATCGACCAGAAGCGCACCGGCGTTTCGGGCGGCCTGCAGTGGAAGCCGACCGACAACTTCGAACTGAAGGCCGACGCCCTCTATTCGAAGATCAAGATCACCGAAGTGCAGGACCAGACCGTCTGGGGCGCCAACAACTGGGGCAACTGGAACACCGGCACGGGCAACATCGGCTGGAACGACGGCACGTACAACGCCACCGGCGCCTCCTACACGATCGTCAACAACACCGTCGTCGCCGCCACCTTGCCTTACAGCTCGGTGCAGACCGTCCTGGCCAAGTACAGCGAGGACAAGGACCTGTTCGCCGGCGGCCTGAACGGCAAGTGGACCGGCGACCAGTGGACGATCGCCGGCGACGTCTCCTATTCGAAGGCCAAGCGCACCAACACCTGGAAGGCCGTCCGCTTCGAGGCCTGGCCGGAATGGACCAGCTTCGACTGGCGCGCCGGCCGCACGCCGACCATCACCACCAGCCAGGACAGCCTGAGCCTGTCGCAGACGGCCGACCTGGCCGGCTCCTACGACGGTCCCGAGCACCTGCGCGACGAGTTGAAGGCCGCGGCCCTCGACTTCACCCGCGACTTCGGCGGCGGCGTGTTCAAGAGCGTGCAGTTCGGCGCCCGGATCTCCGACCGCACCAAGGACCACAACAGCTACAGCTTCGCGCCGACCGCGACCGGGGCCACCATCCCGGCCAGCCTGCTGACCTCTTACAAGCTCAGCGACGGCGCCAACGTGCCGGCCCTGCTGACCGGCGACATCGACAAGATCGCCGCCATCGCCTACGGCGCGGGCGCGTTCAACATCGCCAACGCCACCGAGGAACTGGCCGAGCGCTGGAGCGTCAACGAGAAGGTCTACGAAGGCTACGGCAAGCTGAACTTCGCCGCCGACGCCTTCGCCGGCTCGTGGCTGACCGGTAACGTCGGCGTCCGCGTGGTCCACACCGAGACCAGCAGCGACGGCATGCAGCAGCAGACGGACAACAGCTACACGGCCGTCACCGTCGACAACGACTACACCGACGTCCTGCCCAGCGCGAACCTCAAGTTCGACTTCCAGGAAGGCCGGATCTTCCGCCTGGGCCTGAGCAAGGTGATCGCCCGTCCGCCGCTCGACGAACTGCGCGCCAGCCGCACGCTCGCCAACTGGGCACCGTGGACCGGCAGCGCCGGCAACCCGAACCTGAAGCCGTTCGAGGCCATCCAGCTGGACGCCTCGTTCGAATACTACTTCCGTCCGGAAGCCCTGGCGGCGATCTCGTACTACTACAAGGACGTCGACTCCTACATCGGCTGGAAGCAGAGCGCGGTGACCTACGGCGGCCAGACCTATGCGGTCTCCAGCCCGGTCAACGGCGGCAGCGGCTACATCCAGGGCGTCGAGTTCACCTTCCAGACGCCGTTCTTCTTCCTGCCCAAGGGCTTCGACAAGTTCGGCATCTATTCGAACTACGCCTATGTGGACTCCGACCTGCACGAGTTCTCGCCGGTCAATAATCCGCTCAGCCTGACGGGCCTGGCCAAGAACACCGCCACGGTCGACCTGTGGTACGCCAACGGTCCGCTCGAAGCGCGCCTGGGCTGGAAGTACCACTCGCCGATGACCGTGATCTACGGCTGGAGCGGCTCGGACCTGCAGACCCTCGACACCGAGAAGACGCTGGACTTCAGCTCGTCCTACCAGATCAACGACATGGTCGGCGTGCGCTTCCAGGTCAACAACCTGACCAACCAGGAACTGCGCATGTACCGCGACAACGATCCCAACCGGATCGGTCGCTACGACAGCTACGGCCGTCGCTACCTGGTCGACGTGACCCTGAAGTTCTAATCCGTCTGATCCTCCCCTCGCTTCGGCGAGGGGACCACTATCCAGCCGCCCCTCGCCTTGGCGAGGGGACTACTATTCAGGACGTCATTCCTCCCCGACGATCCTTTGTGAGGGGAGGGAGCCTCGCAGGCTCTCTCCCTTTCTTTTTTGCTTTGAGAGGTCCCCGATGGAGTTCAGCCGTCGCGAAGCCCTGGCCGGCACGGCCGGCGTCGCCGCCTTCGCCGCCGTGTCTTCCGCCAACGCCGCCGCCAAGTCCGCCGCGGTCGCCAAGCCCGAAGCCAAGCCCGTGGTCGTCGACCTTGGCCCGCGCGAGCGTTCGAGCCTGGACTTCGACTGGAAGTTCCACCTCGGCCACGCCCAGGACCCGGCCCGCGACTTCGGCTTCGGGGCCAACCAGCGCACCTACGCCAAGGCCGGCGCCAACGCCCCCAACTGGTGGGTCGCCGCCGCCGCCCAGAAGGACTTCGACGACAGCGCCTGGACGCCGGTGACCCTGCCCCACGACTGGGCCGTCACCCTGCCGTTCGTCGACAACCCGGCCTACGTCCCAAGCGGCAAGCCCGACGACGAGGACCTGCGCGCCGCCCACGGCTACAAGGCCCTGGGCCGCGAATTCCCCGACACCAGCGTCGGCTGGTATCGCAAGAGCTTCGCCCTGCCGGCCGCCGACGCCGGCAAGCGCATGTCGATCGAGTTCGACGGCGTGATGCGCGACGCCCTGGTGATCATCAACGGCTACATCCTTGAGCGCGAGGACAGCGGCTACGCCAGCTTCCGCGTCGACATCACCGACATCGCCAATCTCGGCGGCGACAACCTGATCACCGTCCGCGTCGACGCCAGCCTCGGCGAAGGCTGGTTCTACGAGGGCGCGGGCATCTATCGCCACGTCTGGCTGGTCAAGACCGCCCCGGTGCACGTGCCCCAGTGGGGCGTGTTCGTGAAGTCCAAGGTCGATGGCACGCTGGAGATCGAGACCGATCTCGCCAACGACGGCGACGCGCCGGCCGAGTTCGAGCTGGTCCACGCCGTGCTCGACGGCGCGGGCAAGCCGGCCCTGGCCGTGGCCCCGGCCGCCGGCCGCCTGCCGGCCTGGCAGCGCCAGTCGCTGTCGCAGACCGTGACCCTGGCCAGCCCCGTCCTGTGGTCGCTGGATAACCCGCACCTCTACACCCTGGTCACCGAGGTGAAGGTCGGCGGCGCCGTGGTCGACCGCTTCGCCACCCCGTTCGGCGTGCGCTCGGTGCGCTTCGATCCCGACCAGGGCCTGTTCGTCAACGACAAGCACGTCAAGCTGCAGGGGACCTGCAACCACCAGGACCACGCCGGCGTCGGCGCGGCTATCCCCGACGCCCTGCAGGTCTGGCGGGTGGAGCAGCTGAAGTCGATGGGCTGCAACGCCTACCGCGCCTCGCACAACCCGGCCACGCCCGAGCTGATGGACGCCTGCGACCGCCTGGGCATGCTGCTGATCGCCGAGACCCGGCGCATGTCCAGCGACCCGACCTCGCTGGACGAGATGGAGCGGCTGATCCGCCGCGACCGCAACCACCCGTCCATCATCCTGTGGTCGATCGGCAACGAGGAGCCTCAGCAGGGCACGCCGCGCGGCGCCAAGGTCGCCAAGACCATGAAACGCCTGGTCAACCGTCTCGACCCGACCCGCGGCGTCACGGCGGCCATGGACAACGGCTTCGGCGACGGCATCACCGCCGAGCTCGACGTCATCGGCTTCAACTACCGCCACGAGAAGATGGACGACTTCCACGCCCGCTTCCCGAAGCTGCCGATCATCGGCAGCGAAAGCGGCAGCACGGTCACCACGCGCGGCGAATATCTGCGCAGCGAGGCCAAGAGCTACGTCCCGGCCTACGACACCGACCACCCCTGGTGGGCGACCACGGCCGAGAAGTGGTGGAGCCATGCGGCCGACCGTCCGTGGATGGCCGGCGGCTTCATCTGGACCGGCTTCGACTATCGCGGCGAGCCGGCGCCCTTCAACCGCTGGCCCAGCATCAGCTCGCACTTCGGCGCGCTCGACACCTGCGGCTTCCCGAAGGACAACTATTACTACTACCGAGCCTGGTGGCGTTCCGAGCCGCTGCTGCACCTCTTCCCGCACTGGAACTGGGAAGGCCAGGAGGGCAAGCCCGTCCCGGTCTGGGTCCACAGCAACTGTGACAAGGTCGAGTTGTTCCTGAACGGCAAGAGCCAGGGCGTGCGGGAGGTCAAGGCCAACCACCACGTCGAATGGTCGGTGCCCTACGCCCCGGGTGTCATCGAGGCCCACGGCTACAAGGCCGGCAAGGTAATCCTGCGCCAGCGCCGCGAGACCGCCGGTCCCGCCGCCGCCCTGCGCCTGACGACCGACCGCTCGGCGCTCGCCGCCGACGGCCAGGACGTCGGTATCCTCAAGGTCGAGGTGGTCGACGCCAAGGGCCGCCCCGTGCCCAAGGCCGAGGACCTGGTGACCTTCGCGCTCACTGGCCCGGGCGAGGTGATCGGCGTCGGCAACGGCAACCCGACCAGCCACGAGAGCGACGTCGCCAGTGCGCGCAAGGTGTTCAACGGCCTGGCCCAGGCGATCGTCCGCACCCGGCGCGGCCAGGCCGGCGAGGTCCGCGTGCTGGCCTCGGCCCCGGGCCTGAAGCCGGCCTCCCTGGCGCTGAAGGCGGGGTAGGGCGTCCGCGCAAGATCCTTCCACGAGACGCCGAATTAGGGGTGGACGCTGACCGCGAGCGGGGCAGTATCCACCCCTTCTCTCGTCAGCCTCGCCAGGATCGCCCATGCGCCGTTCGACCCAACTGCTGCTCGTCTCGCTGCTGGCCCTGACGGCGGCGGGGCCGATGGCCGGCGCGGCGGTGCGCGAGGCGCCGCAGGCGCTGTTCACCGGCCGCGACCTGTTCGGTCTGGAGGTCGCCGCCGACCCGCAGATCCGCCCCGACGGCGACGTGATCGCCTATGTGCGGGCCACCAACGACATCATGGTCGACCGCGCCGTGCGCTCGATCTGGCTGGTCGACGCTAAGACCGGTGTGCAGACGCCGCTGGTCGCGGGGCCGGGCTCGGCCATGTCGCCCCGCTGGTCGCCGGACGGCCAGCGTCTGGCCTATGTGCAGGTCACGCCCGACGCCGGCGCCCAGCTCTACGTGCAGTGGGTCGCCACCGGCCGCACCGCGCGCCTGGCCACGCTGGAAGAGGCCCCCAGCGACCTGACCTGGTCGCCGGACGGCAAGACGCTGGCCTTCACCATGCTCACCAGCGACGACGGCGCCAAGCTGGGCTCGGCTCCCGAGGGCAAGCCCGACAACGCCAAGTGGGCGCCGGCCCTGACCGTCGAGACCCGCGTCAACTTCCGCGAGGACGGCGAGGGCGTGCTCAAGCCCGGCTACTCGAAGATCTACACCGTCTCGGCCGAGGGCGGGGCGCCGCGCCAGCTGACCTTCGGCAAGTTCGACGATCGGGGCCCGCTGTCCTTCACCAAGGACGGCCGCTACCTGCTGTTCTCGGCCAACCGGTCCGAGGGCTGGGAGCGCGACGGCAACCAGACCGAGATCTGGCGCCTGACCCTGGCCGATGGCGCGCTCAAGGCCCTGACCAGCCGCATCGGTCCCGACGCCAGTCCGGTGGTCTCGCCCGACGGCCGCCAGGTGGCCTATGTCGGCTATGACGACTCCCGCCGCCGCGGCTACGAGAACCAGCGCCTCTATGTGATGGACATCGACGGGGGTAACAGCCGGGTCCTGACCGGCGGCCTCGACCGCTCTGTGGACGCCCCCGTGTGGTCGGCCGACGGCCGCAGCCTCTATGTCGACTACGACGATCACGGCTCGGTGCGGGTCGCCCGGGTCGGCCTGTTCTCGGGCGAGATCGAGACCATCGTCGCCGGCCTGAACGGCGCCGGCCTCGACCGGCCCTACAGCGGCGGCCAGTTCACCGTCGCGCGTGACGGGACCGTGGCCTTCACCCAGGGCTCGACCAGCCGTCCCTCCGACATCGCCGTGGCCAGGAAGGGCGGCGAGGCTCGCCGCCTGACGGCCCTGAACGCCGACCTGCTGGGCGCCAAGACCCTGGGCAAGGTCGAGGCCCTGCCGGTGAAGTCGTCCTATGACGGCAAGCCGATCGACGCCTGGATCGTCACCCCGCCCAACTTCGATCCGGCCAGGAAGTACCCGCTGATCCTCGAGATCCACGGCGGGCCGTTCTCGGCCTATGGGCCGGGCTTCTCGACCGACTACCAGCTCTATGCGGCGGCCGGCTATGTGGTGGTCTACGCCAACCCGCGCGGCTCCACCTCCTATGGCGAGGCCTTCGCCAACGAGATCGACCGCAACTATCCCAGCCACGACTACGACGACCTGATGAGCGCGGTGGACGCGGCCGTGGCCAAGGGCTTCGTCGATAGCGACCGCCTCTACGTCACCGGCGGTTCGGGCGGCGGGGCGCTGACGGCCTGGATCGTCGGCAAGACCAGCCGCTTCGCCGCGGCCGCCACCCAGAAGCCGGTGATCAACTGGACCAGCCAGGTGCTGACCACCGACGCCTACAGCTCCATGGCCTCCTACTGGTTCGGCAAGATGCCGTGGGAGGATCCGCAGGGCTACTGGGCCCGCTCGCCGCTGTCGCTGGTCGGTAACGTCAAGACCCCGACCCTGGTCGTGGTCGGCGACCAGGACCTGCGCACCCCCGTGGGCGAGGCCGAGCAGTACTACCAGGCCCTGCAACTGCGCGGCGTCCCCACCGCCCTGGTCAAGGTCCCCGGGGCGAGCCACGGCGGCATCGCCAGCCGCCCCTCCCAATCGGCCGCCAAGGCCTCGGCCATCCTGGCCTGGTTCGAAAAGTTCCAGTCCCCGCCGAAGTGAGTTCAAGATCCTCCCCCTCTGGGGGAGGTGGCCCGAAGGGCCGGAGGGGGGCCGTTTTCAGCTTCCACTGCGCCGGTCGTCTCGCATCCGGCAAAAAACAAACTCCGCTTCCCTCGCTCCTGTGGCGAGGGCCCACGCCGGCGACCGCTCAGACCCCGGCCGTCCTCGACAGGTCTGAGCGGCTGAACGATGGATCCTGGGCACAAGGCCCAGGAAGGCGGTGTTGGGTTGGGCGAGGGACGGTTACGGAGGGAGGAACCCACCTCTCCCCAGTAAAATCCCCGCGAAAGCGGGGACCCAGGTGTTTTATCGTCGAGCGCCGTGGGTTGCAGAAAAAGCCTGGGTCCCC
>NZ_JBWKNV010000004.1:0-511481 GCF_059415745.1 Caulobacter sp. GW821-FHT10A10 | reverse complement strand
GCCCGTCAGGCCCTGCTGCAGACCATTCCCGGCGTCGGCCCGGCTGTCAGCATGACCCTGCTGGCCGACCTGCCAGAGCTGGGAAGCCTCGACCGCAAGGCCGTCGGCAGCTTGGCGGGCCTGGCGCCTCACCCCAACCAGAGCGGAACCCGGACCGGCCCCGCTCATATCGGCGGCGGCCGACCCTGTGTGCGCGCCGCCCTCTACATGGCCGCCGTCAGCGCCGCCCGCTCCGACAAGGGCTTCAAGCGCGAGTACCAGGCCCTCCGCGCCGCCGGCAAACCCGCGAAAGTCGCCCTCGTCGCCATCGCCAGGAAGATCGTCGTCGCCGCCAACGGCATGCTCAAATCCGGACAACCCTGGCAAAGGCCCGCTTGACCCAACACAGTCGCCGGGTCTGCGGTCCGCTGCGCGCCCCTCCGCCCGGGATGACGAGGGAAGGAACGGGCGAATTGGGTCGGAAACGCGCCAGCATCAGTCCGACCCCACGCCTCCCTTCCGGTAACCAGATGCCTTCAAAGCCTTGCGTCGCCAGGGATTGGTGAAGGCGAGTCCCCACCGGTCATCGTCCGTGAGGGGAGGGTGGCGCCTGGTTTCCAGGCGCCGCCCAAGCTTTGGGCGCCGTGCTGCTGCGCAGAAACGGGCGCCGCACCCGCGAAATGGTCGATAACGCCGGTTTTCAGATTGTCGGCGTCCCGACGGGGTGCGTCCCTGATGACGACACGCGGGGCAACGACGTCCTGCGAGGGTCCTTGAAGGATCTACGCCGACGACGGGGTCGGCGACTGTTTTGGACAACGACGTCCGGAGGGGGCTCACGCCCTCGCCGGGCGTTTTTTTTTGGCCTGAGGGGAAGAGGCATGAACACGAAGAGGGCCGGGCTCACGCTCGGCGCCGGGCTCGCAGCGCTGCTGTGGGCGACGGGAACCTGCGCCCAAACGACCGCCGCTCCGGAGCAGCCGGCGGCCACGGAAGCCGCACCGGAAACGGTTGCCGAACCCGCGCCAGAGCCGGCCGAACCGCCGCCTCCGCCCGCGCCGCCGCCGACGTTCAGCGACCAGGTCGCGGCCGGCAAGGTGATCCTTGAGGTCCGCGCCCGCTACGAGAGCGTCGACCAGGCCAACCTGGCCGACAAGGCCTCGGCCTTCACCGTCCGCACGCGTCTGGGCTGGGAGACCGCCGAGTTCCACGGCCTCAAGGGCCTGATCGAGTTCGAGGACGTCCGCCAGATCGGCGAGGAGCACTACGCCGTCAACGTGCCGGGCGCGACGACCGCCCCGCTGAACGGCGCCGACAAGGCCCGCTATCCGATAATCAACGATCCGGATGTGACCGAGCTGAACCGCGCCCAGGTGACCTGGACGCCCAGCGCCGCCTTGCAGGTGACCGCCGGCCGCCAGCGCATCCTGATCGACGACCAGCGCTTCGTCGGCGCGGTCGCCTGGCGTCAGGACGAGCAGACCTTCGACGGCGTGCGCGCCGACTTCGCGCTTGGCCGGGTGAAGGGGACCTACGCCTACATCAACCACGTCAATCGGGTGCTGGGCGAACTGCGCGACTGGGACAGCGACAGCCACCTGCTGAACGTGACCTGGTCGCCGGCCGAGGCGCTGCGCCTGCAAGGCTTCGTCTACGCGCTGGACTTCGGCAATTCGGCGGTCAACTCGTCGATCACCAAGGGCGCCAAGGCCTCGGGCAAGACCTGGGTCGGGCTGTATCAGCTGGCCTACAACGCCACCTTCGCCCGCCAGAGCGACTATCACGGCAATACCGCCGCCTATGACCTCGACTATGTCGGCGGCGACGTGGCCGGCACGTTCGACATCTACACCCTCAAGCTCTCCTACGAGTCGCTGGAAGGGAACGGAACGCGGGGCTTCACGACGCCGCTGGCCACCGCCCACGCCTTCAACGGCTGGTCGGACGCCTTCGTCACCGGGGGCGGCAACAAGGGCTTCGCCGACGGGCTGGAGGATCTGAACCTCAGCCTCAACGTCAAGCCGCGCTTCAAGCGGACTTACTTCTTCAACAGCGACGTCGTGGTCCGCTACCACGACTTCAATGACCAGCGCACCGGCGCCGACCTCGGCAGCGAATGGAACGTGCAGGTCACCGCGGCGATCACGCCCAAGCTCTCGGTGCAGCTGAAGTACGCCGACTTCCAGCGCGAAACGACCGTGCCGGCCGGGACCCTGGCCCCGCCAGCCTCGCGGACCAAGGCCTGGTTCACCCTCGAATACAAGCTCTGAGACGGATCTCGATCATGACCAAGACCGACAAGACCGCCCTTCAGGGTGTTTCGCGCCGCACCGCCCTGATCGGGGCCGCCGCCACCATGGCCGCCGTCAAGGCCGCCTTCCCGGCCGGGGCCCACGCCGCCGGCGCGGGTCCGGAAACCGCCAAGGCGCGCCTGGGCTTCATCGCCCTGACCGACAGCTCGCCGCTGATCATCGCCAAGGAGCGTGGCTTCTTCGCCAAGCACGGCCTGCCCGACATCGAGGTGGTCAAGCAGGCCTCGTGGGCCGCCACCCGCGACAACCTGGTTCTGGGCTCGGGCGGCGGCGGCATCGACGGGGCGCACATCCTGTCGCCCATGCCGCTGCAGTTCAGCCTGGGCGTCCAGACCGGCGGCAAGCCGCTGCCGATGTACGTGCTGGCCCGGCTCAACACCAACGGCCAGGCGATCTCGGTCGGCAACGACCTGAAGGCCGTGAAGGTCGGCCTGCAGGCCGGTGGCGCCAAGGCCAAGTTCGCCCAGCTGAAGGCGGCGGGGAACATCGCCAAGGTCGCCATGACCTTCCGGGGCGGCACCCACGACCTGTGGGTCCGCTACTGGCTGGCGGCGGCCGGCATCAATCCGGACATCGACGTCTCGACCATCGTCATCCCGCCGCCGCAGATGGTGGCCAACCTCAAGGCCGGCACCCAGGACGCCTTCTGCGTGGGCGAGCCGTGGAACGGCCAGACCGTCAACCAGAAGATCGGCTACACCGCCACGACCACCAGCGAGATCTGGATGAACCATCCGGAGAAGGCGCTGAGCATGCGGGCCGACTGGGTGGACAAGTATCCACGCGCCGCCCAGGCCCTGACCGCCGCCGTGCTGGAAGCCCAGATGTGGTGCGACAAGCAGGCCAACAAGGCGGCCATGTGCTCGATCGTCTCGGGCCGGCAGTACATCAACGTGCCGATGGGCGACATCCTGCCCCGCCAGCAGGGCGTCATCGACTACGGCGACGGCCGCAAGGTCACCGGTTCGCCGCACGTCATGAAGTTCTGGGCCGACAACGCCAGCTTCCCGTTCAAGTCGCACGACCTGTGGTTCGTGACCGAGAACATCCGCTGGGGCGTGATACCGCAGAGCACGAACAAGCAGGCCCTGGTCAACAAGGTCAACCGCTCGGACATCTGGCGCGCGGCGGCCAAGAGCATCGGCCAGACCGGCCCCGCGGGCGACAGCCGCGGACCCGAGAAGTTCTTCGACGGCAAGGTGTTCGATCCGGCCAATCCGGGCGCGTACCTGGCCAGCCAACCCATCAAGAAGCTCGCCTGAGAAAGGCCAGAGGGGAGGAAAGCTCATGACCTATCCCAAGCCCGACTTCGCCGAGGCCGCGCCTGTCGCGGCCCCGGTGACGGCCCCGCCGCCGGCAACGGCGTCGGCGGCGGAGGCCGCGCCGGCCGCCCCAAGAGTCCCAGGGGCGGCCGGCATCGCGCGGCGGGCAGGGACGGTCGCGGCCGCCGTCCTGCCGCCGGCCCTGACCGTGCTGGTCATACTGGCCGTGTGGCAGGGCGTGTGCGGCGACTCCTATGACGGCCTGCCGTCGCCCTCGCGCATCTGGCTGGAGTCGAAGGAGCTGATCGTCGATCCGTTCTACGACCGGGGCGGGGTGGACAAGGGCCTGTTCTGGCACGTGCTGACCAGCCTCAAGCGGGTGGCCTTCGGCTTCTCGATCTCGGCGGTGGTCGGCGTCGGCCTGGGCGTGCTGATCGGCGCAAACCGCTGGGCGCATCGTGGCCTGGACCCGATCTTCCAGGTGCTGCGGACGGTGCCACCCCTGGCCTGGCTGCCGATCTCGCTGGCGGCCTTCCACGAGGCCAATCCGTCGGCCCTGTTCGTGATTTTCATCACCTCGATCTGGCCGATCATCATCAACACCGCCGTGGGCGTGCGAAACATCCCCGAGGACTATCGCAACGTCGCCCGGGTGCTGCGGCTGTCGCCGATCGAATATTTCTTCAAGATCCTGCTGCCGGCGACCACGCCCTACATCTTCACGGGCCTGCGCATCGGGGTGGGCATGAGCTGGCTGGCCATCGTCGCCTCGGAAATGCTGCTGGGCGGCGTCGGCGTCGGCTTCTTCATCTGGGACCAGTACAACGCCTCGCGCATCTCCGACATCGTCGTGGCCCTGGCGTGGGTGGGCCTGACCGGCTTCGCCCTGGACCGCATCGTCGCCCTCGCGGGCCGCATCGTCTCCCGCGGCAACGCGGCGAGCTGAGAAGGGGAAAGATCATGGGCAAGGCCTATCTCTCCATCGAGAACCTGGGCGTCACCTTCGGGCACGGCGCGGGCGCTTCCGAAGTGCTGCGCGGCGTCGAGCTGCAGGTCGACAAGGGCGAGTTCGTCTCGATCATCGGCCACTCGGGCTGCGGCAAGTCCACCCTGCTGAACGTGGTGGCGGGCCTCGTGCCGGCCACCACCGGGGCGGTGATCCTCGACCGCGAGGCCGTCAGCGCCCCGGGGCCGGAGCGGGCGGTGGTGTTCCAGAACCACTCGCTGCTGCCCTGGCTGTCGGTGCGCGAGAACGTGCAGCTGGCGGTCGACAAGGTGTTCGCCGGCAAGAAGTCGGCGGCCGAGCGCCGCGACTGGACGCTGCACAATCTCGAACTGGTCAAGATGACCCACGCTAAGGACAAGCGGCCCTCGGAGATCTCCGGCGGCATGAAGCAGCGGGTCGGCATCGCCCGGGCGCTGGCCATGCAGCCCAAGGTGCTGCTGCTGGACGAGCCGTTCGGGGCGCTGGACGCCCTGACCCGCGCCCACCTGCAGGACAGCGTCATGGAGATCCAGGCGACCTTGAACAACACCGTGCTGATGGTCACCCACGACGTCGACGAGGCGGTGCTGCTGTCGGACCGCATCGTGATGATGACCAACGGCCCGCGCGCGACGATCGGCGAGGTGCGCCCGGTGGATCTGGCCCGGCCCCGCGACCGCCTGGCCGTGGCCGAGGACGCTTCGTACGTCCACGCCCGGGCGGCGGTGATCGAGTTCCTCTACACGCGGCGGGCGGCTTAGGGGCGGCCCCTAGTTCGTCATCCCGGCCGAAGCGCGTAGCGCGTAGAGCTAGGACCCAGGGGACTAGGCGCCGCGTCCAGGTTCGCTGCTGGGGCAGTAGCCGTCGCACTGCGCTTGGCCCCTGGGTCCCGGATAAGCCCTTCGGGCTTTCCGGGATGACGGCGTTTTTGAGGAGAAAAGAGCCTTAAGCCGCCAGCTGCTGGCGCAGGTCGTCGAGCGTGCCTTGGATGTGCTCGGCGACCAGGGCCTCGACCGTGGCGGCGTCGCCGGCCTTCCAGGCCTCGAGGATCTGGCGGTGCTCGCGGCTGGCGCGTTCGTCGCGTCCGAAGGGCTCCAGGTGGATGCGCACGTAGCGCTCCGACAGGATCTGCAGGCGCTCGACCAGCTGGCTGGTGATATGGCCGCCGGGGCGGACCAGCGACATGTGGAAGGCGTGGTTGAAGGCCACGTGGTCGCCGTCGGGCTTGCCCAGTTCGGTTTCCAGGGCGGTCAGGGCGGCTTCGGCGCGGACGTGGTCTTCGGGGCCGGCCTTGCGGGAGGCCTCGGCGGTGGCGCCCGGCTCCAGCTTCAGGCGCAGGGCGAAGACCTCGCTGGCCTCCTCGGTGGAGGCCGGCCGCACCACGTAGCCGCGGTTGGGGTAGGAGTTGAGCAGGCCGTCCTGCTCCAGGCGGCTGAGCGCCTCGCGCAGCGGGATCTTGGAGACGCCGAGCTCGCCGGCGATGGTGTCCTGCCGCACGGCCGCGCCCGGCGGCATGGCGCCGGTGAGAATACGGCGACGTACGATCTCGTACGTCTGGTCGGACAGGGTGCGGACGACGATGCTCATGAGCTGCGAACTATAACCCCTGGGTCGGCGCCCCCCGCGCCGAGAGGGCCTCCCTATATCAGATTATCAGGCGGCCCGGATTAAACCTGGGTCATTTCAAATGACCTGGAATCCGGCCCAGAACGGGTCGGCGCGATCGATCCAGATGGTGTTGAACCCTGTGGCGATCGCCGAGCCCTGAACCGAGGGAATGATCGCTTGGCGGTCGCCCAGGGTGGTCTCGGCCTCCACCCGGCCGATGAAGCGGCTCTTGATGTAGCTTTCGTGCACGAAGGCGTCGCCGACCTTCAGGCGGCCCTTGGCGTGCAGGTGGGCCAGGCGCGCCGAGGTGCCGGTGCCGCAGGGGCTGCGGTCGATGGCGCGGTCACCGTAGAACACCGCGTTGCGGCCGTCGGCGCCGTCGCTGGCCGGGGCGTCGGCCCACAGCACGTGGCTGACGCCGCGGATGGTGGGGTCGAGCGGATGCACCGGCTCGACCTTCTCGCGCACCAGGGTGCGGATGATCGGGCTCAGGCGCAGGATCTCGGCCGCGCCCAGGGCGTCGACGCCTTTGTAGGCGCCTTGCGGTTCGACGATGGCATAGAAGTTGCCGCCGTAGGAGACGTCGATGGTCAGCGGGCCGAAGTCGGGAACCTCGATCTCGACGCCGGTCTCGGCGAGGTAGCTGGCGACGTTGCGGATCTTCACCGAGGTGACCTTCTGGCCCTCGGTCTCATAGGCGATGTCGATGACGCCGGCCGGAACCTCCAGCCGCAGCTTGCCCGGTTCGCGCGGGGTGACGAGGCCGTTCTCCAGGGCGAAGGTGACCATGCCGATCGTGCCGTGGCCGCACATGGGCAGGCAGCCGCTGGTCTCGATGAACAGGATGCCCGCGTCGCAGTCAGGCAGGGTGGGCGGATAGAGGAAGCCGCCCGACATCATGTCGTGGCCGCGCGGCTCGAACATCAGGCCGGTGCGGATCCAGTCGAACCGGGCGAGGAAATCCTGGCGGCGTTCGCTCATGCTGGCGCCGCGCAGCAGCGGCGCGCCCCCGGCGACCAGACGCACGGGATTACCGGCGGTGTGGCCGTCGATGCAGAAGAACGTGTGACGCATGGACTTCCTCGGGACTCAAGAAGAGCCGATCCAATCGGTTTCGAATGGGGTTGTCATCCCGGCGCGCGGATGCGGCCGGGATGACGGGCAGTCGGATCAGGCCGCCTCGGCCTTGGAAAGCATCGGCCGGGTGGCGGCGGCTTCCTCGACCATGGCGACGACCTGGGCGCGGCGGGCGCCGGCCAGGGGCAGGCGGGGCATGCGCACGCGTTCGGAACCGCGACCCATGATCTCTTCGGCCAGCTTGATCGACTGGACGAGGTCGTGCTCGGCGTCGAGGTGCAGCAGCGGCATGAACCAGCGGTAGATGCTGCGGGCGGTGTCCAGGTCGCCGGCGTCGACCGCGGCCACCAGGGCCACCGATTCCTGCGGGAAGGCGCTGGTCAGGCCCGAGACCCAACCCTTGGCGCCCAGCAGCAGGCCTTCCAGCGCGACGTCGTCGAGACCGGCCATCAGGATGAAGCGGTCGCCGAAGGCGCGGGCAAGGTCGGTGAAGCGGCGGGTGTCGGGCGCGCTTTCCTTGACCGCCACGACGGTCGGCTCGTCGGCCAGGCGTTCCAGGACGCCCAGGCTGATGGCCGCGCGATAGGCCGGCGGGTTGTTGTAGAGCATGATCGGCAGGCCCGAGGCCCGGGCGACCGTGCGGAAGTGGGCTTCCAGCTCGGCTTCGGTGGGCACGTAGACCATGGCCGGCAGCGCCATCAGGGCGTTGGCGCCGATGGTTTCGGCGTCCTTGGCGAAGGCGGCGGCGCGGGGCGTGGTCAGCTCCGAGCAGCCGACGATGATCGGCACGCGGCCGGCCACCACCTCGACGGCGGCCTTGAGCATGGTGCGCTTTTCGTCGGCTTCCAGCGAGTTGTTCTCGCCGCAGGTGCCCAGCACGACGAGGCCGTGCACGCCGTCGCGGACGAGGTTATCCAGCACCTGTTGGCTGGCGTCGTAATCGATCGAGAGATCGGGCTTGAATTGAGTGGTAGCGGCGGGAAACACGCCCGACCAACGCATGGAACTCATAGTGCTTGCGCCTCCTGCTGATTTGTCTACCGTATACGATATTGAGTGCGAGGGTAAAGCCCGACGATGAAGGCGGCAGGAACGGCGGTTATCGGAGGCGGGATCGTAGGCACGGTCTGCGCGCTCGCTCTGCGGCGCGCGGGCGAGGATGTGCTGCTGATCGATCCGCGGCGCGATCCGCCCCCGGCTTCCTATGGCAACGCCGGTCACATCGCGGTCGAGCAGGTAGAGCCCCTGGCCTCGCCGGCGGCCCTGGCTTCGGCGCCCCGGCGGCTGTTCGCCCTGGGCGGCGCGCTGGATTTCCGACTCGCCGACGCGACCGCCTGGATGCCTTGGGCCGCGCGCTATATCCGCGCCTCCACGCCCGACGGCGCGGCGCGCGGCCGGGTCGCGCTGAGCGGCCTGCTGGCCGACGCCCTGCCGGCCTGGAAGCGTCTGGCGGCCTCGGTCGAGCGGCCCGATCTCGTCATCGAGCAGGGCCACGTCGTGGTCTGGGAAAGCCAGGACAGCGCCCGCAAGGGCATGGCCGCCTGGAGCGGCGCCGACATCGGCCAGACGAAACTCTCGCCTCTGGACGAGCCGACCCTGCGGCGCGTGGGGCGGCAGGTCTCGACGCCCCTGGCGGGCGGGGCGCGATTCGAGGGCTCGGCCCAGGTCAGCGATCCCGGCCAGGTTCTGAAACTGCTCGGCGAAGCCTTCGAGGCGGCGGGCGGCAAACGGCTGACGGCCAGCGTCTCGCGCCTGGCGCCCAGCGGCCGGTTCGCGCAGATCGTGCTGGAGGGCGGCGAGCGCATCGCCGCCGGCCAGATTCTGGTGACCGGCGGGGTCGGTTCGGGCGCGCTGATGCGCAGCCTTGGCCATGTCGCCCCGATCATCGCCGAGCGCGGCTATCACCTGGAAGGCGGGGCGGGCGACTGGAACGGCCTGCCGCCGGTGGTGTTCGAGGACCGCTCGCTGATCCTGACCCGCTTCGGCGACCGCCTGCGGGCCGCCAGCTTCGTCGAGTTCTGCCGCGAGGGCTCGCCGCCCGACCCGATGAAGTGGGACCGCTTGCGCGGCCATCTCGACGCGTTGGGGATCAAGCTGCACGGGCAGGTCGCCCAGTGGTCCGGCGCCCGGCCGACCCTGCCGGACTATCTGCCGGCCATCGGCGCCAGCGCGCGGGCCGACAATCTCTATTATGCCTTCGGGCACCAGCACCTGGGTTTGACCCTGGCGGCGACCACCGGCGAGATCGTGGCTAGGCTGATCGCCGGCCAGGCGCCGGATCTCTCCGCTTTCGACATAGATCGCTTCGCCTCCGGGCGCGGCAAGACGAGGACTACCGCATGACTTTGGGCGTGGGCGTTTCGACCATGGCCGCCGAACTGGCCGACCTTTCGCCGCGCGCCGGCCGCCCGCCGGCGATCACGGCGGCCGAATACGAGGCCCGGCTGGAGAAGGCGAGGGGGCTGACCCGCGCGCTGGGCGCCGACGCCCTGCTGATCGGGGCCGGCGCGTCGCTGCGCTATTTCACCGGCGTGCCGTGGGGCGCGACCGAGCGGCTGGTCGCCCTGCTGCTCCCGGTCAGCGGCGCGCCGCTGATGATCTGCCCGGGCTTCGAGCTGGGCTCGCTGCAGGCCGACCTGAAGATCGAGGTCGAGATCCGCCTGTGGCAGGAGCACGAAAGCCCCGCCGCCCTGGTCGCCCGCTCGCTGGCCGAGGCCGGCGTCGACACCCTGGCGCTCGATCCGGCCGCGCCGTTCCTGCTCTATTCGTCTCTGAAGACGGTCGCGCCGTCGCTGTCGGTCAAGGACGCGACGGCGGTGGTCGACGGTTGCCGGGGCGTGAAGTCGGAATCAGAGCTCGCCCTGATGCGCTACGCCAAGGCCATCACCCTCGACGTCCATCGCCGCGCCGGCGCGGTGCTGGCGCCGGGCGTGAAGGCCAGCGAGGTCAAGCGCTTCATCGACGAGGCCCATCGTGCGGCCGGCACGACCGGCTCGACCTTCTGCGCGGTGCAGTTCGGCGAGGCCACGGCCTATCCGCACGGCCTGCCCGGCGACCAGGAACTGGTCGAGGGCGACCTCGTCCTGATCGACACCGGCTGCCAGGTCGAGGGCTACCAGGCCGACATCACCCGCACCTACGTGTTCGGCGAGCCGAGCGCGGAGCATCGGCGGATCTGGGAGATCGAGCACGAAGCCCAGGCCGCCGCCTTCGCCGCCGTGAAGCCCGGCCTGCCGTGCGAGGTGATCGACACCGTCGCCCGCCAGGTGCTGGAGAGTCATGGCCTGGGTCCCGACTACGCCCTGCCGGGCCTGCCGCACCGCACCGGCCACGGCATCGGCCTGTCGATTCACGAGGGGCCCTATCTGGTGCGCGGCGATTCCACGCCGCTGGCGCCGGGCATGTGCTTCTCGAACGAACCGATGATCGTCGTTCCGGGCCGCTTCGGCGTGCGCCTGGAAGATCATTTTCACGTCACCGAGGACGGCGCGGCCTGGTTCACGCCGCCTTCGCCGTCAATCGACGACCCCTTCGCCCTGGGAAGGTGATCGGGGGACGCACCGAGTTCTGATTTGGCCAATGTCTCCGCGGCGCCGGGAGGAGTGCGGCGCGGAGTTTCCTGCAAGGGGGATCGAATGAGCTTCTGGACGCGCCGCAAGGCGCTCGACGCGATCGTGGCGGTGGACGCGGGCCATAGGCTCAAGCCCACGCTCAGCTGGCCGCACCTTCTGGCGCTGGGCATCGGCGCCATCATCGGCACGGGGATCTACACCCTGACCGGCATCGGCGCCGAGCGCGCCGGGCCGGCGGTGATCCTGGCCTTCGCCGCCTGCGGCGTGCTCTGCGTGTTCGCCGCCCTGGCCTATGCCGAGGTCGCCACCCTGATCCCGGCGGCGGGCAGCGCCTACACCTACGCCTATTCGGTGCTGGGCGAGGGCCTGGCCTGGATCGTCGGCTGGAGCCTGGTGCTCGAATACGCCGTCACCTGCGCGGCCGTGGCCGTCGGCTGGTCGGGCTACATGGTCGGGCTGCTGAAGAGCGTCGGCATTATGCTGCCGCCCGAGCTTCTGGCCGGACCGCACGCGGGCGGGATCATCAACCTGCCGGCGGTGCTGATTACCGTGGCGGTGACGGCCCTGCTGGCCAAGGGCGCGCGCGAAAGCGCCACGGTCAACATCGTGCTGGTGATCATCAAGATCATCGCCCTGGCCGTGTTCGTGGTCCTGACCATCGGCGCGATCAAGGCCGCCAACTTCCACCCCTTCATGCCCTACGGCTTCGTGTCCCACACCGAAGGCGGTCATCCGCGCGGCGTGATGGCGGCCGCCGCCATCGTGTTCTTCGCCTTCTTCGGCTTCGACGCGGTCTCGACCTCGGCCGAGGAGGTCAAGAACCCCAAGCGCGATCTGACCATCGGCATCATCGGCTCGATGCTGATCTGCACGGTGATCTACATGGTCGTGGCCGCCTGCGCGGTCGGCGCCTGGCCCTATGCCGAGTTCGCCAAGTCGGGCGAGCCCCTGGCCTTCATCCTGCGCTCGCTGCAGCATCCGTTCGCCGCCGTGGCCATCGCCGTGGCCGCCATCCTGGCCCTGCCCAGCGTCATCCTGGTGATGATGTACGGCCAGACTCGGGTGTTCTTCGTCATGGCCCGCGACGGTCTTCTGCCGAAAGCGCTGGGTAAGCTCAGCGCCAAGCAGGCCCCGGTGCGCCTGACCCTGATCACCGGCGTGGTCGTGGCCCTGGTCGGCGGCTTCCTGCCCCTGGACCAGATCGCCGAGCTGTCGAACGCCGGCACGCTGCTGGCCTTTATCTGCGTCGCCGTCTGCGTGATGGTGCTGCGCAAGACCCGTCCGGACCTGCCGCGCCTGTTCCGCTGCCCGGCGGTGTGGATCGTCGCGCCGCTGGCGGTGGTCGGCTGCCTCTACTTCATGGTCAGCCTGCCGGTCGGCACCCTGCTGCGCTTCGCCGGCTGGAACGCCATCGGCCTGGTCGTCTACCTGCTCTACAGCCGGCGCACGAGCTTGCTGGACAAGGGCGTCGAAGCCCCGCCGCTGACGGAAGCCGAGGTTCCCTGAGGCCGTTCAGTCGTCGAGCGGCGGCGAGACGTCGAACTGCTCGACGAAATAGTCTGCGAAGCCCGCCGCGCCCGGTGCGCGGCGGGCCAGCCAATCCTGAAGCCGGCGGACGAAGTCGGTGAAGGCCGCGTCGGCGGCGATCCGGGCCGCCGACAGCTCGGCGTAATCGACCGCGATGGCCTCGGCGTCGGGCGCGATGTCAGCGTGGATGATCGCCTGCTGCGCCGCGCACTCCAAATAGGCGTCGGGATCGTGGCCCAGCCAGGGCGAATGTCCGCCCGGCTTGACGCCGAACCACTCCCGCCATCTTTCAAGGCCGCAGCAGCACCCGGGTTCGATGACCACCCCGTCGCGCTCGGCGCGCAGACCGCCGGCCACCACCCGGTTTTCCCTGACCATCATCGACAGCAGCACCTCTTCCAGTGCTTCGCCCTCTGGCTCGTCGCCGTAGCAGGCGAGCGCGGCTACGGCGTTGGCCAGGTCGGCGTCCGTGACCTGGCCCGTCAGGTCGACCCATTGGTACTGGGCGTAGTCCGACGCCCAGGGATAGGCTGGGCCGGGATTCATTTGCAGAACAGGCGTGAGCTTGAGCATGGCGCGAAGGTGGCCGCCGCGCCGGCTGCGATCAAGAGCGTCAGCCCAGACCCAGGATCACCGCATTCGTCGTCCGGACCAGGGCGCGGGGCGGGGCGTCCTGGGTCTTGACCGTCAGCTTGGCGGCGTCGGCGGCGCTGACCGTCTGGCCCTTGGCGTCGACGAACTCGGCCGCCAGACCCCGGGTGGCCATCAGGGCGACTGCGTCGGCGCCGGTCAGGCCGCGCACCTCGGGCATCGGCGCGGCGTCGTCGAGGGCGGCGGGGGCGGGGACGGGCACGATCTTGAAGGTCAGCTTGGCCGCGCCGCTAGCCTGGAAGCCGTAGCGCTGCTGGAAGGCCGCATCGACCGGGGTGACATAGGTGCGGGCCTGGCCGATCGCGCCGCTGCGGCCGGTCGTCCCGGCGCTGCCGTCGGCGCCGCCCGTGCCGCCGATCCGCATCGAGACCTGCACCTCGCAGGTGGTTTCAGGCAGGACGTAGAAGGTGGGCTGGTAGCCGATCGAGCGCAGCATCTCGAGCCCCTCGTCGCCGTCGGCCTCGTAGATGGCCAGGCTGGCGTTGAGCGAGCCCTGGTCGAGGGCCGCCTGGGCCTCGGCCACGCCCCGCCCGACGGCGGCGATCACTTCGCCCAAGGGCGTCGCCAAGCTTTCGCTGAGCAGTTCGGAGGCGTCCTGGGCCATGTCAGGCTCCCTGTTCGTCGGCGGCGGCGAAGATCACCATCACCCGCGCCCCACGGGCGATGACCGAGCCGGCCGTGGGCGACTGCACCATGGCCTGGCCGGGGGCGACGGCCGGATTGAGCGCGTGAGGGCCGACGCTGGCTTCCAGCACCAGGCCGACCGAGGTCAGCACCCGCCGGGCCGCGCTTTCGGTCAGTTGCAGCACGTCGGGCGCGCGAGGGCCGTCGGCCGCGTCGGCCGGCTTCTCGGGGATGAACTGGAATTTGACGTCGCTGAGCACGTCCTGCTTGAGGTCCTTGGCCGTGTCGGCGTCGATAAGCTGCACCGCGCCGGCGTCCTGCAGCAGAACCTTGGCGTTGACCTGGATGGCGCCCAGCGAGAAGCCGCGCGGCTTCAGGCTGACCTGGGCGTCGTCCAGCTGGGTGGCCATGGTGGTGGCCAGATCGGTGACGGCGACGCTCCGCAGTCTTAGCGGCGCCGTGGCGGCGGCCGCCCCCGTGGCGTCGGCGGCCAGGCGTCCGGCCGTCGCGGGGCGCGCTGCTGCGGCGGCCGTGGCCTGGGCCGCAGCCGCGGCGGCGGCCTGAGCCGCGGTCTCCTGGGTGGCGACCACGCCGCGCAGGCGGGTGATCTCGGTCTGCTGCTCGGTGACGACGCGCGAGCGGTCGGCCAACTGGCGGTCGCGGTCGGCGAGGTCCTGGTCGCGCTGGACGAGGCGGGCGGTGAAAGTCTTGGTGGTCTCCTCGGTCGCCTGGGCGCGGACGGCGGCGACATCGACCTTGGCCGAGCGTAGGGTGGCGATCTCGGCGTCCTTGTCGGCCAGCAGCTTGTCGCGGTCGGCGACGTCGCGGGCGACGGGGCTGTCGGTGGCGATGACGCCGCCCACCGGGGTGATCACCGTGCCGGCGCGCAGCACCCGGGCCGCGACCGTGGTGCGGGCCACCACCTTCTCCTCGACCGCCAGGCGGCGCACCTGGCCGAAGTCGATGGTCAGGCCGCCGCCGCGCGCGGCGCGGCCGAACTCGGGGCTGACCGACATCGCCGCCGCCCCCTCGACCAGCCGGAAGGCCGGGGCGAAGGGCAGGGTGTCGTCGGCGATCGCGCCGCTGCCCCGGGCCAGGCCGTCGGCGTCGGTCTTGGCGTTGGAGACGGCGGCCCAGGCGTTGGTCTTCAGGTCGAACAGCTGGACGTCCAGGCTCGCCCCGACGGCCGGCTTGCCGTCGGCGTCGGTCAGCCTGGCGCTCCAGGTGAAGGCCGTGCTCATCCCACTTCCTCCAGACCGACGACGGCCCGCGCGTTGAACGCGCCGATCGAGGCGACGACCACGACGACGGCGCGGGCCGGTTCCTTGGCGGCGATCGAGAGGGCGGTGGCGGCCTTGCCCGAGGCGTCGGTGCGCAGCAGGGCCTGGTCGAGGCGCGTACCGGCCTGGCGCTTGTAGTTCGGGGCACCGCGCGCGGCCGACAGGGTGGCGCCGGCCTCGTCGTCGATGTTGAGCTCGACGGGCTGGTCGGCCAGCACCTCGCCGGCGCTGTTGGTGACGGTGATCGACAGGGTCGCCTTGCCGCCGATGTTCTGGCCGACGACGAAGGCGATGCGCGGCGTCGGCAGGCCCTCGCCGGGCGGGGTGGCCACGAGCCGGCCGCTGATCGTGCTGCTGACCTGCTGGTTGCTGGAGCTCTGGTCGCGGGCGGTGAACAGCAGGGCCACGGGCCGGCCGCCGGCGTCGGCCTTGGTCTGCATGTCGACCTTGATCGAGAAGTCGAGGAACGGCAGCTGGTAGCCGCCCAGCGGCGCGCCCGAGGCGTCGACGCGCGGGCCGGCGTTGAGGGCCAGCTGCGCCTCGCGGACGCCCTCGGCCAGGGCCACCAGAAGTTCCTCGATCGAATTGCCGACGAAGCGGCTTTCGGTCGTCATCAGTCGCCTCCCTCGGAACTGTCGCGGGATCCCTCGGCGCGCTTGGCCTTCAGTTTTTCCAGGGCGCGGTCGCGGCGGGCGTCGTCGCGGGCCTCGTCGGCCTCCTTCAGCTCGCGCACGTCGCTGGCCATCTCGCGCATGCGGTCGGCCTTCTCGGCGTAGTCGACATACTCGCCCACCGTGCCGGCGCCGACCGACAGCTTGCGCGCCGTCTCGCGGACGTAGGGGTCGGCGCGGCCGAGGCCTGGGATCTTCTCGCGGGCCTTTTCGACCCAGTCCTTGGGGATGGCGTCGCGGGCGCCGTCGAGCGCGCGTTCGGCGGCGGCGTAGGCTTTGCGGCCCCGGCTGACCATGTCGCGGGCCTTGGCCAGGCGGCGGTCGAGCGGGTCGCTGGCGGCCGCCGTGGGGCGAGGGCGATCATCGGGACTGGTCAGGGCCCTCCCGGCGTCGCGCAGGCCGCGGCCGGTCTGGCCCAGCGAGGCCAGCCGGCGCGAGGGCTCGGCGAGGGGATCGGCCTCGCGGCGAGCGGCCAGGCGATCCCAGGGGGCTTCGCGAGCGGCCGCGGCGGGACGTTCCCACGGCGCCTCGCGCGGGGGAGCAGGGGCGCGCTCGAACACGTCCGAAGGCGTGAACCGGCGCAGGTCGGGCGGCAGGCCGCCGGGCGTCGGTCGCACCTGTTCGCCCGGGGTGCCGCGCACGCCTTCGCCCGGCGTCGCGCGCAGGGCGTCGGCGGCGGTGCCGCGCAGGGCCGGGGGCAGGGCGGGCGGATGCGAGGGCGGTCGTGGCCCTGCGGCGGCGCGGGCGGCGTCGCGCCCCGCGCCCCAGCGGTCGAGCTCGGCCCGGCGACGGTCCAGCGGCGTGACGGCGTAGCGCGGATCGCCGAGGCCGCCCTGGCCGGTCAGTTGGGACATCCTGGACTCCAGCGCCTGACGCTCGGCCATCAGCCGCGCCAGGTTCGGCGACAGGGTCGAGGGATCGACGCCGCGAGAGGCCGCCGACGCAGGAGCGGGCGTGGCCGCGCGGGTCGGCGCGGCTGGAGACGGCGCCTTGGCGCGGCGCAGGGCGTCCTTCCAGGGCGGGTCGCTCATCAGTTACCGTCTTGCTCGGCCGCTCGCCGCTGCTCGATCAGGCCGCGTACGCGCTCCTCGAACAGGGCCGGCGGCGGGATCGGCACCAGCTTGGTGCGCATCAGGCTCGAGCCCTCGGCGCTGTACTGGTATTTGGCCGCGTAGCTGGCGCTGACGCTGCTGGCGCTGACCGCTCCGCCGCCGCCGAACGGCGTCCAAAGCCCCCCGGCCTTGACCGAGGTGTTGCTGCTGCTGCGCTTGATCTCGGTCTCGGACTTGAACGAGATCGACATCTTCAGCTCGATCACCGTGTCGACGAACTGGTAGAAGGTCGGTGTGAAGCCGAGCTCCAGCAGGCTGTATTCCTGGCCGTCGCCGAACTTGACCAGATAGGTCTTCGACTTGGCGCCTTCGCCATCCTTCTCCTCGTCGGCGTCCTCGTCGTAGCCGGCCATCAGCCGGGCGATGCGCAGCGAGACGAGGTCGAGTTGCAGCTGGGCGGTGGCGATACCGACGCCCAGGCGCTGGACCATCTCCGGAAAGGGGACGGCGAGCAGTTCTTGGCCCACGCTCATGGGACGTTCTCCGTCCGGGGGTTAGTTCTTGTTCTCGGCCAGCGACTTGTCGAGCAGGCGCTTGCGACGCTCGATCTCCTCGTCCAGCTGGCGACGGATCCGCTCTTCGAGGATGGCCGGGGGCGGGATCGGCACCAGCTTGGTGCGCAGCAGGCTCGAGCCCTCGGCCGTGTAGCTGTACTTGGCCGAGTAGGAGGCGTCGACCTGGCTGGTCGAGACCTGGGTGGTGTTGCTGGAGCCGAACTTGCCGCGGAACAGCTTGAACGAGAAGCTCTTGCTGTTGGTGTTGGTCTGGTTGGTGTCGCGCGACGAGCGGGTGGTCTCGCGGGTGTAGGTGAACTTGATGGCGATCTTCACCTCGATGATCGTGTCGACGAACTGGTAGAAGGTGGGCGAGAAGCCCAGCTCCAGCATCGACAGCCGGGTCGGCACCCGGATCAGGGTGGTGTCGAGGCTCTCGCCGTTGTCCTGGGCGTTCTTCTTCTGGTTGGCGATGACCTTGGACAGGGCGTCGATATTGCCGCCGGAGATCGCGTCATCGGTGGCGATGAAGGCCTCGGCCTGCTGGACGGTCATCAGGTCGTAGCCGAAGAAGATCCGGCTGTCGTCGAAGGTCTGGTTGCCTTCGTCGTCGGTGACGACCTGCAGGCCGCCCATCATCTCGGCCACCTCGATGCTGTTGGCGTCGAGTTTCATCTGGCCCTCCGCGATGGCGAAGGCCATCTGGCGGATCATGTCCCCCATGGGGACGTTCAACAGCTCTCTTCCGATCGACGGCATGACGTCTCCTTCCTAGGGTACGGGCGTGGGTTCGCTGATCCTGCGCAGCAGGTTTTCGAGGATTTCGGGGGGCGGCAGGCTGACCAGCCGGGCCGCGATCGAGCTCATGCCCTCGGCGCTGACCGAGAACTTGCGCGCGTAGCTGACGTTGACCGAGGCGGCGACCATGACGAAGCCGGTGTTGACCCCGACGCTCGCCCCGGCCGAGACGCCGAATTCGGTGCTCTCGGTCATGCTGAACGAGAGCTTGGCCTCCACCGTCGCCTCGGTGAAGCTGTAGAAGGTGGGCGTGAAGCCCAGCGAGATCAGGTTGTGGGTCTCGCCGCCGATCTCGATGTCGGTCGTCGCCATGGCCTGGGCCGTGGCGATGCTGTTGCGGTCGAGCGCGGCCTGGGCGTCGGCGATGGCGATGCCCAGGCGCTCGATGATCTGCGGCAGCGGCGCGGAGAGCAGCTGCCGGGTGACGGCGGCGGTCTCGCTCATGGCGTCGGGGTCGGGGCTGGCGTCAGGTAGGTCTTGATCTCGTCGAGGAACTCGACGGGCGCGGGCACGGCGACGATGCGGGCCGAGATGCTGCTGTTGCCGTTCACCGACTGCTCGAACTGCCGGCTGGTGCGGTAGTCGACGGCCAGGCCGACGGCGACCGAGACCTTCGGCTTGTCGCCGCTGGCCGTGGGCCCCGCCGTGATGGGGGCAAGGGCCTTGGTGATGCTGGCGCCGTCGGCGGCCGACAGGGCGATGTCGTTGGCCGACAGGGTGACGAGGTTGATCAGCACCACGTCCTTGGCGTCGGCGAAGGTGACGACCCCGCCCTGGCGGGTGGCCCGCACGCCGTGGGTGGCGCTGCCGGCGTTGACGTCGCGGGTCAGGTTGAAGGCGTAGGCCTCGGGCGTGTCGCCGGCGAAGGTCGAGCCGCCGGAATTGACCGCCGCTCCGCTGATCGCCACCGAGGTGTCGGAGGCCCCGACCTTGACCGCCGTGGCGTCGACGGCCTGGGCCGTGAAGTGGCGCACGATGATGAAACCGTTGCCGCTAGCGCTGCCGCCGGTCTTGTCCGGGGTCGGCGTGGCCTGCAGCTGGGTTCCGGCGGAGTCGACGATGATCAAGAGGTCGTTGGAGTCGGCCAGCAGCACCTCGGCGCGGCGGAACTGCTGGTTGGAGACCTCGTCGGTGGCGCCGACCCAGCGGTCCTCGCCCTTGGTCTCGACCTTGCGGATCTGGGCGGCGGGGACGCCGTTGCTCTTCAGGTAGTTGGCGACAGCGTTGGCGCGGTCCTCGCCCAGCTTGATGTTGTAGTCCTGCGAGGCGACGCGGTCGGTGAAGCCGATGACGTCGACCACCGAGCCGCTGTCCCGAAGCGTGCGGGCCAGCAGGCCCAGCTCCTCGGTGGCGGCGGGCTTGAGCACCGAGCTGCCACTGTCGAAGAGGGCGATGCCCAGGGTGCCGCCGCCGACCGGCAGGGTGGAGCCGACCGGGTCGCGCTGCAGCTTGGCCTTGAAGCCGCCCAGGGCGTTGATCGCCGACACCACGGCGCGGGCGTAAAGCAGCTCGTTGGCCTGGCTCTTGACGTTGGCGGTCTTGCCCGAGGCCAGGACGAAGTCCTCGCTGGCGCCGGCCGTGGGCGTCTCGACGATGCGGATCACGCCGACGCTGGACTCGCCGGCCCCGTAGAAGGCCACGCCGCTGTCGGTCTTGATCGGGTTCTTGGCGGTGTCGGGATCGAGCTTGAACTGCACCTTGGTGTGCTGGGCCTCGACATAGGCCCGCTCGAACTTGCCGGCGGGGGTGCGCAGCTTCTGGGCCACGGCCTCGGCGGCGGACTCCAGGTCGGCGCCAGCCGCGTCGGTCTTGGCGCCGTCGACCGTGACGCTGGCGGGCAGGCTTTTCAGCGTGATCTGGGCCTCGCGGGCGTTGGCCGGCGATTGCGGGCCGCCCTGGCCGAAGCCGAAGTCCAGCTTGCCGCCGATGCCGAAGGCGCTGGCCTCGCCGACCTTCATGGTCAGCTGCATCGAGACCGTCAGGTCGGCATGCTGATAGTGGTAGAAGGGCGGCGACAGGCCCAGCTGCAGCAGGCTCTTGCCGCCCAGCCCCGGGCGGGGCTCCACGTACTCGCCGACCTGCGCCAGGCTGTTGAGGTCGAGCGCCTTCTGGGCGTCGGCGATCGACAGGCCCATGGCCTTGATGAACTCGGCGACGCTGGCGTCGGCCAGGATCTGGCCGGGCGTCATCTTCTCGATGGGGTTCTCGTCAGCCATGCATCGGCTCCTTGATCATCGGCCCCTTGGCGGTCTCGGGGGACTCGCAGGCGCGTGTCCGATCGACGGTGTCGGCGCGCACGGTCCAGTAGCCGTGGGCGCGCTGGGCCTCGGCCAGCCGGGCGGCGGTGACGCCGAGGCCTCGGGCGGTCCAGGTCAGCAGGTCGCGGGCCAGGGCCAGGCCTTCGTCCAGGGCCAGGGCGGCGGCCAGGCTGTCTCGGGCGGCGGCGATGTCGCCGGCCTTCAGGCGGTTTACGCCCTGGCGCTCCAGCAGGAAGGCGCGGTCGCGGCGCTGGAAGTCGCTGGGCGTTCCGTCGCCCAGTTCGGCGGCGGCGCTGCTGGCGGCTTCGCCGGCCAGGGTCGCGGCCTGGTCGTGGGCGCCCGTGCGCTCCAGGCTCTCCAGCACGCAGTGCAGGTAGTGGCGGGCGAAGATCTGCGGGGCGCGCACGCCGTGGGCCAGGCGCAGGGCCTCGCGATACTTGGCCAGGGCCTCGTCGTGTCGGCCCTTCAGCGCCAGCAGCTTGCCAGCCTCGGCGACGCCGGCGTGCAGGCGATGGACGTCGGGACGGGCGGTCATCGGACTGCCTCGGCGAACAGCACCTCGGCCCCAGCCGCTTCCAGCCGGTGGCGCAGCAGGCGGGCGTGGGGGCGGGGCATCGGCGGAGTGGCCAGCGGCGTGGGGCCGGCCAGGCCGAACTCCGCGAGCAGGGCGGCCGGCGCCGACAGGATATCGAGCGCCTGATGGGCGAAGGTCTCCAGTTCGGCGCGCACGTGCAGGTTGGCGGCCTCGTAGGCGGCCATCCGGTCTTCGAGATCGGCGAAGGCGAGACCGGTCTCGATCGGAACCGGCAGGGCCTGGCGCAGCAGGTCGTAGTCCTCGACCGGAACGCCGGCCAAGGCCTCCAGCGCCTCGGCGGAGCCGTCAGGCGCGGCGACCAGTTCGATGGAAAAGCGCAGGAAGGCCTGGTCGATGATCCGCACCTGCTCGGGGGCCTTCAGCCGCCGCCACAGGCCGTCGGCCTCGCCGCGGGTCAGGTCGAACACGGTGGCCGAACCGCCGACGGCGATCTCGGCCCCGGCCGGCAGGCGCGGGCGCAGTATGCCGACCTGAAGGTGCGACAGGCCGCTGGCGAACAGGGCGAAGGCGGCGGTGTCCGGCCGACTGGCGGTCAGGCGCACGGCGCCGGCGGGCAGGGCGGCTTCCAGGGCGCGGACCGTGGCCTCGGTGACATTGCCCAGGATCACGCCGGGCGGGGTCAGCAGCAGGTCGAGGGCGGCGTTCGGCTCCATGCCGAGGAAGCGTCCCAGAGCCTGGCCGACGGCGTCGGCGGCGTCGAGATCGATCAGCTCACCGGCCAGATCCACGGCCGGCGCGCGGGCCGGAGCGGGGCCGGCCGGGGTCACGGCCACCTCGACGCCCAAGGTGCGGATGACGCCGGCCAGATGCGCGGCGTCGGCCGCCGGCAGCCCGGCCAGCAGGCGGGCGGGGGCGCGATAGAGGGCGTCGACCACCGTCTCGACCGGCATGTCGAGGGCCTGGCTGAGCACCGAAGCCGCCTTGGGCGACGCGCCGCCGATGCCGGTGACCAGCAGGTCCGCGGCCTCCGTGCTCGAAAGATCTACGCTCTGGGACGCTACGCTGGGGCACACCGACGACTCGAGCACCAATCCCTCCCTGAGGCTGGTTTCGAACGGGCGATCCACGCTCTGGTTGGCGTGGCGCTGGACTCGTGTCAGAGTTGCAATTGTTTGTAAAGCTTTGAAACATCACACGTGGTGAATTCGCACCCGGTGCGTTCGCCCGTGTGCGGACGATCGCTGCTGGTCCTATTCCGGAGGGCGAGGCGGAAGAACTGTCATGAAGCCGTGCTAGCGCCGGCCCATGCTTCCGGAGCCTGCACCTTCGCGCGCGCGGCGTGTCGCGCCATGACCGACCTGGCCAGCCTGCGCGCCCAGCGTGACGAGCTCTATCACTTCATCGTCCGGCGCACGCGCGACCCGGCGGCGGCCGACGACCTGGTGCAGGAAACCTTCGCGCGGCTGCTGACCTACGAGAAGGCGCGCACCGTCGCCGACCGGGCGGCGCTGGGCTATCGCATCGCCCTCAATCTGGTTCGCGACCACTTCCGCAGCCGCAAGCGTCGGCCGGTCGAGGCGCTGGACGACGACATTCCCTGCCAAGCCCCCGCGCCGGAGCAGATCCTCATGCATCGCCAGAAGGTCGAGGTGTTCGGCAAGGTGCTGGACGCCATGCCGCCCCTGCGCCGCGACGTTTTCATCCGCCGCCGCCTGCACGGCCAGACGACGCGCGAGATCGCCGCCGCCCTGGCCATGAACGAGGCCGCCGTCGAAAAGCACGTGGTGCGGGCGCTGGAGCAGCTGCATCGCGAAGTGGCCAAGGCCGAGCGCCGCGCGGGAGGCCGCCGATGAGCCGCGCCCGCCGCACCGCCGCCCTGTGGGCCGCCCGCCGGATGGATCCGGCCTTCCGCGACGAGGCCGGCTTCGTCGCCTGGCGCGCCGCAGACGCCGCCAACGCCCAGGCCTTCGACCAACTGTGGACCACCAGTCAGGACGCGGCCCTGTCCGAGGCCATGGCGCTCAGCGAGCAGCGCCGCGCCGTCCGCGCCCGTCGAGCCGGGCCCATCGCGGGCTTGGCCGGCGGCCTCGTCGCCGCCTGCGCCCTGGCCGCCGTGATCGCCTGGCCGCAGCTGCAATTGATGACCGTGACGCCGACAGTCTTCGAGACGGGCAGGGGACAGCATCGCACCGTCGCCCTGGCCGACGGCACCCAGGTGACCCTGGACGGGGGCACGCGTCTGTCGGTCCGGATGGGGTCGCAACGCCGCGAGGTCGCCCTGTCGCAGGGCGAGGCCTTCTTCGACGTCGCCCACGACGCGGCGCGGCCGTTCACGGTGAAGACCGCCGAGGGCTCGGCCCGGGTGCTGGGCACGGCCTTCGACCTGGAGCTCAGCCACGAGCGCGGCCCGGGACGGGTGGAGCTGTCGGTGCATCGCGGCCGCGTGCGGCTGGCGCCCAAGGGGCTGATCCATCGCACCGCCGAGCTGACCGTCGGCCAGCGGGCCTTCGCCACCGAGGGGCGGCTGTCCAAGGTCAGGGCCTTCGACCCGGCCGGCGACGACTGGCGCTCGGGCTGGCTGGAGACCGACGGAGTCACCCTGGCGCGGCTGGTCGAGCGGCTGAACCGGGCGTCGCCGACGCCGATCGTGGTCGAGGACGACGACCTTGGCCGCCAGCGCGTGGCCGGCCGCTTCCGCATGGACGATCCGGACGCCCTGGTGCGCAATCTGGCGCTGGTCCACGGCTTCAAGGTCAGGGAAGGCGGGGGCGGTCTGGTCCTTTCGCGGTGAACCCGTCGCGGAAACTTCACAAAAATCACTGTCCTGACAGGCGGGGCGCCAGCGTCTTTCCCGCCGAAGCCGGCCTTACGCCGCGCGAACTCGGGGATAGACGATGACCTTCAAGACCTGGCTCGGTACGGCCTCGGCCGTGGCTCTGCTTTCGGGCGGCTCGGCGCTGGCCGCGCCGGCGCCCAAGCCGGCCCTGGCCATCCCGGCCGGCGACCTGTCGACGGCCCTGCCGGCCTTTTCGCGCGCCACCGGCCTGCAGGTGCTGGCCGACCCGGCCCTGCTGGCGGGCAAGCGCACCGCCGGCGTGCGCGGCGAGGTCGACGCCGAGAGCGGTCTGGCCCAACTGTTGCGCGGCACCGGCCTGACCTATGTGCGCAACGGCGGCGCGGCGGTGCTGCGTCCGGCCGCCCAGAAGATCTCGACCGCCCCGGCTCCGGTCGCCCGCGCCGAGGCCGCGTCGGCTCCGGCCGCCGCCGAGCCGGTCGCCGAGGAGCCCGCCACGGTCGAGGAGATCGTCGTCACCGGCGGTTTCGCCAGCTCGCTCGCCCGGGCGCTCGCCGACAAGCGCAAGGCCGCCAACGTCGTCGACGCCATCTCGGCCGAGGACATCGGCAAGTTCCCGTCCAACAACATCGCCGAGGCCCTGCAACGGGTGCCCGGCGTGGCCATCACCCGCGATCGCGGCGAGGGCCTGTTCGTCCGCGTCCGGGGTCTCGGTCCCAACTTCCAGATCGTCACCCTGAACGGCCGCAGCGCCGCGGTGAACGAGAACATGCGCGACAGCGGCCAGAGCGGCCGCCAGTTCCGCTTCGACACCCTGCCGTCCGAGCTGGTGGCTGGCGTCGAGGTGGGCAAGACCCCGCTGGCCTCGCTGGACGAGGGCGCGATCGGCGGCGTGGTCGACATCAAGACCTTTCGCCCCCTGACCCTGGGCAAGAACACCATGGCCGCCTCGGTGACGGCCAGCCATCCGGAACTGGCCGGCAAGACCGATCCGCGCGCCTCGGGCCTGATCAGCTGGGTCAATGACGACAAGAGCTTCGGCGCGCTGCTGGCCCTGGTCTACGACCAGCGCACCCTGCGCCAGGACCGCGTCACGGGCGTGGGCTGGAGCTATGTCGACACCTCCACGACCCTGGGCAAGAGCCTGGCGGCGCAGGGGATCAGCCTCTATCCGACCGCCATCCGCCCGACCCTCGAGCGCGAGGATCGCGAGCGCAAGGGCCTGGTGTTCTCGGCCCAGTACCGGCCGACCGACGCTACCGAGATCACCTTCGACGCCAGCTACACCCACCTCGACGACCACTATGACGAGCTGACCTATTCGGTCGACCAGACGGTCTCGACCCTGGTCGCCGGCACGGCGGTGGTGCGCGACGGCGCCCTCGTGGGCGGTACGGTCACCTCGACCAGCCAGATCGGCCGCGAGGTCAGCGACCTGGCGCACGACAACCTGATGCTGGCCGTCAACGGCAAGCAGCGGATCGGCGAATGGACCTTCTCGGGCGACGCGGCCTACGCCCGCGCCTATTCGGAGACCTCCAAGCCGATCACCCGCACGCGCCTGCTGGGCTCGATCGGCCAGACGACCTTCAACATGACCAAGGCCGACGACGAGGAACTGCCGAGCGTGTCGTTCGCGACGGCCAACCTCTCCAACCCCTCGCTGCTGCCGTTCCGCCGCATCGAGTGGCGCGTCAACGACTCGCTGGACCTGGAGAAGGCCCTGCAGGCCGACGCCGAGCGTCCGGTCGAATGGGGGCCGTTCAACCGCATCGCCTTTGGCGTGAAGTTCCGCGAACGCGAGCGCACCTATAATCGCGCCGACATCAACTACACGACCAACCTGGCCAACAAGTACTTCGACGCCAGCTACTTCGAGGCCTTCCCGGTCAGCGACTTCCTCGGCGGGGTGGGTGGAAACCTGCCGCGCACCTGGGTCATGCCCAACCCCGAGAAGTTCTGGGCCCTGGCCGACAAGAGCCAGCTGGGCACGGCGCGCGCCGACAAGCGCAACTCCTACTTCGTGTCGGAAGAGATCCTGGCGGGTTACGCCCTGACCGATCTCGACACCAAGGTCGCCGACCTTCCGCTGCGCGGCGAGATCGGCGTGCGCGTGGCCAACACCAAGCAGGTCTCGGCCGGCCACGCCGACAACGGCACGACCGCCGTGCCGGTGCGCTACGAGAAGAGCTACACCGACGTGCTGCCGACGGCCAACTTCGCCCTCGACATCACCGACACCCTGCAGGCCCGCGTCGCCGTGGCCAAGGTGATCACCCGTCCGTCGCTGGCCGATCTGGCCCCGCGCCTGACGCTGAACTCCTCGGGCACGGTGCTGACGGCCGTCGGGGGCAATCCGGAGCTGAAGCCGTTCGAGGCCTGGCAGTACGACGCCACGCTGGAATGGTACTTCGCCCCCGGCAGCGCCCTGATCGCCGGCGCCTTCTACAAGGACATCACCACCTTCGTTTACAGCCAGAAGACCAACATCGTGGTCGACGGCCAGACCTACCAGCTGACCTCGCCGACCAACGGCGGCGAGGCCACCATCAAGGGCGTGGAGCTGGCCTACCAGCACCTGTTCAAGAACCTGCCCGCGCCGTTCGACGGCCTCGGCTTCCTGGCCAACTACACTTACACCGACACCGAGGCGACCTACTCGGCGACGCTGAAGGACCAGATGGTCAACGTCGCCAAGAACAGCTTCAACCTGACCGGCTTCTACGAGAAGGACCGCATCGCGGCCCGGGCCAGCTACAGCTGGGTGGACGACGTGTTGCAGGACGTCGGCGGGGCGGGCCTGTCGGCCCTCAACGACGCGGCCTTCGGCTCGCTCGACGCCAGCGTCAGCTACAAGATCACCCCGCAGATCACGGCCGCCATCGAAGGCCAGAACCTGACCGACGCGGCCCAGTGGCAGTTCGTGAAGGGCGGCTGGTTCGGCGGCTACACCAAGTACGGCCGCACGGTGAGCTTCGGCCTGCGGGCCAAGTTCTAAGGCTGATTGCTCCGTTCACGGAGTTCTGTCGCGCCCCGGCTGCTTTTCCTGGCGGCCGGGGCGGCGATCCCGACTTTCCGGAGGCGACGCCCCTTGCGCTCCTCCGTTCCGATCCCCTTGACTGGCCCGCGCGATTCCGCCGTGCGGGCCGTTTTTTCGTTCTGGGAGTTCCGATGCGGCTGCTTGCCCGCCTCTTCGCCGCCGCGCTGACCGTCAGCGTCGCCGCGCCCGCCGCCGCCCAGCAGTCCGGTGACACCCTGGAGAAGGTGGTGATCCTCAGCCGCCACGGCGTGCGGGCGGCGATGTCGAGCCCCGAGCGGCTGGAGACGGCCACCGCCAAGCCCTGGCCGCGCTTCGGCGTGCCGCCGGGCCATCTGACGGCCAACGGCGGCGCGCTTTCGACCTTGTTCGGCAGCTATTACCGCCAGCTCTACGTCAAGCAGGGCCTGCTGGCCGGCGCCGACTGCGGCGCGGTCTATTACTGGGCCAATGTCACCCAGCGCACGATCGCCACGGCCAAGGGCCTGGGCGAGGGGCTGTCGCCGGGCTGCGCCGTCGACGTTCACACGGTGGGCGAGGGCAAGATCGATCCGATGTTCGAGCCGGTGAAGGCCGGCGTCGCCAAGCCCGACCTCGCCCTGGCGCGGGCGTCCGTCGCCGGCCGGGTGGGGGGCAGCCTCGCGGCCTGGAGCGCCAGCCACGCCGACGCCATCGCCAGCCTCGACGAACTCTTGATGCAGTGCGACGCCGCCCCGTGCCCCAAGGCCGCCGGCAAGCGCCGCGTCTATGACGAGGCCCCGGCCTTCCTCGACGACGCCGACGAGACGGTGGGCATCGCCGGTCCGGAAGCTTTCGCCTCGGGCGTCACCGAGAGCCTGCTGATGGCCTGGGCCGACGGCCAGGACTTCGCGAGCCTGGGCTGGAAGGGCCTGAATGATGCCTCGCTGCTGCGGGTCTTCCCGCTGCACCAGGCCGAGTTCGACCTGCGCCTGCGTTCGCACGAAGTGGCCCGGACGGGCGCCGGCCATCTGGCCTCGCGCATCCTGGCGACTCTTGAGACCAAGCCCGGCAGGGACGCGCTTGGCGAGCCCAATTCCAAGATGGTGGTGATCGTCGGCCACGACGGCACCCTGGCCATGCTGGGCGGGCTGCTCGGTCTGGAATGGGCCGCGCCGGGCTATCAGCCCAACCAGATCGCGCCGGGCGGCAACCTGGTGTTCGAACGCTGGAAGCGCGCCGACGGCGTGCGGGTGATCCGCGTGCGCTACGCGGTGCAGAGCCTGTCGCAGTTGCGCGAGAAGAAGGCCCTGACGCTGGCGGCCCCGCCGGAAGCCTCGCCGATCTTCGTGCCGGGCTGCAGTCGGGCGGGGGCGGGCTATGACTGTCCGGTGGACGGTTTTGCGAAGGTCGTTAAGGGGGCGGTGGCCCGCTAACCCCAATCTCCCGTCATTCCCGCCCTTGTGGCGGGAACCCCTGGTTCCGCTTCCACGTGAGACGCAAGCGGCGTGCTTAGCACGCCGCCCCACCTGCACCTGCGGCTGAAAGAGGGTTTCCCGCCACAAGGGCGGGAATGACGGGAGTATGGGTTGGAGAGCGACCTTCGCCGCTCCCCCTTCGATCTAGTGCACCGCCGACGTATCCGCGACCCGCGTCGGCTTGGGAGCCAGCCAGACGATCAGGGCGGCGACCACGAACAGCACGGCCATGGCCATGAACACCTGGTTGGTGGCCAGCATGACGCCCTGGCTCTGGACCATGTTGTCCAGCGTGCCGCGCGCCTGTTCGGGCGTCAGGCCAACGCCTTGCAACTGGTCCATCGTCGATTGCGCGCCGTTCAGCACGCCCGACAGTTCGTTGTGGTTGCGGCTGGCGCCGTCGGCCCACACCGTGGTCACCACCGAGGTGGCGAAGGCCCCCGACAGCGTGCGGCAGAAGTTCATCAGGCCGGCGGCGCTGGCGGTCTCCTCGACCCGGACGCTGGCCAGGGCCAGGGCGGTCACGGGGACGAAGAAGAACGGCATGCCGAAGCCCTGGAACAGCAGCCAGTGGGCGATGTCGAAATAGCCCATCTGCTGGTTGGCCTGCGCCCGGAAGAAGGTCATGAAGGCCATCCACATCAGGCCCAGGAACACCAGCCGGCGGGCGTCGAGCTTGGCCGACAGGCCGGCTGCCAGCGGCGCGACCATGACGGCCGTGACGCCCAGCAGGGCCGAGACGTAACCGGCCCAGGTGGCCGTGTAGCCCATGTTCTGCTGCAGCCAGAGCGGGTTCAGCACATTGATGCCGAAGAAGGCCCCGAAGGCGACGCTTAGGGTTATGACCGCCGCGGTGTAGCCGCGATGGCGGAAGACCCGCAGGTCGACGATCGGGTTCTGCTCGGTCAGCTCCCAGATCAGGAAGGCGACGAAGCCGACGGCGGCGACCAGGGCCAGGCCGATGATCAGCGGCGAGGCGAACCAGTCGTGCTCCTTGCCCAGGTCGAGCATGATCTGCAGCGCGCCTACCCAGACGACCAGCAGGCCAAGGCCCACCAGGTCGACCTTCGCCTTGGCCAAGGGCGTCTCGTGACCCTTCAGCAGGTTCCAGGCGAACCAGGCGCAGGCGATGGCGATCGGCACGTTGATCCAGAAGATGAAGGCCCAGCCGACGCTGTCGCACAGCGCCCCGCCCAGGATCGGCCCGAGGATCGGGGCGACCAGGGTGGTCATGGCCCAAAGGCCCGTCGCCGCGGCGGCGTGCTTCTTGGGGAAGACGCGCAGCAGCAGGGTCTGGGACAGCGGCATCAGCGGGCCGCCGCAGGCGCCCTGCAGGATGCGGAACAGCACCAGCAGGCCCAGAGACGGCGCAAGACCGCACAGGAACGAGAAGATCCCGAACCCGATCATGCCGAAGACGAACACCCGCACCGCGCCGAAACGGGCCGAAAGCCAGCCGGTCAGCGGCACGACCACGGCCTCGGCCACGGCGTAGGAGGTGATGACCCAGGTGCCCTGGCTCGGCGAGACGCCCAGGGCGCCGGCGATGTTCGACACCGAGACGTTGGCGATGGTGGTGTCGAGCACCACCAGGAAGTTGGCGGCGGCCAGGATCAGGCCGGCGAAGATCATCGCCGGCCCGCTGAGCGGCGCGGGTTCGGAGGCCGCCCGTGCGGGGGCGGCTTGAGCGCTGGCCATGACGGCTGTCCTTGCTCGGAAAGACTAGGTGCGGATCAGCCGCGGGTGTCGATCGTGGCCTTCATCGACAGGCCCACGCGCAGCGGGTGGGCCTTGAGGTCGGCCGGGTCGATGGCGACGCGGACGGGCAGGCGCTGCACGACCTTGATCCAGTTGCCGGTGGCGTTCTGGGCCGGGATCAGGGCGAAGGCCGCGCCGGTGCCGCCCGACAGGCCGGCGACCTTGCCGTGGTACTTCACCGAGCCGCCGTAGAGGTCGGCTTCCAGTTCGACCGGCTGGCCGATCTTGACCTTGCGCAGCTGGCCTTCCTTGAAGTTGGCGTCGACATAGGCCGCGCCGATCGGAACGACCTGCATCACCGGCGAGCCGGCGGCGACGCGCTGGCCGATCTGGACGTTGCGCTTGGCCACGACGCCGTCGATCGGCGCGCGGATGACGGTGCGCGACAGGTCCAGCTGGGCCTGCTCGACCTTGGCGCGGGCGGCGGCGACTTCCGGATTGGCGTCGACGCTGGCGCCGGCGGTCAGCACGGCGTTGGCGGCCAGAGAGCCGGCGGCGGCGGCGCGGTTGGCCTGGGCCTGGGCCTGCGAGGCCTTGGCCGAGGCGAAGGCGGCCTGGGCGTTGGCATAGGCGTTCTGGGCGCGGGTCAGTTCGTCGCCCGAGACGGCACCGGTGGCGGCCAGGGCCTTGCGGCGGTCCAGATCGACGCGGGCGCGCTCGAGGTCGGCCTGAGCCGAGGTCAGGCTGGCGGCGGCGCGGGCCTGGTCGGCGTCGCGGGCGGCGATCTGGGCGGCCAGGCTCTGGTCGGTGGCGAGATAGCCGCGCACCCGGCGCTCGGCGCGGGAGAGGTCGGCTTGAGCCGAGGCGAGCGCGATGCGGGCGTCGCTGTCGTCGAGGGTGACCAGCACGTCGCCCTGCTTGACCACCTGGGTCTCGTGGACGGCGACGCTGCGCACCGGACCGCCGACCAGCGGGGTCACCTGGGCGGTGTCGGCGCCGACATAGGCGTTGTCGGTCTCGACGTGGTGCGAGCCCACGAGAACGTAGTAGGCGCCATAGCCGGCGCCGGCGACGACGATGACGGCGGCGAGGCCGGCGAACAGCTTCTTGCGCTTGGCGGTCGCGGCCTTCTTGGAGGCGGCGGCTTGGACTTCAGCGGAGGCTTCGGAATCGAACATTGGGGGATGCTCCGGGAAACGGGTCAGGCGGCGCGGTAGCCGCCGCCGAGGGCGCGCACGAGCGCCACGTCGAGGGTGAAGGCGCGGGTCTCGAGGTCGGCGAGGGTCCGCTGGTTGGCGATCAGGGCGTCCTCGGCGGTGAGGACGTCGAGGTAGGTGGCGAGCCCGCCGCGATAGCGCTGCAGGGCGATGTCGTGGGCGGCCGAGGAGGCTTCGACGGCCTTGCGGCTTTCACCCAGGCGGGCGTCGAGGGCGCGGGCGCTGACGGCGGCGTCGGCGACGTCCTTCAGGGCCTGCGACAGGGCGCCGTTGTAGCTGGCGACGGCGGCGTCGTAGTCGGCCGCGGCCCCGCGATAGCCGGCCCGCAGGGCGCCGCCCTGGAAGATCGGCAGGCGGATAGCAGGACCGAACGAGCCGATGCGCGAGCCGCTGTTGGTCAACATGTCCAGGCCCAGCGACTGCTGGCCGAAATAGGCCGAGAGGTCGACATTGGGGTAGAACTCGGCCTTGGCCTTCTTGACGCTCTGGGCGGCGGCCTCGGCCCGCAGGCGGGCGGCGGCGACGTCCGGGCGGCGGCCGATCAGGTCGGCCGACAGGTTCTGCGGGAGACCAAAGGCCTTCAGGGCGCCGACCTTCGGACGCTCCAGCGACAGGCCCCGGTCGGGACCGGCGCCGAGCAGGGCGGCCAGGCGGTTGCGGGTTAGGCCGACGGCTTCGTCCGAGGCGGCCAACTGGGCGCGGGCCGAGGCCAGGGCGGCCTTCGACTGCTCGGCCGAGCCCTGGTTCTCCAGGCCGTTGGCGGCGCGGTCGGCGGTCAGCTGGGCCGTCTGTTCACGGGTCTTCACCGCATCGGCGGCCGCGTCGCGGTCGGCGAACAGTTGGGCGAGGTCGGCATAGGCGGCGGCGACATTGGTCGACAGCACCAGACGCGTCTCGGCGGCTTCGGCCTGCGCGGCCTTGGCCTGCGAGGTGGCGGCGGCCAGGGCGGCGCGGTTCTTGCCGAAGAAGTCGAGCTCCCAGGCGAAGTCCAGCGTCGCGCGGCCGCTGTCGTTGTAGCCCTTGGGCACGTACGCGGCCGGGAAGCCGTTGTGGTAGCTCTGCTTGACCGAGGCGTAGTTGGCGTTGGCCGACAGGCTGGGCAGCGTGGCCGAACGGGCCTGGCCGGCGAGGGCCTCGGCCTTGGCGACGCGGGCCTGGGCGGCGGCCAGGTCGGGCGAGCCGGCCAGGGCCTCTTCGATCAGGGCGTCAAGCTGGGCGTCGCCATAGGCGGCCCACCAGCGGTCGGTCGGCCAGTCGGAAGCAGGGGCGGCCAGGCTTTGCTGCGATGCATAGGCGTCGGGGGCCTTGATCGCCTGGGCGGGCGGCAGGGTCGGCACGGCCGCGCAACCCGCCAGGGCCGAGGTCGCGAGCAGCGCCGCGAGGGTAGTCTTAAGGGGGAGGGACAAGTGGGCCATCGAATTGCTCGATATCAAACCGTACAGGACGGTCTAAATATAACTTGACGTGACGGCGTCAAGCGAAAAGTGTACACATCGGTCCAGAAAACGGCTGGGCCGTGTAGCCGGGTCGATCGGGGGGAGAGGAGAGCGCGTGCGCGTCAAGACCGAGGAGAAGCGGAAGTGCATCCTGGAGGCCGCCAAGGCGGTGTTCCTGGAGCGCGGATTCCTGGGCGCCAGCATGGCCGAGGTGTCGGCCCGGGCCGGCGGCTCGAAGCAGACGCTCTACAGCTACTTCGCTTCGAAGGACGACCTCTTCGTCGCCACCATGCTGGAGAAGGGGACCCAGATCATCGATCCGGTGTTCGCCACCTTCGAGACCGAGGACGAGCTGCGCCCGGCCCTGAACCGCTTTGGCCGCGCCTTCCTGACGTTCATCGCTAGCGAGGAGGTCATGGCCTTCCGGCGGATGATCATCGCCGAGGGCGCGCGCTCCAACCTGGGCAAGCTGTTCTTCGAGAACGGCCCCAAGCGCGGCTGGGCCAAGATGACCGTCCGCTTCGAATGGTTCATGGACCAGGGCAAGATGCGGCGGGTCGACCCCTGGCGGGCCGCCATGCATTTCCAGGCTCTGTGCGAGGCCGGACCGTTCTATCGCCTGCTGGAAGGCGTCCTGAAGGAGCTTCCCCCGGCGCTGGTCGACGAGACGGTCGACGCCGCCGTCGACGTCTTCATGCGCGCCTATGGCGTGGAGCCTGCCAAGGCCTGACGCGCGGTTGCGCATCGCGCGTTCTGAGCTAGTCTTGCACCCAAGAGTTGTTCTGGCGTGCGGAGGCTGACCTTGTCGAACGGGATCGCGCGGACGGTCGTCCTTGTCCTCGCCGTGGCCGCCCTGGGCGCCTGCGCCAACTCGCAACAGGCGCGGCTGGCCAGCCTTGGTCCCTTGCAGACGGCGCTGACGACTTCGCCGGAGGAGCTGCGCGCGCGGGCCGATCGCAACGACGCCTCGGCCCAGCTGAGCCTGTCGCTGCTCTACGAATACGGCCAGGGCGGCGTCGAGCGCGACCCGGTCGAGGCCTATCGCCTTCGCAAGGCGGCCACGGCGTCGCGCGGGTCGATGCCGATCACCACCTACATCGCCGGCCTGAACGGCAAGCCTGGACGGGTCTCGATGATCTTCGTGCCGCGCTACGACGTCGCGCCGTTCCAGGCGACGATCAATCTCGCCTGCTCCCAGGCCCTGGCCCAGAACGATCGCTCGCCCGAAGCGGTTGGGGCGTGCGGGGGCGAGGCGAACTACGCCGAGCTGGCGGCCCGCTGGCGGCGCTGAGGCGCGTCAATTCAGAAAAAGAAAGGGGAGGAAAGCCTTGTCGAAGACGGTCATGTCCATCGCGGCGCTGCTCGCGACCACGACGCTGCTGGCGGCCTGCGCTACGGCCCCCGAGGACCGGCGGGCCGAACTGGAGCCGCTGAAGCTGGCGCTGACCACCTCGCCCCAAGAGCTACAAGATCGCGCCGCCGGCCCCAGCGCCAAGGTCCAGCTGGCCCTGGCGCTGCTCTACGAGACCGGCCGCGGCGTCGAGCGAAATCCGGTCGAGGCCGCCCGCCTGCGCAAGGCGGCGACGGCTTCGCGCGGGCGCTGGCCGGCCTTCGAGCGCGGCCCGCTGGATCCGCCGGGCGGGAATTTCGCCCCGGAAGCCTCGCCGCGCTACGATATCGTGGAGCCCCAGGTCGCCGCCAACCGCGCCTGCGCCAAGGTTCTGGCCGCGGGCGACCGCTCGGCCAAGGCGGTCGAGGCCTGCGGCGGCCAGGCCAGCTACGCCGAGCTGGCGGCGCTCTGGCGCTAGGCCGTCGTGCCGGCGATCAGCTCCAGCGCGTCGGCTTCCGACACCACCTCGGCGTATTTGGCCTGCAGGTCGAAGAGGTTGGCTTCCTGCACCCGTTCGTCGCGGTCGCCGGAGGCTTCGCGCACCACGAACGGGATGAAGCCGTGCTGGAGCGCGTCGAGCGCGCTGGCCCGCACGCAGCCGCTGGTCGAGAAGCCGCCCATGATCACGGTGTCGACGCCCATGGCCCGCAGGGTCGAGGCCAGAGGCGTGCCGAAGAAGGCCGAGGCGTACTGCTTGGACAGCACGATCTCGCCCTCGATCGGGGTGATCTCCTTGGGGAAGGCGCCCAGCGGCGAGCCTTCCTGGAAGGCCTTCAGGGCCGGCACCTTGCGATAGAACACCCCGCCGTCGCGGCCGCCGACGCCGGCCTGGTAGACGACGTTGGTCAGGATCACCGGAATGCCGGCCTTGCGCGCGGCCTGCAGCAGCCGGGCGTTGCTGGCCAGAGCGTCTTCGACGCCGGCGTACAGCGGCGAGTCCGGCAGCAGATAGGCGTCGACCACGTCGATGATCAGCAGGGCCGGGCTCTTGCCGAAGGCCAGGCGACCGCCGAAGCCGGCCTTGTGGTAGTCTTCGTTGAGGTCCATCTCGCACTCCGTTCGTCCGGCGTGGGACGACTAGCTCAAATCCAAAAGACAATGTCATCCCGGCCGTAGCGAAGCGGAGCGCCGGGATCTCCCACGGCAGCCGTACCGGAACCGTGGGAGATCCCGGCTCTACGGCGCGTTGCGCCTTCGGCCGGGATGACAATCAAGAGGGAGGGCAGAGGCGGTCCTAGACCACCCCCTGCTCGGCGAACGCCTTCAGCTCGCTCTCGCTCACCCCCAGCTCGCTCCACACCGCCGCATTGTCCTGGCCCACCGCCTGCGAGGCGATGGCGCGGACGACGCCGGGGGTCTTGGAGAGCTTGGGCATGACGTTCTGCATCGGCAGTTCGCCCCAGCGCGGGTGGTCGAGCGTGACGATCGACTCCCGGGCCGCGAAGTGCGGATCGGCCAGCATCTCGGGCGCGCGATAGATCTTCCCGGCCGGCACGCCGGCCTCGATCATCTTGGCCTCGACCTCGTCGACCGTCAGGGTCTTGGTCCACTCTTCGATGAGGGCGTCCAGCGCCTTCATGTTGCGGCCGCGGTTGACGTGGTTGACGTAGTCCGGGTGCTGGGCGAGCTCGGGCTGGCCCATGGCCTTGCACAGGCGGCCGAACACCGTGTCCTGGTTGGCGGCGATCAGATAGTCGCCGTCCTTGCAGTGATAGACGTTCGACGGCGCGATGCCGGGCAGCACCGAGCCCGAGCGCTCGCGGATGTAGCCCATGACCTTGTAGTCGGGGACCAGGCTTTCCATGACCTGCAGCACCGCCTCGTAGAGCGAGCTGTCGACCACCTGGCCTTCGCCCGTCTTGTCGCGGTGGCGCAGGGCCGCCAGGGCGCCGAGGCACCCGTAGGTCGCCGCCAGGGCGTCGCCGATCGAGATGCCCATGCGCGAGGGCGCGCGGTCGGGGTCGCCGACGATGTGGCGCCAGCCGCCCATGGCCTCGCCGATGCCGCCGAAGCCGGCGCGGTCGGCATAGGGACCGGTCTGGCCGTAGCCCGACACCCGCACGATGATCAGGCCCGGGTTCTCGGCGTGCAGGACTTCGGGGCTCAGGCCCCAGCCCTCCAGCGTGCCCGGACGGAAGTTCTCGATCAGGATGTCGGCGGTGGCGATCAGCTTGCGGGCCAGGGCCTGGCCTTCCGGCACGCGCAGATTGGCCGAGACCGTGCGCTTGTTGCGGGCCACGACCTCCCACCACAGCGGATAGTCGCCGCGGCCCCAGTCGCGCATCGGGTCGCCCTTGCCGGGCGGCTCGATCTTGATGACGTCCGCGCCCATGTCGCCCAGCAGTTGGCCGCAGAATGGACCAGCGATCAGCTGGCCCATCTCGACGACGCGCAGGCCCTTCAGGGGACCCGTGTTTTCAACCGTCATGACGCTTGCGACCTATTCCGCGGCCAGGGCCAGCGGCGCGTTGCGCCACACGGGCGGACGCGGGGCGGGCAGGCCCGTCTCGGCCAGGCAGTTGGCGCGCAGGGTCTCGAGCGACGGACCACGATCGAAGACCTCCAGCGGGCCGCGCTCGGACCGGATCTTGGCGCGCAGGGCCTCGGTAGCCGCCGCATCGACCTTGCCGGCGCCGTCCAGCACCACGCCGAAACGCTTGGCGCCCTCGACGCTGACCAGGCCGCGCGAGACTTCCAGCTCGACCAGTTCGACCTCGCGCTCCAGCGGGTCGCCCCAGCCGCCGCCGCCCCAGGTGACGAAGTGCAGCAAATCACCCTTGTCGACCTGGATCCCGTCGCACTTGGAGGGCAGGGCGATGCTCTCGCCATTGGCCTTGTCCAGGCGCTTCCACGAGCGGGCGCCAGGGGCGCCGCCGTTGACGCCCCACGGCGGCACGAACCAGCGGTCGTCGTGGATGGCGATCGTCCCGGCTTCCGTGAACCTGTAGGTCATGTGGATGCCGTTGCCGCCCCGGAAGCGCCCGGCGCCGCCGCTGTCGGCCACGCTTTCGTAGCGCTCGATGACCATCGGGAAGTAGCGCTCGAGGAACTCGTTCGGAACGTTGGTGAAGCCCGGCCACAGCGAGTGACCGTCGGCGCCGTCGCCGAACGGACGGCCCGGAATGCCGCCGAAGCCGATCTGGAACAGCTGGAACCACTCGCCCTTGCCGTCGAAGCCCGAGAACATCAGGTGCGGCGAGCTCGAGAAGCCGGCGGCGCACAGGAATTCCGGGGTCTTCTGGCCGAGCAGAGCGCCCAGCACGTCGAAGATGCGGCCCAGGGCATGGGTGCGGCAGGACAGGGCGGCCGGGAACTTCGGCTTCAGCAGGCTGCCTTCCGGGATCCGCACGTCGACGAGGTCGTAGAAGCCGTCGTTGAACAGGATCTGCGGGTCGAAGACCATGATCATGTAGATGCCGAAGAACATCTTGAACATGTTCTCGTTCAGCAGGAAGTTGATCGAGCTTTCCGACTGCGGATCGGTGCCGTCGAAATCGAGAATGACCTTCTCGCCTTCGCGCCACATGGTGCACTTGATCTTGAACGGACCAGCGCCCTTGCCGTCGTCGCAGATGTAGTCCTCGAACGACACCGGCTGTTCGCCGATCGCCGTCGAGATCAGGTGGGCCATGGCGCGATGGTTGCGGGCCAGAAGCTCGGTCAGGGCCGAGTTGAAGACGTCGTCGCCGAAGCGCTCGCAGATCTCGACCACCCGGCGGCCGGCCACGCGGCACGAGGCGACGATGGCGTGCAGGTCGGCCTTGAACCACTCGGGCATGCGCGACTGGTGGGCGGCGATGCGGACGATGTCGCTCTGCAGCTCGCCCTTGCGGTAGAGCTTCACGGGCGGCAGGCGGAAGCCTTCCTCGAAGATCGAGTTGGCGTCGGTGGGCAGCGAGCCGGGCACCTTGCCGCCGACGTCGGTCATGTGGCCGAACATCGCCGACCAGGCGATCAGCCGGCCGTCGCGGAAGATCGGCGCGATGCACAGCTGGTCCGAGGTGTGGCTGATGGCGCCTTCGACCGAGTAGGGGTCGTTGACGAGGATGATGTCGCCTTCCTCGATGTCGCCGTCATAGCCCTTGAGGAAGCCGTCGATGAACGAGCCGAACTGGCCGACCACCATCTTGCCGTCGCGGTCGGCGATCAGCGGGAAGGCGTCGCCCTGTTCGCGGATGCCGGGCGACAGCGCGGTGCGGAACAGGGTGGCGTCCATCTCGACGCGGGCGTTACGCAGGGCGTTCTCGATGATGTCGAGCGTCACCGGATCGACGGCGACCTTGCCGAAGGGCGTGGAATTGGTTTCCAGGATGCGCGCGGGCATGGCTCAGCCCTCCTTGGTCGGGTTGATCAGGATGACGCCGTAGACGTCGACGACGGCTTCGCAGTCGGGCAGCACCAGGGTGGTCGAATCCATCTCGGTGATGATCGCCGGACCCGGGATGCGGTCGCCGGCGCGGAGCTTGGAGCGGTCATAGATGACGGCCGGCTTCATGCCGCCGTCGGCCCAGACCTCGTGGTCGCGGATCTTGGCGCGCGAGGGATCGCCGTCGCCTTTCTCGATCTCGAGCGTCGGGATTTCCTGGACCTTGCCCACGGCCACGGCGCGCAGGTTCACGAACTCATGCTCGGCGTCCATGTTGAACGTGAACAGGCGGCGGTGCTCTTCGTCGAAGGCGGCCGCCAGGCGGGCCAGGCCGCCGGCGTTCAGCATGTCCAGGGTCACGACCATCGGCACTTCGAAGGCCTGGCCGTGATAGCGGATGTCGATCTCGAAGCTGGTCTCGATCTCGGCGTCGGCGACGCCGTCGGCCTTGAGCGTGGCGCGGATCTGCGCGTCCATCTCGTTGAAGAACGACAGCACCTCGGTCTCGGTCGCCGCCGAGATCCGCTTGGAATAGGAGCGGGCGGTCTCGGTGCGCATGCGGGTCGTGGCGTCGCCCAGGGCGCAGAGCACGCCCGGCGAGACCGGCGACACGGCCGGCCACGAGCCCATCAGCTTGGCGACGGCATTGACGTGCAGGGGACCGGCGCCGCCGAAGCCCATCAGGGCGAAGTCGCGCGGGTCGTAGCCCTGCTGCACCGAGATCATGCGCAGCGCGCCGAACATGTTCTCGTTGACGATGTCGATGATGCCGCGGGCGGCCTCATAGAGGTCGATGCCCAGGGCGTCGGCGATGGTCTGCACCGCCGTGCGGGCCGCTTCGCGATCCAGCTTGAAGGCCCCGCCCAGCAGGTCTTCGGGCAGATAGCCGAGCACGACGTTGGCGTCGGTGACGGTGGGGGCCGTGCCGCCCTTGCCATAAGCGGCCGGACCCGGCGCGGCGCCGGCCGACTCGGGGCCGACGCGCAGGGCGCGGGTCAGCTCCGGCACCTTGGCGATCGAGCCGCCGCCGGCGCCGACCGTCTTCACGTCCAGCGACGAGGCGCGGACGGTCAGGTGGCCGACGTCGGTGGTGCGCACGCGGCGCGGCTCGCCGTTCTCGATCAGGGCCACGTCGGTCGAGGTGCCGCCGACATCGAGCGTCAGGATGTTCTTCAGGCCCGAGTTGCGAGCCACCCACAGGGCGCCGGTCACGCCGCCGGCCGGGCCGGACATCAGCAGGCTGACGGGATGCTCTTCGGACTTCTCCGACGACATCAGGCCGCCGTCCGAACGCAGCAGGGCGATGCGGCCCTGCATGTCCAGGCCGCGCAGCTTGTCGCGCAGGTTCTTGACGTACTTGGAGACGACCGGGCGGACCGAGGCGTTGGCGACGGTGGTCAGGGTGCGCTCGTATTCCTGCATCTCCGGCAGGACCTCGTGCGACAGCGAAACCAGCACGCCCGGCAGGATCTCGGCGGCCAGTTCGGCCACGCGGCACTCGTGCGAACCGTTCAGGTAGGCGTTCATCAGGGCGATGGTCACCGCCTCGACGCCTTGCTCTTTCAGCTTGGTCAGCTGGGCGCGGGCGTCGACCTCGTCGAGCGGGCGGATCTCCTTGCCCGAGGCGTCGATGCGGCCCTTGATCTCGACCGTGTCTTCCAGCTTCGCCAGCGGTTCGGGCTTGGGCCAGATGATCCAGGCGGCCAGACCGCCCGGCACCAGCGAGCGGGCGATCTGCATCACCTGGTGGTAGCCCTCGGTGGTCACCAGGCCGACGCGGGCGCCCTTGCCCTCGAGCACGGCGTTGGTGGCCACGGTGGTGCCGTGCAGGAAGACGTCGACGTCCGACGGCTTGACCCCGGCCTTCTCGCAGACCGCGTTGACGCCGGTCATCACGCCGACCGAGCTGTCATGCGGGGTCGACGGCGTCTTGTGCCGCCAGAAGTCGCCCGTCGCCTCGTTCAGCAACAGCAGGTCGGTGAAGGTCCCGCCTACGTCCACGCCCAATCGGTAAGCCATCGTCAGCCTCTTTGCTGGCGCGCCAACATCCCCCCAGGGCGGCGGCGCGACGCCTATTCGGGCGACATTCCCCCGATCGGGCGGCGCGCGCCGGATCGGGGGAGGGGTTTCACCGCTGTGCGGGCGCCATCAGAACTTCACGGCGAGCTCCACGCCCCAGGTCGCGCCGGCGGCGGGCGAGACGAAGCTGCCGCCGAACTCCGGCGCCGGGATCACCTCGGCGGCGTAGTCCTCGTCGAGCACGTTCTTGCCGAAGGCCGTCAGGCTCCAGGCGTCGGCCTCGACCCCGGCCCGCAGGTCCAGCGTCGTGTAGGCGTCGCGGCGGGACTTGGCGTAGTTGGCCCGGCCCAGAGCGCCATAGCTCAGCTCGAAGACGGTGGGGTTGTCCTGGTCCTGCACGATGTGGAACCAGGTCGGTCCCGTGCCGCGCACGTCGGCCCGCAGGTGCAGCGACAGGTTCTGCGGCAGCGGGTGGGTGTAGTCGGCCGCCAGGTTCCAAGTGTAGCGCGGCGTGTAGGGCGACTCGTTGCCGACGGTGTCGGGCCGCACCGAGTTCTTGCGGATCTCGCTGTCGGTATAGGCGCCCGAGGCCTCGAGGATCAGGTTCGAGCTGGCCTTGAACCGGAGGCCCAGCTCCGCGCCCTTGATCCGCACCTCGTCGATGTTGGACACCACGCGCAGCAGGCCGAACGGACCGACGAAGAACTCGAAGAACTGCATGTCGTCGACGTCGGTCTGGTAGGCGGCGGCGTCCACGGTCAGGCGACCGTCGAACATCCGGCCCTTGGCCCCGATCTCGAAGCTCTTGGAGACTTCCTTGTCGAAGTCGTCGCGGATGGTCACCGGCTTGTAGCCGGCCGCCGTGCGCACCGGGTTGATGAACAGGTTCACGGTCGCGGCGCTGCCCTGGCTGTTGAAGCCGCCCGACTTGAAGCCGACGCCCCAGTCTCCGTAGAGGGTCCAGTCGTCGCTGGCCTTCCAGCGCAGGGCGATCTTGGGCTGCAGCTGGTCGTAGGTCTTCTTCTGGTCCTTGATGCCGCCGGGATTGATCGTGGTGTCGAGGCCGGGGTTCAGGGCCGCGCCGCCGGTATAGGCCGGGCCGTCGAAGTCGATGTACTTGGTGCGCGCGGCGGTCGGCACGAGGTTGTGGACCTTGCGCTCCTCGCGGTCATAGCGCAGGGCCAGCGAGCCTTCGAGGCCGGGCGCGAAATCATAGGCTAGCTGGCCGAACACCGCGGCCACGTCGCTCTTGAAGTCGTCCCAATAAAGCTGCTCGGTCGAATAGGCCGAGGACGAGGGCACGTAGAGCGACCGCGGAATCTCGCCGCCGCCGTCCAGGCCCGTGGCCACGCCGACCTCGCGGTCGATGTGCAGGGCGTAGGCCCCGACCATCCAGCGCAGGGCCTGATCCGAACGCGAGGTCAGGCGCAGCTCGCCCGACAGGTCGCTCTGGTCGCGCTTCTGGTACTGGTAGCCGTCGCAGGTGGTGGGCGTGTAGGGGCCGAAGAACGAGCCGGCCGCCGTGGTCCCCAGGTACTGAGGCGAGGGCAGGGTGACGCCCTCGGCGTTCAGCGCCGCGATCGAGGCCGCGCAACTGGCGCTGGCGTTGAAGAAGCCGAACGAGGCCGAGGTGCCGTCGGCGACCAGGTCGTTATCGATGTCGGAATAGAGCGTCCAGCCCGTCAGGGTGGCGAAGCCGAGGTCACGCTCCAGCTTGGCCGACACCTCGAAGGCCTCCTGCCGGTTGGTGTGCTGCACGTTGTTCTGGAAGACGAAGTCGTGGTCGTTGACGTCCTCGTAATAGGACGGCGTCGCCAGCACCGAAGCGAACGAGGGCAGGGCGAAGACGGCGTTGTAGGCGATCGAGCCGGCGGTCAGTCGGCCGTAGCGGGCCTTGAGGTCGAGCTTGGTCTTCTCGTCCAGCCGCGCCACCAGGCGGCCGTTCAGATTGTAGCCGCGATAGCGGTCGACGGCGCCGTCGCTGAACTGGCTGTCGTAGAAGCCGTCGGTGCGCCGCCAGTCGGCCGACAGGCTGCCGACCAGCTTGTCGGTGAGCGGTCCGGCCACCCGCAGGTCGCCGGCGTAGCTCTTGCGGTTGCCGGCGCTGAGCTTGGCCGAGCCTTCGAACTCGTCGCCCGGCTCGACGGTGGAGACGATGATCGCCCCGGCGGCGGCGTTGCGGCCGTAGACCGCGCCCTGCGGGCCCTTCACCACCTCGATCTGGCGCAGGTCGGAGAATTCGCGGTTGAAGGCGGCGGGGTTGGCCATCTGCACGCCGTCGACGACGAAGGCGAACGAGGCCTGGGCGTCACGGGCGCCGTTGACGCCGCGGATGTTGACCTGGGCGTCGCCCTGTTCGGCGGCCTGCACCAGGCTGACGCCAGGGGTCAGGGCCACGAAGTCGGCGGCGCGGGCCACCCCGGCGGCTTCCAGCGTCGACTGGCCCAGAGCGGTGACGGCGGCGGGCACGTCGCGCAGGTTCTCGGCCCGCTGGCGGGCGGTGACCACCACTTCCTCGACGGCGGTGTCCTGGGCGGACGCGGCGCCGGCCCAGGCCAGGGCCAGCAGCGATACGCCGGCGTAGGCGGCGAGTGTTCCAGCAGCAGTTTTCATTGATCAGCTCCCCTCGTTGATCGTGGGAGCTTGCGCCGCGTACCGACGTTCGCTGCGCGGCCGCGCGGGCTCCCCGCCTGTCGGGCGCCGGGGGCGGGGCGCTGGTTTCGAAGGCGCCGCCGCGCATGCTCGCGCGCCATGCCTGCCTGTGTCGCGGGCGTCGAGGAACACGCGCCATGACCACCCGCATCGAGATCGTCGAAGTGTCGCCCCGCGACGGGCTGCAGAACGAGAAGACGATGGTCTCGGCGACCGACAAGGCCGCCCTGGTGCTCAAGGCCGTCGAGGCCGGCGCCCGCCGGGTCGAGGCGGTCAGCTTCGTCAATCCGCGCGCCGTGCCGCAGATGGCCGACGCCGACGAGGTGATGGCCCGGCTGCGCGGCCAGCAGGACTTGCGCGCGCGCGGCGTGTCGCTGATCGGCCTCGTTTTGAATCGCCGGGGCCTGGATCGCGCCATCGCCGCCGATGTCGACGAGGTCAATTTCGTGGTGGTGGCCAGCGAGACCTTCAATGCCCGCAACCAGGGCGTCCCGGTCTTCGAGACCCTGCGGCAGATTTCCGAGGCCCCCGAAGTCGCGCGCCAGGCCGGGCTGAAGCTGGGCGTCACGATCGCCGCGGCCTTCGGTTGCCCGTTCGAGGGCGAGGTGGCGGTCGAGCAGGTGGCGCGGATCGCCGCCGAACTGGCGAGCTTCGGCGTCACCGAGATCACCCTGGCCGACACCATCGGCGTGGGCGATCCGCTGGCGGTCGAGACCCGCTTCGGCGCCGTCCGCGCCGTCGCGCCCGGCGCTGTGCTGCGCGCCCACTTTCACAACACCCGTAACACGGGCCTGGCCAACGCCTTCGCCGCCTGGCGCGCGGGCGTGGCCAGCCTCGACGCCTCGATCGGCGGCATCGGCGGCTGCCCCTTCGCCCCGGCCGCCACCGGCAACGTCCCCACCGAAGACCTGGCCTACATGTTCGCGCGGATGGGCGTGGCGACGGGGCTCGACCTGCCGTCGCTGATCGAGACGGCGGGCTGGCTGAAGGGCGTGCTGGGCGCGCCGGCGCTGCCGGGCATGGTGTCGAAGGCGGGGGGGTTTCCTCAACCCTGATCCTTCTCCCCTTGCGGGAGAAGGTGGCGTCCGTAGGACGTCGGATGAGGGGTCTCTCAAAAGCAAAACGCCGCGACAGGCCTTTCGACTGTCGCGGCGTTTCAGGTCTGTGCGACCCCTCATCCGTCGGCTGGCGCCGACACCTTCTCCCGCAAGGGGAGAAGGATCAGTACTTCAGACCGATGCTGACGCTGGCCCCGCCAGCGCCGACATCCACCGCCGAGTCCTCGAACTTCGGCGGGCCGAACCTCGCTTTGGGATCGCGCGACAGGCCGACGCCGTCGGCGGGCAGGCCAAGGGCCGTCTTCTTCATCACTCCGTCGCCGTCCTCGTCGTGGAAGGCCAGGAACGACCAGCGGCCGGGCGGCAGGTTGGCGATCTTGGCCGTCACCGCGCCGGAGGCGGCAGGGACCTTCACGTTGTAGGGGCAGGTCTTCAGGAAGGTCGCCTTGTCGCAGGCCGAGACCACGATCTGGCCCTTGGCGCTGCTGACGCCGGAGACGCGAACCTCCACGGGAGCCGCATGAGCGGCCCCCGCGGCGGCGGCGAGAGCGATGGCGAGGATGCTCGATTTCACGCTTTTCGCTCCCACTATTCGGCCGCGGCCGGCGCTTGGCCGCCGTGGCGTTGTTTCAAGGCTTCCTGGCGCACCCGCTCGCCGTCGACCAGCGGCACGGTCTTCAGCAGGAAGTCCTTGGCCAGCTTGGGATCGGCGCGGTCGGGCGAGGGGATGACCATCGCTCGCTTGCCCTGGATGTCGCGCTCCATGGCGTCGACGTCCAGCGCCCAGCCCTTCTCGATCAGCTCGCGGCGCTTGTTGCGCCAGGCCACCATGATGCCGTCTGACTTCACGCTGACTTCTTCGTGCAGATAGACGGGCAGCAGCTCGGGGCAGACCTTCTCCATGATCACGCGGTCCTGCTCGAAGATGCGCAGGGTGCGGCGGCGGCTGTCGCCGTCCCAGATTTTCTGGGTCAGGAAGTTGCGGGCCATGATCCAGCGGGTGATCGTGGTGGTCTCGTCGATCGGCGTGTTGACGTCGAAGATCACCGTCGACCAGGTCGGGGTCGGGCGGATCTGGATCCGCACGTGGGCGCCCGAGACGTGGAAGCCGTTGCGCACGGTCACCATGCTGCGCTTGGCCTTGCGGAAGAACTTCCACATGCCCTTGTACTCGGGGGGCACGAACTTCAGCTCGGCATAGGCCGAGTACTCGTCCTGCTCGAGGGTGAACTCGTGGACCTGCGGGGCCTCCTTGTCGCCGAAGCTCGGGTGGACGAAGGCCGCGTGCGAGGGGTCGATGCCGTTCTCGGTGATGCGGGCGTAGTTGGCCTTCCACTCGTAGGTGCCGCGGATGCAGCGCCAGGCCGGATCCTCGAACTCGGGGAAGGGCGGCAGGGGCGGACGCTCGGCCTCGGGCAGGTCGCCCATGAACACCCAGATCATCCCGTACTTCTCCTGCACGGGGTAGGAGTCGATCTTGGCGCGCGGCGGGATCTTGGCGTCGGGCTCTTGCGACGGGATCTTCACGCACTTGCCGCCGCCGTTGAAGCGCCAGCCGTGATAGGGGCACTCGATGGCGTCATCGACGACCATGCCGCTGCCCAGCGACGCGCCGCGGTGGATGCAGACGTCCGACAGGCAGCTGACCTTGCCCTTGGAGTCGCGGAACACCACGAACTCCAGGCCCAGCATCTTCACCCGCTTGTGGCCGCCGTTGGGGATCTCGTCGCTGTAGTCGGCCACGTACCACTGGTTCTTGATCATGGCGTCTTCTCCGGCTGCGGGGCGGGGGTGAGTCCGCGGAGGATGAGATTGGGTATCTTGGTGTCGTCCCAGTCGTCGAGGTCCACGCCGTCGCGCAGGATCACCAGTTTCTGCGAAGGCACGATCCAGAGGCGGCGCTTGCCCCAGCCGTCGAGGAAGATGGCGTCTTCCGCGGCGATCGGCTCGGCCGACTTGCTGCTCTTGTCAGGACGTTCGGGCGTGTAGATGCGGTCGGCCGCGTAGGGGCGGCCGCGCCAGATCTGGAAGCCGTAGCCCGGATTGGCCTTGCCCGGCGCGCTCATGGCTTGGACGTACGAAGTCGGCAGCACCTGCCTGCCCTCGAACGAACCGCCATTGGCCAGCATGACGCCGATGCGCATCCAGTCCTGCACCTGCGAGACCAGGCAGCAGTCGCCATGGGCCAGGCCGCCTTCCTTGGCCAGCCACAGCTGGCCGTCGTGCATGCCCAGCGGCGCGAACAGCTTCTCGGACATGTAGGCAGCGAAGGTCTTGCCGGTGGCCCGCTCGACGATGACGCTCAGCGCCACCGGGTCGGGATTGTGATGGCCGAACACCGTGCCCGGCGGGTGGGTCGCCTTCAGGGCCAGGTTGTCCTTGGCCAGGTCCGGCGACAGGAAGGTGCGGATGGTGCTGGACCACGGCGCGTAGGAATAGTCCGGCGCTTCCAGGCCCGACGACATCTGCAGCAGGTCGCGGATGGTGATCTTGGCGCGCTCGTCGCCGCGCCACTCGGTGATGAAGTCGGCGGCCGGCTGGTCGACCGACTTGATCTTGCCGTCGGCGATGGCGGCGCCGATCAGCATGCCGGTCAGGGTCTTGGTGAAGGAGTGGGCCTTCATCCGGCTTTCGGGGCCGACGCCGTTCCAGTAGCGCTCGTAGACGATCGCCCCGTCCTTGACGACGATCAGGGCGTCCGACTTGCGGGCCCCGGCGTAGTCGGCGGCGGCGGCCGGGGCGGCGGGATCGATCCCGGCCGCCTGCGGCGTGGTCTTCGGCAGGGCCTTGCCCGGCGCGCCCTTCACCACGGCGACCGGCTTGTACCAGTCGATCGGCGGCTCCAACGGGTTGACGGTCAGGGCGCGGAAATAGCGGCTCCAGTAGAGCGGCGCGGAGGCGTAGGTCGCCGCGCCCGCCAGGACGACGACGCCGAGGCCCGCCAGCAGGATCTTGCGCTTCTTGCCCATCAGGCCGCCTTTGCTTCCACGATCGACGTCACGCCGAACGGGATGTCGAGCTTCACGCTGGCGACGGTCTCGCCGCTGTCCAGCGCGATCTTGGCCAGCTGGCCCGAGAAGAAGTCGCCGGCCCAGAAGTGGGCGCCGTCGTCGGTGGCGCGCAGGAACGACCAGCCGCGGCCTTCCGGCACGGCGTAGGTGCGGACCACCGAGCCGTCCTGGGCCACGCGGCGCACTTCATTGCCGCAGCTGACCAGCACGTCGTCGTTCGGGGCGGTCGCCAGGCCGAACACCATGCCCGGCGGGTCGGTGCGGACATAGAGCGGCGACAGCTGGGCGTCGGCCTCGATGTCGTAGCGGAAGACGGTGTGTCCGGTCTCGGAAACGTAGGCCACGGTCTTGCCGTCCGACAGCAGGGCGAGGTGCGTGACGCCCAGGAAGCCCATCACGCCGCCATGATACTCGGGGCGATAGAAGCGCACGACGCGGCCGTCGGCGTCGAAGCGCACCAGGCGGCCCTCGCCGGTGAAGGGCGGGGCGAGACCCGACAGGTGCTCGCCGGCCAGGGCGCCGCCGTCGGGCAGGAACACCATCGAGCCCAGGCCCCGGCCGGGGAGAAGCGAGGCCTGGCCTGGAACGCGGCGCCCGTCGGCGTCGATGCGGGTGACGTTGCGGGCGAAGGGGTCCAGAGCGTTGAGCTCGCCGGTGCGGGGATTCACCGCCAGGCCCGAAACCATGCCGAAGTCGCCCGTGTGCAGCGCCGCCTTCACCTGCAGATCAGGGCCCAGCAGCAGGATGCGCGACAGGCCCAGCTTCAGCTGGTGGTCGGTGACCGTGGTGGCGGCCACCCAGAGGTCTCCCGCCTGGGGTTTGACGGGAAGAGAGAGGGGGTCGCCGAACATGAAGGTCTCCGGGTGCCATCAGCCCCGCGGTTGGCGGGATGCTCGGAGATTTTCAAAAAGGGACCGACCGGTCAATTTTCTATTCGGCGATATCCGCCTGATGAGAAATCGCGACCTCGACGCCCGTCTGATAGCGGCCCATCACGTGGTCGAGCATACCCGCGACCTTATCCCAGGCGTCGTCGTCGTGAAGATCGAAACCGAAGAAGTTCGGCTCGAACTTGGCGCGCATGCCGATGTAGGAGACGGCCGACAGCATGGTCATGGCCACGGCCAGCAGTTCCTTGTCCTCGCTGCGTTGGCCGATGAACAGCCGCTCGTACTCTTCCCAGATGCGGATGCGTACGGCGGTGACGGCGTCGCGCAACTCGGGCGGGCCCGCGAACTCGCCGGCCATGATGGTGGCGACGGCCGGATGGGCGCGCAGGGTCGAGGCGTAGGCCCGCACCAGCATGCGCAGGCGTTCCATCGCCGGACGCTGGTGGAAGGTCTCCAGCGACTCGTCGATCATGTCGGTCAGGCGAGGCCAGACGCCGGTGCGGCGCACCCAGGCGTCGGCGACGCCGCCCAGTCCGCCGAAATAGTCATAGATTTGTTTCTTGCCTACGCCCGCTTCCTTGATTAGGGCGTTCACACCCGCGTCGTGGACGCTTCCGCGCTCCATAAGACGCCCAAAAGCCTCCACGATCGCTGCTTCAGTGGCGATCCGACGTGATTGTCGAGGCTTGGGCGCGGCGGCGATCTCTGACAGCATGGCTTACTTTCCTGAACTCCTATCCGATGGACGGACAAACGCTTTATCGCAAGACCTGTATTGGTCCGGCTCCATCATCTTGACCGGCGGGGAACAGTCGCGGTGAACGCGGCGGGGTGTGGTCAAGATTTGAAGAGGGGAGTCATGACCAAGTCGGCGATGAATATCTACTGTGCGAGCGCGAGCGCTCTTACGCTTTTGGTCTGCGCGGGGCAAGCCTTCGCGCAAACGACAACTTCGGAAGAGTCCACGGTGATTGGAGAGATCACCGTAACGGCTCGTGGTAAGTCGGAAGCTCTGCAAGAGGTTCCGATCAGCATCAATGCGGTGTCGGCCGAGACGATCGAGCGCCGTAATATTTCTGACATTGCTCGGGTGGCGCAATCGACCGCCGGCCTGACCTTTGATCAGGGTCTGACGCCTAGCGATACGCGTCCGGCCATCCGCGGCGTGCAAGCCGTTCGGGGCCGTCCGAACGTGGCCATCCTGGTGGATGGGGTCGACACGTCTTCGGAAGCCTTCGCCACCGCCGGCGGCGGCGCTCTGGCGAGCCTGCGCTTCGTCGACGCCGAGCGGATCGAAGTGGTGAAGGGCCCGCAAAGCGTGCTCTACGGCCGCTCGGCCTTCTCCGGCGCGATCAACTACATCTCCAAGCGTCCGAACCTCGACGAGTTCGAGGCCAAGGCCAGCATCGAAGCCGGCAGCTTCGGCCTGAAGGAAGGCAAGGTCTCGCTCAGCGGTCCGCTGGTGCAGGACAAGCTGGCGCTCAGCCTGAACGTCGGCGCCTGGGAGAACGACGGCCAGTACCGCAACAGCGTCAGCGGCGCCAAGGTCGGCGGCGGCGAGTCCAAGGGCGCGGCCCTGGGCCTGCTGATGAAGCCGACCGAGAACCTGACGGTCTTTGCTCGCGTGCAGACTTCGCACGAAGAGTACGACCAGATGGCCCGGGCCTTCATCACTTCGGTGAACCCGCAGACCGGCGCGGCCAACACCGCCGATCTGGGCGTCTCGGCCACCGATCCGAGCACGGGCCGGGCCGGCTACACGGTGAAGGGCAACCTCGCCAACGCCGCGGTGGTCAAGAACCAGACCGTCTCCTATTCGCTGGATCCGCGCACGGGCAAGGACTTCACGGGCACCGTCACCGACGCGACCCGCGCCTCGTTCGAGATCAACTATGAAAGCGACTGGGGCACGTTCACCTCGCTGACCGGCATCACCCGCGGCGAGACCACCCAGATCCAGGACTTCGACAACAGCGACTACAGCCTGTCGGGCAATGTCCTGTCGTCCTATGCCGGCATCGCGCCGTTCTACGGCTCGCTGTATCCGTACCTGAGCTTCCTGCGCGCCTACGGTCTCAACTACTCGACCGTGGCTCCGACGGGCGGCCTGCCGGCCATCGGCTTCTCGGTGATGCTGGACGACGAGTTCGACACCAAGCAGCAGAGCCAGACGCTGCGCTGGAACAAGGACTTCGGCAAGCTGCGGACCTCGCTGGAAGGCCTGTACTTCCACGAGCAAGCCAGCCAGATCAACAAGGATCAGTTCTGGATGCGTACGGGGTCCGATCCCCGCATGACCATCCTGACGGCGCTCTACATGGGCGGCGGCGCCAGCGCGACCGGGACCTTCCAAGCCCCGACCACGACGGCCAAGGCCACGGCCGACTATCCGCTGAAGATCTCGCGTGAGACCGACTCGCTGTCGTGGGCCGGCAGCGTCGAATACGACGTCACCGACGCCCTGACCGTGCGCTTCGACGGTCGCTACATCGAGGAACGGATCGCCTATCGCGGCAGCCCGTACCAGCCGATGTACTACCGCCTGTTCGGCGTCCAACTGGTCTGCCTGACCCAGCTGGGTTGCGCCGCCGGTCCGGCCGGCACCGCCTCGGTGCGCGCCGCCCAGATCGCCAAGACCACCCAGATCGACAAGAAGACGGTCAAGGACCACGCCTTCACGCCGAACTTCGTGGCCAACTACAAGCTGACCTCGCGCAACTCGGTCTATGCGTCGTACGGCGAAGGCTTCAAGCCGGGCGGCGTCGACACCACGGGCACCAGCGGCAGCGTGGACTCGACCTTCAAGCCGGAGAAGCTGCAGAGCTTCGAAATCGGTTCGAAGAACGTCTTCCTCGGCGGCGACCTGGTCGTGAACGGCGCGATCTTCTTCAACCGCTACAAGAACCAGCAGATCGGCACCACCAAGGTGCTGGGCGGCACCTCGGTGCCGTCGGTGGAGAACGCCGGCGAAAGCGAAAGCAAGGGCTTCGACCTGACCAGCGACTGGCGGGCGACGAACTGGCTGACTCTCAGCGGCAACTACACCTACACCGACGCCGAGTTCACCAACTACAAGGTCTCGACCCCCGGCTACTTCGACCGGATCGAGTCCACCGGCGGCAACTACACCGGCAACGCCGTGCCGCTGACGCCCAAGCACAGCCTGAACGTCGCGGCCCTGGTGACCGGCGACCTGCCGGTGGGCGCCGGCTGGACCTGGACGACCGAACTCAGCGGTCGCTACCAGTCCAAGCGCTACATGACCCAGAACAACCTGACCTGGCTGCCGAGCTACTTCGTCTCGGATCTGCGGGCCGGGATCACCGACGGGTCGTGGAGCGTCGACGTCTCGGTGACCAACCTGTTCAACGACGACACCCCGAAGAACGCCATCGCGGCGACCGACTTCGGCTACTTCGACCTGAACAACAACACCCCGGTGCGCGCCTACGTCGTCAGCCTGCCTGACAAGCGCGCCGGCTCGATCCGCATCAGCAAGACCTTCTGATCCCGCTGACCGTGTGAACTGCCAAGGCCCGGCGCGCCTGCGCGCCGGGCCTTTTCCTTGCCCCCAAGCTTTCCTGGAGTTCCCCCAAATGGCGAAGGCCAAAGATCCCGAGCGCTTCGGCATAGTGGCGATCGAGCCGGGCGTACGCGCCGGCCACATGTGGACCGCGCTCTACGCCTCCTTCGTCAATATCGGCCTGGCCACGACCGTGGCGATCATGACGCCCTACGTGCTCAGCGCCAATCTGGGCGTGCCGCTCGACCGCCAGGGCTCGGCCCTGGGAATCCTGAATCTCGTCAACGAGGTGGCGCTGCTGTTCGTGTTCGGCCTGGCCGGAGCCCTGGCCGACCGCGTGGGGCGCCGCGCCGTCTACGCCGTCGGCTTCCTGGCCACGGCCGCCGGCTATCTGCTCTATCCGCTGGCCACCAGCCTGTGGGACCTGTCGCTCTACAAGGTGATCTACGCCATCGGCATCGGCGCGACGACGGGCATGCTGTCGACCGTCCTGGCCGACTATGTGAAGGCCCGCGACCGCGGCAAGATCGTCGCTCTCTCGGGCGTGCTCAACGGCCTGGGCGTGGTGGTGCTGGCGCTGGCCATCGGCAAGCTGCCCTCCATCTTCGTGGCCGACGGCATGGGCGAGAAGGCCGCCGGCCAGGCCGCCCTGGCGGTCGCGGCGGTGATGTGCGTGATCTCGGCGGCGGTGATGTGGTTCGGCCTCAAGCCGGGCGTGGCGACGCGCACGGTCGAGCGGCCCAAGCTCTCGACCCAACTGGGCGTCGGCGTTGCGGCGGCCAAGGCCAATCCGCGCATCGTCCTGGCCTACGCCTCGGCCTTCGTGGCCCGGGGCGACCTGGCCATCGTCGGCGCCTACGCCATCGCCTGGGGCAAGAAGGCGGCGCTGGAGAACGGCGCCACCCTGGCCGACGCCCTCGACCAGGGCCGCATCCCGTTCATCGTCGCCCAGTCGGCGGCCCTGCTGTGGCCGGTGGTCGTGGCCCTGATGATCGACAAGGCCCACCGCCTGACCGCGCTTGCGGCCTGCATGCTGCTGGGCGGCGTCGGCTACCTGGCGACGATCTTCATCGACGACCCGCTGAGCAAGGCGGCCATGCCGCTGTTCGTGCTGCTGGGCGTGGGCCAGATCAGCGCCTTCATCGGTTCTCAGGCCCTGATCGGCAAGGAAGCGCCGGAGGAGGGCAGGGGCGCCGTCATCGGCTTCTTCAACCTCTGCGGCGCGTTCGGCATCCTGGTGCTGGGCACGGTCGGCGGCGTGCTGTTCGACGTCGTCGGCCCGGCCTCGCCGTTCGTGCTGGTGGGCATCCTCAACGCGATCGTCGGCTTCGGCTGCATCTATCTGCGTCTGAGGGAAGCGAAGTCGCCGGTGGCCGAGGCGGCCTAGGACGCCAACCCAACCCCGAGCATCCCCGCCTTCGCGGGGGATGCTCGGATTTTGGTGAACTAGGAGGCCTTCTTCGCCTTGGCCGCGGCCTTCGCCGCCGGCTTTCTGGCGGGCGGCTTCACCGGCGCCTTGCCGCCGAGGCTCTTGCGCAGCGCCTCCATCAGGTCGACCACGTTCGTGTCCTCGGGCGGAGCGGCCGAGACCTTGGCCTTGCCGCCCTTTTCCTTGCGCTTGATCAGGGCGCGCAGGGCGTCCTCGTAGCGGTCCTTGAAGGCCTGGGGCTCGAACGGACCGTCCTGCTGCTCGATGATCTTGCGGGCGATGGCGATCATCGAGGCGTCGGCCTTCTTGGCCGGAATGTCGTCGAACAGGTCTGCCGGGTCGCGCACCTCGTCGTAGGATCGCAGCGAGTAAGCGATCAGCCCCTTGCCGCGCGGCTCGATGGCCAGCAGCCGCTCGCGGGTGTGCATGACCACGCGGCCAAGGGCGATGCGCTTGGCCCCGGCCATGGCGTCGCGGATCACCGAATAGGCCTCGACCGCCAGCTTTCCGTCCGGGACCAGGAAGTAGGGATTGTCCCAGTAGAGGCGATCGATGTCGGCCACGTCGACGAAGCGCTCGATGTCGATCGTGCGGGTGCTTTCCAGTCGCACGCTCTCGATCTCCTCGGGCGTGACGACGACGTAGCGGTCCTTCTCGACCTCGTAGCCCTTGACCAGGTCGGACCGCTCGACGGGCCCGAGGTCCGGGTCCGTCGCCACCATCTTGATGCGGTTGTGGGTCTTGGGGTGCAGCAGGTTGAACCGCACCTCGCCGCCGGGATTGGTGGCGGTGTAGAGCGCCACCGGGCAGGTCACGAGCGAGAGCCGCAGATGGCCCTGCCAGGTGGGGCGGGCGGCCATGTCAGGTCTTGGCTCCGGCCAGGGCGGCCTTCTTGACCGCCACGACCGGCGGTTCCTCCTCGGCGGCCTCGGTGTTGGCCGGTTCGGCCACCGGCGGACGCCCCTTCAGCGCCGCCACGAAGTCGTCGCGCCAGGCGGTCACGTCCTGGCGGGTGACGTTGTCGATCAGCGCCTCCCAGCGCCGCTTGCGCTCGCCCTCGTCCATGGCCAGGGCCCGGCTCAGCGCGTCCGAGATCTCCTCGGGGCTGTTGGGATTGATGATCAGCGCCTCCTTCATCTGCCGCGCGGCGCCGGCGAAGCGCGACAGGATCAGCACGCCCGGATCCTCGGGGTTCTGCGAGGCGACATACTCCTTGGCCACCAGGTTCATGCCGTCGCGCAGGGGCGTGACCAGCGCCGCCCGGGCCGCGCGATAGACCCCTGCCAACTCGTCGCGCCGATAGGAGCGGTTGAGATAGCGGATAGGCGTGAAGTCCATCTCGGCATAGGCGCCGTTGATGCGACCGATCAGGCCGTCCAGCCGGTGGCGGATGTCCTGATAGGCCTCGACCTCGTCGCGTGACAGCGGCGCGATCTGCAGCAGCATGACCTCGTTCCGCGCCTCCTCGTTGTCGTGCAGGAAGCGCTCGAAGCCGATCAGGCGCTCCTCCAGACCCTTGGAGTAATCTAGGCGATCGACGCCCACGACCATCTTGCGGAACACGCTGTGCGCGGCCATCCGGTCATAGACCCGCATGGCCCGCGAGCTCTTGGTGATGCGGGCGAAGTCCTCGGCGTCGATGCCGATCGGGAAAGCGCCAGCCTCGGTCACCTGGCCGAAGGCGCGCAGGCGGCCGTCCTCGGTCTTCTCGCCGCCGACCTCGTTGAGCACATAGCCCTCGAAGGCCTGCAGGCTCTCCTCGGTCTGGAAGCCGATCAGGTCGTAGTGGAACATCGCCTCCACCAGCGGCCGGTGGCGGGGCAGGGTGACAACCAACTGGTGGGCCGGCCAGGGGATGTGCAGGAAGAAGCCGATGCGGTTGGTCACGCCCAGCCGCCGCAGCTCCCGCGCCATCGGGATCAGGTGATAGTCGTGCACCCAGATGATGTCGTCCGGCTCGATCAGCGGGCGCAGGGTCTCGGCGAAGCGCTTGTTGACCCGGTCATAGCCCTCGCCGAACGAGCGGTCGTAGGCCGTCAGGTCGACGCGGTAGTGGAACAGCGGCCACAGCGTCTTGTTGGCGTAGCCGTTGTAATACTCCTGGTAGTCGCCTTCCTCGAGGTCGACCGTCGCCACGGTCACGCCCTCGATGCGCTGCATCGACAGCTGGCCGGTGAATTCCGGCGTGGTCTTGCCACTCCAGCCGAACCAGATGCCGGAATATTCGCGCAGGGCCGCGGCCAGGGCCATGGCCAGGCCCCCGACGCTTTCCTCGCCCTTGCCGGACGGCGGATTGACGCGGTTCGATACGACGATCAGGCGGCTCATAGGGTTGCCTCGCTGGTCGTGACGGCCTGGGCGGCGGCGTCCAGCCAAGCGTGAACGGCCTGTGGGCCGTCCAGGCGATAGGTCGCGGCGGTGGGGCGCTCGGGGCCGACCAGCACGCCGAAGCCGCCCAGGCGGGCGGCGGCGGCGAAGCCGTCCTCGTCGGTCAGGTCGTCGCCGACGAAGATCGGCGCCGCGCCATGGAAGGCCGGTTCGCGCAGCAGGGCGGCGACCGACGAGCCCTTGTCCTGGCCGGGCGTGCGCAGTTCGGCGACCATGTCGCCCAGTTGCAGCACGAGGCCGGTCTGGCGCGCCAGACGTTCGGCGGCCTCGACAACGGCGTCGGCGGCCGAGGGGGTGTTGCGGTAGTGCAAGGCGAGGCTCAGGTGCTTGTCCTCGAGCAGCAGGCCGCGATCGCAGCGGGCAAGGTCGCCCAGCACGTCGCGGGCTTCGGCCAGGCCCTCGTGGGGCTGCGAGCGCCAGGCGCCGGCGGGGGTACGGCGCTCCAGGCCGTGCACGGCGGCCAGATAGGCCACGCCGTCCTGACCGAGGATGCGCGAAAGATCGTCGAGCGAGCGGCCGCTGACCACGGCCACGCGGTCGTTCAGGGCGGCCCGCAGGCGCGCCAGCAGGGCCGCGCGCGCGGGGTCGGGGCCGACGTCGTCCGGACGCGGCATGATGGGCGCGAGTGTTCCGTCCAGATCGAGGAACAGCGCGGAATTGGCGGGAATATTGATCGGCGGCGTCGGAAGATCCGACGTCGCAAGCCTAGCGGCAGACCCGTACGCGGTCATGCAGTTTGGCCCCTTTCACTATGGAACTAAGCGCCAACAACGCATGCCGTAACGATTTCGATCCCCCGCACGGTCCAGCTGTGCGTCACGTTTCGCTCACCAAAACGTGCAGGGGTTAGGCTTGACCGGTATCAGCGCACCGAAGTCCAGGGCCTGCTCAAGAGCGCCGCGCAGTTGATCAGCCCCACCAGGGAATAGGTCTGCGGGTAGTTGCCCCACAGCTCGCCGTCCTCGAAGCCGATGTCCTCCGACAGCAGGCCGGCGGCCGTGCGGCGGCCCAGCATTTCCTCGAACAGATCCCGCGCCTCCTCGATCCGGCCTTCCAGATAGAGCGCCTCGATCAGCCAGAAGGTGCAGATGTTGAAGGCCGTCTGCGGCGTGCCGAAGTCGTCGGGCAGGGCGTAGCGCAGCAGGTAGGAACCCTTGCGCAGGCCCGCCTCGATGGCCGCCACCGTGGCCTTGTTGCGCGGATCGTCGGCGGCGATGTAGCGCAGGTCCACCAATTGCAGCAGGCTGGCGTCCAGTTCCTCGCCGCCGAAGGTGGCCGCGAACCGGCCCAGGGTCTCGTTCCAGGCCTGGCTGTCGATGGCGCCCCGCACCTTGGCCGCGCGCTCGTTCCAGAAGACGGCGCGGTCGGGCAGGCCCAGCTTCTCAGCGACATTGCCCAGGCGGTCGCAGGCGGCCCAGCACATCACCGACGAATAGGTGTGCACATTGGCCCGGCCGCGGAACTCCCACAGGCTGGCGTCGGGCTGGTCGTGCAGCTGGAAGGCCCGCTCGCCCACCGGCTCCAGGGCCTTGAAGTCGTCGATCGTGGCCGGCCGCAGCAGGCGCTCGTCGAAGAAGGCCTGGGTCGAGGACAGCACGATCTGGCCATAGACGTCGTGCTGCTGGTGCTCGAAGGCCTGGTTGCCGATCCGCACCGGCCCCATGCCGCGATAGCCGGCCAGATCCGGGGCGAAGCGCTCGATCAGCGCCGGCTCGTAGCCCACCCCGAACAGCGGCTGGATATGGCCGCCGGCCGCCCGGTCGACGATGTTGCGCAGATAGGAGAGGTAGTTCTCCAGGATGTCGACCGCGCCCAGCCGGTTCAGGGCCTGGACCACGTAATAGGCGTCGCGCAGCCAGCAGTAGCGATAGTCCCAGTTGCGGCCGCTGTTGGCGTGCTCGGGCACCGAGGTTGTCATGGCCGCGACGATCGCGCCGGTCTCCTCGTGGGTGCAGAGCTTCAGGGTGATGGCCGCGCGGATCACCGCCGACTGCCAGTCCAGCGGCACGGCGAGACCCCGCACCCAGTTCAGCCAATAGTCCTCGGTCTGCTGCAGCATCCGCGCGCAGGTGGCCCCGACGTCGGCGTCGAAGCCCTCGTCGGCGCCCAGGAACATGGCGATCGGCCGCTCGATGCGGAACGTCCGCTCTTCCAGGATGTGCGAGACCGGGCAATCCGTCGTCAGCCGGATCGTCATGTCCGAGCACAGGTAGCGGATGTGGTTGGAGCCGTTGGTGTGCTCGGCCAGGCGCGCGCCCCAGCTGGCGGTCGGGCGCAGGCGGATGGTGGCGCGGCACACCCCGCTCAGCGGCCGCACCAGGCGGATGAAGGCAGTGGGGCGGTAGATGCGGCTGAACTGCTGGAAGCGCGGCGCGAAGTCGATGATCTCCAGGCTCGCCCCATCGGCGTCGGTGATCACCGTGCGCAGGATCGGGGTGTTGCGCAGATAGGCCTGCTCGACGCTCGTCGCGCCGTCCACGACCACGTCCCACAGCCCCTTGCCGCCCTCGAACGGCGGCTCCAGGCCGCTGAGCAGGGTCGAGAACACCGGATCGGAATCCACGCGGGGCATGCAGCCCCAGACGAACCGGCCGTCGCGGTCGATCAGGGCGTTCACGGCGCAGTTGCCGATCGGGAAGAGGTCGAGGTTCTGGGGCATTGGACTTTTCTCTTCTTGTTCTTGGGTAAGCTTGAGGAACTAGCAGCGGGTCAGGATTGGCACCGTCGAGCGCCGGCCGGCCTGCACCGTGACATGGCGGCCGACGTGTTCGAAGGAAAGGTCGGTCAGCTTGTCGCCGACGCCGAGGTTCTCGATCGACAGGCTGTCAATGCCGATCGGCAGGCGCGGTTCGGTGACGCGGATCTCGCCGGCCCAGCCATCGACGGTGATGCCCAGACAGGCTTGCAGCATCATGAAGGCCGAGCCGGCGGCCCAGGCCTGGGGCAGGCAGGCCACGGGATAGGCCACCGGCGGCTCGCCCGGCTGGCGGGGGAAGCCGCAGAACAGCTCCGGCAGCCGCATCTCGTAGTGGGCGGCGGTCTCGAACAGGCCCGAGGTCATCCGCACCACGCCGTCCCTGTGGCCGTAGCGGGCCAGGCCCATGGCGCAGATGGCGGTGTCGTGCGGCCAGACCGAGCCGTTGTGATAGCTCATCGGATTGAAGCGCGGCTCGCCCTCGGCGAGGGTCCGCACCCCGAAGCCGTTGTGGAACACGTTGGACAGCAGGGTCTGCGCCACCTTGGCCGCCCGTTCGGGCGAGGGCAGGCCGCAGAACAGCAGGTGCCCGGGATTGGAGCCGCGCACCCGGCAGGGCTGGCCGTGGCCGTCGATGGCCATGGCGTAGAAGCCCTTGTCCTCCATCCAGAACCGCTCCTCGACCGTCTTGCGCAGATGCTCGGCCTTGGCGGCCCAGCGCTCGGCGTTGTCGGTTTCGCCGCGACGGCGGGCCAGATCGGCCATGCCCCTGAAGGCGGCGAAGGCGTAGCCCTGCACCTCGACCACGGCGATCGGACCGTCGGGGAACTTGCCGTCGGCATGGAACACGCTGTCCTCGCTGTCCTTCCAGTTCTGGTTGGAAAGGCCCGTGTCGGCGCCGCGGGCGTAGTCGATCAACCCGTCGCCGTCGCTGTCGCCGAAGTGCTCGATCCAGGCCACGGCGGCTTGCAAGGCCTCCCACAGCTCGTCGATGAAGGTCAGGTCGCCGGTCCGCTCGGCATAGGCGCAGGCCAAGGCCACGAACAGCGGCGTGGTGTCGACCCCGCCGTAGTAGCGGCCGAAGGGCAGTTCGCCGAGGGCGGTCATCTCGCCCTTGCGGGTCTCGTGCATGATCTTGCCCGGCGCGCTGTCGCGGAAGGCGCTGACCTCCTCGGCCTGGTGCTCGGCCAGATAGGCCAGCACGCCCTTGGCCAGGCGCGGCTCGATCCACAGCACCTGCCAGGCGGTGATGATGGCGTCGCGGCCGAACGGGGTCGAGAACCAGGGGATGCCGGCATAAGGGTAGGGGCCGGTGGCGAACTCGGTGGTCAGCAAGGCCAGGTCCGCCCGCGACTTCTCCAGCCAGTCGTTGAACAGCCGTCCCGAGCTCTTCAGCCGCGCCCCGCGCCGGCGGCGGCCGCGCATGTCCAGCCGCGCCCGGGCGGCGGCGGCGCGCCAGCGCTCGCGGGTCGGCGGATGGTCCGGAACCGGCCCGACCTCGAGATAGAGGTCGAAATGGGTGTCCGGCGTCAGCATGAACATGAACTCGGCCCGCTGCGGCGTCAGCCGTCCGGGTGGTTCGGAGAAGGCGATTACGCTGTCGCGCCGCAGCTCGTCCAGGCCCTGGTAGGCGAAGTGCACCGAGCGGCCGTTCAGTTCGGCCGGCAGCACCCGGCCGCGCGCCTTACGCTTGGAGCCGCGCACCTCGAACATGTCGTGGAAGTCGGCGTCGTACTCCAGGATCACCGGCAGGATGACCATGTCGCGGCTGTAGTTGACGAAGCGCAGCCGCTCATAGAGCCGCTCGGACCACAGGAAGCGCTTGCGCTCGATATGGATCGCGCCGTGCGGCGCCGAGGACCCGCCCAGCGACTGGACGGTCTGGTTGGTGGAGTGCGAGGTGAAGAAGACGTTGTCCTGCGAGACGCTGGCGCTCAGCAGGGCGGGCGGCTTGCCGCCGATCAGCAGCCGCAGGCGCGACAGCAGCCGGGTGTCGTCGTGGAACAGGCCGTCCGCCGCGCCCAGCACGTCGCCGAAGGCGTCGGCCACCAGGAAGGTGTCGCGGTCCTTCAGGGCGAACAGCCGGTAGGGCACGCGAGGTTCGCCGGTTTCGCCCTGCTCGCCGGCGGTCAACGGGGTCGGTGCGAGGTCGTCCATTCGATGCCCCTTAATCCGGAACGCTGGGTCTTAAACGCGATCAGCGGCCGCGCCGGTGAGGGCGCGGTCGCTGAAACTTGAAAACACAATGCGGCCTCAGGCCGGCAGCTTGGCCGTTTGGACTGGGCCGCCGACGGGTCAGGCGCTCTGGGCCAGCGTCAGGCGCGGCGGCTGGGCCGCCTCGTCCAGGCGGCCGTAGAGGTCTTCGTACCGACGGGCCATGGCGTGGGCCGAGAACCGGGTCTCGAACCGCGCGCGCACCGTCTGGCGCGACAGGTCGGGCAGGCGGCGCAGGGCGGCGACGGCCTCGTCCTCGTCGTCGACGATGAAGCCCGTGACGCCTTCCTCGATCACCTCGGGCACCGAGCCCCACTGGTAGGCGATCACCGGCGTGCCGCAGGCCATGGCCTCGATCATCACCAGGCCGAAGGGCTCGGGCCAGGCGATGGGGAAGAGCAGGGCGTCAGCGCCGCCCAGGAAGGCCGACTTCTCGGCGTCGCCGATCTCGCCGACGAACTCGATCAGCGGATGGTCGAGCAGCGGCTCGACGACGGCGTGGAAGTACTCGCGATCGGCGGCGTCCACCTTGGCGGCGATCTTGAGCCGGCGGCCGACCCTTTTGGCGATGGCGATCGCCCGCTCAGGACCCTTCTCCGGCGAGATCCGCCCGAGGAAGGCGAGGTAACCCTCGGATTTCGGGTGATATTCGTAGATCTCGGCGCACATGCCGTGCAGCACCGTGCCGGCCCAGTTGGCGAAGGGCAGGGGCGCGCGCTGGCTGTCTGAGATCGAGACCAGCGGGAATTGCGGCCAGCGGCGATAGACGCCCGGCAGGTCCTTCAGATCGAGCCGCCCGTGCAGGGTGGTCAGGGTCCGCTCCGCCATGCCCTCGAACAGCGGGAAGTGGATCATGTCGGTGTGGAAGTGGATGACGTCGAAGTCGTCGGCCCGGCGGCGCACCTCGGCCAGCATGGCGATGTGGGCGGCGAGGTCGGACTTCAGCGGGGCGGGATCCAGGCGGATCGCCTGGTCGCGGACGACCACCAGGTCGGCCTTGGTGCGGGCTTCGGCGGACGCGAACAGGGTGACCTCGTGGCCCAGGTCGACCAGGGCGTCGGTCAGATGCGCGACCACCCGTTCCGTGCCCCCGTAAAACCGCGGCGGAACGGCTTCGTACAGGGGCGGAACCTGGGCGATTCTCATGTCGGGTAATCCTGGCAAGGACGAATGTGGCGCAAAGGCGCCGACGTCGAAGTGCAAACCGCAAGTGTGGCGTTAAGGTTCCGCAACGTGAGAAAGAACCAAATGGCGACCTTGGCCGTTGCAGTTTCACGATCCTCGCGTTGACGAAGCCGACGCGGAATTGCCATTTGTGAAGCGCGCGGAGGGGCCGCGCGCAATGTGCGTGCGAGACCCGTCACCGGTGAGACAGAGCCTGAAAGTATCGACCGCCCTGCTGGGGGCGGCCCTGTGGATGTCGGCGGCTCCGGCCGTTCATGCTCAAGCTCAAGTCCGGCCTGTCCGGGCGCCGCAACAGGCGCCCACGCCCGTGCCCGCGCCGCCGGCGCTGCGCGCCGACCAGATCGACCTGCTGGCCAAGGCGCTGACCAATGCGCCCTCGCACGGCTTCGAGCCCGGCGCCTTCGCGCCCGACCGCGCCCTGGCCCAGCTGGACTCTCGCAACGGCGCCGATCGCCAGGCGGGTCTGAACCAGCTGATCGCCCTTACCCTGCGCTACGCCAAGGCCGTGCACAGCGGCCGCCTGGCCCCCGCCGACTTTGACAACAACTGGGGCCTGCGCCCGGCCGCCTACGATCCCGCGCCGGGCTTCGCCGCCGCCGTGCAGAACGACCAGCTGGCTAGCTGGCTGGAAGAGCTGTCGCCGCCCTATACCGGCTACCAGACCTTGCAGAAGGGCCTGGTCACCTATCGCGACATCGCCGCCAAGGGCGGCTGGGCGATCATCCCCGAAGGGACGCCGCTGAAACTGGGCGACAAGGCCGATCCGCGCATCGTCCAGCTGGAGGCCCGGCTGGCGGTCGAGGACCCGACCATCGCCGTCGACGGCGTGGCGGTGTTCGACGAAGCCTTGCAGCAGGCCCTGATGCGCGCCCAGAAGCGCTTTGGCCTCAATCCCGACGGCGTGCTGGGCAAGGGCACGCTGGCGGCGCTGAACGTGCCGGTTCAACTGCGCATCGACCAGATCGTCGCCAACATGGAGCGCTGGCGCTGGCTGCCGCAGGAGCTGCCGGCCGACCGCATCCAGGTCAACATCGCCGCCGCCGTCATGAGCGTCTTCCACCACGACGCCCCGACCCTGACCATGCGCGCGGTCACGGGCCGTCCGGGCGACGAGACGCCGATGCTGCAGTCGGCGATCCACTCGATCGTGCTCAATCCGCCCTGGAACGTGCCGTCCTCGATCGCCACCAAGGAGCTGTGGCCCAAGGAGCGGGCCAATCCGGGCTATCTGGCGCGCAACGACTTCATCGTCATCCCGACCGGCGACGGCGGCTCGCGCCTGCAGCAGAAGGCCGGCGACAAGGCCGCCCTGGGTCTGGTGAAGTTCGACTTCAACAACCCCTACGGCGTCTACCTGCACGACACCCCGTCGCGGGCCAAGTTCGCCAGCTACAGTCGCCTGGCCAGCCACGGCTGCGTGCGCCTGGAAAAGCCGATCCCGCTGGCCAAGCAGTTGCTGGCCAGCAATCCGGAATGGCAGGCCGAAGCGGTCGACACGACCATCGCCTCGGGCAAGACCGTCCGCGCCCAGCTGGGCCAGCCGATGGCCGTGTTCCTGCTCTACTGGACCGCCTATGTGACTCCGGACGGACAGGTGAACTTCCGCGACGACCCCTATGGCTGGGATCGCGCGCTGGTGCAGCGTATCGCCGCAGCGAAAGCCGTCTGAGCGTCTCGCCGGGGCGCCCAAGCGAATGTCTTTAAAGCACTTGAAGCGTGGCCGGCGTCAAAGCCGCTCACGCTTTCGGCTGTCATGCCCGTCCCGGCTCCGCTTGACCCGAGCGCCCTCGTCAGGCCTCTTTTGGTGCGTAAGCCTTTCCGATCCGGAAAGTTTATCGTGTTCCAAGTGAGCTTAGGCGGCCTTCGGGCGGCCTGACGCAGTCAGTCGGGAAAGCGTATCCATGATCGAACGACGCAAGCTTCTGGGGCTTGGCCTCGGTGTGCTGGGCGCCAGCGCGGTCGGGCCCATGGCGGCCTTCGCACAGTCCAAGTTCGGCCCCGGGGCCGATCCCATCGCCGACCTGCTGATGAAGCAGGACCTCGGCAATGCGGCCGAAGGCATGTCGGATAACGACCTGCCGCAAGCTTCGGTTCCCGCGCCCCGGCCGACGATCCAGCGTGTCTCGTCCGAACCCCGCTGGGTGAAGCTGCACAACGTGCACACCCAGGAAAAGGTCGAGGCGGTCTATTTCGAGAAGGGCGAATACGTGCCCGACGCCGTCCAGGCCCTCGACAAGGTGCTGCGCGACTATCGGACGGGGGACGTCGCCCCGATGAATCCAGAGCTTTTCGACATCATGGCCGGTCTCGCGGCGCGCACCGAGACCAAGTCCCACTTCCAGATCATTTCCGGCTACCGGTCGCCCAAGACCAACGCGATGTTGCACGCGCGCAGCGGTGAGGTCGCCAAACGCAGCCTGCACATGGACGGCAAGGCGATCGATCTCTATCTGGAGGACGTCTCGCTGGATCGTCTCCGGACCGCGGCCCTCGACTTGAAGCAGGGCGGCGTCGGCTACTACCCGGTGAGCAATTTCGTCCACGTCGACGTCGGCCCTGTCCGGCGTTGGGTCGGCTCCTAGGATCGGAGCCGTCCCTTTAGGGAGCTCCAGATGGCCAAGGCCGAACGTCGCGGCAATCCGTTGGGATGGATCGTCCTGGGTTTCGTCGTTGGCGCCGTCGCGGCCCTCGGCGTGATCCTGGTGGTCAGCGCCGGGGTCGGTTTCGACAACGGCGGCTATCAGGAAGGTCCCGAGGTGCGCACCGCGGCCGATGACGCCGCCAGCGCCGCCGTTACCCGCACGCCCGCCGCCCAAGCCGCGCCGGCGGCCACGCCCGAACCCGAAAAGCCGCCGGTGGTCGAAGCGCCCGCCGCAACGCCCAAGCCCGCCCCCGAAGTCGACCCGCAGATGGCCGACGACGCGGCGGCGGCCGGCATGACCTCGCGGACGCGCCAGTAGAGCCTGGGCTGGCCATGAGGACCGAGCCGCTCAATCTCCCAATTCAACCGGACAAGGTCGAAGGGGTGCGTGCGCTGCTCGTCGAATGCGGCGTGTCGAAGTGGCGGGAGACCGAGATGGGGCCTGCCCGCATCGACCTCGCCATGAAGGTGACGCTCGAACAGCAGCAAAAGATCTTCGAGCGAATATCTGTCGACGCGTTCGCCCTGATCGGGCTCGCGCTCTAGCCAGCCTCGTATCGGACCTCTAGAGCCCGATCCGTCGCGATCCCTCGGCCACCGTCACCACGTCGAAGCCGGCGTTGACCGCGCCGTCGACCAGCCGTTCCAGCGCCTCCACCGTGCAGCCCCAGGCCGACGGCTTTTCCGCCACGTCGTGGGTGTAGAGGATCAGCCACGCCTTGCGGCGGTGGGCGGCGTCCAGCCAGCGCAGGGCGACAGCCTCGCCGTCCTCGCCCTCGATGCCGACGGCCGGGGCCTGGTTGAGGTCGGCCCCGTTGGCGATCAGGCCGTGATGCAAGGCCCGCAGCGTCTTGAAGCGTCCCGCCAGGGCGGTCTTGGCTGGCGCGGCGACATCGCCATAGGGATAGGCGAAGCTGACCGCGCTTCCCACGCCCCAGGCGGCCAGGGCGTCGGTGTTCTGGGCCACGTCGGCCAGGGCGACCTGGGTCGAGGCCTGGCCGCAGTCGAGGTGGCTGAAGGTGTGGCAGCCGATCTCGTGACCGGCGGCGTGCAGGCGGAAGGCGTCCTCGCCCGTGGCGTAGCGGCCCATCGGCCCGTCGCGACCCGTCAGCCCGGCGGCGAAATAGTAGGTGCCGCGAAAGCCCCGGGCCTCCAGCACCCGCGCCCCGGCCTCGCAGGCGGTGGCCGGCGCGTCGTCGAAGCTGAACGACACCATCGGCCGGGTGAGCTTTACCCGCGCCGGGCGGCGGTGCTGCAGGCGGATCAGCCGGCGGCGGACCTTGCCCTTCAGCGAGCGGTCCGGCTCGTAGGCGTCCACCTTCTCGAAGGTTTGTTCGACTGCGGTCATCACACGGCGTCCGAATAGAGGGCGGCCCGGTAGAGCCGCATGGAGAATGCACGAAGAGGCGTCGGCAGCGATTCCGAAAGCGCGATCGCCTTCAGCCACGGCCGCCAGGTCGCGCGCAGGGGAACGCCCTTCAGGGCCTTGGCGACCTTGTAGCTGGGATAGGCGCTGACCACGTCGCGGTGGGCGGCGACCACGCGGGCGAAGTTGGCGGCCGACTGCTCGTACTTGGCGGCCATCACCGGCGCGGGATCGAGGCCCAGATGCGTGGCGGTGTTGTCGATGTGCAGGATCGGGTGGGCGCGGGCCACCCGCATGGCCCATTCGACGTCCTCCCAACCCCAGCCGGCGAAGCCCTCGTCGAAGGCGATGGTCTCGAAGACGTCGCGGCGGACCAGCAGGTTGGAGGTGAAGACGTGCTTTTCGGGCTCGCGCGCCCGTTCGGGGGCGGGCGTGCAGTCGCTCTTCAGCGCCATGGCCCGGTGCAGGGCGTGCTCGGGCCGGATCGGCGTCTGGTCCAGCGTGAAGCCGCCGAAGGCCACGGGGGCGTCGTCGCCCGCCACCGCCAGCCAGCGCGACAGGAAATCGCGCGGGTCAGGCAGCATGTCGCTGTCGAGGAACAGCAGGTGCCGGCCCCGGGCATGGGCGGCCAGGCGGTTGCGGCCCTGGGCGCGGCCGGCGTTGGCCGACAGCCGCACGAAGCGGGCGGGGCGCTTCAGGCCCGCGATGATCTTGCCGATGCGGGCGGCCAGGGCCTCGTCGCCGCCGCCGTCGTCCAGCACCACGATCTCGACCGCGTCATCCCCAATGGCCTTCTTCGAGCCATCCAGGGCGCGGAGCAGGGCGGTCGGGTCGTCGCGGAAGGTCGGGATCAGCACCGACAGGCGTGGTGCGGCGGAGGCCCACGCGGCGTTGTCGGTGACGGTTTCGGTGATCGGGGCGGTCATGCGGGGCGGAACCTGCGGGTGATGACGGCCAGGCGGCCGCGAGCGCCCCCAGCGTCGAGCAGCAGGGCCGCGCCGGCGAAGGTCGCCGCGCCGAGGCCCGCCTTGAGGATCAGTTCGAAGAGGCCGCCGAAGTCGGGCAGGGCCAGGACCAGGGCCGCCATCAGGGCGCTGGACAGGCCGACCTTCGCCAGCGCCTCCCACGGGATGGGCAAGGCGCAGGCCCGGCGGCCCAGCACGCCGGCCGCGATCGCGCCCAGGCCATAGCTGGCGGTGGTGGCCCACAGCGCGCCTTGCAGGCCAAAGCGCGGGATCAGGATCAGGTTCAGCGCCAGGTTGGCGCCGGCAGGGATGGCCATGCAGACGCTCAGCATCGTCGTGCGCCGTCCAAGCGTGAAGGCCTGCAGCAGGTAATAGGTGGTCACGCCCGACAGCCAGCCGCTGGCGGCGATCCACGGCGTCACGCCCGCCGCGCCGTCGCGCAGGGCCGGGCCGATCATCACCTCGGTCAGGGGGCGGGCGACCAGGGCCAGGCCGACGGCGGCCGGCAGGGTCAGCAGCACCATGAAGTCGGCCTGCTCGCGGGCGCTTTCCTCCAGCGCCGGCTGGCCGCCGCGCTCCAGCGCCGCGACCATGGCCGGGCCGCCGGCCATGCCCAGCCAGATGAAGACGACGTCCAGGGTGCGCGAGCCCAGCGAATAGCCGGCGTGGTAGACGCCGACCGCGCTCTCGTCGAGGAAGGCGGCCAGCAGGAAGCGGTCGGTGGTCGACAGCACCAGGGCCAGGATCAGCGAGAAGGCCACCGGCAGGCCGTAGGCGGCGTAGGACTTGGCCAAGGCCTTGTCGAAACGGCCGCCCTTCAGCCGTCCAAGGTCGGCGGGCAGCACGAACACCAGGCACAGCAGCGAGATCGCGCCCATGCCCAGGATCGGGGCTGCGCCGCCCAGGCCTACCAGGGCCAGGATCAGGCCCAGGGCGAAACCGCCCACCGTCTGGATAACGTCGAGCAGGGCCGCGCCCGACACCTCGCCGGCGGCGCGGCGGCGTTCCTGAGACAGCTTGGCGAGACTCTTCACCGCCGCGGCGGCGAAGGCGGCGGCGACGGCGACCTTCAGCGCAGGCGCCATCGGCCAGAAGCGCAGGATCACGGCGGCGGCGACCGGTATTGCCAGGGCCATCAGGATCCAAAGGCGATAGAGGGTGGCGAAGTGGTCGGGCAGGCGGCCGTCTTCCTGCGCCCTCGCATGGAAGCGGGCCATGGCCGCCTCGGTCCAGGTCAGCAGGGCCGTCTGGGTCAGGCTCAGCGCCGAAAAGGCCAGCGCATAGGTCCCGTACTCGGCCGGGGTCAGCACCTGGGTGAACAGCACGATCGTCAGGAGGCCGACGACCCCCTGGGCGATGTTGACCGGCAGGTAGCCGAGGACGCCGCGCCAGAACATGGTCAGCGCACGGCGGTCTTGTCGCCCAGCAGGCAGGGCACGGTCATCAGGATCACGTAGAGGTCCAGCCAGAACGACTGCCGCTCGATGTATTCCACGTCGTAGGCGACGCGCTGGCGCACCAGCTCGGGGGTGTCGACGGCGCCGCGCGAGCCCTTGATCGCCGCCCAGCCGGTGACGCCGGGCTTCATGCGGTGGCGGTGGGCGTAGGTGGCGACCAGCTTGGCGGACTCCACGTCGCCGGTCATCATGCCGATGGCGTGCGGGCGCGGGCCGACGATCGACATCTCACCGGTCAGCACGTTGAACAGCTGCGGCAGCTCGTCGAGGCTGGTCTTGCGGATGAACTTGCCGACCCGGGTGACGCGGTCGTCGTTGGCGCTGATCTGGCGCGCGGCCTTGGCGTCGGCCGCCTCGTGCCGCATCGAGCGGAACTTCCAGATCAGGATCGCCTCGTTGTTGAAGCCGTGGCGGCGCTGGCGGAAGAAGATCGGGCCGGGGCTGTCGAGTTTCACGGCGATCGCCACGATCAACATCACCGGCGCGGCGACGATCAGGCCAAGGCCGGTGACGACCAGATCCTGGGCGCGCTTGACCATGGCCCGGCGGGCGTCGGTGGGCGCGCCCGACAGGTCGGCCAGGCGTCCCATGGCCGCGTCGCGGTCGGCGTCGCCGCCGATGTCGACGATCATGCTGACCGGATTGGGCAGCTCCGACAGCCGCTCGACCAGCTGGCCGACGCGGGCCTGGGCGGTGGACTCGACGGCGATCACCACGCGGTCGACGAAGGGCATGATGCGGTGGTCGACCAGGGCCTTGGTGTCGCCCAGCACCGGCACGCCCATGACGGCCTCCGGGGCGCGGGCGGCGCGGTCGTCGAACACGCCCAGCACATTGACCTCGCCGGTGCGCAGGGCCGCGGCGATCAGTCGTTCGGCGTTGGTCGTGGCGCCGACCAGCACGATGTTGGGGGTCAGGGTGCCGATGCGGCGGCCATGGCGCACCAGCGCCCACCAGCCGGCGTGCACAGCCAGGAACACGGGCAGCGTCAGGGTCAGCCAGCCGCCGACCGGATGCGGGCCGACACTCAGAGGCGTCAGGGCCAGCACCTGGACGGCGAGCGTCGCGGCGCCGACGGCGGCGGCCGTGCGCAGCAGGTGGCGGGTCAGGGGCTCGCGATGGGCGAAGACATAGGCTTCCAGGCCGTGGAGGGCGGCCAGCAGCACGCCGGCCCCGACCAGGGGCGCGGCGAGGGCGCCGTCGCGCGCCAGCCAGAGGGCCAGGCCAAGAGCGAGAATCGAATCGGCGGCGCGAAACCAGCGGGTCAGGTTCCGGATCTGCACCCGGGCGCGGGCCGGGGTGAGACGTTCGGGCCGAAAGGGGCCGCGCCGGCTACGAACATCGTCGGACGCATGACTTGCGTCCGCGGGGCGGGCGAGGGCGGAACTCATGATCGCTCTTGGGCTTCTGCACACGGGAGAACGGGGTTCAACCTAGCGTGGCCGTCTGAGCGTCGCGTTAACGCGATTTTCCTTCGCCACTCGATTGTCATTCGGCGGCGAACAGGCTATCTGACCGCTCCCTCTCAGGAGGAGACGTGGCCGAGAGGCTGAAGGCACCGCTTTGCTAAAGCGGCATACCTCAAAAGGGTATCGAGGGTTCGAATCCCTCCGTCTCCGCCATCCCCCGCAAACTCACTGAAAACACCGCCTTTGGCGGGCCACGCGCGCTTAATCGCGCCGTTTGTCGCCGGTTTCGGTCCAGAACCGGCGCATGCGTGCGACGACCGCTTCGGGCGGCGGGGACTTCCAGCCGGCGGCGCGGGCTTCCGGCGGGGGCCAGGCGCCGGTCAGGGTGAGTCGGCGGGTCTCGCGGGCGTCGGGCGCGCTAGGCAGGCGCCAGCCGTTTTTCTTCAGGGTCTCGATCACGCGCGGACGGGCGGCCTGCTCCTCCGACTCGCCGGGACGCATGGGGCCGGCCAGCACGGTCGCGACCGTCTCGCCGTTGCCGCCGACCGCCCAGGGATCGGCGCCCTCGTCGAGCAGCAGCTGGGCGATGCGGAAGTTCTGCTGCTCGATGGCGATGCGCAGCGGCGTCGCGCCGGTGGGGTCATGGTCGTTCACCCGCGCCCCGTGCTGGAGCAGCAGGCGCACGGCGCCCAGCGAATTGAGCCCGATGGCGGCCTTCAGCGGCCAGTAGGCGTCACGCCGCTGCGGACTGGCGCCGGCGGCCAGCAACTGCGTGGCGAAGACGGGATCCCTGGCGCGTAGGGCCAGGCTTAGCGGGATGGCGTCGGCTTCCCCGTCTGACGGGACGCCCAGGTCCAGCAGCGTCGCGACCATCGGCTTGTCGCAGCGGGCGATGGCCAGGCTGAGGAGGTCGCCGTTGCGGCCGCCGCGCGTCGTCTTCAGGGCCGGATCGGCGCGCAGGCGGCGGGCGGTCTCATCGACATCGCCCTTGATCACCGCCGCCATCAGGTCGCGACCGGCCTGGCCGTGGTCGGCCGCCGCCAGGGCCGCGCGGGCGTCGGGCAGGGCGGTGCCGCCGACGAAGCAGGCAGCAAGAGCAGCGTCCGTCATCATCACCATCGAGGCCGCCAGGGCGGCGATCCGGGTCGAACGGGTCACGGACCTCAGTTGGCCGCCGCGCGATAGGCCGCGTCAAGGCTGGAGGTCAGCCAGGCCTGGCCGTGCAGGTCGAGCAGCGAGGCGTCGTCGGCCGATTGCCCCTCGGGTCCGACCGCCGTCAGGGCGTGGCGCTCGCCATACGCCGGCGGGGCGTCGAGGAACAGGCCGCCCAGGATCGCGCCGGGGATCCCGCCCACCAGGCCGCCCAGGCCCGCGCCCAGCCAGCGGTCGCCGCCGTCCTGCACCCGGCTCAGCGGATCGCCGTCGATATAGTAGGCGTCGACCTGGGGCGCGGACGCGCCGCCGGCCTGGGCCGCCTCCAGGGTGTCCTCGTGCAGGCCCGCGGCGTTGAAGGTGTCGGCCGGCAGGCCCGAGGCCACGGCCGCGGCCGAGGCCAGGCCTCCGCCCAGCGAGTGGCCGGTCAGGGTGACGTCCTCGTCCGCCGTGCGCAGCCGCTCGCCGATCAGCAGGGCCTTGTCGTAGTGGCCGGAGTCCAGTCCCAGCCCCTGCTGCAGGTTGGCCTTCCAGTCGGCGGCGCTCTGGGTGCCCCTGAACGCCACGACGTAGTCGCCGGCCGTATCGACATAGACCCGGGCGCGGAAGTCGGAGCCGGCTTCCTCCAGGTCGGTGGGATCCAGGCCCAGCCGCGCCAGGTCCTCGTCGCCGGCCACGCTCCAGCCGGCCGGCGGGTCGGGGGTGTCGTTGTAGACGTCGGCGGCCAGGGCCATGTGCACCCTGGCCTGAGCCAGCTCGGCCGCCTTGCCGCCGCCGGCCGCGACGGCCGAGACCTTCACGTCCGCCTGGGCCGTGACCGACACCGCCGGCCGCGAGGCTGGGGCGTGCCACTCGGCCGCGACCCGTGCGTCGATCGCGACCTCGGCCTTCGCCCCGACCGTGCTGCGGTCGCTGGTCGCCGTGATCCCCGATCCGCCGTCGATACGCATGACCCTGTCCCTCGATGCGAGCGTAGGGACGGATGCTGCGCGCGGGGCGGGGCCGGGACTAGCTGGGGAATTCCCTAGCGCGGGCGTCGAACCAGCAACCTGTCGGACTGGAATTCACGATCGATATTGGATCCCGTCATTCTCGCCCTTGTGGCGGGGAATGCACCGTTACTGGCAATGTCCGCTTTCGACCCTGATCGGACATTGACCCCTCTCTCTTAGAGAGAGGGAGGGGCCCATCGCGCAGCGATGGGAGGGTGAGTGGTTACATCCTCAGCCGGCGTGCCGGCACATCGCCTGCAAACGCGCCAAGATCGTCCACGGGCTTCGCCTACCCACTCACCCTCCCACGCCTGCGGCGCGGGCCCCTCCCTCTCTCCATGAGAGAGGGTTCGAAGTGCGCTTTCCACCCTTTGCGGACGCTGAGGTGTCCGCTCTCTGGGACTGTGTCGGTAGCGGCGGACGCCCCCGCCACAAGGGCGGGAATGACGAGAGATGAAGTGACCTCAAGCCGCCACCCGGCCCTCGTCGTCGAGCGTCACGCCCAGCCGAGTCTTCAGCTCGCGCGCGCCTTCCGGCGTCAGGCGCACGGCGCGGCCCTTGGGCTCCAGGGCCAGCCAGTCGCGATCGGTCATCGTCGACAGCAGCCTGACCCCCAGCGGGCCGGCTAGGTGATGGCGGCGCTCGGTCCAGTCCAGGCACTGGCGGGCGACGCCGCGCGGGGAGGAGAGGGCCTCGACCGCGATCCCCAGTTCCGCGAACCAGGCCCGGCCGGCGGGCGTGACCTCATAGAGCTTGCCCTCGGCCGGCCTCAGCAGGTCGCCCTCGACCAGGGCCTGGGCCACCTTCACGCCCAGCCGTCCCGCCAGGTGGCCATAGCAGCAGCGGGCCTCGCGCAGGGCGCGGGCCTTGGGCGAGCGCGGGATCTCCAGCGACCGCACCGGCGCGGCGATCGCCGACAGCGCCTCGATGGCGTGGGCCACCTCGGCCGAGGCCAGGCGGTAGTAGCGGTGGCGGCCCTCGCGCTCGACCGCCAGCAGCCCGCCCTCGACCAGCTTGGACAGGTGGTTGCTGGCCGCCTGGGCGCTGACCCCGGCGGCCCAGGCCAGGGCGCCGGCCGGCTGGGCGCGGCCGTCCTGCAGGGCCTGCAGCATGGCGGCGCGGACCGGGTCGCCGATCAGGGCGGCGGGGGGGGCGATGTTGGCGTCCATGGCCCCACTCTAGACCCATCGTCGGCGCGATGGTTCATCGGCGCGTGTAGCATTCCATCGCCGGATCGGCGCATGACCGGGGCCATGAGCGCACAGACCTCACGCCTGCCGTGGATCACGGCCGCCGCCAGCTTCGGCTTCCTGGTCACCCAGCTGGACGTCACCATCGTCAATGTCGCCCTGGATGCGATCGGCGACGCCTTCGACGCGCCGACGGCCCAGCTGCAATGGGTGGTCGACGCCTATGTGCTGGCCCTGGCGGCCATGCTGCTGTCGGCCGGCGCGATCGGCGACCGGATCGGACCTCGGCGCGCCTTCCTGGCCGGGCTGGTGCTGTTCGGCCTGGCCTCGGCCGCCTGCGGGTTCGCCACGAGCCCTCTGGCCCTGATCCTGGCTCGCGTGGCGCAGGGGGCGGCGGGCGCGCTGCTGATCCCGCCGTCCCTGGCCCTGATCGCCCATGCCGCCCATGGCGACGACCGTCGGCGCGCCGCGGCGGTAGGCTGGTGGACGGCGGCCGGCGGCGTCTCGATCGCCGCCGGACCGGTGCTGGGCGGCCTGCTGGTCGAGACCCTCGGCTGGCGCTGGGTGTTCTTCGTCAACCTGCCGCTCTGCGCGGCCGGCGTGGTCCTGACCCTGCTGGTCGCCCCGCCGAGCCCGGCCAAGCCCAGGGTTCCCTTCGACCTGACTGGCCAGGCCCTGGCCGCCGCGGCCGTCACCCTGCTGGTCGGCGGGCTGATCGAGGGCGGACACCGGGGCTGGTGCGGGGCGCCGCTGGCGGCCCTGGTCGCGGGCGTGGTCCTGGCGCTGGCCTTCGTGCTGTTCGAGCGGCGGGCGGCGCATCCGGCCATGCCGCTGAGCGTCTTCCGCCGCCGGCCGGCCTGGAGCGCGGTGGTTGTCGGCTCGGCGCTGAACTTCACCTATTACGGCCTGATCTTCGTCCTGGGGCTCTACATGCTGCGGGCGCTGCACTGGACGCCGGGCAAGGCGGGCCTGGCCTTCCTGCCGCTGACGGCCACCTTCATCGTCTCCAACCTCCTGAGCGGATCCCTGGTCGGACGCTTCGGGGCCAGGGCCGTCACCGGCGGCGGGGTGCTGGTCGCCGCCTGCGGCTACGCCCTGACGGCGCGGCTGGGGCAGGGCAGCGGCCTGCTGGAGATGCTGCCGGGCTTTGCTCTGATCCCCGGCGGCATGGGCCTGGCCATCCCGGCCCTGACCAGCGGCCTGCTGGCCAGCGTCGACCGCCACGACGCCGGCGCGGCCTCGGGCGTGCTCAACGCCTGCCGCCAGGTCGGCGGCGCGGCCGGGGTGGCGATCTTCGGCGCGCTGGCCGGGGCGGGGATCGTCAGCGGGCTCAAGTCCTCGGCGATCGTGGCGGCGGCCATGCTGGTCGTCGCGGCCGGGGTGCTGCTGGCGCCGGCGCGGAAAGTCTAAGCCCTCAAGCCGCCGCGTAGTCGTACTTCAGGTCAAAGGCCCCGTCCGACTTCAGCGAGAACACCGCCTTCGACCACGGCTCGTGGGCGCTGGAGGCGGTGAGGCGGTGCAGGTTGCGCAGCGCCTTCGACACCGAATAGTCCAGCTTGCGCACGTCGAGGTCGGCCACCTCGCCGGCGGCCCGGGTATAGTCGCCGGTCAGGCCCACCGAGCCGTCGATCACGTCGACATGCAGGCGGATCTCCGACCAGGGCTCGGCCACGCTGTCGGCCAGGGCCTGGCCCACATGGCGGTAGATGCCTTCGGGGGTGTCGATGTCGGCCATGGAATCCTCCTAGGCGGCTTTGAAGGCAAATCTAGTCGTTGAAGAAGGTGCGGGTCGAGGGCTTGCCGTCGATGACGTACTCCACCCTGAACGCTTCTGGCCGCTTGGAGTCGCCGTCGAACACCGCCTTGATGTCGACGTCCACCTTCTTGCCGTCCTTCAGGGCGGCGGCCCACTCGTTCTCCATGGTCTTCCAGCCGCTCTTGTTCAGCGTGCCGTCCATGGCGTGGTAGTTGATCTGCTCGCCGGGGCCGTTGAAGATCGCCGCGACCAGGTGGCCGCCCTCGTCGCCGGCCACCCCGTCCTTGATCCCGCCTTCCTGGCCCGCCTTGGTCTGCTGATAGCCGTTGCGATCGGCGTGCTTGAGGTCGAGCGTGCCCGTCACCTGCTCGACCCGGCCCTTGGCGTCGGTGTGATAGGTGTAGCGGCCGCTGACCACGTAGTCGGTGTTGGGCGCCAGTTCGCCGTTCAGCTTGGCGTTCCAGCCGCCCTTGGCGCCTTGCTCCAACTCGACGCGGGGGCGGGCGGCAAGCGCCTCGTCCAGCTTGCGGCTGGCGGTCTCCAGGGTGTTGCGGGCGCTTTCCGGCAGCTTGTCCAGCGGCAGGGCGTCGATCGCGCCCTTCAGCTTTTCCAGCACCGGTTTGGCCGCCGAGGCGAAGGCGCTGTCGACCTTGGCGAGGTCGGCGGCCTTGCTCACCGTCTCGGCCCACTTGCCGAGCTTGCCCAGCTTGGCCGCGTCGCCGATGTACGGGATCATGCTGACGGCCGAGAGGCCCGCGCCGAGAAAGTCGCCCCGGAACAGCGAGATGACGCCGTTGGCGCCGTCCGAGATCGGGGTCGGGTCGATCAGGCCCGCGACGTCCAGCGCCATCTGGCCAAGATCGAGCATCAGCTCCTGCTTCTGGGCGGCGCTGGCCGCGTCCAGGTCGTCGGCCAGCCGCTTCTGGTCGGTCGGCGATAGGTCGGCCTCGATCTCGGCGCGCAGGCTCTGGGCCTTGGCGGGATCGGACTTGGCGATCTCGGAAAGCTGGCCGGCCAGCTCGCTGGTGTTCAGCTGTCCGCCGGTGCGGCTGGCCGCGACCAGGCCTGAGGCCTCGCTTGTGACGGACGTCGCGCTCGATGCGGCGCGGCTGGAGGCTCCCAGAGATTCGGCTGCGTTCAGGGCGGACATGCGGGCCTCCGTTGCGCCTTGGCTGGCCAACGATGGCGACGGGGAGGGGCCTCCGGATAGCTGGGAACGACCCTAGCTAGGGATGTCCCTAGTTATGCGGCGGATGGTGGAGGACTAGCGTCCCCGGCAGGAAAGCGTCCGTACCAGGAGTTGCCGATGACCGCCGTGTCCCTCAACACCCAGTCATCCGTGTCCGGCGCCAGTGGCGGCGGACGTCCTGACGAGCATCTGGTCAAGACCGGCGAGACCCTGTCGGGCATCGCGGAAAAGCACGGCGTCTCGCTGGACGCCTTGATCCGGGCCAATCCGCAGATCACCAATCCCAACGTCATCCGGCCGGGACAGGCCGTGACCCTGCCTACGGGCGCGGCGGCCGAGCCGCGCAGCTACGAGGTGGCGGCCGGCGACAATCTCTCCAGCATCGGCGCCCAGTTCGGGGTCTCCTGGCAGTCGATCGCCCAGGCCAACCACCTGGCCAACCCCAACCTGATCCATGTCGGCCAGGCGCTGCAGATCCCCGGCGGCGGAACGACCACGCGACCGACGCAGACGACGACCGCTCAGCAGACGACGCCTTCGACCACCACGACCACCGGCCAGGCGACCGGCGTCCTGCCCTCGACCGAGGGCCTGAGCCAGGCCCAGAAGTACGACCTCTACGCCGGCTACGTGAACGCCTATGGCGACGCCCAGGCCAAGGCCGATCTGGCGGCCGGCAAGCAGGTGATCCTGGGCCTGCGCACCGAGACCAGCCTGAACGCCAACGGCGGCAAGGGCGCCTATGACGACCGGGTCGTCGTGCTGCAGCAGGGCAAGGTCCAGGAATACGCCGCCAACACCGAGCCCTCGGCCCAGTACGACGGCCGCTACGGCGCCGACTTCAACGGCGACGGCCGCAAGGAGCTGGGCCGCATCGCCGAGGGCACGGTCACCTTCCAGAAGAGCACGAGCTCGAGCCTCGGCAACGTGCTGCGCCCGACCGAGAACCACGCCGTCCAGCGCGACACCAACCACGACGGCCTGATCGATGCGAAAGACGCCAAGGGCGCCGGCGTCAGCACCGACAACTCGTTCCTGTTCCACGCCGGCGGCAATACCAACACCGGCTCGGCGGGCTGCCAGACCCTGAAGCCCGGCGACTTCCAGTCGTTCTGGAACGGCCTGGGCGACCAGAAGAGCTTCAACTACGTGCTGGTCAATGTCGACCGCCAGGGACCGCCCGGCGGGGCGACGACCACGACCCAGGCCTCGGCCTCCAGCGACGCGCGGATCGGCGCCCTGTCGGAGCAGTACGAGACCGGCGGACGCGGTCCCGGCACGGTGTCGAGCGGGGCGGGCGATCCCGGCGGCGTGTCGTACGGCACCTACCAGCTGGCCGGCAATCGCGGCCGGCCGCAGGAGTTCCTCGCCGCCGAGGGCCGCCAGTGGGCCGCCGAGTTCGGCGGCGCCAGCCCCGGCTCGGCCAGCTTCACGGCGACGTGGAAGGCGATCGCCGCCCGCGAGCCCGAAAAGTTCGAGGCCGCACAGCACGACTACATCCAGCGCACGCACTACCAGGTGCAGCTCGACAAGGTGAAGACCGACACGGGCGTGGATCTCTCCACCCGCTCGGCGGCGATCCGCGACGTGGTCTGGTCCACCTCGGTGCAGCACGGGCCCGAGACCGGCGCGGTGGTCAAGGCCATGGCGCGGGTGGAAGGGCAGGGGCTCACCCCGGCCGACGGCCAGACCTACGACCGCGCCCTGATCAACGCCATCTACGACGAGCGCGGCAAGCGCGACGCCAGCGGGGCGCTGGCCTACTTCACCAGCGCCTCGGCCGATGTCCAGGCCTCGGTCGCCAACCGTTTCGCCAGCGAACGCCGGGACGCCCTGGCCATGCTGGGCCGATGAGAACCGCCGCGGCGGGCCGGCGTTCAATCGCCTGACCCGTTCCGGATGACCCCGACGATGAAGCTTGCTCCCCCAACCCTCATCGCCCTCGCGCTGGCCTTCGCCGGTTGTGAGCGACCGGCGGCGGCCGTCCCCCCCCTACCCATGGCCGCCGCCGGCACCGCTGACGCATCAGACGCGTCGGCGGCCGGAACATACGTGATGAGCGGCCAGCGCCGTGGCCGGCTGGTCCTGACGGCCCGGGGCGAGGTCTGGCGGATCAGCCTGTCGGGTGGGGCCACGGCGGATGGCGCGGCCTCGGCGGCCGACTGCCAGCTCGAGGCCGAGGGGCCGTTGAAGGACGGCCGCATCGACGCCCGGGTCGTGCCTTTCGACGGGACCAACACGACCCTCACCGCCGCCGACCTGGCGGCGCGGCCGGCCACGGCGCGCGTGGCGTTGAACGGGGAGGCCGCGACCGTGACCACCGACTTCCAGGGCTGCGGCGCGGGCGCGGATCTCTCCGGCCGCTATGTGCGAAAAGCGGCGAGCGCCATCTCCCAGGGGGCCATATCCCAGGGAGCGAGCGTCTCCGACATGTCGGCGGCGCTGCCTGACGCGCGGCTGACGATCCTCGACGGCTATCCCTGGGCGCGGTTCGCGATCGCGCGGGGCGGCAAGCGCCTGGCGGTCGTGCAGTTCGACGGCGAGAACGAGGAACTGGCCGACGGCCGCAACAGCCAGCAGGCGATTGGCGCCGAAGTGGGCTGGAGCGCGCTGAAGCCCGGTCTGCGGGTGGTCAAGATCGAGGAGGGCGCGTCGTGATCCGCCCCGTAGAGCGCGCCTCGGGAGTCGATCTCTCCTCTTCGACCCCGTCCACCACGGCGGCCCGGGCCGGCGCGGCCCGGCTGGCGCTGGAGGCGATGGCGACCATCGCCGGCGCGGCGGTGGTCGATCCCCTGCGCGGCGGCGATCGCGGCCAGGCCGCCGCCTTCGTCTGGGCCGAGCACGGCCAGCCCGGCGCCGCCAGCGTCGGCGGCGACCTGCGCACCCTGGCGGCCCAGAGCGGCCAGTCGGTGGCCGGGCGCCTCTCGGCCACTTCGCCGATCGACGCCGGTCGCATCGAGCGGGTGCTAGCCGACTTCGCCCGCGAACTGCGCGCCCAGGCCGCCGACCGGCCGCACATGACGCCCTCGGGCCTCGTGGAGCCCCTGATCCGCTCGATCGCCGCCGGCCTGCAGCGCGAACCGGCCCCCGGAATCGCCCGCAGCGACGCCGTCGAACAGTTCGTGCGCATCATCGAGGGCGCGACGGAGAACCTGCGGGCGGCGGGCTAAGGGCTTCGGCTTCAAAAGACTTGTCATCCCGGCCGAAGGATCGCGTAGCGATCCGTAGAGCCGGGATCTCCCACGTCGGCGGCTGCTGAACTGTTGGAGATCCCGGCGCTCCGCTGCGCTGCGGCCGGGATGACAACGCAAGTGGGGGCAAATGGGGATTGGAAATGCCGTCCGGTAAAGATCCGCCGAGCGAGGCCGCTACTAGCGCGGATCCACCCGTACGGCCGGCTGGTCCACCGGACTCGGAAAAGCCGCGGCCCAGTCGATCGGAGCTGGCGGGGCGTTGAGACGGCGGCCGGGCGAGAGCACGGCGTCGAAATGCGACTGGGCCTGGATGCTGCTCATCCGCTGGTCCTGGCCGTTCTCGCGGGCGTCCTCGACCTGGCGTTCGGAGCGGGTCTCGACCGCGCCGTCGGCGGCGACGTCGACCACGCCCACGGCGGTGTCCACCGTCCCGCCCACCAGCGAGCCGGCCGTGTCGCCCACCAGGCCCAGCAGGCCCTTGTCGGCCAGGGCGCCTTCCAGCGCGCCGCGCCGGGCCGGCGGCAGGCGGTCCAGCCGCTGGGCGAAGGCCTCGGCCCCGGCGGCCTGGGCCTCGTCGACCAGGCCCTGCGAGACCTCACCGGTCGCCTCGAAGCGGTCGATCTCGCGGTCCAGCCGGTCGGGGCCGGCGGCGCGGGCGCCCGAGGCTTCGGTGGAGGCGCTGGTCGAGACGGGGGCGATGGTCATCGGAGCAACTCCTCTAGCGCCGCTGCACGAGGCCGCGATCGGTCAGGGTCAGGGTGCGCAGGTCCACGCCCATCTCGTTCTTGAAGCGGGCCACGGCCGCGTCGCCCAGCTGCTGCTGGGCCCGCTGGTCGCCGCGCTTCATGGCGTCGACATAGGCGGCCTGCTGGATCAGGAAGTTCAGCATCAGCACCTCGGAGAACTCCTGGCGCTGGCCCTCGTTGAGGTTGGAATAGGCCGGGTTGGCGGCGATCATCGGCCGGACCTGCTCGCGCACCGCCAGGGTCTGGGCGCGGTTGTTGTCGCCGCGGTTGGCCATCACCCAGTTCAGCACCCAGTAGGCGGCCAGGGCGTCGGCGCTGTCGCCGGGGCGCAGGCCGTCGGAGGCCACCAGCTGGCTCCAGTTGCGGACCGGGTCGGTGCGGCGCATGGCGTCGGCCACCTGACGGCCGCCGTCGGCGCCGGCCTGCCGGGCCATGAATTCGGAGAACTGCTTCTGCACCCGGGCGCTGACGGCCGGCGAGGCGCGATAGGTGGTCGGGGTGGACCCGCGCGTCGCCGGACGGGCGGTCGCCGCCGCGCCGGCCTGCGGGAACAGCGGCCTGGCGCCAGCCGCGACGCCGTTGCGGCCCGGGCTTGCGCCGCCGCGCCCGAAGGCCCGGTCGTTGGACTGCAGGACGTTCTTGAACACCTGGGTGTTGAACTGCGGGGTGACCATGTCGAGCTGGGCGAAGGCGGGACCCTGAAGGCCCAGGCCGGCGGCGGCGACGATGGCGGCGAAAGTGCGAACTCGCATGCTGCGCTTCCTCTTGACCCCTGAAACATGAAGTAGCGGGCGCCGATGACCGGCGCCCGCATGCTCCACAACGCTTGGTCGTATTATTGTTTCCGGGCGATACCCGCGATGGCTTCGCCGATGGTCTTCAGCGAGGTGTTGAGGGCGTTGCTCATGATGTTCGCCTCCTGACCGTAGGCGGTCATCTTGGCGCTCATCTCGGTGACCTTCGACTCGTCCTTGTTGGACTTGGCGTTGTCGATCTCCTTGGCGATGTCGAGCATGTCGTTCATCTTGTTGTCGACCGCCGTGCCCAGCGCGATGGCCAGCTTCACCAGGAAGCTCTCGCCGCCGCCGGCCGCCGCCAGGGCGCTGGCGCCCTTGCCGCGCTTGGAGCCTTCGGCGTCCGAACCGGCCTGCAGTTCTTCCTGGGCGTTCTTCACGATCCAGTCCACCGCGTCGAAGGTGTCGCGCTGGGCCTGGCCGGCCTGGAAGTTGTCGAAGCCGGCGGCGTCGCTGAAGCCCTGGACGGCTTCGCTGACGTTCTGCACCGCGCCGCCCGGATCGCCGGCGGCGCTATGGAAGGCCGCCTGGGCCAGGTCGATGGCGCCTTGCGGCAGGCCCAGCTGTTGGCCCAGCTGCTGCAGGACCTGGTCGCCCACCGCCGTCAGCACGCTCTTCAGAGCCGTGGTGACCAGCAGGGAGGCCCCGCCGGTGGCGACGCCCAGGGCGCCTTGCAGCGCGATGTTGGCGATGCTGCTGAACAGGTTGCCGCCGCCGCCGATACCCAGGAAAGACATGTGATGCTCCTTCGATTTCCGTCTGCTCGGAGGGCCTTGGGAGCGTCGCTCCGTCGCCCGGCAAATCGAGACAACCACCTCGCCGCGGCGGTCAGTAGTCGGGTCGTTCCCTAGCTAGGGTTTTCCCTATCAGCTGGCGCACCGCCGCCGCCGGGCGAGCCGCGCGCAGGCGGGCCTCCTCGCCGGCGCGGGCCTCGGCGGCGATCTCCTCGGGCGTGCGGGCGCGGCGGTCCAGCACGGTGATCTGGCCGGCGGTCACCCCCAGCAGGAACACCTCGTCGCGATAGGCCACCAGGGTCAGCCGCTCGCGCTGGCCCACGGGCAGGGCGCGCAGATAGCGGATCTGGTCGTCGGTGCGCGGCCCCGCCTGCACCTGCTTGAGCAGCTTCAGCGAGAAGAAGGCCAGGCTCAGCACGATGGCCAGGGCCAGGGCGACGGTCAGCAGGTCGAGTACGGCGCTCACGGTTTCTCCAGGCTAGGGCAGGGGCGGGAAGGTCGGACCCGACGGTGCGTCGGGCGGCGGGTTTTCGGCGGCCTGGGCCTGCTCGTCCTTCAGCCGGCGGGCCCAGAGGATCACCTCGGCGACGGCGGCGAACAGGTCCTGCGGGATGATGTCGTCGACGGCGGCCTTGTCGCGCAGGGCGCGGGCCAGCTCGACGTTGCGGATGATCGGCACGCCCTCGGTTTCGGCCGCCTCGCGCATGGCCTGGGCGATCAGGCCCTCGCCCTTGCCCAGCAGCACCGGCACGGCGTGCTCGGCCGGATCGTACGCCAGGGCGCAGGCGATGTGGGTCGGGTTGACCACCAGCACCGAGGCCTCGCGCGCGGCCTGCACCGCGTTCTGCTGCGCCCACTCCTGGTGCAGCTGCCGGCGATGGGCCTTCACGTGCGGATCGCCCTCGGAATCCTTGGCCTCCTGGCGGATGTCGCGTCGGCTCATGCGCATCTTCTTGGTGAAGGAAAAGCGCTGGTAGGCGAGATCCAGCAGCGACACGAAGACGAACAGCACCGCCACGCCCGCCAGCAGTTGGAAGGTCAGGCCGCCATAGGCCGACAGCGCCCCGTCGGCCTCGCTGGCCGGCAGGGCCAGCAGCTTGTCGAACGTCATCGCCACAACGATCCAGGTGAACACGCCCAGCAGCAGGGTCTTGGCCAGCGACTTGGCCACCTCGAACAGGTTGTCGACACTGAACATCCGCTTGAGCCCCTCGCCGGGGTTCATGTGCGACATCTTCGGGCTCATCTTCTCGAAGGTGAAGACCGGCCCGACCTGGCCGAACTCGGCCAGCATGCCCAGGATCGCCACGGGGATGAAGGTGACGGCGGTGAGGGCCACGAACACCTTGCCGCTGGCGGCCGCCGCGATCGGCCAGGCCTCGGCGAACGGCCGGTCCATGACCGCGAACACCTCGTCGAACAGGCCGCCCAGCCGGTCGAAGGCCCAGCCCGCCGTCATCGCTCCCAGCAGCACCCAGGCGCCGAGCACGACGGTCGAGGTCAGGTCCTTGCTCTTGGGAACGTCGCCCTTCTTGCGGGCGTCGGTCAGGCGCTTGGGTGTCGGTTTCTCTGTCTTGTCCCCGCCGTCGTTCTTTTCAGCCATAGCGTGTGTCTGTCGACGATCGTGACGAAACCAACCGGCGCCGAAGGACCGGCAAAGCCGACAAGCGCGCCAAAAATGGCCAAAAAGAGGCGAGCTTAGCCATAGTAGTTCTTAAGCTGAGCCATAGAATATGATGCCTGTAAGGCAGTATACTGAGTATGAAAATTGTTTTAATTCCGTGGTTGACAGGATTGATACACGAAAGCTAGCTTTTGAACGGGTAGTATGCACAGGCGGGGCGCTGCATAGAGGGACAGATTTATGCGCAAGTTCCGCGTAGTGGCGTCGAGCGTGTGTTTAGTCTTATTTTGTTCAAGTCCAGTGTTCGCATATGAATGCGAGACCGCTGACGGCTTGAAATTCAGCAGCGCCGTTCCGATCAACGAAAAGTTTTCCCTGGCGCGCATAGATTGCGTCGCTGAAACACAACCGACAGGGGTGTCGGAACAGCTCCGGCTCTATGACGGACCCCAACTGGCCAGCACCGTGATCTCGGCTGGACGCATCGCGCCGGCGCCGGTCGTCCTGGTCCGGGGCGCCTCGGGGCCCACCCTCTACGCGCCGCTGGTGGCCGCCGCCGGCCGCGACTTCGACATCGATCCCGACCTGCTGCGCGCCGTGATGCACGTGGAATCCCGCGCCAATCCGGGGGCGATCTCGCCCAAGGGCGCCCGGGGGCTGATGCAGATCATGCCGGCCACGGCCAGGCGCTTCGGCGTGCGCGACCCGGCCGTCGAACTGGGCGACCCGATGGTCAACATCCGCACCGGCGCGGCCTATCTGAAGACCCTGCAGGGCCAGTTCGGCAATGACCTGGAGCTGGTGCTGGCGGCCTACAACGCCGGCGAGGGCGCGGTCATGAAGTACGGCCGCAAGATCCCGCCCTATCGCGAGACGCAGGGCTACGTCTCCAGCGTCCTCGACCGTTACCGCGGTCTCGTTTCGGCGCGCGGCGGCTTCTGAGGACAGCCCCATGAGCGTCGAAACCTATCTCAAGCGCCTTCAGGGGCGGCCGCGCCAGGGCGTCGTCGCACGGTTCAGCGACCTGTTCCTGGTGGCCGGCGTCGTCGCCATCGTCGCCCTGATGATCCTGCCGATGCCGGCCCTGGCGCTCGACGCCCTGGTGGCGGTCAACATCTGCTTCGGCGTCATGCTGCTGCTGGTGGCGATCTACATCTCGACCATCGTCGAGTTCTCGGTGTTCCCGAGCCTCTTGCTGATCACCACGCTTTACCGGCTGGCCCTGTCGATCGCCACGACCCGGATGATCCTGATCGAGGGTCACGCCGGGCACATCATCGACACCTTCGGCAACATGGTCGCCGGCGGCAATCTGGTGGTCGGGCTGGTGGTGTTCCTGATCATCACCGTCGTGCAGTTCATCGTCATCGCCAAGGGCGCCGAGCGGGTGGCCGAGGTCGCCGCACGCTTCAGCCTCGACGCCATGCCGGGCAAGCAGCTGTCGATCGACAGCGACCTGCGCTCGGGCATGATCGACAAGGACGAGGCCAAGCGCCGCCGGCGCGTGCTGGAGATGGAAAGCAAGCTCCACGGCAGCCTCGACGGCGCGATGAAGTTCGTCAAAGGCGACGCCATCGCCAGCATCATCATCGTGGTCATCAACCTGCTGGGCGGCCTGGCCATCGGCATGCTGCAGCAGGGCCTCGACTTCGGCTCGGCGATCCACAAGTACTCGATCCTGACCATCGGCGACGGCATGGTCACCCAGATCCCGGCCCTGCTGGGGGCCATGGCCGCCGGCCTGATCGTCACCCGCACCACCGACGAGGACAGCGAGACCCACCTGGGCGACGCCATGCGCCGGCAGTTCGCGGCCAAGCCCCGGGTGTTCCTGGTGGCCGGCGGCATCTGCTGGCTGATGGCCCTGGTGCCCGGCTTCCCGGCGGTGATCTTTCTGCTGCTGGGCGGGGCGGCCATGATCACCGGCGCCCTGGTCGACGTCGACATGCGCGCCCGCCTGACCCGCAAGCTCGCGCCGGCCCGCGCCGCCGCCGACGAGGCCAAGGCCTCGCCCGCCGCGACCCGCACCAAGATCCAGGAAGCCCAGCCGGTCGTGCCGCTGCTGCTGGAACTCGACGGCGACAACGTCCGCCGCCATGAGGGCGCGGTCCTGACCCGGGGCCTGGAGGAGGTGCTGGAGGAGTTCGAGCTGCGCCTGGGCGTTGCCCTGCCGCGCGCCTCGTTCCACTACGGCGAGGGCTCCGGAGCACCGCGCTGGCGGCTGCTGGCCTTCGAGGCCCCGATCGGCGCCGGCGAGCTGGCCCATCCGGCCGACCTCTCCGAGCTTCAGGACGCCGTGCGCCAAGCACTGCGCCGCAACGCCGGCCTGTTCGTCGGCATCCAGGAGGCCAGCAACCTGCTGACCCGCGCCGGCGGCGACTATCCCGAGGTGGTCAAGGAGGCCGCTCGCGCCCTGCCTCTGGCCCGCATCGCCGAGGTCATGCGGCGCCTCGCCGAGGAAGAGGTGCCGCTGCGCAACCAGCGCGACATCCTCGAAGCCCTGGCCGACGCCGGCCAGCGCGAGAAGGACCCGTTCGCCCTCACCGAGTTCGCCCGCGTCGCCCTGCGCCGCCAGATCAGCCACCGCTACGCCCCCGACGGCGCCCTCAGCGCCGTGGTGCTGGAGCCGCCGCTGGAGCAGCACCTGCGCGAGGCCATCCGCACCGGCGCCGGCGCCCAGCAACTGGCCCTCGACCCCGACATGGCCCGCCGCGTCACCGACGCCATCCTGGCCAAGGTGGACGAGAGCGGGGCGGCCGTCGTCCTGGCCGCCATCGATCTGCGCCGGCACGTGCGCAAGCTCGTCGAGGCCCGCCGCTTCGACCTCGGCGTGCTGTCGTTCCACGAACTCCTGCCGACCCTGAAGCTCGACGTGGCCGGCCGCGTGGCCTTCCCGCGCGAGCCCCTGACCATCGTGCCCAACGATCCCGAACCGCCGCCGCCGCCGCCCGCTTCCGCGGCCGCCTGAACCCGGAGACAGAATGTCCCTTCAGAAGGATAGACCCAGCGTTCGCCGCGCCGCCCGGATGGGCGTTGTCGCGGCGGTCGCCGCCGCCCTGGCCGCCACCGCGCCGCAGGTCCGCGCCGGCGAGGTTCCGCTGGGCGGCCGCAACATCGACCTGACCGCCCGCGAACAGCCGATCGCCCAGTTCCTGCAGAACTTCTACAATCAGGTCGGCGTGCCGGTGATCGTCTCCTCGCAGGTGGCCGGCACGATCAACGGCGTCTTCCGCGGCCCGGCCGCCAAGATCGACGCCGACATCTCCAAGGCCTTCGACCTCGTCACCTATTACGACGGCGGGGCGGCCTATGTGTACACCGCCGCCCAGCTCTCCAGCCGCAGCTTCCCGATCTCGGGCTCGGCCTCGCGCCGGGTCGACCGCGCCGCGCGGCAGCTTGGCCTGCTCGACGGCCGCAACACCCTGCGCGCCACCGGCGACATGCTGGTCGCCACCGGCTCGCCGCGCTTCCTCCAGCAGGTGGACGAGCTGGCCCGGGGCGGCGTGCAGGCCGAGGCGGCGTCGCCGACCCTGCAGTACCGGGTGTTCTACCTGCGCTACGGCTGGGCCGACGACGTGAACCTGACGGTGGGCGCCAAGCAGGTGACCATCCCGGGCGTGGCTTCGATCATCCGCTCGCTGGTCAGCTCCGAGACCAATGAGCGCTCCGGCGCGGCCGCCCGCAGCGAAAGCGCCATCCCCGCCGCCGTCCAGGGCCTGCGCGGCCAGGGGCTGGCCACGCTCGGCACGCCCAATGCGGGCGGTTCGTTCTACGGCGCCGAAGGGCAGGGGACCTTGGGCCAGCCGCTCGCCAACGAGCAGACCGGCGTCTACGCCCCGCCCAACCCCGTGCGGGTGCAGGCCGACAGCCGCCTCAACGCCATCATCGTCCGCGACGTCGCCGAGCGCATGTCGGCCTACGAGGAGCTGGTCCGCGCCCTCGATGTCGAGCCGCAGCTGCTCGAGGTCGAGGCGGCGATCATCGACATCGACACCACCAAGGCCCGGGATCTCGGGATCAACTGGCGGTTCGACGACGGCAGCGGCGGCATTCAGTTCGGTCGTGGCCCCAACGCGCCGGCCGGCCTCGAAGACACCAACCTCACCCGTGGAAACACCTCGCCCAAGCCCTACCAGGGCCTGATCGCCTCGACGATCATCGGCAACGGCGACTACTTCGCCGCCCGCCTCAACGCCCTGGAGACCGAGGGTGTCGCCCGCGTGGTCTCGCGGCCGCAGATCGTCACCCTGTCGAACGTCGAGGCGGTGTTCGAGAACAGCCGCGACTTCTACGTCCGCCTGGCTGGCGAGCGCGACGTCGACCTCTTCAACGTCACCGCGGGCACCACCCTGCGCGTCACTCCGCACGTCACCCGCGACGGAACCCAGACCCGCATCCGCATGCTGGTGACCATCGAGGACGGCTCGCTGACCAACGCCAGCGTCGACAACATCCCCGTCGTCCGCCGCGCGGCGCTCAACACCCAGGCCCTGATCGTCGAGGGCCAGAGCCTGCTGCTGGGCGGCATGACCGTGCAGTCCGACACCACCGGCTCGTCGAAGATCCCGGTGCTGGGCTCGATCCCGGTGCTGGGCAACCTCTTCAAGGTGCAGCAGCGCAGCAGCGGCCGCATCGAGCGGATGTTCCTGATTACCCCGCGCCTGGCCTCGATCGGCTCGCGATCGCCGTCGCCGGCGGGGGTGCGCTACGACGCGCCGGCCTCGGGCTTCGAGAACGCCCCGCTGCCCGCCGCGCCGGCCCTGCCGACCGACCGCAAGCCCGCCAAGGGCGCGCGGCGCGGACCCGCCCAGCCGCTGCCGCCGGCGCCGCCCCCCGTGGCGGCGCAGCCCGACGGCACGATGAAACCCATCCCCAATCCGAGCTAGGCCCATGACCCATCAAGCCCTGCCGCCCGAAGACACGACGGAAGAACTGGCGAAGGTCCACGCCGCGACCCTGGTCCTCAAGGTGCTGTCCGGCCGCGTCGCCGGCGCCCTGCTGCCCATGCCGCCGGGCGAGGCCGCCGAGCTCGGCCACGGCTTCGACGCCGACATCGTCCTGCGCGACGCCAGCGCCAAGGGGATCCGCGTGCGGCTGACCGCCGGCGAGGAGGCCGCCGACATCGAGGTGCTGTCGGGCCAGGTCGAGATGCTCGGCCACCGCCTGGAGGCCCCGGCCCGCGCCGTGCTGCCCTGCTACGTGCCGCTGATCGTCGGCGACAACGCCCTGGCCCTGGGCGTCGAGGAAAGCCCCCGCTGGGGCGAGGCCGAGCGCCTGCTGAACGCCGCCGCGCCCGCCGAGACCCCGCCGGCCGAGGAAGAGGAGGGCGGCCTGTTCGAGGACGGCCGCAGCCTGCTGCGGCGCACGTTGGATCGCGGCGTCCGGGTCGTCGGCGCCACGCCGCATCTGGTGCCCGTGCTGGTGTTCGGCGCGGCCCTGGCCTGCGTCACCTACGCCGTCGCCAACGTGCCCCGCTTCGGCGGCCAGGAGGCCAGCCCCTCCAAGGTCCACGCCCTGCTGCGCCAGGAGGGCTACGGCGCCCTGGCCGTGCAGCCCGAGGAGAACGGCAAGCTGGTCATCGCCGGCGTGCTCAGCCGCGACGCCGAGAAGGCCCGCCTGACCCGCCTGGTCAGCAGTCGTGAGCTGCCGGCGAGGGTAGAGGTCGTGACCAGCGAAAGCCTGGCCCAGAACGTCGAGGACGTCTTCCAGGCCAACGGCCTGGCCGCCACCGCCCGTCCCAACGGCCTGGCCCGCGTGCAGGTGCAGGTCACCGGCCCGGCCCAGGACGTGGCCAAGGTCGAGAAGATCGCCCTGCACGACGTCAAGGGCCTGCGCGCCCTCGACGTGGAGCGGGCCGCCGGCGGTGATCGCCTGGGCCAGGTGTTCGACCAGGGTCCCGGCAAGCGGGTGGTGGCGGTGGTCGGCGGCGAGGCCGGCTACGTCGCCACCGCCGACGGCGCCCGCTACTTCGCCGGCTCCATGCTGCCCACCGGCGACCGCATCGTCGGCGTCGAGAGCCAGGCCGTGCTGGTCGAGAAGGGCGGCGAGACCACCCGCCTGATGTTCTGAAAGCAAGCGCCAGAACCCCAAGAATTCCAAGGAGAAGCGACGATGACCGACACGATTTCGAACTACGCGACCATGTCCGTGGCCTCCAGCCTCCAGGGCTCCAACACCAAGAACCGTCCGGGCAGCTGGTTCGAGGCCATGGCCCACGCCTGGGGCCAGGTGCTCGACTCCCAGGCCGTGCGCATCACCGAGCTGTCCGACCAGGTCGGCACGGGCGGCGACGACAAGCCCTCGGTCATGGCCATGCTGACGGCCGAGAGCCTGCGCATGAACTTCATGGCCAATTCGGAAAGCACCTCGGTCGACAGCGTCGGCCGCGCCCTCGAAACCATGGCCCGCAAGAACTAAGCGGCCTCTTCAGCGGAGAGGACGCCCATGTCCTTCGACCCCGTATCGGCGGCCGCCCTGGCCGTCCCCCAGGAAGCATCGCCCCAGGTCACGCAGGTCGGCTACGGCGCCAGCCTGACCGACGCCGTCCAGTTCCAGAACGCCCTGCACACGGCCGGCGCTTCGTCGGTGGGGGCGGTCTCGGGCCTCGGCGGCCCCGAAGCCCTGGCCCCGGCCATGAAGGGGATCTTCAACCAGCTGGAGTTCGTCAACGGCCAGGCCTCGAACCTCGCCGCCCACGCCAAGGCGGCCGAGGCCAAAGGCGCGGCGATCACCCCCGGCGAGATGATCGGCCTGACCGTCCAGTGCCACGAATTCATGTTCAACTGCCAACTGACCTCGAACATCGCCAACCGCACGTCCGACGGCCTGCAGCAGCTCTTCCGGCAGCAGTCCTGAGGGAGGCGACGATGCGCAAGATCCTGCCGGCGTTGCTGGTCGCCACGGCCCTGGGCCTCACCGCCTGCGCGGAGAAGGAGCTCTACGGCGGCCTCTCCGAGCGCGAGGCCAACGAGATGGTCGCCGTGCTCCAGAACGCCAACGTCTCGGCCTCCAAGAGCAGCAAGGACGGCAAGGTCTGGGCGCTGAAGACCCGGGCCGAGCAGTTCTCCTCGGCCGTGGCCGTGCTGCACGACCAGGGCTATCCGCGCGACAAGTTCGAGAGCCTGGGCGAGGTGTTCAAGAAGGAGGGCTTCGTCTCCTCGCCGATGGAGCAGCGGGCCCGGCTGATGTACGGCCTGTCGCAGGAGCTCAGCCAGACCATCTCGTCGATCGACGGCGTGGTGCAGGCCCGGGTGCACATCGCCGTGCCCGAGGCCGACCCGCTGGCCGAGCAGCAGAAGCCGTCCTCGGCCTCGGTGTTCATCCGCCACAACCCCGACGTCGACCTCTCCGGCCAGGTGGGGTCGATCAAGGCCCTGGTCACCAACTCCATCGAGGGCCTGCCCTACGACAAGGTGACGGTGGTGATGTTCCCGGCCAAGCCGGTGATGGCGGCCGCCCCGGTTTCGCCGATCAAGAGCTTCACCATGCCGGCCATCGCCATACTGGCGGCGATCGGCGGGGTGGGGGCCTATGTCGTCAGCCGCACCAGCCGCTTCAAGCCGCGCCGCAAGCTGCGGACCCTGGCCGAGCCGACGGGGCCGGCCGCATGAACGCCCGGGCCGATCGCGAACGGCTGGGCGCCCAGGCTCGGCTGCTGGCGGGCGTCGGCGCGCCGGAAAGCGTGGGTCCGCGCGCGGCGCGTCTGGCCCGTCGCCTGGCGGGGCGACCGGAAGCCGTCCTGGCCTTCGCCGACATCGCCGCCGCGCCCGACTGGGTCGCCTGGCCGGCCGAGCGACGCGCCCGCCTGGCCGACTTCGCGGCGGCGGCGGCCTGCACGGCGGTTCTGCAGCGCTGCATCGACGGCCGGCGCCTGGCGCGGGTCGCGCGGCGGATCGGCGAGGCGGCTCTGGACGTCGTTCTGGCCTCGCCCTCCGGGCTCGTGCCCGCCATCTCGCAGGCCGAGGCGGCCCTGGCCGACGACGGCGCCTTCGCGACCCTCGGCGCGGCCGTCCTGCTCGCCGAGGTCGCCGACCGACCGGCCGCGACCCTGCGTCTGCGCGATCTCTTCGACGTCGTCCCCCTGGCGCTCGATCCCGAGCGCGGACGCAGCGCGGCCCATGTCGCGCGGGGACTTTTCATGGCCTTCGAGGCCGGCGCGCTGGAGGCCGCCGCATGACCTATCTGCTGCTTTCGTCCGGTCCCTCGGCCGCGCTGCTGACCGACCAGCCGGTGATCCGCTGCGAGGACGTCGGCGCCGTGCGCGACGCGGCCGAGCTCACCGCCGCCCTCGACGCCCTGCGCCAGGCCACTCGCGAGGCCGCCCTGCGCGACGGCTTCGCCCAGGGCCACGCCGAGGGAACCGCCGCCGCCGCCCGCGAGACCGCCCAGGTACTGGCCGGCGTCCACGCCGCCCTCCAGCTCGAACGCGACCGCCTGCGGAGCAGCGCCGGCGCCCTGGCCCTCGACATCGTCCGCCGCATCGCCGCCGGTCTGGCGTCCGACGAGGTGCTGGCGGCCCTGGCCGAACAGGCCGCCCGCGACCTTCTGCCCGAAGAGCCGATCCGCGTCCGCGTCGCCCCCGAGGCGGCCGGCACGGTGACCCGCCGCCTGTGGTCGATCGACGCCCGCATCGAGGTGGTGGCCGATGGCGACCTGCCGGCCGGCGACTGCGTGCTCGACACCCCGTCGGGCCGCACCCACGCCGGGCTGGAAACCCAGCTGCGCGCGCTCGAAGCCGTGTTCGCCGCCCCCGCCGGCGAGGCCGCCGCATGAGTCTCGATACGGATACCGACGCCCGCCTGCGCGAGGTCCTGCGCGGCGCCCGCACCGTCGAGCGGCGCGGCCGCGTGGCCCAGGCCTTCGGCACCACCGTCCGCGCCACGGGCCTGGACGTCCGCATCGGCCAGGAGTGCGAGATCGTCGATCGCGCCGGCGGCCACACGGTCAAGGCCCAGGTGGTCGGCCTCGACGGCGGCGCGGCGATCCTCACGCCCCTGGCGCGGCTGGAGGGCGTGGCGGTCGACGCCGAGGTCGTGGCCGGTCCGCGCCGCAGCGAGATCGGGGTCGGCGAGGGCCTGCTGGGCCGCGTGCTGGACGCCCACGGCGAGCCGCTCGACGGTCTGGGTCCCATCACCGGCCTGCTGCGGCCGTTCCCGGTCTATGGCGAGGCCCCCAATCCGCTGGCCCGTCCGCCGATCGCCCAGCCGTTCGCCACCGGCGTGCGCAGCGTCGACGCCTTGCTGACCACGGGCGAGGGCCAGCGCGTGGGCCTGTTCGCCATGGCCGGCGGCGGCAAGTCCACCCTGCTGGGCATGTTCGCCCGCCACGCCCGCAGCGACGTCAACGTCATCGCCCTGATCGGCGAACGCGGCCGGGAAGTGCGCGAGTTCCTCGACGACTGCCTGGGGCCGGAAGGCCTGGCCCGCTCGGTGGTGATCGTCTCCACCTCCGATCGCCCGGCCATGGAGCGCGTCCGCGCCGCCCACGTCGCCACCGCCATCGCCGAAGGGTTCCGGGCCGAGGGGCGGCGCGTGATGTTGCAGATGGACAGCGTCACCCGCTTCGCCCGCGCCCTGCGCGAGATCGGCCTGTCGGTGGGCGAGCCGGCCGTGCGCCGCGGCTTCCCGCCGTCGGTCTTCGCCGAGCTGCCGCGCCTGTTCGAGCGGGCGGGCGCGATCGAGGGCGGGGCGATCACCGCCTTCTACACCGTGCTGATCGAGGACGAGGAGGGCGGCGATCCGGTCGGCGAGGAAGTCCGCTCGATCCTCGACGGCCACATCTACCTGTCCCGAAAGCTCGGCCAGGCTGGCCACTATCCGGCCATCGACGTCGCCGCCAGCCTCAGCCGGGTCTTCCCGCGCGTCACGGGGCCGGAGCAGCAGGCCGCCGCCTCGAAGGTGCGCGGCTGGATGGCCAAGTACGCCGAGATCGAGTTCCTGCTCCAGATCGGCGAGTACAAGCCCGGCGGCGACCCGCTGGCCGACGAGGCCATCGCCCGCCGCGCCGCCATCACCGGCCTGCTGCGCCAGGGCGCGCACGACGCGGTCGCCTTCGAGGATGCGCTCTCGACCCTGATGGAGACGGCCGCATGAGCGCCCGCGTTCAGGTCCAGGCCCTGACCCCGGTCGTCAAGCTGCGCGAGCGCCGCGTGGAGAAGGCGATGCGCGAGGCCGCGCAGGCCCGCCGCAAGGTCGCCGACGCCGTCATGGCGTTGGAGGCCCGCGACCGCTCGATCGCCGCGCACGACCTCGCCAAGGCCAGGCTCGACGACTGGTTCGCCGGCGGCCTGTCGGGCGCGGCCCACCTGATCGAGGCCGCCCTGGCGCGGCGCGAGGCGATCGCCACGGCCCGCGACGCCGACCAGCGCCGGCGCGACCAGGAGGCCGTGGCCCTGGAGCTGGCGCGCGAGGATCTCGCCGTCGCCCTGCGGGACCTGGCCCGCGCCCAGGGCCGCTTCGACGCCATGAGCGGCCGCCTGGATCTCGCCCGCGCCCTGGTCGCCGCCGACCGCGAGGCCCGCGAGCAGCTGGAGATCGAGGACGCCGGCGCCCTGAGGAGAACCCGATGACCGCTATCCGCGACAGCGCTCCGTCCGATCGTTCCACTTCGTCCAGCCAGCGGTCGTCTTCGTCCGACCAGGCGACGCCCTGGCGCGGCGCCGAGTTCCAGGCCGCCCTGCAACAGGCCGCCGACCGCCGCGAGCCCGCCGCCCGCCAGCCCCTCCGCGGCGAGCGCCAGAAGGAGGCCGAGCGCGAGGACAAGGAGGAGGGGGCCACCGTCGACCTTTCCGCCCTGCTGGGGCCGGCCCGCGAGTTCAAGGATACGGCCTCGACTTCGGAACCGGCCGGCGTCGACGCCCTGGCGGCCCTGACCCGACAAGGCGGCGAGGCGGTCGACATCCCCGTGACGGGGCCGGCCACCGCCAGCGCCGCCGAGATCGAGGCCTTCGCCGCCGCCATGGACCAGGCCTGGATCGCCGCCGGCGGCGACCGCAAGGCGCTGGCCCTGGGTCTGGCCGACAAGAACTCCCTGCTGACGGGCCTTGGCCTGGCGCGCGGTCCCGACGGCGCGGTCTCCCTAACCCTGGCGGCCCGGCCGGACGCCACGCCCGAGGTGACCAAGGCCCTGGAAGCCCTGCGCAAGCGGCTGGAGGTGCGCGGCCTGGCCCTCGCCGACCTCTTCGTCGAGGCCGACGACGGCCTGGATCCGGAAGCGCTGATCCGGAGGGTGCGGTGAGCGCACTCCCCCAACTCCCGTCATTCCCGCCCCCCGGGACCAGCCGCAGGCTGGCCCGAGGGCAAGCCAAGTGGCGGGAACCCCTCTTTCAGCCGCAAGGACACTCGGGGCGGCGTGCTCAGCACGCCGCTGGCGCTTCACATGCGAGCGGAACCAGGGGTTCCCGCCACAAGGGCGGGAATGACGGGATCATTTGGGAGGACCAGCCCAGCCTACCTAAACGGCAACCCGAACCGCCCCCGATCGGCCTGCGCCGCGCGGGCCACGGCCCGAGCCACCTCGGCCGGCGGATCCCCCGCCGCCCAACGCTCCGCCAGGATCTCGATCAGCCGGCGGCTCTGGGCGTTGTGCAGGCCTTCGGTCGGATCGGCGGCGTCGGCCCGCAGCTTGTCGATGTAGAGGCTGGCCGCCTTGGGCGAGGCCGAGACGAGGTCCAGCAGATAGGTCGCCGCCGTCTCGAAGGCCTCGGCGTCCAGCGGCGCGTCGGCGATGTCGCGCACCAGCCAGACGCACAGGAACTCCAGCGGACCGACCTTGCGGCTGTTGCTCAGCAACGGCCCGCCCACGCCCAGACTGGAGAAGCCGCCGGCGCCCCAGGCCGGCACCCGCGCGGCCGGCAGGCGGGCGGTCAGCAGGGCCTGGGCCAGCGCATCGGCGACCAGGGCCTTGACGTCGGGCTCGCCGAAATGGGCCACGGCCGCCAGCAGCTTGGCGAAGCCCGGATAGAGCGCGTCGCCCAGGTCGGTGCAGACGCGCTCCAGCACATCGACGCGCCGGTCCAGGCTCGACTGGCCCTGCAGGCCCTCGACCAGGGCCTGGGCGGCGCCGAACCAGTCGGGCTCGGATTTGAGGATGCGGTCGGCGGTCACGCCGGAAGGCTAGAGCATTTTCGAGCGAAGTGGATACCGGTTCGCGTGAAGAAAATGCGCCAAAACAAAGGACTGGAGCGCCGGTCCGATGCAATCGGGCCGGAAATAGCTCCAGCGTCAGACGAAGCCGTTGTCGCGGGCGTCGGTGAGGCGGTCGGCCACGGCGCGGGCGGCGTCGTCCAGGTCGCGCGAGACACCGGAAAGACCGATGCGGCCGTCCTGGCGCGAGAAGCCGGAAAAGTCGCCGAAGGCCTGGGCGCGCGAGGGCTCGCCGGCCGGGGAAATCCCCGAAAGGCCGTGGCTCCAGACGCCGGAAACGGACGGGGCGTCGATGCGGCTGGCGGACATGGCGAACTCCTTCAGTCTTTCGATACGAAGATCAACGCGCCGCCGCCAGTCGGGTTTTCCCTAGCCGGAGGGCCCGTCGGGGTCTCCCGACCAAGGGGGAAGACCGCATGACCGGTCTCGCCACCCTGCTGGCCCACTCGGCCGAGGCCGAGGCCCTGGAGGCGCTCGACCTGGCCGTCGCCGCCTTCGAGGACGCCGCCGCGCCCCGCCTGGCCTGGCGAACGGCGGCCTTCGCGCGGCTGACCCCGGGTCTCGCGCCCGGCCAGGTCCCGGCCGGCGGTCTGCTGGCGGCGGTCGAGGCGGCCCAGCGCGGGGAGGGCGGCCTGCACCCGCTCGACCTCGACGGCCAGGCCTTCGAGGCGCGCACGGTCGCCGGCGACGGCCGCATCCACCTGATCCTCTCCAGCGCCGCCGAGCGCCAGCAGGCCGAGGCCCGGCGCCTGGCCGACCGCGAACGCCTGCTGCTGACCTCGCGCGTCATGTCGGTGGGCGAGATGGCGACCATGATCGCCCACGAACTGAACCAGCCGATCGGCTCGATCGCCAACATCGCCCGCGGGCTCAAGGCCCGGCTGGCGCGCGGGGCGCTGTCGAAGGACGAGGGCGTCGAGGCCCTCGATCGCGCCGCCGAGCAGGCGCTCTACGCCTCCGGCGTCATCCAGCGCATGCGCTCCTTCGTCGAGCAGCGCCAGCCCCAGGTCGAGCCGCTGGACCTGCCCAAACTGGTCCGCGCCACGCTGGACCTGCTCGACTGGGAGATCGCCCGCGACAAGGTCGTCGCCCGCGCGCGCTTCGACGCCCTGCCGCCGGTGCTGGGCGACGCGGTGATGATCCAGCAGGTGCTGGTCAACCTGGCCCGCAACGGCCTGGACGCCATGCGCGGCCGGCCCGGACCTCGCCGCCTGACCATCGCCGCCGGCCCCATGGAAGGCTCCGACCGCATGATCGAGCTGACCGTCGCCGACAGCGGTCCCGGCGTCGACGCGGCCGCCGCCGACCGGATGTTCTCGCCGTTCTTCTCGACCAAGCCCGGCGGCATGGGCGTGGGCTTGGGCATCTGCCGCTCGATCGTCGAACTGCATCGCGGGCGGCTCTGGCACGCCCCGGATCCCGAGGGGGGGACCGTATTCCACATCGCGCTGCCCGCGGCGCGCCAGGAGGAGCCATGACCACCCCCTCTGCATCGACACTGACGCCCGCGCCGGACGTCCCGCCGCCGCCCCTGGGCGCGGTCTGCCTGGTCGACGACCACGGCGAGTTCCGCCAGTCCGCCGCCTGGTGGCTGGAGAGCCTGGGCTACGCCGTCTCCACCTTCGACGGCGCCCGGGCCTTCCTCGACGCCGGCGAGCCGCCGGCCGACGCCTGCCTGCTGCTGGATGTGCGCATGCCCGACATGTCGGGGCTGGAGCTGCTCGACGCCCTGAAGGCCAGGGGCTGCCAGCGGCCGGTGATCTTCATGACCGGCCACGGCGACGTGCCCCTGGCCGTCGAGGCCATGCAGAAGGGCGCCGTCACCTTCCTGGAAAAGCCCTTCCAGGAGGCCGCTCTCGAAGCGGCGCTCGAACGCGCCTTCGCCCAGGTCCGTCCCGTCGTCTCCCCCGGCCAGGACGCCTACGCCCGCCGCGTCGCCGGCCTGACCGACCGCGAGCGTGAGGTCATGGCCCTGGTGGTGGCCGGCAAGGTCAACAAGGTCATCGCCTATGAGCTGGGCATCAGCCCCAAGACCGTCGAGCTGCACCGCTCGCGGATCATGACCAAGATGGAGGCCGCCAGCCTGACCCGGCTGGTGCGCATGGCCGTCACCGGCAGCGTGGACGACGACGCATGAGCGCCTTCCTCGACCTCGAAGCGGGGGAGGGCCCCGCCGCCGACCTCTCCGATCTCGTCGCCCGCAACCGCGCCCTGGCCGTGCTGGCGGCCCTGCGCGCCCCGGGCCTCGTCGCCCGGGTTTCGCTGGATCCCGAGGCCGGTCCCGGACCCTGGATCCTGTTCGAAGCCGGCCAGCGTCTGGCCATCCGCGAACTGGCCGGCGCGGCCTTCACCCCGGCCGACGACGCTGAACTGCTGATCGGTCTCGACCGCGTCGAGCCCGTGGTGGCCGCGATTGAGGCGGCGACTACCGAAGGCCTGTCGCCCCTGGGCGTCGACGCTGCGACGCCCGACGGCCTGCTGGCCCTGTCGATCGAGGCCCTGGCCCAGGACGGCGCGCCCTTCGCCCGGCTGGTCCTGGCCGTCGATCCGCAGGCCGCCAGCGCCTGGCCCGAGCCGATCTTCGATCCCTGGGCCCCCGGCGCGCACCTGGCCGTCCCCGCCGCCGGCCCGCTGGTGCTGGACGGACCGGAGCTGCCGGCGACGACCGCCGCCTCGCTGCGTCCCGGCGACATCGTGCTGACCCCGCTGTCGGCCACGCGCCCGGGCCTCGCCAGCCTGACCCTGTTCGACCGTCGCCTCGTCGGCCGGTTCGACCTTTCCCACCATCGCTTCACGCTCAACGCCATCGAGGAGAGCGCCATGGCTCCGCCGCCGCTCGACATCGCCGTCGTCCACACAGAGGACGTTCCCACCGACGCCGCGCCGGTCGCGCCCGCCGACCTGCCGGTGCCGCTGAAGGTGCTGCTGGGCGAGGCCAGCCTGCCGCTGTCGGAGCTGTCGGGTCTTCGCCCGGGCGCGACCGTCGTCCTGGCCGGCCCGCGCGAGGACGCCCCCGCCGTGCTGCTGGCCGGCGGCCGCCCGATCGCCCGCGGCCGGCTCGTGCCGGTCGGCGAGGCCTGGGGCGTTCTGGTCGAAACCATAGGCGGCGAGGGCTGAGCGCAGATGGATCTCTCGCAGTTCTCGCCCGGCTCGGCCCTCATCACCGTCATCCTGCTGGCGCTGGCGCCGTTCGTGGCGGTGATGGTCACCTCGTTCACCAAGATCGTCGTCACGCTCAGCCTGCTGCGCAATGCGCTGGGCCTGCAGCAGGTGCCGCCCAACATCGTGCTCAACGGCCTGGCTTTGATCCTGACGCTCTACGTCATGTACCCGGTCGGACAGCAGATGGCCGCCGCCAACCAGGGCGTCAAACCGATCGCGGCCGTCAGCAGCGACACCCAGGCCCTGTTCACCTACGCCGACAAGGCCAAGGAGCCGCTGCGCGAGTTCCTGATCAAGCATTCGACGCCCCGCGAGCGCGCCTTCTTCCTGAAGACCGCCCAACGCATCAACGGCCCGGAAACGGCCCGCAAGCTGACCCAGCGCGACTTCATCGTCATCGTCCCGGCCTTCACCGTCTCGGAGCTGGCGGCCGCCTTCCAGATCGGCTTTTTGATCTTCCTGCCGTTCCTGATCATCGACCTGGTCGTATCCAACATCCTCTTGGCCATGGGCATGATGATGCTGTCGCCGACCACGGTGTCGCTGCCGTTTAAGCTGCTGCTGTTCGTGCTGATCGACGGCTGGGTGAAGCTCGCCCACGGCCTCGTGCTGTCCTACACGTAAGGAGGGCCGCGCCATGCTGAACGCCCAGGCGATCGAGCTCGTCAACCAGGCCCTCTGGCTGGTGCTGATCCTGTCGGCCCCGCCGATCGTCGCCGCCTCGCTGGTCGGCCTGCTGGTGGCGGTCATCCAGTCGGCCACCCAGCTGCAGGAGCAGACCCTGCAGTACGCGGCCAAGTTCTTCGCCATCGTGCTGACCATCTTCGTCACCGCCAGCCTGCTGGGCGGCACGCTCTATCGCTTCGGCGACCGGGTGTTCACCGAGTTCCCGGCCATGGTCCGCCGATGAACACGCCCGACTGGCTGGGCGCGATCTTCTCCAACACCATGGTGCTCGCCGTCGGCGCGACCCGGGTGGCGGCGGCCTTCATGTTGCTGCCGCTGCTGTCGCCCGAGACCGTGCCGGCCCTGGTGCGCAACTCGATCTTTCTGGCCTTCGGGATCATCGTCATCACCCTCCAGCCGCAGGTCGCCCAGATGGAGCTGCCGACGGTCCAGTGGATCCTGATCTTCGGCAAGGAGGCGGTGATCGGCCTGGTCATCGGCTTCTTCTTCGGGACCATGCTGTGGGCCCTGGAGGCGGCCGGCCAGATCATCGACGCCAAGGTCGGGGCGACCATGGCCCAGGTCGTCGATCCGCTCAGCGGCCACCAGACCTCGCTGACCGGCGAGTTCCTCGGCCGCCTGGCCAACTTCGTCTTCATGTTCTCGGGCGGGCTCTTGCTGATGGTCGGGGTGATCCTCGACAGCTACGCCATCTGGCCGATCGGCAGCCTGACCCCGATGCTGTCCTTGCGCAGCCTTGGCCTCTTCGAGGGCGAGTTCTCGCGGCTGATGGTGATGGCGGTGATGCTGTCGACCCCGGCCCTGATCGTGCTCTACCTGGTCGACGGCGGCCTTGGCCTGATCAACCGCTACGCCCCGCAGCTCAACGTCTTCTCCCTGGGCCTGGCCATCAAGTCGTGGATCGCCACGGCGGTGGTCCTGGCCATGCTGACGGGCCTAGTCCAACTGCTCCTCAACGAGATCGGCGCGCGGCCCTCGACGATCCTGCAGGTGCTGCGGGCGCTGGATGGGAAGGGGTAGCAAGACCCTCCCCCTGAAGGGGGAGGTGGCCCGGAGGGCCGGAGGGGGAAGTCCCTGCTGACGTCGAGCGGGTTGGCGGCTCACAGGCCACATCCCCCTCCGTCGGCTTTGCCGACACCTCCCCCTTCAGGGGGAGGGTCTGGGCGCTAGGGTTTTCCCTGATGGGGTACGCCCCAGCTATCTCGACGGCCCCGCTCGGCGCCACCTTTCGTCGCAGGCCGCACGGCGGCGATGAGAGAGGGTAGGAGCGATGACCACCATCAACGGGTCGCTGAGCACGGCGATCAACAGCGCGATCCTGACCGGGATCGGGGCCGAGCTCGGCAAGTCGCTGAGCAGCTTCGGCGCCATGCAGTTCACCCTGGGCGCCATCGTCGCCGGCCTGTTCCAGCCCGCGCCCGCCCAGCAGCCGTTCACCGCCACCATGCCCGGCGAGGGCAAGGCCGAGATCGACATCGGCGACGGCTACACCCTGTCGATCAACGAGGCGAGCTCCGAGATCGTCGTGCGCGACGCCGACGGCAACGCCACCCGCGTCTGGGGCGACCCCCACGTCAGCTACAACGGCGAGCACATCGGCGACTTCTGGGGCACGACCACCTTCCAGCTCGAGAACGGCACGAAGATCACGATCAACACCGAGACCTCGAAGTGGAACAACATGACCTACGCCGAGCAGGTGGTGGTCACCCGCGGCGACCAGGCGATCGTCATTGACGGGGTCAGCGAGCAGACCAAGGGCGACTTCTCCGTCACCCTGGGCGGCAACGGCTACGCCCTCGACGCGGCCCATGACGACGGCCTGGTGATCCACGAGGACGACGCCTCGGCCACCGGCTGGACCAGCAGCATCGACGGCGGCGCGGTCGGCCAGGCCGACTTCGACCTCACCAAGCCCGGCGCCGAGGGCCTGCGCGAGACCCTGCAGACCTTCCATGCGGGCCTTGGCCTGCTGCTGACCGGCTGGCTGCTGGGCGCCGGCGCGGGCCTTGGCCTGTCGGCCGACGCCTCGGTCTCCGCCCGGGCCGCCGACCGGTTCCCGCTGCTGAACCTCTAATCGCGACGACCCGACCCGGTCCTTTTCGTCCGCCTTGATTTGCCAAACGCGGCAAATCATCCTCGGTAGGCGGGAAGGATCTGGGGGCGGACGATGCGCGCGAAAAATCGGTTGGTGAGCGGGCTTGCTGTGGCGGCCGGGCTGTTGACGCTCTCGTCCGCCCTGGCTTTCGTCCCGGCGCCCGCCCTGGCGGCGCCGCCGGCCCCCTCGGCCGAGGCGCGCGCATCGGCCGCCTTCGACGCGGCCCTGAAGAACCGCGCCGCCCTGCGCCTCTTCCTCCAGGCCATGCCCAAGGGCGGCGACCTGCACAACCATCTGTCGGGAACGCCCTACGCCGAGGACTTCCTGGCCTGGGCCGACGCCGACGGCCTGTGCGTCACCACCGACGTCCAGCCGGCCCTGGCCGGCGGGCCGTGCGACGCCCCCGGCCGCAAACCGGCCCGGGGCCTCTCCAAGGCCGACTCGGCCCTCTACGCCCGGGCGCTCAACTCGCTGTCGATGCTGAACTACAACCCCGGCGCCGACGGCGCCCAGGCCTCCGGCCACGACCAGTTCTTCTCGACCTTCGGCCGCTTCGGGGCGGTGACCGAGAACAACCTGCCGGCCATGCTGGCGGTGGTCCGCGAATACGCCGCCGGCGACCATGTCGGCTATGTCGAGACCTCGGTGAACCCCGGCGCCATCTACGACCTGGTGAACAAGGTCCGCGGCTCGGCCTGGGACGGCGACTTCGACAAGGCCTTCGCCGCCCTGGAGCCGGGGATCCCCGACCTCGTCGCCAAGGTCCGCGCCGAGATGGACGCCGCCGAGGCCCAGTCCGACCGCCGCCTGGGCTGCCAGACCCAGAAGCCGCGCCAGGGCGCCTGCGCCGTGACGCTGGGCTACCAGGCCTTCGCCGTGCGCATCCTGCCGCCGCAGGTGGTGTTCGCCCAACTGACAGCCGCCTTCGCCCTGGCCGACGGCGACCCGCGCTTCGTCGGGGTCAACATCGTCGCGCCGGAAGACAACCCGACCTCGCTGGCCGACTACCGCCTGCACATGCGGATGCTGGGCTACCTGCACGCCCGCTATCCGAAGGTGAAGCTGTCGCTGCACGCCGGCGAGCTGACCCTGGGCCTGGTGCCGCCGCGCGACCTGTCGTTCCACATCCGCGAGGCGGTCGAGGTGGCCGGCGCCAGCCGCATCGGGCATGGCGTCGACATCGCCCACGAAGCCGGGGCGCGCGATCTGCTCGCGCGGATGGCCCGCGACAAGGTCGCCGTCGAGATCAACCTGACCAGCAACGACGTCATCCTGGGCGTGAAGGGCGCCGACCACCCGCTGCACCTCTACCGCAAGGCCGGCGTGCCGGTGGTGCTGTCGACCGACGACGAGGGCGTCTCGCGCATCGACCTGACCAACGAATACCTGCGCGCCGCCACCGAGCAGGGCCTGACCTACCGCGACCTCAAGGCCCTGGCCCGCAACAGCCTGGAATACGCCTTCGTCCCGGGCAAAAGCCTGCGCGGCGCGGCCGAATGCGCCAAGCCGGGCAAGGCCTGCGAGGCGTTCCTGGGGGCGAACCCGAAGGCGCAGCTGCAGTGGAAGCTGGAACGGGATTTCGAGGCCTTCGAGGCGACCCACTGACCCCTCTCCCCTTGCGGGAGAGGGTGGCCTCGCGGAGCGAGGTCGGGTGAGGGGTCTCTCAGAAATCCAACGCCGCGACAGCCGATCCGCTGTCACGGCGTTTTGCGTTTGTGCGACCCCTCATCCGGCGCTTCGCGCCACCTTCTCCCGCAAGGGGAGAAGGCTCACCGACAGCCCGCCGCCGGCCGCAGCACCAGCGCATCCAGCGCCACGCCGGGATCCAGCTGCGCCACCCGCACCGCCCGCTTGTCGCCGCACAGCGTCAGCCCCGACGACACCCGCACCCGCCCGTCGAGCACGCCCTCGGCCCAGGCCCTGTCGCCGACCTTGCGCGACGCCGCGACCTCCACAGGCGCGCCGCCGTCGACCGACACCGCCAACCGCAGCGCCGTCTGGCCGTTCAGCGGGAAGGTCGGCAAGAGGTCCAGGTCCAGCGACCAGGCGCCGGCTGGCAGGGTCACCGCATAGTCCAGCGCCGGCCCGGCCTGCGCGAGCGTCCGCGACGGCTCGGTCGCGACCCCCGCCACCATCACCGCCCCGCCACGCCCCACGCCGTCCAGCCGCCGCCAGCCGGCGCCGCGCGCCGTCTCGGCCTCGACCACGATCACGTCGGTGTCGGTTGGCGGGAAAGGCGCCAGGCGTGGCGCGGTCGCGTCCGCCGCCGGGGCGACGAACGGCTTCTGCCGGAACGATGTCCACTGTCCGTCGGCCGGCTCCACCGACAGGATCCCGCGCCACTTTCCCCCGGCGATCTCGTCGTTGTAGCGACGGGTGAGGGCGGCGATCTCCGCGTCCGCCGCCCGCGCCTTGTCGGCACGCCGGCGGGCTTCCTCGGAGCGGCTGGCGATCAGTCGGTCGAACGCCTCGGCGTCGAAGAAGCGGTGGTTGGCCGCCGCGGCCGCCCGCACCGGATACTCCACCAGCTCGAACCAGGCGTCGCGCTGGTCGGCCGGGATCTTGGCGGCCTCGCGATCCAGCCGCGCGACCAGGGCGTCGAACCGGGCCAGCCGTGCGTCCGCTTGCGCCACCGACAGCGGGCTCGAGCGCGGGCTCGCGCCCCGGCCCCAGAACCATTGCAGGTGCTCGGGCTTGCGCTCGAAATTCAGCTGGTGGTGCTCGGCCAGGATCCCGGCGATCGCCTCGGCGCGCCCGGCTCCGAACACCTCGCGGGCGAACCGCGCCTCGTAGCCGTGGGCGCCCATGGCGCGCACCCCGTCCACATCCCAGGCCATGTCGAGGAACAGCTGCGTCCCCAGCTCCGCCGGCTTGATGTCGCCGACATTGGCGATCCACAGCCTGCGCGCGCCCAGGTCCCAGGCCCGGCCCATCTCCTCGATCACCAGGGCCGGCGGCGTGGTCGACAGCCACAGGTCCGACAGCGGCGCGCCCAGATAGGACAGGTGATAGTAGACGCCCGATCCGCCCGGCCGCTGGCGCTCCTGCGCGTTCGGCAGCTGGCGGATATAGCCGAAATTGTCGTCCGGCCAGACCAGCGTCACGTCGTCCGGCACCTTCAGCCCCGAGCGATAGACGTCCAGCACCTCCTTGTAGGCGGTGAACACCTGCGGGACGGTCTCGACCTTGGGATCGACATGGTCGCGGATCAGCCCGCGCTGGTCGGCGATGATCTTCTCCAGCAGCGCCCGCTGGCCGTCGATGTCGCCGCCGCCGACCATGCCGGAATCGTGGATGCCCCGCATGCCGAGGGTATAGATGTTCTCGTAGGCGCCGTTGGCCTTCACCCGCTGGCGCCAGTAGTCGAGCACCCCGCCTGGATTGGCCGCGTAGTTGTAGGCCTCCGCGCCCGCCTTCCACTCGCCGACATTGTTGCGCAGCATCGGCTCGGCGTGGGACGAGCCCATGACGATCCCCCAGCGGTCGGCCAGGGCGGCGTTGGCCGGGTCGGCGTTGAACGGCTTGCTGACCTCGTGCATGGCTGGCCACAGGGTGTTGGCCTTCAGCCGCAGCAAGAGCTGGAACACCTTCTCGTAGGTCTTCGGGCCGATGTCGCCATAGGCAGGGTCGAAGGTCTTGGCCGCCCAGGGCTGCAGGCCCCAGTCCTCGTCGTTGATGAAGATGCCGCGGTACTGCACCGACGGCGCCTCGACCCGGCGGGTTCCGGCGGCGACATAGAGCGCCTTGCGCTTCTGGGGTCTGACGTCCGCCCACCAGGTCCAGGGCGAGACGCCGATGGCGCGGCTCAGGTCGTAGACGCCATAGGCCGTCCCCCTTCGGTCGCTTCCCACGATGACCAGGGCGCGGTCGAGACCGGGCGCGGGGTTCTCGACCAAGGTGATCAGGAAGCCCTCCCAGCGGCCGCGCAGGTCGTCGACCTTCAGTTTCCTGTCGCGCACGAGGCCGTCGATCAGCGGGCTCTTGCCCAGCGTGCCGACCAGGATCGCCGTCCGGCCCTGGGGCGCATTCGTCGAGAGGCGAGGGGTCTTGCCGGTGACGGCCGCGAGGTCGTCGCGCAGGTCCCGCGCGGCCAGGCCCACCACCGGGGCGTCGCCTTCCGAATAGAGGATCTCGACCCCGGCGATCTGGAACGCGCCGCGCGAGGCCTTGTCGCTGATCCAGGTGTCCTGCGCCCAGGCGGGCAGAGCCAGGACGACCACCGCCAAGCCGATGACGAGCGACGCCAGCCGCATGAGCTTCCTCCAGATCGCTTCGCTGTCAGGCAGCTAGGTCGAATTGGTCAGACCATAGGGCGATCCGGAGGATTGGATAGTCACTTTGTGAATTTACATCTCATTATATGGGATATTTGGATGGGACTACCTCTTCCCCGTAAAATCCCGCGAAACCTGATCCCTCTCCCGCAAGGGGAGAAGGATCGCTGACCGGGATAGAGCTTGCTCAATCCCCGGCGGCCTCGCCAAAGACCCCAACCAATCCAACCCCTTGCAACTTTCTCAGCGTTCTGGATCAGACGCGCTGAAACCCGCTGCATAATCAGAGCTGTCCCGTCGCAGGGAGAGGGCGCAAGGATCCGGCCCGAAGCGTGCGACGGCGATGCGATCGAGCGGGGCCGCCGGAGCTGCGTGAGCAGGGCCGAACGGCTTAAATGAGGATGGGGGACGTAAACCCATCCATCGGGAGCTTGCCTGTATCGGCTCCCGCCCGTCCGAGGGTCCGCTCCGGCGCCTTCTGTCTGCACGCGATGGCTAGCGAAGCTTACAGCCCGGTTCCGGGGAAGGCATACGCCGAAGGGGGTGAAGGGCGGAAAAGGCCCGCGCGCCCCGGCCTGAGGGCAAGAACGATCGCGCGGGGCGTCAAGGCTTCGTCGAAACGGTATTCAAACTCACAGCTCCGGGCGTGGCCCGGACGCCCCGCGCCCTCTCCATCAACTCGCAGCGAAGGCGCGTGGTCGTAAGGTCGCGCCCAAAGATCCTCCCCCTGAAGGGGGAGGTGGCCCAGAGGGCCGGAGGGGGAAGTGTCCGTCGACGTCGAGACCGCCGCCAGCTCATCAGCAACTTCCCCCTCAGTCGCTCCGCGACAGCTCCCCCTTCAGGGGGAGCATCTTGGACGCCAAGGCCTTCGGAGCGAGAAGTGCCTTGTCAATGAACCGCCTACTTCAACCCCAACGCCCCGGCGATCGCCGACCACGGCACGAGCTTGAAGTTCTGGTGCTCGGGCGGGAAGACGTTGCGGCCGTCCTGGGCGACGAAGGCGCCGCCTTCCAGGCCCGCGCCCAGTGAGGCGCTGGTCACCTCCAGGCCGTCGGTTTCGGAGATCCCGTCGACGCCCTTGGCGCCGTCGGCGACCACCGAGAAGCTGCCGACATAGGCGTTGTCGCCTTCGCGGCGATAGACGGCGTAGCTGTCGTTGCCCTGGCTGGAGACGACGATGAAGCCCTTGCCGCCCGGCTGGGCGTAGATGCCCACGCCCTCCAGGTCGTCCTTCAGGGCCGGGTTGGCGGCCACGCGGTCGACGGCCTTGGGCGCGCGGTTGTCCGACGGCTCGGCGCCCAGCCGCCAAAGGGCGACGTCCTCTTCGGCCACGTAGAGGGCGCCGGTCTCGTCGTCGGCGACGCAGCCCTCGGTCTGGGTGTCGAACTTCACGTCGCGCACCTGCACGGCGCGGACCTTGCCGTTGGCCTGCGCGACCAGCTTCCACTGCCGCACAAGGCCGTCGGGATCGCTGATGAAGACGTAGGTCGCGCCCTTCCTGCCGCGATACATGCAGAGGCCGTAGGGGTCCGAAAGCTCCGTGGCCTGCACGCCGTCGGCGACCGAGGTCAGCTGCCGCGTGGCCGGGTCCAGGGTGTAGATGGCGATCGACTTGTGGGTGCGGTCGCTGGCCGTGACCAGGATCACGTCCTTGCCGGCCAGCTTGAAGCCGGACCTCAGGTCGACATTGTTCATCTTGCCGTCGGCCAGGTACTGCAAGGGCTTGCCGTCGAGGCCATAGACCAGCAGGCCGCCCTTCTTGTCGGTGGCGATGATGGCGCTCTTGGCCGGATCGGCCGGGTTGGCCCAGATGGCCGGATCGTCGGCGGCGTCGCCGTCATGGGCGACCGGCGTGGTCTCCATGGTCGGGCGGACCACGGCGAAGTCGGCCTTGGGCCTGGAGCCCGCCGCATCGCCGGCGGCCAGCTTCAGCCCGGCGGCGACGTCGGCCCACGACACGACCTTCATGTTCGCGCCCGACTTGCGGTCGTCGGCCACCAGCAGGGCGCCGGCCGGCAGGCGATCACCCAGGGGGGCGCGCAGGGCGAACAGGCCCGACGGGTTCTCGACGGCGTTCTGCTGGTCGGCCTGGATGCGGAACAGGCCGGTGAAGGCGTCGTCCTGCGAGCGGTCATAGACGGCGTAGTCGCCGGCCGTGGCGTTGGCGGCGACCAGGAAGCGGGCGTTCTCGCCGCCGTCGACCAAGGCCAGGCCCGCCACCTCGCCGGCGATCTGGCCCAGGCGGTTGGCGTCGATCAGGGTCGGCACGGGATCGGATTCCGGATCGGCCGCGTAGCGCCAGATCCCGACCGCCTCCTGGGCGACATAGAGCGCGCCGGTCACGTCGTCGGCGACGCAGTACTTGGCCTCGGACGACAGGTGCAGGCGGCGCACGATACGGCCGTCCAGCTTGCCGTCGGCGGTGGGGAACAGCAGCCACTGGTCCATCTGGCCGGCCACGCCCAGGGTGAAGGCGTAGAGCGAGCGATCGCGCGACCCGCGCCACAGGCAGACGCCTTCGCCGGCGTAGTCGAGGCTCAGCGGCTTGGCGTCGAGATTGGCGGCCTGGCCGGTGGCGAAATCGTAGGCCGCCAGGCGCAGGCGGCCGCCCTTCCGATCGAGCAGGGCCACCAGCGGCTTGCCCTCGTGTTCGCGCACATCGACGCCATAGACCTCGCCGCCGGGGATCGCGCCCACGCGCTGGCCGTCCAGGCCGTAGAGCTCCAGCCCGCCGCCTTCGCCGGTGGCGGCGATCAGGCTCTTCTCCGGCGCGGCCGGATTGCGCAGCAGGGCCACGCCGTTGGCGCCGCCTTCGGTGGTCGGGGCGGTCGAGATCACGGGCGCGACGGCCGGGGCCTCGGCGAGGGCGGATCCCGCGCCGAGCAGGAAGGCGAGCACGCCGACGGCGGCGCTGGCGCGAAGATGGGTCATTCCGTGGATCCCCCAGGGTCGTTCAGACGGGTTGGCGCGGCCAGCCCCGGCCGGCGGGTGGCTTATGCGACGATTTCAAAACGGATTGATGACGTCGAAGGCCTTTCACCGACACGGGCGTTTCTCCGCGTCGGGGCGGCTATAGTCGTCCCCCGAGTCTGTCGCCGCCCTGGAGCCGCCATGTTCGACGCCCCCATCGAGGCGACACCCGTTTCCGCAACGGCTGTATCGGAAGTCATCGTGACCGGCGCGCGCCTGCCGCCGTCGGCGGGGGAGGGGGCCTTCGCCATCTCGACCCTGGCCGATCCGGCCTGGGCGCGCTCGACCCGGCTCGACGAGCAGCTGGCGCGGGCGCCGGGCGTGTCGCTGTTTCGGCGCACCTCCAGCCTGGCGGCCAATCCGACCACGCAGGGCCTGTCGCTGCGGGCCATCGCGCCGTCCGGGGCCGGGCGGGCGCTGGTCACCCTCGACGGGGTGCCGCAGAACGACCCGTTCGGCGGCTGGGTGATCTGGGGCGGCCTGCCTTCGGAGACCATCCAGGACGTCCGCATCGTCCGTGGGGCCGGCGCACAGGCCTATGGCGCGGGCGCCCTGACCGGCGTCGTCGCCCTGACCGGACGCGACGGCGGCGCCGAGGTGCTGGAGGCCGGAGCCGAGGCCGGCGGACTGGGCTACGGCCGCGCGGCGGTCACCGCCGGGGCCGGCGGCGTCCTGGCCAGCGTCTCGGCCGAGCGCTCCGACGGTTGGACCCCGGTCCGCGAGGGACGCGGCGCGGCCGACGAGGCTCTGGCGATGCAGGCCTGGTCGGCGGCCCTGCGCTACGACACGCGTCTCGCCGCCGGCCCGGCCCTGGCCGCCCGCGTCGCCGCCTATGACGAGAACCGCCGCTCGGGCCTGTTCGGCGCCGACGCCCGCTCACGCGGCGCCCAGGCCAGCCTGACCCTCGCCCAGGCGCCGTCGCCATACCGGAAAGGGTGGCGGCTGCAGGCCTGGACCCTGGTCAGCGACCTGCAGAACCGTTCGGTCGCCGTCGGAACCGGCCGCGCCTCGACCACCCCCGCCAACGACCAGTACGAGACGCCGGCCTACGGTTTTGGCTTCAACGCCGCTCTGCGCGGCGTGCGCGGTCCGATCGAGTGGGAGCTGGGCGCCGACGTCCGCGCCGCCGAGGGCGAGACCCACGAGCGCTTCCGCTACATGTCCGGCCAGTTCACCCGCCTGCGCGAGGCCGGCGGTCGCACCACCACGGCCGGCATCTACGCCGACGCCAGCTGGACCGCCGGACCCTGGCTCGCCACCGGCGACCTGCGCCTCGACCACTGGCGGGCCTTCGACGCCCGCCGCCGCGAGTTCGACGCCCAGACCGGCGCGGCCACGCTCGACGAGACCCCGGCCGGCCGCAGCGCGACCACGCCCACCGGCCGCGTCGGCCTGCGCCGCGATCTCGGACCCGGCTTCCTGCGCGCCGCCGCCTATGCCGGCTTCCGTCCGCCCAGCCTCAACGAGCTGCACCGCCCGTTCCGTGTCGGCAACGACGTCACCGAAGCCAACGCCGCCCTCAAGCCCGAGCGCCTCTACGGCGTCGAGGCCGGCGGCGGCGTGGAGGGAAGGGCAGGGAGCCTCACCGCCACCCTGTTCCTCAACCGGCTCGACGACCCGGTGGCCAACGTCACGATCGGGACGGGGCCGGCCACCTTCCCGACGGCCGGCTTCATCCCGGCCGGCGGCGTGCTGCGCCAGCGCCAGAACGTCGGCCGCATCGACGCCGTCGGGCTGGAACTGGAAGGCCGCGCCAACCTCTCCGAGCGCCTCGCCCTGACCGGCGCGGTGATGGCGACGAGGGCCGAGGTCGACGGCGGCGCCGACGCCCCGCAGTTGACCGGCAAGCGCCCCGCCCAGGCCCCGCGCCTGGCGGCTTCGGCTGGTCTTGAATGGAAGGCGGCCGAGCGCCTGGACCTCTTCCTCGCCGCCCGCCACGAGGGCGCGCGGTTCGACGACGACCTCAACACCCGCCGTCTCCAGGCCGCCACGACCCTGAACCTCTCGGCCCGCTACGCCGTCAACGCTTCGACCCGCCTGGAGCTCGAACTGCGCAACGCCCTCGACGCCGAGGTCGCCACCGGCCGCACCGGCGACGGGACCACCAGCTATGACGCGCCGCGCAGCCTGCGGGTGGGCGTCGTCTACGTTCGCTGAATGGTACCGCTAAAAACAAAAGCAAATTTATTTATTCTATTGACGCGCCCCCGCGGAACGTGATGACTTCGGTCTCAAGCGATCCGGACGCGGCCTCGACGCCGCTCCAGGATCCGGGAGGGAACCATGACTTTCAGGCCTAGCCCTGGCGCGAGCCCGCGCAACCGATCTTCCCGCAGTAACGACTGAGGCCTTCGTCGCCTCGCGGTCCGCCGATCCACCCGCGCCTTTCCCATATTTCCTGCACGCGGGAGCCAAGGGATCGGCGGACCGTCTTCCTTCTTCTCCCCATTTCCGCGTGAGCCCATGAAGCGCCTCGTCTCGACCCTGGCGGCCGCCGCCCTGCTGGCCGCAGCGACGCCGGCCCTGGCCGACGATCCGCCGCCGCCGCTGCCCGACAACGGCCTGGCCCGCACCCCGCCGATGGGCTGGAACAGCTGGAACAAGTTCGGCTGCAACGTCGACGAGACCCTGATCCGGCGCATGGCCGACGCCATGGTCTCGTCGGGCATGAAGGACGCCGGCTACGACTACGTGGTCATCGACGACTGCTGGCACGGCGAGCGCGACGCGCGCGGCGACATCCAGCCCGACCCCAAGCGCTTCCCGAGCGGCATGAAGGCCCTGGGCGACTACATCCACTCAAAGGGCCTGAAGTTCGGCATCTATTCCGACGCCGGCCTGAAGACCTGCGCCGGCCGTCCCGGCAGCCGCGGCTACGAATACCAGGACGCCCGCCAGTACGCCGCCTGGGGCGTCGACTACCTGAAGTACGACTGGTGCATGGCCGGCACGCAGGACGCGCCGTCGTCCTACTACATCATGTCGGCCGCGCTGCAGGCCACGGGCCGCGACATCGTCTTCTCGATCTGCGAGTGGGGCGGCTCCAAGCCGTGGCTGTGGGGCGCCCAGGTTGGCAATCTCTGGCGCACCACCGGCGACATCTACGACGCCTGGGAGGGCGTGAAGGGCTACAGCCTGGGGATGCTCAACATTCTCGACAAGCAGGCCGAGCTTCACCCCTACGCCAAGCCGGGCCACTGGAACGACCCCGACATGCTCGAGGTCGGCAACGGCGGCATGAGCACCGAGGAATACCGCGCCCACTTCAGCCTGTGGGCCATGCTGGCCGCGCCGCTGATCGCCGGCAACGACATCGGCCACATGGACGCCGACACCAAGGCCATCCTGACCAACAAGGAGGTCATCGCCGTCGACCAGGATCCGCTCGGCGCCCAGGCGCGGCGGGTTTCCAAACAGGGCGACCTGGAGGTCTGGGCGCGGCCGCTGAAGGGCGGCGGCCGGGCGGTGGTGCTGCTCAATCGCGGCGCGGCGCCGGCGGAGGTTCGCGTGGACTGGCCGATGCTCGACTATCCTGCTACTCTGTCTGGCAGAGTTCGTGATCTTTGGACGGCCAAGGACCTTGGCCCACGCAAGGGCGGCTACGCGGCGCAGGTCGCGCCGCACGGCGTGGTCATGGTCACGGTCTCGCCGTGACCTTATGAATAAATAAAAAGTGTTTTTTAATTATGGCGCGCCCAGCGGACGCAGGGTAAGCCATCGGCGGAATATGTGACGGCGCACAGTCGCCGAGCGTGCGACAGGGAGTGTTGGGTGATCCAGATCGGGATCGATTTCGGCGGAACCAAGATCGAGGCGGCCGCCCTGTCGTCTGACGGTCGCGTGCTTTCGACCCTCCGCACCCCCACGCCCGGCGACTACGACAGCGCTCTGGCCGCCGTGCGCGACCTGGTGGCCCGCACCGAGCAGGCGGCCGGCGGTCGCGGCACGATCGGGGTCGGCGCTCCGGGCTCGGTGTCGCCGCGCACCGGCCTCGTGCGCAACGCCAACACCACCTACCTGAACGGCCGCCGGTTCCGCGAGGATCTGGAGGCCGCGCTCGATCGTCAGGTGCGCTTGGCCAACGACGCCAACTGCCTGGCCCTGTCCGAGGCGACCGACGGCGCGGCCGCCGGGGCGCGGGTGACCTTCGCGGTGATCATCGGTACCGGATGCGGCGGCGGCGTCGTGGTCGACGGCAAGCTGGTCGAGGGCGGCAACGGCGTCGGCGGCGAGTGGGGCCACGTTCCGCTCCCCTGGCCCAAGGCCGAGGAAAACCCCGGTCCGCAATGCTGGTGCGGCCGCAACGGCTGCCTGGAGACCTGGATCTCGGGCACCGGCTTCCGCCGCGACTTCCGAGAGCACGGCGGCGCCGATCTCAGCGGCGCGGCCATCGTCGAGGCCGCCGCCGGCGGCGACCCGGTCGCCCAGGCCGCCCTCGACCGCTATCTCGACCGCCTGGCCCGGGGCCTGGCGGTGATCGCGGACATCGTCGATCCGGACGTCTTCGTGCTGGGCGGCGGCATGTCCAATGTCGACGTGCTGTACGAGCGCCTGCCGGGCCTGGTGGGGCCGCATGTCTTCACCGACCGCTGGGAGAGCCGCATCGTCAAGGCGCGCTGGGGCGACTCCTCGGGCGTGCGCGGCGCGGCCCGGCTGTGGAACCAGGCCGACTGGTCCAGCGATGTCGCCGCCTGACGGCGCCAGGAGGAGGGATCGCCCGATGCGGACGCCCCGCCTCCTTCTCGCGGCGCTGCTGACAGCGCTGGCAACTCAAGCGGCCGCCGAACCGGCGCGGGTCTCGACCAAGGCCGGCGTCCTGGTCGGCGAGCAGCGGGCTGACGGAAGCACGGCCTTTCTCGGCGTGCCCTTCGCCCGCCCGCCGGTCGGCGATCTGCGCTGGAAGGCGCCGAGCCCGCTCCCGGCCTGGGCCGGCGAGCGCCCGGCCCTGAGGTCCGGCCCCGCCTGCCTCCAGACCTCGCGCGGCTGGAACGCCGCCGACGCCGCGCGGTCCAGCGAGGACTGCCTCTATCTCGACATTCGGGTTCCAAAGCACGCAGCCGGGGCGAAGCTGCCGGTCATGGTCTGGGTGCACGGCGGGGCCAACCACGCCGGCTCCGGCGCGGGCACGGTGGAGTCCAGCCTGGTGGACCAGGGCGTCATCCTGGTCAGCGTGCAGTACCGCCTGGGCGTGTTCGGCTTCCTGTCGCATCCGGGCCTGACCCGCGAGCAGGGCGGAACCTCGGGCAACTACGCCCTGATGGACCTGATCGCGGCCCTACGCTGGGTTCACGACAACGCCGCCGCCTTCGACGGCGACCCCGACAACGTCACCCTGTTCGGCCACTCGGCCGGCGGCCAGGACGTGGGTCTCGTTATGCTGTCGTCTCAGGCGCGGGGCCTGTTCGCGCGGGGAATCCTGCAGAGCGGCCTGCCGGGCTTCGGCTTTGCGCCGCGCAGCCTGAAGCAGAACGAGGCGATCGGCCTGCAGTTGGCCAAGGGCGTCGGCGCGCGGTCGCTGGCCGATCTGCGCAAGGTCGCGGGTCCAGAACTCCTCAAGGCCGCCGAAGGGCTGAAGGCGCCGATCGACGACCAGGGCTTCATCTGGACCCAGGCGGTTGTCGATGGCGTCGTGCTGCCCAAGGCGCCCGAGGCGTTGCTGGCCGACCCGGCCGTCAAGCCGATGATCATCGGCTCCAGCGCCCGCGAGATCGCCCTGTTCGGTGGCGACCCGAAACAGGCGCGGGCCTGGATCGGCGCGACCTTCGGCGCGCGGGCCCCGCAGGTGCTGGCGCTCTACGGCCTTGACCGAGATCCGCCGCCCGCCGCCGATCCGCTGCGTGGCGACGCCGTGCTGCAGCTGGCCACAGACCGCATGTTCCGCTGCCCCGCCGCCTCGGTCGCCGCCCTGCGCCTGAAGGCCGGCGGCGAGGTCTGGCGCTATGAGCTAGCCGTTCCGCCGCCTGGCCAGGCGGTCGTCGGCCATGGCTCGGAGCTGACCAACGTCTTCGACCGTCCCGCTGAGGGCCGCCCCCCGATGCAGGCCTATTGGGCCGCTTTCGCCCGGACGGGAGATCCCAACGCCGCCGGCCTGCCACCCTGGCCGGCCGAGGACGGCGCGGCCCGCCGCCTCGTCTTCGCCCCCGACGGGCCAAGGGCGGAGGAGGGCGACGAGCCGGCCTGCCGGTTCCTGACCCGGCCCTAGAACACCCAGCAACAAGCGGCGTCCAAGCCGCGCGCGGAGGAGGAAACGGAAATGACGACCCGCTCGAAGTCCGTCTTGAAGCATGGCCTGCTCACCGGCTGCGCCTTGGCTCTGCTGGCCTCCGCCGCACTGGCCCAATCCTGGGGACCCTACAACGCCGAGTTCCCGGCCGGTGGCGACGGCCTGTCTCGCCCGCTGGCGGGCGCCAGCGAAGGCCAGATCCTGCCAGCCGGCGCGCCGTGGTCGCTGTCGGCCTGGGTCAAGGTTGCCGAACCGTCGACGGCTCCGGCCCTGGCGGCGGGGATCGGCGATCCGGCCAGCGGCCGCTTCCTCGCGGTCGGACCCGACGGCTTCGCCGCTGTCGCCGCTGGAACCCAGACCCGGGGCGGCGAGGCGCCCAGGCCCGGAGACTGGCGCTTCGTCGCCGCCGTCTCGGACGGCGCCAAGGTCACCCTCTATGTCGACGGCAAGCCGGCTGGGCAAGGGGCCGCGCCCGCCGCCGCGACGCCCGCGCTCGTCGCCCTCGGTCCGCGCAAGGCCGCCGGCTTCGCGCCCTTCGCCGGCCAGGTGGCGGGTTTCCGCGCCGAGGCTCGCGCCCTGTCGGCCGATGAGGTGAAGGCGCTGGCCGCCGCCAAGCCCGATCCGCTCATCGTGTTCGAGACCGGCAGCCCGACCTGGCCCGTCCAGGTGCGCCAGATGTACGGCCAGATCAGCCCGCAGGAGGCCTGGACCCGTCCCCAGGGCAAGGGCGCGATCTCGGCCCCCGTCGCCAAGCCCGCCTATGCCGGCCCGGCCCTGGTCGATGCCGGCCCCGGCGCCTGGACCCTCAAGCGCTGGAGCCTGGTCGAGGCTCCGAAGGTAGAGGCGGACGGCGAGGCGATCACCTCGCCAGGTTTCGACGCCAAGGCCTGGTACGCCGCCACCGTGCCCGGCACCGTCCTGACTACCCTGGTGGATCGCGGCGTCTATCCCGACCCCGACTACGGCCTCAACAACACCGCCATCCCGGAAAGCCTGAACAAGCAGGCCTACTGGTACCGCACCACCTTCGACGCCCCCGCCGCCGTGGCCGGCAAGCGCCCGCGCCTGACCTTCAAGGGGGTGAACTACGCCGCCGAGGTGTGGTTGAACGGCGAAAAGCTGGGCGACATGAATGGCGCCTTCGCGCGCGGCCGCTTCGACATTGCCGGCAAGCTGAAGCCGACCGGAAACGTGCTGGCCGTGAAGGTCTCGCCGCCGACCCATCCAGGCCTGGCGCACGAGGAGTCGCTCACCGCCGGCGTCGGCGAGAACGGCGGCATGATGGCCCTGGACGGCCCGACCTTCGTCGCCAGCGAGGGCTGGGACTGGATCCCCAGCGTCCGCGACCGCAACACCGGCCTGTGGCAGGACGTGGTGCTGGAAGCCTCCGGTGACGCGCGCCTGGGCGACCCGCAGGTGGTGACCACGCTGCCGAAGGCGGACAACAGCCTGGCCGAGATCGAGATCGTCGCCCCGGTCGAGAACCTGTCCGACCATCCTGTACAGGCCACGGTGACGGCTGCCTTCGACGGCGTTCGGGTCAGCAAGACGGTGACCGTCGCGCACGGCGCTGGCCAGGTTCGACTGACGCCCGCCGAATTCCCGCAACTCGCCGTCCCGAACCCCAGGCTCTGGTGGCCCAACGGCTACGGCGACCAGACCCTGCATGAGCTGGTCCTGACCGCAGCCGTCGACGGCCAGCCCTCGGACGAGAAGCGTCTGCGCTTCGGCATTCGCCAGATCACCTACGAACTGTCGCTGATGAACCCGTCCGGCCACCTGCGCCGCGTCGAGGTGGACTTCAGCAAGGCCCGGCAACTCGGTCAGGACGTCACCGACGGCTCCCACGAGGGCATCCGCAAGGTGGTCGACGGCTGGGCGACCTCGTTGACCGCCCAGGGCGACGCCTCGGAAGCCGTCAAGGACGTGCCCGAGACGGGCCTCGCCCCGTACCTGGTGCTGAAGGTCAATGGCGTGAAGATCGCCGCGCGCGGCGGAAACTGGGGCACGGACGACTGGCGCAAGCGCATCGAGCGCGAGCGCCTCGAACCCTATTTCCGCCTGCACAAGGAGGCCGGCCTCAACACCATCCGCAATTGGGTGGGCCAGAACACCGAGGAGCCGTTCTACGACCTGGCCGACGAGTACGGCCTGCTGGTGCTGAACGACTTCTGGGCCTCGACCCAGGACTACCAGCTGGAGCCGCAGGACGTGCCGCTGTTCCTGAAGAACGCCGCCGACGTCATCGCGCGCTATCGCAATCACCCCTCGATCGCCTTGTGGTTCGGCCGCAACGAGGGCGTGCCGCAGCCGATCCTCAACGAGGGGCTGGAGGCCCTGGTCCACGACCTGGACGGCACCCGCTGGTACACCGGCAGCTCCAACCGCGTGAACCTGCAGAACAGCGGGCCCTATAACTACCGCGAGCCCGAGACCTATTTCAGCGACCACGCCAAGGGCTTCTCGGTCGAGGTCGGCACGCCGTCGTTCCCGACCCTGGAAGCCTTCCAGGCCGCCGTGCCCGCGCCCGACCGCTGGCCGATCAGCGATACCTGGGCCTATCACGACTGGCATCCCACCGGTAACGGCGCGACCAAGACCTTCACCGACGCCATCGCCAGAAAGCTCGGCGCGCCGACCAGCCTCGAGGACTTCGAGCGCAAGGCCCAGCTGATGAACTACGAGACCCACCGGGCGATGTTCGAGGGCATGAACCAGGAGCTCTGGACCAAGTCCTCGGGCCGTCTCCTCTGGATGACCCAGCCGGCCTGGCCCTCGACCATGTGGCAGATCCTCAGCCACGACTACGACACCCACGGCGCCTTCTACGGGACCAAGACGGCCTCGGAGCGCGTCCACGCCCAGATGAGCCTGGCCGATCACGCGCTGGCGGTGGTCAACAACACGACCGCGCCGGTGGTGGGGGCGAGCTTGCGGACCCGGGTGCTCGACCTGTCGGGCAAGGTGTTGTCCGACCGGACCGACGCTGTCGACGCCGCCGCCAACGCCGTGACGCCCGGCCGGACGCTCGACCTTGGCCTCAAGGCGGGGGAGGCGGCCGTGGTGCGCCTCGACCTGACCGCCGCCGACGGCGCCGTGCTGTCGCGCAACCTCTATTGGATCGGCCAGGACGACGCCGGCGAGCGGCGACTGTCAGAGATGCCGGCCCAACCGGTGAGTTTGGCGGCCAAGGCCGGCAAGGCCGCGAACGGGGAGGGCGTCGTGACCGTCGCCCTGGCCAACACCGGCGCGACCCCGGCCCTGAACGCCAAGCTGACCCTGGTCGACGCCAAGGGCGAGCGCATCCTGCCGGCCTATTATTCCGACAACTACGTCTCGCTGCTGCCGGGCGAGAGCCGCACCGTCGAGATCCGCTTCCCGGCGGGCGCCAAGGGGATGAAGGTCGCCCTGCGCGGCTGGAACGTGAAGCCCCGCGTGGAGACCGTCCGATGAACCGCCGCCTGCTGCTCGCCGCCGGTCTCGCCTTGCCGGGGATGGCCCTGGCCCAGACCCCGCCGAGCGAGGAGGAGGTCCGCCTCCACACCGACTGGCCGTGGCTGGCTCGCTATCGCGACGCCAATGCGACCGACGCGGCCCTGCCGGCGGAACGCCGTCGCTGCGTGTTCATCGGCGACTCCATCACCCAGGGCTGGAAGGACGCGCGGCCCAGCTTCTTCGAGACCAACGGCTTCATCGGGCGGGGCATCGGCGGGCAGACGACGCCGCAGATGTTGCTGCGCTTCACGCCTGACGTCGTCGCCCTCAAGCCGGCTGCTGTGCACATCCTGGCGGGCACCAACGACATCGCCGGCAACACCGGTCCGTTCGACCCGGTCGCGACCCGCAACAACCTGTCGGCCATGGTCGCCCTGGCCAAGGCGGCGGGGATCCGGGTGATCCTCGGCTCGATCACCCCGGCGGCGACCTATCCCTGGAAGCCGGCCCTGCATCCCGACGTCGAGATCCCGCGCCTCAACGCCTGGATCCGGGGCTTCGCCGCCGAGCAGGGGGGCGTGTTCGCCGACTACACGGCGGTGATGGACGACGGCCGGGCGGGCATGAAGCCGGGCCTGGCCTACGACCAGGTGCATCCGACCCAGGACGGCTACGCGGTGATGGAGCCCGTCGCCCTGGCGGCGGTGAAGGCGGCGCTGGGTTAGCATCCAATTTAGCTCGTCATCCCGGGCGGAGGTCCGCGAAGCGGGCCGCAGACCCGGGCCCCAGGGGCGACCGCAGTGCGCCGGCCCCTGGGTCCCGGCTTTCCGCTACGCTGCGGCCGGGATGACGATAAAAGGTGTGCGGGAGGGTAGGGGGGCGCCCCTAGTCCTCGCCCCGCAGCTTCTTGTTCAGCGCCACGCTGGCCTCCATGCGGGCCAGCTGCTCGGGGCTGGCTGGCGCCTGGTGCTTCGCTTTCCACTCGGCCTGCGGCATGCCGTAGATCGCCTCGCGGGCCTGGTCCTTGTCGAGCGCGCCTTCCGAGGCCTCGTGCACCCAGTCGGCAAGGCAGTTGCGGCAGAAGCCGGCCAAGCCCATCAGGTCGACGTTCTGGGCGTCGGTGCGCAGGCGCAGGTGCTCGACCAGCCGGCGGAAGGCGGCGGCGGCCAGGCGGTCGTCGATCTCTACGGACATCGGTGCTCTCAGGTCTTCTGCAGCGCCGCGCGCGAGGGCAGCAGGCGCTCGATGATCGGCAGGATGGCCGCGCCCATGGCCGGGGCGTCGGCCGCCAGGGCGGCGCGCTGCACCGGGGCCAGCGACGGCACGCCGGGCACGGCGGCCAGCTTGGCGTTCAGGGCCTGCGCCAGGCGGTCGACCAGGGTCTCGGGCAGGCGGCCGCCCATGTAGACGGCCTGCGGGTTGATCAGGCAGCTGACGGCGACCATTGGACCAGTCAGCAGGTCGGCGGCGAGATCGATCCAGGCCTCGACCAGCGCCTGGCCCTCGGCCGGCAGGGTCTCCAGCTCGCCCGGCGCGGTGATGACGACGCCGTTGTTCTCCAGGAACTGGGCCAGGGCCGACAGCGACACCGCCTCCTGCAAGGTGGCCACGTCGATGCGCGGCGAGGTCACCGGCAGGAAGCCCAGCTCGCCGCTGCGCCCTTGCGCGCCCCGGAAATACTCGCCCTCGACCACCAGGCCGCCGCCCAGGCCCGAGGTGACCAGCACGTAGAAGAAGCTGGGCGCGTTCATGCCGTGGCCGAAATGCAGCTCGCCCAGGGCCGCGGCGGCCGCGTCGTTCTCGACGGTCACCGGCAGGTCGTGGCGGCGCGACAGCAGTTCGCGCACGTCGGTGCTGTTCCAGGCCCCGTACTCGGCGGGGCGGTGGGGCAGGTCCACGCGGGCCATGTCGTCGGGCATGGCCACGCCCACGCCGATGATCCGTTCGGCCTGCACGCCCTCGGTCTTGAGGAAGGCGTTCCAGTTGGTCTCGAAGAACTCGACCACGGCGTCCGGCCCGGCGAAGGCCACTTCCCAGGTCGAGCGCGCCCGCACCTGGCCGGCGAAGTCCAGCAGCAGGATGGTGACGTGGTCACGGTCGATGTTGAGGCCGATCGAGAAGCAGCCGTCCGGATTGACCGCCAGGGTCATGGCCGGCTGGCCCCGGCCGCCGTGCAGCTTGCCGGCCTCCAGGATCAGCCCGTCGTCGAGCAGGCGCTTGGTGATGTTGGTGATGGCCGGCACCGTCAGTCCGGTCAGGGCGGCGATCTCGGGCTTGGTCTTGGCGCCGCCGATGCGGATCGACTGCAGGGTGACGCGCTGATTGTAGTCGCCCGCGCGCTCCAGATTCGTGCCCGACAGGCTGGGGCCTGCTTGCGAGGTCTTGCGGGCGGGGCTTTTGGGCGACTGGCTCATCTGCGGTCTGGCTTAGCACCTGCGGGACGAATAACGAAACCGACTTGGTCGAGAAGGCGACACCCAGGGCGACGACATCGGTCGGCGGCAATAAGCAAAGTCTCTTTCTTTTATCCCTTGCGCCGACGATGCGCCATCGTCACGGTCCGGCCCGATCAAACGGGGGAGACGATCGGGTGAGGGCGAGGATCGCGCGATGGGCGGGCGCCGGGGCGGCGCTGGCCGTGATCTCAGCGGCGGGCCCAGCCTTGGCCGGCTTTTCCGTGCGCGACGGCAAGCTGGTCGACGCCTGCGGCGACGTCTTCACAGCGCGCGGCGTCAATCTTCCCCACGCCTGGCGGCCCAAGGCCACGGGCAAGGCCATCGGCGAGTCGGCGGCCCTGGGCTCCAACACGGTGCGGGTGGTTCTGAGCGACGGGACGCGCTGGCGGCGCACCTCGCCGGGGGCCGTCCGCCGGATCATCGCCAAGGCCCGCCGCGCCGGCCAGGTCGTCATTCTCGAAGTCCACGACACCACCGGCTACGGCCTGGAGCCCAAGGCTGCCCACATCGGCTCGGCCGTGGCCTATTGGATCAGCCTGCTCCCCGTGCTGCGCGGCCAGGAGGACTACGTCCTGGTCAATATCGGCAACGAGCCTACGGCCGGAACCACCACGGGGGGCCAGTGGCTTGAGGCCCACCGTACGGCGGTGATCGCCCTGCGCGCGGCGGGCCTGCGCCATATCCTGGTGATCGACGCCCACGACTATGGCCAGGACCGCTCGGGGACCATGCGCGACAAGGCCGCCGAGCTCTTCGCCGCCGATCCGCTGAAGGCCCTCGTCTTCGACGTCCACATGTACGAGGCCTACGGGACGGGCGAGGCCGTGCAGCGCTACCTCCAGGCCTTCGCCGACGCCCGCCTGCCGCTGATCGTCGGCGAGTTCGGCCCCGACCACCGGGGCGAGCCGGTCGACGAGGAGGCCATCTTCCGCCTGTCGAACGCCATGGGCGTCGGCTATCTGGCCTGGTCGTGGTCGGGCAACGCCCCCGAGGTCGCCGACCTCGACCTCGTCGAGCGCTTCGACGGCCGCCGGCTGACCCCCTGGGGCCAGCGCTTCTTCCACGGCCCGGGCGGGGTGGGCGAGACGGCGCGGAAGTCGCGGGTGTTCGCGGGCTGCCGCTAGGGGCAGGGTTTCAAATCTGAAAATCATCGTCATCCCGGCCGAAGGACCGCGTAGCGGGCCGCAGAGCCGGGACCCAGGGGACTGGGTCCCGCGCCTGGGGTCGCCCTCCGGCGGTGGCCGTCGCACTGCGGCCGCCCCTGGGTCCCGGCTCTCCGCTTCGCTGCGGCCGGGATGACGACCTGAGGAATTGCAGGGGGAGCTTGGACCCTAACTCTTCTTGGCCGCCGCTGACTCCGCCAGCACGCGCGACAGGATGGTCAGCAGTTCGCGGCCGGCGATCTCGTCCAGGTCGCCCAGTATGCCGCGGGCTTCGACCGGCAGGTGGTCGGCCGCGTCGCCGTCGGTGCGGAAGACGTAGTGGTCGAACATCGCCTTCCAGGCCTGGCGGTGGGCCGGCGGCAGGCCACGCAGGGTCAGCATGGCGTGCATGAAGGCGTCGCGCGGCGCGCCCCGGCCCTGGTTGTGGGCGGGCCACCAGTAGTTCACCAGCATGTTGACCGGATCGAGCGAGCGCACGTGGTGCCACCACAGGTACGGCACGTAGATCGCGTCGCCGGCTTCCAGCTCGACGGTCTGGGCCGCCTCCAGGGCCTTGGCGAAGCGCGGGAAGCGCTCCAGGTCCGGGTTCTCGAACTCCACCAGGCTGATGGTCGCCCCGGCGGGGGTGCGTTCGAACGGGCCGATATAGAGGTTTTCGACCTGATCGGGCGGGAACAGGGTGAAGCGGCGGCGACCGGCGACGACGCAGGCGATGTTCTCGTACGGGTCGTTGTGGGCCGCGACGATGACGCGGTTGCCGATCCACACCCGCGGCTCGACCTCGGGGCCGAGCAAGGGCAGGGGATTGGCCTGCGCGAAGCCGGGCAGGGCGTTCCAGGTGGGCACCGACTGGGCTGCGAGGGCGTCCTGCTCGCCGCTGGCGGCGTACTGGGCCAGGAACGAGAAGGTCTTGCCCAGCCGCGCCCGGCCGCTGCGGAAGTTCATGTCGAACAGGGTGTCGCCGTAGAACAGCCGGCCGCCCGCCTCGGCGGGGGCGAAGACCGTGCCGACCGTCTGGCCGGCGTCGAAGCCCGAGAGATAGTCGAACAGGGCGACATGGCCCTGGCGTCCGGCCTCGACCACCGGCCAGTGCGCCGCCAGGCCCCGGATGACCACCGGCTCGGCGGCGGCCGTCAGGGCCGCGAGCGCCTCCGGAGAGGCCGCGTTCGATTCGCGGATCTGTTTCACTGGCGAAGCCTCCCCCTCGAAGGTCGTCACCCTTCGGCGGGGCGTACGGAAGGCGGAATGTGTCTGTCAGGCAACAGCGGTTGGCAAGGCTCGCCGATTAAACAAAATAATTTTATAAAATGCTGGCGCGGGGACAATTGCTGCGGTTATGAAACGATAAGCGCCCGCGTCGAGACGGGCGCGACGGGAGGAAGCGCGACGCCGAGCTCGCTTGGCCAAGGCTTCCCACACATCGGCGGCGAACGCCGTCATTGCCAGGACGCAAGCCCTGGAAACTTGAGGGGACGCGCCCACGGCGCGACCTGGGAGGGGACGAGCTATGAGAACTACGCGAATCCGCATGGCCGGATGGATGGGCGGCGCTTCGGTCGCGGTGCTGCTGAGCGCGGCCCCGGCCCTGGCGCAGGAGACGGTGTCGACCGCTCCGGCCGCATCCCAGGCCTCGTCTTCCGACACCGTCGAAGACAACGCTGTCGAAACCGTGATCGTCACCGGCCAGCGCGCGGCGCTGAAGTCGGCCCAGCAGATCAAGCGCGACGCCGACACCATCGTCGAGAACAGTCCGTTCGAGGACTGGACCCACTGGCTGCCCTGCGACCGCGCTTGGGCCGTGCCCTGCGCCCGCGCCGGCCGCTTCACGCCCTTCACCCGCTCGACCGCCCGCGAGGCCGGCTGGCAGTGGCGCATTCCGCTGCAGCACCGCACCGGCAACGGCTACGTCTATTCCAGCGCCCATATCAGCGACGACGAGGCCGCCGCCGTGCTGCTGGCCAATCTCGACGGCGAGGCGCTGGACGATCCGCGCCAGGTGAAGTTCAAGGCCGGCCGCCGCACCGCCTCCTGGACCCGCAACGTCATGGCCGCCGGCCTGTCGAGCGGTTTCCTCGAACCCCTGGAATCCACCAGCATCTACCTGATCCAGATCGCGGTCATGAACCTGCTCAAGCTCTTCCCCGGCAAGCGGGTCGAGCCGGCCCTGGTCGAGGACTTCAACCGCCGGGTCGACATGGAATACGACCGCGTGCGCGATTTCCTGATCCTGCACTACCACGCCAACACCCGCACCGACGGGACGCTGTGGAAGCAGTGCCGCGAGATGCCGATCCCCGACAGCCTGCACGAGAAGCTGGAGCTGTTCCGTCATCGCGGCCACGCGCCCAACTATCGCGACGGTCTGTTCGCCATGCCCAGCTGGATCTCGGTGCTGCTGGGGCAGGGGGTGACGCCGCAGGGCTATGATCCCATGGCCGACAACGCGCCCCTGGCCCAGACCCTGGCCGAGATGGAGCGCCAGCGCGCGGCCATCGCCCGCCGGGTTCCGGCCATGCCCAGCCACGCCGAGTTCATCGACCGCCATTGCGCCATCCCGGCCCGCGCCGCCGCGGAGGCCATGGCGTGAGCGGGCCGGTGAAGACCGCCGTCGTCGTCGGCCGGGGCACGACCCCGTGGCTGACCGCCCTGGCCCTGCGCCGCGCCTTCGGGGCCGGCGGGCTTTCCGTCCGCGTCGTCGAGACCGGGCCGCCGACGCCCGGCCTGTCGCACGCCGGCGTGCCGGCCCTGGGCAATCTGCACCAGTTGCTGGGCCTGCCGGAGGGCGAGGTCGCGCGGCGCTGCGGCGCGGTTCCGTCGCTCGGCCAGAGGTTCTCGGGCTTTTCCGGCGACGGGACGAGCTTCCTGCATCCCTACGACACCCACGGCCAGTCGATCGACTATGTCGACTTCACCCATCACTGGGTGCTGGCCCGCCGGCGCGGCCTGAAGACGGCGCTGGAGGACTTTTCGCTCGGCGCGGCCGCCGCCAAGCAGGGGCGCATCGTCGAGGGCGACGATCCCGGCCGGCTGTCCGTCCCGGGCGTCGGCCTGCACGTCGACGCCACGGGCTATGCGGCGCTGCTGCGCCAGCACGCCCTGGCGGCCGGCGTCGCCGTCGACCAAGGCGCGGTGACGAAGATCGACCGCACGGACGACCTGATCGCCGCCGTGGTTCTGGAGGACGGGACGCGGGTCGCCGGGGACCTGTTCATCGACGCCGGCGATGGCGCCCTGATCGGCCAGATGCCGGGCGCGGGGTTCGAGTCCTGGAGGGACTGGCTGCCCTTCGACCGTGTCCTGCCGCTGGCCGGTCGCCGTCTCAGCCCGGCGCCGGCCTTCGCCCATATCGAGGCCGTCGACGGCGGCTGGATCGGGTTCTATCCGCTGCTGGACCGCACGGCGGGCCTGGCGGTCTACGACTCCCGCACCACCGACGCGGCGGCCATGCTGCGGCAAGCCGAGGCCGTTTCGGCCCTGGGCTGGCGGGCCGGCGAGTCTCTGGTCTTGTCGCCCGGCGTCCAGACCCGTCCGTGGATCGGCAACTGCGTGGCCGTGGGCGAGGCGGCGGTCGCCCTCGATCCGTCCGACGCCGGACCGCTCTACAGCCTGCAGGCGGCGATCTCGCATCTGGTGACGCTGTTTCCGGTCGACGCCGCCGGCGGGCCGGAGGCGGGCGCCTACAACGCCGCCGTGCGCGCCCACGCCGCCAGCCTGCGCGACTTCCAGGCCATGCACTACCGCCTGGCCAAGCGCCCCGGCGCGCCGTGGGAGGCTGCCCGCGCGGTCGAACCGCCCGCCGACCTGGCCGCCAAGCTGCGCCTGTTCTCCGCCCGCGGCGTCGTGCCGACCCGCGAGGACGAGGCCTACCAGGCCGCCAACTGGGCCGCCTGCATGATCGGCCACGGCCTGATCCCGCAGGCTCACGACCCGCTGGCCGAAGGCGTCGCCGAGGCCGAGCAGATCCAGGTCTTCCAGACCATCCTGCGCCGCATCGCGCTCGAGGTGGGCCAGATGCGCCCGCTGGAGGCCAGGCTCGCCGCGCTCGCGCCGCGTCCGGCTCCGGCCGCCCCCGCGCCCCTGAGGTTCACGTGACTCAAGCTGTCCGCAACATCGTGGTCGTCGGCGGCGGCACCGCCGGCTGGATGACGGCCGCCGCCCTGTCCCAAGTCGTCGGCACGCAGCGCTATTCGATCACCCTGGTGGAGTCCGAGCAGATCGGCACCGTCGGGGTGGGCGAGGCGACCATCCCGATGATCCTGCTGTTCAACAAGGTGTTGGGTCTCGACGAGGACGTCTTCATCCGCGAGACCAACGCCACCTTCAAGCTGGGCATCGAGTTCGTCGACTGGCGCAAGCGCGGCCACAGCTACTTCCACCCGTTCGGCCTCTACGGCGCCGACATGGACGGCGTCGGCTTCCAGCACTTCTGGCTGCGCTGGATGCGCGAGAGCGGCCAGACCGACCACAGCCTGTTCAACGCCGAGTCCCTGGCCGCCAAGGCCGGCCGCTTCCTGCGCGCCCCGCCCCAAAGTCTCGCGACCCTGCCCAAGATCAACTACGCCTTCCAGTTCGACGCGGCGCTCTACGCGGCTTTCCTGCGCCGCTACGCCGAGGCCCGGGGCGTGGTCCGCGTCGAGGGCAAGATCTCCGGCGTCGAGCGTGATGGGCAGAGCGGCCACGTCTCGCGCCTGGTGCTCGACGACGGCCGTACGATTGAGGGCGACTTCTTCGTCGACTGCTCGGGCTTCCGGGGCCTGCTGATCGAGGAGACCCTCGGCGCCGGCTACGACGACTGGAGCCAGTGGCTGCCCTGCAACCGCGCCGCCGCCATGCCCTGCGTCCGGGCCGGCGAACTGACGCCCTACACCCGCGCCACCGCCCGCGAGGCCGGCTGGCAGTGGCGGATCCCGTTGCAGCACCGCACCGGCAACGGCTATGTGTTCAGCGACGCCTTCATCGCCGAGGACGAGGCCGTGCGCCTGCTGGGCGAGCGCCTGGACGGCGCGGCGCTTGCGGATGCGAAGGTCCTGAAGTTCACCGCCGGCCGCCGCCGCAAGAGCTGGATCGGCAACGTCCTGGCCATCGGCCTGTCGAGCGGCTTCCTGGAGCCGCTGGAGTCGACCAGCATCCACCTGGTCCAGGCCGCGATCGCCAAGCTGCTGGCCCTGTTCCCCAAGACCGGCTTCGACCCTTGGGTGGTCGACAAGTTCAATCGCGAGATGTCGCTGGAATACGAGCAGGTCCGCGACTTCATCATCGCCCACTACAAGGTCACCGAGCGCGACGACACCGAGTTCTGGCGCTGGTGCCAGGCCATGGTGCCGCCCGACAGCCTGACCCAGCGGCTGGAGGTGTTCCGCAGCCGCGGCGAGGTGCTGGTCGGCCAGCAGGAGCTGTTCAAGGAGACCAACTGGTTCGCCATCCTGGCGGGGCAGGGGCTGATCCCGCAGGACTACCACGCCGTCGCCGACACCATCTCGTCGGACGAGCTGCGCCGGCGCGTGGGCATGATCCGCTCGGCAATCAATGAGCGCGTGGCCGGCATGCCGCCGCACGACCTTTATCTCGACAAGGCCGGCCTGCTGGGCGCGGCGGCGCGCGCCATGGTTCCTGCCTAACTGGTCGGACCATTCTTGCGATTGGTATGACTTCTCGTTGACAAGCCGGCCTCCATCGTCCGAATGCTAGCGGTAACAAAGAACGTTGGCGGGAGGCGTGGGTGAGGGGCTTGAAGACGTGGTTCGGGGCGGGCGCGGCCGTGGTTTCGCTGCTGACGGCGCAAATCGCCTCCGCCGAGATCCCCCGCCTGGAAAAGCACGGAACCAGCGCCCGCCTGGTCGTCGATGGCCAGCCGATGCTCGTGCTGGGCGGCGAGCTCGGCAACTCCAGCGCCTCCAGCCGCGCCTATATGGCCCGCCACTGGCCGCGGCTGAAGGCCATGAACCTCAACACCGTGCTCGCCCCCGTCTCGTGGGAGCTGATCGAGCCGAAGGAGGGCGCCTACGACTTCTCCAGCGTCGACGACCTGATCGCCGACGCTCGGGCCCAGGACATGAAACTGGTCTTCCTGTGGTTCGGGGCCTGGAAGAACAGCATGTCGACCTACGTCCCGGCCTGGGTGAAGCGCGACCAGGCCCGCTTCCCGCGCGTGCTGGCCCAGGACGGTTCGAGCGTCGAGATCCTGTCGGCTTTTTCGGATGAGACCCGCAAGGCCGACGCCCGGGCCTATGGGGCGTTGCTGGCCCACATCAAGGCGGTCGACGCCGATCGCGACACCGTGCTGATGGTCCAGGTCGAGAACGAGATCGGCATGCTGCCCTCGGCTCGCGAGCACGGCCCGGCCGCCGACAAGGCGTATGCGGCCGAGGTCCCGGCCGCCCTGATCCAGCGCCTGAAGACCGGCGGCGAGGCCGTGGAGCCGGAACTGCGCGACCTCTGGAAACGCAACGGGAGCAAGGACAAGGGCTCCTGGGCCGCTGTCTTCGGCGCCGACGAGGCCGGGCAGGAGGTGTTCACCGCCTGGTCCTACGCCCGCTACACCGAGGCCGTCACCGCCGCCGGCAAGGCCGCGTATCCGCTGCCGATGTACGTCAACGCCGCCCTGAACCGCACCGGCAAGAAGCCCGGCGAATATCCCAGCGGCGGGCCGCTGCCGCACCTGCTCGACATCTGGAAGGCCGGCGCGCCGAGCCTGGATCTGCTGTCGCCCGACATCTACTTCCCGAACTTCAGCGACCTGGCCGCCCGCTTCGTGCGGCCCGACAACGCGCTGTTCATCCCCGAGGCCAACAACGCCAGCGCCCCGGAAACCCCGGCCAACGCCTTCTACGCCTTCGGAAACCTCGACGCCCTGGGCTTCTCGCCCTTCGCTATCGAGAGCGTCAGCCCCGACGAGCAGAAGGCCATCGCCGACGCCTACGCCGTCCTGCGCCAGCTGACGCCGACCCTGCTGGCCGCCCAGGGCAAGGGAACGATGGCCGGCTTCAAGCCGCGCGTGCTGGAGGACGGGACGGTGCAGGACGCCCCCGTCAGCAAGGTGATGGGCGACTACCGCTTCGAGGTCGGCTTCATCGACCCTTGGACGTCCAAGGCCGCTCAGCAGCCCGCGACCCACGGCGGCCTGATCATCCAGGTCGGCCCCGAGGACTACTTGATCGCCGGCCGGGGGATCGTCGTCACTTTCGCCGGGGCGGGAAAGGGGCCGCCGCTGGCAGGGATCGACCGCGCCGAGGAGGGGGTGTTCGACGACCAGGGCCGCTGGATCCCCGGCCGCCTGCTCAACGGCGACCAGACCCACCAGGGCCGCCACATCCGCCTGTCGCCCGATCAGTTCCAGATTCAGCGGGTGCGGTTCTACCGGTATCGGTAGTTCTCAGCTCGTCATCCCGGGCGGAGGCGCGCAGCGCCGCAGACCCGGGACCCAGGGGACCGGGCGCGGCGACTGGGTTCGCCGCCCTTCGCTGAGGCAGGCGTCCTGCGGCGACCCCTGGGTCCCGGCTCTACGCTTCGCTTCGGCCGGGATGACGAGCTAAAGAGGAGCTCTCACATCCGCCAGCGCAACCCCACCCGCAGCTCTCGCCCCGTGTCGTGGCGGTAGGTCGGGATCAGCGTGCGGTCGCTGAACTGCCGCTGCGGCGCGCCGGCCAGGTTCGAGGCTTCGGCCGTCAGGGTCAGGCTCGGCGACAGCTCCAGCCGCGCTGCGGCGTCCAGCGTGGTCAGCGGATCCACCCCGTCCACGTCGCCGCCGTTGGGGGCGGGGATGGTGGCGATGTAGCGGCCGCGATGGCTGACGGCGACCCGCGCCTCAAGGCCCTGCCGCTGGTAGGCCAGCGCCAGGTTGGCCGCCAGTCGTGGCGCGCCCAGGGCGTCCTGCATGTCCACCCACGCCCCCGTCTGGTCGAGCAGCCGCACCACCGTGCGGGTGTATGCGCCCGCGCCCTGCACCGTCCAATGCTCGCCCAAGGCGGCGCGGAACGAGGCCTCGGCCCCGGTCAGGTGGCCTGGCCCGGTGTTGATCGGCCGTGAGAACTGCCAGATCGGCAAGGTCGGCGAGCAGTCCAGCGCCGCGCCGCAGGCCGCCGCCGCCACGCTGTCGGGCAAGCCGAACGGATTGGCGGCGAATGGCGCGGGGCGGGTCGTCGTCGACTGCACCGTCGTGGCGATGTTCTTCCGATAAACCGCCGCCGTGACTTGCAGGCCGGGCCTGGGCCGCCAGTTCACCGACAGGTCGAAGGCGTCGGCCCGCGTCGGACGCAGGTGCGGATTGCCCGACGAGGCCGACTTGGCCCCGGTGGTCGACAGCCCCACGCCCGGCCGCAGGCTGATCAGGTCGGGCCGCACCATGACCCGCGCCGCGCCGAACCGGACCACGACATCGGGAACGGCGCTCCAGGCCAGGTTCATCGACGGCAGGGCCGACCAGTAGGCGTTCGACGCCGTCGTCCAGCGCAGGCCGGCGTCGGGGGCGACATCCAGTCCGCCGGCTTCGATACCCGTGCGCACCGCCCGCACCCCGGCCTCGCCCCAGACCCGGCGGTTCGTGTCGCGCGGCACGGCCAGTTGCAGGTAGAGCGCGTCGGCTCGCTCGGTCACCGCGTAGTTCAGCGCCGCCACCGGGCCGGGGCCGGTCTCGTAGCAGGCCGCGTCGGGGCAGGCCGCCGCCAGAGCCCGCGCCACGTCGAAGGCCAGCCACTGGCCCGGCGCGCCGGCCACGCCGAAGTCGACGCCCTGGCCGACCAGCCGCGCGTAGTCGGCCACCGACAAGCCCGAAAGACCGCCGGGCAGCACGCTGTTGACGTTGCCGATCCCGCCGTCCGAGCGCATCCGCGCCGCCCCGACACTGCGATAGGTCTTGGCCAGCACGCCCACGCGCCAGTCGATCGGGCCGGTGCGGTCCTCCAGGTCCATCGCCAGCGACCGGTAGCTGTTGTCCACCCAGTTGGGATCCGACCGGAATTCGCTGGCGGTCCAGGCGCCGGGATTGGTCAGGGCCGCGTCGCCGAAGCTCAGGGCCGGCCGGTCGCCGTCGGAGAAGTCGTAGGAAAAGCCGTCGACGTCGAACTGCTCCAGATAGAGCGTCTGCTGCACCGGATTGCTGAAGTCCGAGCGGCTGAAGCCCAGCAGCACCCGACCCTCGACGCCCTCCCGAAACCGATGGCTGGCCGCCAGGGTGGTCTGGCGGAAGACGGTGCTCAACTCGTCGCGCCGGGCCTCGGAGCGCACGTCCACTCCGTCGAAGCGGCCGGCGATCAGCACCGGCTTGCGGCCGCCATACATGACGATGTCGCCGCTCGTCACCGTCACGGCGTTGAGCCCGCAGCGCGGATCGGCCGGGACGCCGCAGACGCCCGGCGTGCGGAAGGTGAAGCTCTCCAACAGGTTCTCGCGCCGGTTCGAGCGCAGTTCGGCGTAGATCACGTCCAGCGCCACGCGCGTCGCCTCGCTGGGCCGCCACTCCAGCGAGCCTGTCAGGCCCAGGCGCTGCTGGTCGATCTCGACCAGTTCCAGGCGCGGGATGCGGGCGTGCAGGGCGGCGTTGACGCTGGCCAGGTCCAGCGGGGCCAGGGCGGAGCCGAAGCCAGGCGCGACGGCGTTTCCGGTCTCCCACTGGCCGGCGCTGGCCCCGGCCTCCAGCGTCGAGCGGCCCGAATAGGCGGCCGAGACCAGCACGCCCAGCCTGCCGGCCGCGTCGTGTCCCGACAGCACCGCCGACACCCGGGGGCGGACGCGGTCCGATAGGGTCTGGTAGCCGGCCTCGGCCGCCAGCATCGCATGCCGGCGGGGCAGCTCCAGAGGCGAGCGGGTGCGCATGTCGACCGTCGCCCCCAGAGAGCCCTCGTCGAGGTCGGCCGAGGCGGTCTTCTGCAGGCGGACCTGCTTGAAGAGGTCGGCGGCGAACACGTTGTAGTCGAAGGCCCGGCCGCGATTGGTGCCGCCGATGGCGTTGCTGGCTCCGAAAGTCGCCAGGGTCTCCATGCCGTTGACGCGCACGCGGGTGAAGCGGCCGCCGACTCCGCGCACGGCGATCTGGCGAGCCTCGCCGGCCTCCGGCCCGGCCGCCACGCCGGGGATCTGCCGCAGGGCGTCGGCCAGGCCCAGGGCGCCTGCGCCCCGAAGTTGCTCCTCCAGCAGTACGTCCACCTGGCCCGGCGCGTCGCGGGCCGCGTCCTGCGTCGGCTCGGCCAGGGGCCGGGCCACCACGCTGATCGCCGAGACGGTGATCAGCTCTTCCATCTCGGCCACGGGAGCCGGCGGGCGGCTGAACGACGGCGCCGTGACCACCACCTCGCTGCGCCGCCTCAGCGACACGACCCCGCCCGTCGAGATCGTGAAGTCGAGGTCCGAACCCGCCAGCAGGGTCCGCATCGCCTGGTCCAGCGACATCGAGCCGGAAAGGCTGGGCGCGCGCCGTCCGGCCGTGAGGGCGGCAGGGGCGGCGATCGGTGCGCCGGTCTTGGCCGACACCGCCAGCAGCGCCGTCGCCAGCGGCTGGGCCGGCTGGTCGAAGGGGAACCGCCGGTCGGCTGGCGCTGAATGGGCCGACGAGGCTGTCAGCCAAGCCACCGCCAGCGCGCCGATCGCGGGCGCGATCCTCATTTTGCCGCGTCGATCGTACGGCTTCCGTCGGCCGCGACCCGCACGCCGACCGGCAGGATCTCCGGCAGGCTGGCGATGAAGCGGTCGGCCTGGTCGAACTGGAAGCTGGCGGTGATCCGCAAGCGCGCGGCGCGCGGCGTCGCCCGCACCTTTTGGCCTCGGGCGGCGAGGTCGGCGACCACGTCGCCCAACGGCGCGTCGGCATAGGCCAGGCGTCCGGTCCGCCAGGCCGCCGCCTCGGCGGGCGCGGCCAGCTTGCCGGTCTGGGCGCGGCCGCCGTCGATCTGCACGTAGTCGCCGGCGCTTAGCCGCGCGACCTGACGGCGCTCGCGGCCCTGGTAGACGGCCACTCGGCCTTCCTCGACCGCCACCCGCACCTGGCCGCCGGCCCCGGCCCGGGTGTCGAACCGGGTGCCCAGCACCTCGACCTCGGCGCCGCCGACCGCCACCTGGAAGCGCCGCCCGTCTGCCTTGCGCACCGCGAAGAAGGCCTCGCCGCGCTCCAGCACATAGCCGCGATCGTTCCAGCGTGAGGCCTGGGCCAGGCGCGCGCCCGGCGCCAGCACCGCGGTGCTGCCGTCCTTCAACGCCACCTGCCGAGCGGTGGTCCCGGCCTCGAACGGCGCGGGCGGCGGCGCCAGCACGACGGCGGCGGCCAGGCAGGCGGCCAGGCAGGCGGCCAGGAGCGCGCCGGCGGCCATCCAGCCGACCGGAGCGCGACGAGGGGAAGAGCGCCCAGTCGGTCGTTTCAGGGCCTCCACCTGGCCCAGCGCCAGCAGCAGCGCCTCGGCCTCCTCGTAGGCGCGGACATGCGAGGGATCGACGTCCAGCCAGGCGCGCAGCTGCGCCGACCGCTCCGGTGGGAACGGCTCGCCCAGCATCGCCAGGGCCCAGGCCCGGGCCTCCCGCCCGATCGGCGAGTCAGGATCGACGGCTGCGTTCACGGGACAGGCCTCTATAGTCGATGACGCCGCGCGCCAGGGCGCGCTGGCAGACGGCGGCGGCTTCGTCGATGGTCTTGCGCACCAGGGCTTCAGACACCCCCTCGCGCCGGCCGATCTCGGCGAAGCTCAGCCCCTCGATGCGATTGGCGGCCAGGTAGCGGCGATGGCGCTCGGGCAGGCCGGCCACCACCTTTTCCAGCAGTTTCAGGTCGTCGCGCGCGATCAGGGTCCGTTCGACGTCGGGCGCGGCGTCCGGCTCCAAGGCCGGGCCGGAGACGTCCAGCAGCCGCGCCGTCCGCTGGCGGCTGCGCCGGCCGTCCAGCGCAAGGTTGATGGCGACGCGGAACACGAAGGCGCGGGGGCTTTCCAGGGTCTTGTCCGACGGCCGCTCGCCCAGTTTCAGGAAGGCCTGCTGGGCCACGTCCTCGGGATCGGGCGGGCCGCCGCCGAAGCGCGCGCGCAGGAAGGCGCACAGGTCGCTCCAGTCCTGGGCGTAGGCGCGGCGATAGGCCGACCGGTCTTTCCACAGCTCGGCCCCCCACAGCTCGGATTTGTCGCGAGCCTCTGGCCGCTCCGCCCTCGACACGGGGCCTCCCCACTTCTCCGGTTCTGGCCGGTGGGCGGACGATGCTGGCGAATGTCCGCAGGATCAATGCGCGGCAAAAAATATGCACCCGGCGCGATTTTCTTGTGCGGATCGGCAAGGCGGAAACGTCGTTCGTGGTCAGGTGAAAACTTGCTGAAATTTCCCGCAATTATTTAAGTTACCGGTACCTTTTTCGCTTTTCGTCGTGATTGCGACATGCTTATTTCAATCATGACACCGGTGGCTATCCGGGCGAGACGGCCGACAAAGGCCGCGATTGGGAAGGGGAGGCGGCGCCATGAACAGCTCTGCACGCGACTCGCAAGCGTCGCCGGACGGCCGCGCCGAAGCTGAAGCCCGACCCGCCGAGGAGCCCGTCTTCGACATCGGGCGCGCGTTCCAGACAGATGTCGGCGACATGCTGACGCGCTCGCTGTGCCGCCAGATCCACCAGGCCCTGCTCGAGGGCAAGGCCGTGGAGCTGCCGGGCCTGGGCCGTTTCGAAATCCGCGACAAGCGCCGCTACGGTCTGGTCAATCCCTCCAGCGGCGCCCGCGCCGATCTCGGCGGTGAACGCGCCGTCGTCTGGCGTCCTGACCGTAAGCTGCTGCGCGACCTGAACTCTTCCCGAGGCGATGTTTGATGCGTGTTTCCGTTCCCGGCCGTCGCTTAGGCCTCGTCTCCATGCTCGCCCTGGCGCTGGCCACGGCGCCCGCCGCCGCGTTCGCCGCCGACGCCTTCCATGACGTGAGCCTTTCGCCCGAAGCCCGCGCCGCCGATGTCGTCTCGCGCATGACGCTGGAGGAGAAGGCCGGCCAGCTGAAGCACGCCGCGCCCGCCATCCCGCGCCTGGGCGTTCCCGCCTACAATTGGTGGAGCGAGGGGCTGCACGGCGTCGCCCGGGCCGGCGAGGCGACGGTCTTCCCGCAGGCCATCGGCATGGCCGCCACCTGGGACGTCCCCCTGATCCACGACGTGGCCGACACCATCGCCACCGAGTTCCGCGCCAAGTACCTGGAAAAGCGCGACCCCGACGGCGCGGTCGCCCAGTATCGCGGCCTGACCGTCTGGTCGCCCAACATCAACATCTTCCGCGATCCGCGTTGGGGTCGTGGCCAGGAGACCTGGGGCGAGGATCCGCACCTGACCGCCGCCTTCGGCACAGCCTTCGTCCAGGGCCTGCAAGGGCCAGACCTGGCCCACTACAAGACCGCCGCCACCGCCAAGCACTTCGCCGTGCACAGCGGTCCCGAGGCCGACCGCCACCACGACGACATCCATCCGTCCAAGCACGATCTGGCCGACACCTACCTGCCGGCCTTCGAGGCCCTGGTGAAGCAGGGCAAGGTCGAAGCCGTCATGTGCGCCTACAACGCCGTCGACGGCGTACCCGCCTGCGCCAGCGACTTCCTGTTGAAGGACACCCTGCGCGGCAAGTGGGGCTTCAAGGGCCACGTCGTCTCCGACTGCGCCGCCATCGCCGACGTCTTCCTGCCGACCTCGCACAGCTACGTGAAGACGCCGGCCCAGGCCGTGGCCGTCAGCGTCAAGGCCGGCACCGACCTGATCTGCGCCGAGTTCGGCGCCGACAAGAGCGCCGAGATCGGTCCGATCGTCGAGGCGGTGAAGACCGGGCTGATGAGCGAGGCCGACCTCGACCAGGCCGTCCGCCGCTTGTTCGTCGCCCGTATCAAGCTGGGGCTGTTCGACCCGCCCGGAACCGGTCCCTACGCCGCCATCACCCCGGCCGACAATGACACGCCGGCCAACCGCGCCCTGTCGCTGAAGACGGCCCAGGCCTCGATGGTGCTGCTGAAGAACGACGGCCTGCTGCCGCTGAAGGCGGCGCCCAAGCGCATCGCCATCATCGGCCCCAACGCCGACAGCCTCGACGCCCTGGTCGGCAACTACAATGGCACGCCCTCCAAGCCGGTGACCGTGCTGGCTGGCGTCCGCGCCCGCTATCCGGACGCCCAGGTCACCTATGTCGAAGGCACGGGCCTAGTCGGCGCGCCGATGGCGACGCTGCCGAGCGACGCCCTCTGCGCCGACGCCGCCTGTACGGCCAAGGGCGTCAAGGTCGAGACCTTCCTGGGCCTGGAGCTGGCCGGCCAGGCCAAGGCCGACACCGCCGCCAACGTCCAGGTCGCCTGGGGGCGTCCGCAGCGGGAAAAGCGCCAGACGTCAACGCGTTGGACCGGCTACCTCAAGCCGACCGAGACCGGCGTTCACCGTTTCACCCTGCGCGGCGAGGGCGGTTATCGGGTGATCGTCGATGGCAAGGTGGTGGTCGACGCCTGGAAGCGTCCGGCCGACGCCACGCCGGAAGGGGCCGTCGCCCTGACCGCCGGCCAGGTCCACGCCATCACCGTCGAGGCCTGGCAGGACGGCGACCGCGGCGACCAGCGCCTGACCTGGAGCCGCCCCAGCCAGGGCGCCGAAGCGGCGATCGCCGCCGCCAAGGACGCCGACCTCGTCCTCTTCGTCGGCGGCCTGACCGCCAAGCTGGAGGGGGAGGAGATGTCGGTCCGCGCCCCGGGCTTCGCCGGCGGCGACCGCACCCGCATCGACCTGCCGGCCCCGCAGGAGGCGCTGCTGGAAGGCCTGCACGCCACCGGCAAGCCGGTGGTGCTGGTGCTGATGAACGGCTCGGCCATGGCCGTGAATTGGGCTGACCAGAAGCTGCCGGCCATCGTCGAGGCCTGGTATCCGGGCGGCGAGGGCGGTCACGCCGTGGCCGGGCTGATCGCTGGCGATTTCAATCCGTCGGGCCGTCTGCCGCTGACCTTCTACCGCTCGGCCGACCAGTTGCCGCCGTTCAAGGACTACGGCATGGCCGGGCGCACCTACCGCTATTTCGGCGGCGAGGCGCTCTATCCGTTCGGCCATGGCCTGAGCTTCACGACCTTCAAGTACGGCCAGCCGAAACTGGCCAGGACCGTGAAGGCCGGCGAGGGCCTGAAGGTCTCGGTCGATGTGACCAACGCCGGCCGGCGAGACGGCGACGAGGTGGCCCAACTCTATGTCTCGCGCGGCAGCGCCGGCGCGCCGGTCCGGTCGCTGAAGGGCTTCCAGCGCGTGGCGCTGAAGGCCGGCGAGACGAAAACCCTGACCTTCGATCTCGATCCCTCGGCCCTCAGCGTCGTCGATGCCGCCGGCGTGCGCGCGGTCGAGGCCGGGGCGGTCGATCTCTGGATCGGCGGCGGCCAGCCCGTCTCGCGTCCGGGCCTCGCCAAGCCCGCCGGCGTCGCCGCCCGTCTCGACGTCGCCGGCCGCAAGGTGCTGCCGTGAAGCTCGATCGCCGATCCTTCCTCGCCGCCGGCGGCGCCGGCCTCGCCGCGACCGGCATGGCCGCGCCCGCGTCGGCCGCCGACCTTCTCGCCGTGCCCGACGAAGGTTGGAGCCTGTGGATCGACCAGGCCGCGCCGTGGAAGGACGACGCGCTGCACCTGCCCAGCGCCGTCGATCTGGCGGCCCTGCCGATCAATCCGCCGACCGGCGGCTGGAGCGCGCTGAAGGCGACCGACGCCATCACCGTTAGCCTGCCGACCACGGTGGAGGAGCACTTCTGGGGCAAGTTCGCCTCGCGGCCCTATGGCGCTGACGAATACCGCTACGCCGAGGACGACGACGTGCCCCGCTACGGCGCCTACAAGGGCGTGTCCTGGTGGTCGCGGGCGATCGACATTCCCGCTTCGGCCAAGGGCAAGCGCGTCTTGCTGAACCTGCGCGGCGCGCGGTTGCGGGCCGAGGTGTTCCTGAACGAGCGGCTGGTCGGCTATTCGATCATGTCGGAGCTGCCCTTCGCCTGCGACCTGACGGCGGCGATGCAGCCGGGCCAGGCCAACCGCCTCTCCATCCGCATCACCAATCCCGGCGGCCGGTTCGACTGGCGCGACAGCACCACCATGGCCTGGGGCAAGGTGAAGCTGTTCGCCTCGCACGGCTTCGGCGGTCTCGATCGCGGCCTGACGCTGAGCGTCCATCCCCTGACGGCCCGCATCGACGACGCCTGGGTGCTGAACACCCCGGAAGCGCGCACGGTCACGGCCTTCATGGACGTGGCGCTGGAAAAGCCCGTCGCCGATCCTGCGAAGCTGCGCGCCAAGGCCTCAGCGGCTCTGGTCGACGACCAGGGCGCGCCGGTCGCCGCCGACATCAAGCTCGAAACCCTGGAAGCGCTCGAAGGCGGCCGCCGGCTGCGCGCCCGCTTCACGGTGACCGCGTCCAAGGCCGATCTCTGGGATCTCGATACGCCGCGCCTGCACCGCCTGCGGCTGTCGTGGGCGGAGACCAAGCGGGACGTCGATACCCACGAGGTCCGCTTCGGCTTCCGCTGGTTCGGCGTCGAGGGCGTGGGGACCAACGCCCTGCTGCGGCTGAACGGCCGTCGCATCCGGCTCTATTCGGCGATCTCCTGGGGCTATTGGGGCTTCAACGGCCTGTGGCCGACCAAGGCGCTGGCCCGCCGCGAGGTGACCTCGGCCCGGACGCTCGGCCTCAACGCGCTGCACTTCCATCGCAACGTCGGCAAGCCCGAGGTCTTCCAGGCCATGGACGAGATGGGCCTGTTGCGGGTGATGGAGCCCGGCGGCGGCCGCCACGCCATCGGCCGCGACCTGAAGCCCGGCGAGAGCCTGAACCCCGCCGACGCCTTCAGCCGCCAGTTCATGGTCGAGAAGTGTCAGGCCATGGTGCGGGCCTTCCGCTCGCACCCGTCGTTGGCCCACTACACCCTGCAGAACGAGATCGGCGCGAACCTGGCCAATCCCGACGTGCAGTTCGTGCTCAAGGCCATGCACGACCTCGATCCCAGCCGGGCGGTCATCCTCAACGACGGCTTCGTCAAGCGCGGCGCGGCCCAGGCGATGTATCTGCCGTACAGCGACCGCTACTACCGCTCGGACGTGGAAGAGTGGGGCGGCTGGTGGGTCGAGCACCAGGGCGCCGGCGACCAGTGGTACGACCGCTTCTACGCGGGCAAGGACGACTACATCCACCGCCAGACCGGCAAGCCGTTCATCGTCGAGTTCGGCGAGATGCAGGGCTGCGCCGTCGCCGACAACCACGTGGCCATGGTCGCCGAGATCCTGGCCAGGGGCGGCAAGAGCTACGACCTCGAAGACCACAAGGCGATCGTCGGGGCGACCAGCGCCTTCCTCGACCGCTGGGGCTTCCGCAAGGCCTTTCCCACGACCGAGGCCCTGTTCCTGTCGGTCGGGACCAAGGCCTACGACGCCTGGCGCAACTACCTGGAGAACATCCGGTTGGGCGAAACGGTGGACGTCGCCGCCATCTCCGGCTGGGAAAGCACCGCGATCGAGAACCACTCGGGCATCGTCGACGCGCTGCGCGGCTTCAAGGCCGATCCAGCCCTGATGAGCCAAAGCCTGCGGCCGGTCCTGGCCGTCGCCAAGCCCCGCAAGTTGGCCTACGCCCCGGGCGAGGCGGCCGAGCTGGATCTCTGGCTGTTCAACGACACCGGCAAGCCCGTGACCGGCGACCTCGTGCTCAGCGTGATCGGTCCTAACGGCGTCGAACGGGCGGCGAGACGCTGGCCTGTCCCAGCCCACGAACCCGACCGCTTGTCCTGGCTTGTCGCCGAAAGCGTCCGAACCCCGGCCTTCGAGCGGGAAGGGCGACACGTTATCCGCCTGGTGCTGGCCGGTTCGGGCGAGGTGGTCTCTGATCGCGAGGTTTGGATCGCCGCACCGCACGGCGCGCCGCGCCGCAAGCTGAAGCTCGCCGTCTCCGGCGTCGCCAAGAGCCTGCGCGGCCAGCTGGAGAAGCAGCCCGGCGTCGTGGTCGAGGACTTCAAACCGGGCGTCCGCTACGACGGGATCGTCGCCCAGGGGCTGAAGGCCGACGAGATCGTCCGCCGCCAGGTCGGTGAGCAGACCGGCCTCGAGGCCCAGCCTAAGAAGGGCGAGAAGGTCGAGCTGGTGCTGGGCGAGCTGCCCGCCGACGTGCTGGCCGCCGTCGCCGCCGGAACGCCGCTGCTGGCCATGGTGCAGGAAGACGGCCTGGCCGAAGGCGTCGCCCGGCAGCTCTCCGGCCTTGGCCTCTTCACCTACGCCGGCCAGGTCGGCGGCTTGCGTGCGCCGTGGATGGGCAACTGGAACTACGTGCGGTCTCACCCGACCTTCGCCGGGATCCCCGCCGACCGCGCCATGAGCGTGCTGCACCAGGTCGAGGGCCAGCCTTCCAACGGCCTCTTGGTGGACGGGGAGGGTGTCGAGGTGATCGCCGCCTACAGCCGCGACCACGACCGCCGCAACGGCGCCGCCAGCCTGATCGCCCGCAAGGGGGCGATGCGCGCGCTGGTCCACCGGCTTCCCGACATGGCCCCGCCGCTCCAGGCCCGCTGGCTCAGCAACGCTCTGGACTGGCTGGCCGCCGATCCGATCACGAGCCCAGGAGGGTGAGCGACGATGTCTAGCGCCTAGAGCCTGACCTGACGGCCGGTCCGCCGGCCGTCCGAGACCACACCAAGAGATCAGCAACGGCCTTCCCGCCGCCGCGCCCCTGGCGCGGCGCACGGGAGCGCTTGCGCCAAATCCGACGCGTCCGAGGGCGCGATCCATAATGGGAGGGAAAAGGGAAATGACTAATCGGAACAAGCCCATGCCGCGTTCGCGGCTGCTGGCCGGAGCCTCGCTGGCGGTGCTGCTGAGCCCCGCGCTCGCCATGGCCCAGGCGGCCACGCCAGCTCCGGCCGGCGACCAGCCGATCACCGACAACGCCGTTAGCGAGGTCGTGGTCACCGGCTATCGCGCCGCCCTGCGCAGCGCCATCGACACCAAGAAGAACTCCGACGTCATGCTCGACGCCATCAACGCCGAGGACATCGCCGACTTCCCTGACGCCAACCTCGCCGAGTCCCTCCAGCGCCTGCCGGGCATCTCGATCGACCGCGACAACGGCGAGGGCCGCACGATCAGCGTGCGCGGCCTGTCGGGCGACTTCAGCCGTGTACGGATCAACAACATGGAGGCCCTGTCGACCGGGGCCGCCAACGACTCCGGCGCCAGTCCCAACCGCTCGCGCGCCTTCGACTTCAACGCCTTCGCCTCGGAGCTGTTCAGCTCGGTGCGGGTGCGCAAGTCCTCGTCCGCCGAGGCCGACGAAGGCTCGCTGGGCGCCACGGTCGACCTGATCACCGGCCGGCCCTTCGACTACAAGAAGAGCGCCTTCGCCCTGTCGGCCGAGGACAGCTATTACGAGAACGGCAAGAAGCACAGCCCGCGCATCACGGGCCTGGTGTCCAACCGCTGGTTCGACGGCCGCATGGGCCTGCTGCTCTCGGCCGCGTACGCCAAGCGCACCTCGGAAGACGACACCTACGCCCGGGGCGGCGGCTCGGCCGACTACACCTATCGCGGCTCGACCTGGACCGGCGACGAACTGCCCGGCCGCGCCGGTTTCGCAGCCCCCACCGGCACGGTGTTCACCGCCCTGATCCCGACCACTCTGACCGGGGCCGCGCTCGACGCCTACAAGGCCAATCCGGCCAACTACTACAACCCGATCGCCAATCCGGCCGCCTATGCGGAACTGACCGGCTCTGACCCCGCCGCCTACGCCAAGCTCTATCCCAACTGCGCCGCCGCGGCGGCCCAGTCGGTGGCGACCCTGACCCCGGTCTCGCCGGGCTGCAACGACAGCCTGATCCGCTTTCCCGCCTTGCCCTCGATCGCCCAGCGCGATGTCGAGACCGAGCGCCTGGGCCTGACCGGCTCGTTCCAGTTCGAGATCGGCCCGCGCACCAAGCTGTCGGTCGACGGCCTCTATTCGCGGTTCGAGAGCGTCAGCACCAACTACCAGCTCTCGCCGGTCGGGCTGAACCGCAACAACACCAACGCCAGCTACCAGTACGGGGCCAATACCCCCACCGCCACGGCCCGCGCCGGCAGCGCCATGACCGACGCCCAGCGCCGCGCCCTCTATCCCGGCGGCTGCACCTTCACGGCCGAGACCGACCTCAACCCCGGCCAGGACTGCGGCCAGCAGCTCTACGGTTCGACCCCGGTCAGCGGCTACGCCTACAGCTACAATCCGTACAACCTGGATCCCTACGAGTACTACACCAACCCGTCCTCGCCCGGTTACGCTGGCCCGGCCGCGTCCCTGCCGTTCCGCGGCGACCTGATCGGCCGCCCGTCGGTCAAGCTGCTCGACGCCGAGGTGGTGGGCCAGAACGCCGAATATCTGAAGCTCGGCAACGTCGACTGGCGCTCGGGCGCCGACCGCGGCGCCTACACCACCGACTTCCGCCAGGTCTCGGCCGAGCTGACCCACGAGTTCAGCGATAAACTCAAGGCCGTGGTCGCCTACGGCGCCTCGCGCTCGGAGAACAAGAACCAGGGCACCCTGGTCGAGTTCAACTACATGGACGCCCAGGAGGCCTTCATCTTCGACGAGCGGGGCGCCAAGGGCATGCCGCGCTTCGACGCCGGATTCGACGCCGCCGACCCGACCAAGTGGGGCATCGTCAAGGGCTTCTCAGGGATGCGCAACTACACGCGCAACACCCTGAACACCTACAACGGGATCAAGGGCGACGTGACCTACGAGGTCGACGAGCACTGGACCCTGAAGTTCGGCGTCACCGGCCGCAAGTACGAGTTCTCGACCGACCAGTACGAGCGCAACAACGACCTCTTGAACCCCACCGAAAAGGAAGCCGGCGTCAGCGTCGCCTCGCTCGGCCAGGTCATCGAGTTCGGCCAGGGCCTGGACGTGCCGACCGGCTCGACGACCCGTTTCTTCGCCCCCAGCCTGGAAGCCTTCGACAAGGTCTTCGGCTTCACCTGCAACTGCATCAACAAGTACGGCGACTTCCGCATCACCCGGAAGCGCAACCGCTCGGCCTCGTTCGAGGTGGCCGAGAAGAACCTCGCCTACTACGCCCAGTTCGGCTTCAACTACGAGGTCTGGGGCGGCCGCCGCCTGTTCGGCAATATCGGCGTGCGCCAGGCCGAGACCGAGGTGGAGTCGGCCGGCGAGACCACGGCCGGCCGCCGCATCACCGGCGAGAACAAGTACAGCGACACCCTGCCGTCCGGGAACCTGACCTGGGAGGCCTGGGACAACCTCTACATCCGCTTCGCCGCCGCCAAGGTCATGGCCCGCCCGCTGCTGGGCAACCTGTCGCCGGCCATCACCGGGGTCAGCATCCCGGGCGACGGCTCGGTCACGGGCGGCACGCTCACCGTCGGCAATCCCAAGCTCTCGCCGTTCCGCGGCAAGGCCTTCGACGTGGCCGCCGAGTGGTACTTCGCCAAGGGCGGCCTGATCAGCCTGGGCTACTTCCGCAAGGACATCGACTCCTACCCGCAGACCGTCTTCTACGAGGCCCCGCTGTCGGCCTTCCTCGACGCCGACGCCATCGCCCAGCTGCGGGCCCAGTTCCCTGGCGAGACCGGCGGCGACGTCTTCCGCCGCGCCTATATCGACGCCGACAACGTCATGCTGGCCCGCCAGGTCCGCGACGCGCCGGGCGGGGTGCTGCAGGGCTTCGAGTTCAGCTACCAGCAGGATTTCACCTTCCTGCCCTGGTACTTCAAGAACCTCGGCGTGCAGTTCAACGTCACCAAGCTCGACACCGAGCTGAAGTACATCCTCGACCCGGGCGCGGTGAACGCCACCACCGGCGCGGTGACCAAGGCCCCGGTCTACGGCACGGGCCCGTGGCTCGGCGCTTCGCCCAAGGGGGTCAACTTCACGGTCTATTACGAGACCAAGAAGTTCAACGCCCGCGTCTCGATGGCCCAGCGCGACGAGTACTACACCAAGTACCCGGTCGGGGCCGGCAACTGCGACCCGGGCCTGCAGGCCAACGGCTCGGCCTGCGACGGCCCGCTGATCAACGAGTTCGACGGGGCGAAATCGACGATGAACGTCGACTTCTCGATGCGCTACCAGCCGCTCAAGCAGGTCGCCATCACCTTCGAGGCGCTGAACATCACCGACGAGAAGTCCGAACGCTTCACCTTCACCGACCCGGTGATCCTCTCCTACGGCGGCAGCGGCCCCAACTACCGGATCGGCGTTCGCTACAAGTACTAGGGACCTTCATCACAGATCCCGCTCTTAAATTTCGTCATCCCGGGCGAAGGCGCGTAGCGCCGCAGACCCGGGACCCAGGGGCCGGCGCACTGCGGTCGCCCCTGGGTCCGGGCTCTCCGCTTCGCTGCGGCTGGGATGACGATGAGAGGAGCGGTTGGGTTGGAGATTTCCCATCCAAAGACTGGCCCGCCGCGCCCCTCCGCGCGGCGGCCGTCCCCTTCGGCTGTCCCCCCAGGGCTCGAAGGCGGCTTGGGCGGAGGACCCTTGCGGTCCTCCGCCGCTTCTTTTTAGTGCGAGCCAGAGGGCCGATGATGAAAGACCTCATGCCGATCGACCGGCGCGCCGTCCTGGCCGGAGCCGGACTGCTGCTGCCCGCCGCCGCCCAAGCCAAAGCTCCCGACCTTGCGTCCGCCGGCTGGGCCAGCGCGAAGGGCGGGGAGGGCGGCCGCGTCATCCGCGTCACCACCCTGGCCCCCGACGGTCCCGGCTCGTTCCGCGCCGCCGTCGAGGCGGCCGGACCGCGCAAGGTGGTGTTCGACGTCGCCGGGGTCATCGACCTTGGCCGCAAGAGCATCCGCATCCGCGAGCCCTTCCTCACCGTCGCCGGCGAGACCGCGCCGTCGCCGGGGATCACCTTCATCCGCGGCGGAATCCAGGTGGAGAGCCACGACGTCGTCCTGCGCCACCTGCGGGTCCGCGCCGGCCGTGACGGCGCGCCCGACCGCAGCGGCTGGGAGGTCGACGGAATCACTTGCTGGAAGGCCCATGACGTGGTCGTCGATCACTGCTCGATCGCCTGGGCCACCGACGAGAACCTCTCGGCTTCCGGCCCGCGCTTCGATGGCGGCGACACGGTGCAGGCCTGGCGGAACGGAACCTCCCGCCGCATCACCTTCAGCAACAACATCGTCGCCGAGGGCCTGTCCCACGCCAGCCACGTGAAGGGCGAGCACTCGAAGGGCACGCTGATCCACGACAATGCGACCGAGGTGCTGATCGTCGGCAACCTCTACGCCCACAATCTGGAGCGCAATCAGCTGTTCAAGGGCGCGGTCCACGCGGTGTCGGCCAACAACCTGGTCTACGACCCCGGCACGCGGGCCATGCACTATGCGCTGAACGCCCCCGAATGGGAGGGCCGCGCCTGGCAGGTCGGTCAGCTGGCCCTGGTCGGCAACATCGTGAAGGGCGGCGCGTCCACCCGGCCGGACCTGCCGTTCCTGATCGTCGAAGGCCAGGGCGACCTCGACCTCTACGCCCACGACAACCACGCGACCTACGCCGACGGCCGTCCGATGCCGGACCTGCGCGTGCTGCCGACGACGCCGCTGCCGAAGGTGCGACGTCTGGAGCGTGCGCCGCTGTGGCCCAAGGGCTTCAAGCCGCTGCCGGTCGCGAAGGTCGAGGCGGTAGTGCTGGCTACGGCCGGGGCTCGTCCGTGGGATCGCGACGCCGTCGACCAGCGAGTGCTGCGGCAGGTGAAGACCGGAACCGGCCGCGTCATCGACGACGAGAAGGAAGTCGGCGGCTACCCCCACTGATCCCTCTCCCCTTGCGGGAGAGGGTGGCCTCCCGGAGGGAGGTCGGGTGAGGGGTCTCTCAAAACTGAAAGCCGCGTGCAGCGGTCAGACCGAGTGAGGCGTCCGACGTCAGCGCGACCCCTCATCCGACGGCCTTCGGCCGCCACCTTCTCCCGCAAGGGGAGAAGGATCGCTCGGGCTTAGAAACGCGTTTGACCCCCGACCAGTAACCAAGGCGGGCGTCATGACCAGCTTCTCCTCCCTGCGCCGGGATCTCCTCACCCGGCCGATCTTCCAATGGGGGCAAGGCGTGATGCCGGCCCTGTCGCAGACCGAGCGCGACGCCATCGACGCCGGCGACACCTGGTGGGACGCGGCGCTGTTCACCGGCGATCCGGACTGGAACGAGCTGCTGGCCTTCCCCAGGCCCCAGCTGCGCCCCGACGAGCAGGCCTTCATGGACGGGCCGGTCGAGCAGCTGTGCGCCATGCTCGACGACTGGACCATGACCTGGAAGACCCGGGACCTGCCGCCGCAGGTCTGGACCTTCCTGAAGGAAAACAAGTTCTTCGGGATGATCATCCCAAAGGAATACGGCGGCCTCGGCTTCTCGGCCTACGGCCACGCCGAGATAGTCCGCCGCATCGCCACCCGCTCGGTGTCGGCGGCGGTGACGACCATGGTGCCCAACTCCCTGGGGCCGGGCGAACTGATCCTGCGCTTCGGCACCAAGGCCCAGCAGGACCACTGGCTGCCCCGCCTGGCCGACGGCCGCGAGGTGCCCGCCTTCGGCCTGACCAGCCCCGAGGCCGGTTCCGACGCCGGAGCAATGATTGACGAGGGCGTGGTTTGCCGCGGAACCTGGGAAGGCCGCGAGGTGCTGGGCGTCCGCCTGAACTGGCACAAGCGCTACATCACGCTCGGTCCCGTCTGCACGGTGCTGGGCCTGGCCTTCAAGCTGCGCGACCCTGACGGCTATCTGGGCGGCGAGGAAGATGTCGGCATCACCTGCGCCCTGGTGCCGACCACCACGCCCGGCGTCGAGATCGGCCGTCGCCACCTGCCGGCCTTCCAGACCTTCCAGAACGGTCCCAACTGGGGCAAGGACGTCTTCATCCCCATGGACCTGGTCATCGGCGGCGCCGAGCGGGCGGGGCAGGGGTGGAAGATGCTGATGACGGCCCTGGCGGCCGGGCGCGGCATCTCGCTGCCGGCCCTGTCGGGCGCGGCGGCCGCCTTCAGCGCCCTGACCACGGGCGCCTACGCCCGGGTGCGCAGCCAGTTCAACGTGCCGATCGGCAAGTTCGAGGGCGTGCAGGAGCGCCTGGCCCGCATCGCGGGGAACGCCTACCTCGTCGATGGCGCCCGCCGCCTGACCTGCGTCGGCCTGGATCTCGGCCACCATCCGTCGGTGATCTCGGCCCTGCTGAAATCGGGGGCGACCGAGCGCATGCGGGTCGTCGTCAACGACGCCATGGACGTCCACGGCGGCAAGGCGATCATCGAGGGGCCGCGCAACTACATGGGCGCCCAGTACCGCGCCGTGCCGGTCGGCATCACCGTCGAGGGCGCCAACATCCTGACCCGCAGCCTGATGGTCTTCGGCCAGGGCGCGATCCGCGCGCACCCGTTCATGCTGGAAGAGATCCTGGCGATCGGCGAGCAGGATCTGGACCGCTTCGACGAAGCCTTCTGGAAGCACGTCGCCCACAGCCTCCGCAACGGCCTGCGCACGGTGGCTCGTAGCTGGACGAACGGCGCGGTTTCGCCTGTTCCGAACGCCGGCCGGGCCACCCGCTTCTACCGCCAGATGGGCCGCTATTCGGCCAGCTTCGCCCTAGCCTCCGACATCGCCCTGCTGACCCTCGGCGGCGACCTCAAGCGCAAGGAGATGCTGTCGGCGCGGCTGGGCGATATCCTGTCGGAGCTCTATTTCCTGTCCGGCGCCCTGAAGCGCTGGGAGGACGAGGGTCGCCAGGACGCCGACTTCCCGCTGCTGCACTGGTGCGCCGACACCGCCTTCGCCACTATCGAGCAGCGCTTCGACGAGCTGTTCGCCAACCTGCCCAACCGCCTGGCCGGCTGGCTGCTGCGCGCCGCCATCTTGCCGTTCGGCGCCCGCCGTCGCGGTCCGTCGGACAACGTCACGCGGGCCTGCGCCGAACTGCTGATCCAGCCGTCCGAAACCCGCGACCGCCTGGTCGAGAACGTCTATGTCGGCGGCAAGGAAGAGGCGGTGGGCCAGCTGATCGACGCCTTCGAGCGGGTAGTGGCCACACAGCCGATCCACGATCGCCTGAAGGCCGCAAAGGTCCGCGACCGTCGTTTCGCCTGGGAGCAGGGCCTGATCACCGCCGATGAGGCCGCCGCCCTCGACGCCGCTGACAAGGCCGTGGCCGAGGTGATCGCCGTCGACGACTTCGCTCACGACGGGCTGGCCGCGCCGGCGCCTGTCCGCAGCGACGCCGCGCCGCGTCCGCCGTCCCCGATCGACCGCGGCGAGCCGCGCAGCTTCGAGGCGCCCCAACCCAACATCTGAGCCCAGCGCCTAAACCACTGTATGGGTGTCGCGGTCGAGGGCGGGGGGCTAAGGCTTCCCCGTCAGCGTCCAAGTTCCGGGCGTGCTTAGAGAAACGCCATGTCCCGCCGGCGCGCCATCGCCGTCATCGACGACGACGCCCTCGTCCGTTCCGGCCTGGCGCGGCTGATCCGCTCGTTCGGGCTGGAGGTCGGCGTGTTCGGCTCGGCGGCGAGCTTCCTGGCCTCCGGGCCGGAGACCTGGGCCGTGGTCGTCACCGACATCCACATGCCCGAGATCTCGGGTCTCGATTTGCTGCGCCGCCTGCGGGGCAGCCATCCTGACCTGCCGGTGGTGGTGGTCACGGCCTTTCCGGACATGCGCGACCAGGCCCTGGCGGCCGGCGCCCGGGACTTTCTCGAAAAACCCTGCGCGCCCGACCGGATCGAGGCCAGCTTGAAGGCATTGCTCGGCGAGGCCTGAGGCGGCGCTTGTCGGAAGAGGGGCGGGGGCCCCAGGATCACTTGGTGGAGGCGGGGATGGCCAAGGCGGAACGACAGGCGGACGAGGCGGCGCAGACCGTGCTGATCGTCGACGATAACGAGCTGTTCCGCGGCTCGATGGACAAGCTGTTCCGGTCGGTCGGCCTGCAGACGGCGCTCTACGCCTCGGCCCAGGCCCTGCTAGACGCCCCGATGCCCGACAGCGCCTGCTGCATCCTCGTCGACGTGCGTATGCCCAAGATGAGCGGCCTCGACCTCCAGGAGGCCCTGGCCGCCCGACGGGTGCGTGCGCCCGTCATCGTCATGACCGGCCATGCCGACGTGCCGATGACGGTGCGGGCCATGAAGGCCGGGGCGGTCGATTTTCTCGCCAAGCCCTTCCGCGACCAGGACGTCATCGACGCGGTCACCGCCGCTCTGGCCAAGGATGGAAAGCGCCGTGAACTGGCCCGCGACGTCGCCGAGGTGAAGGCTCGCTTCGATGGCCTGACCCCGCGCGAGCAGCAGGTCATGACCCTGGTCACCGCCGGCCTGCTCAACAAGCAGGTCGCCGGCGAACTGGGCCTCCAGGAGATCACCGTCAAGCTCCACCGCGGCAGCCTGATGAAGAAGATGCAGGCCGGCTCCTTCGCGGAGCTGGTGCGCATGGCCGAGGCGCTGGAGCGGGATCGGGCGGCGGGGTAGGGACCTCTAGCCCCTCGGTCTCCAGACCTTCCGCGGTCGGTTAGATCCCGTCCGTGAAACCCGTGATGACCCCGTCCACGAAGCCGATCCCCAACTCGCCCGCCAGGCGTGCGGCCACGATCGCGACAATCACCAGGGCCGTCATCTTGAGCGGCTTGGCTTCGAAGCGGGAAAGCAGGGCTCTCAGGAACACGACCGATCTCCTTCGTTTCAGGAACGAACGATAGAGAACCTCACGCCCGTTTTCCATCCTGAGTTGATAAGGGGCTCCGCTTGCGACCCGGAGCGGAAGTCATGTGCGGCGCGCCTTCTCTCTTAGAGAGAGGGAGGGGCCCATGCGAAGCATGGGAGGGTGAGTGGTTACACCTTCAGCCGGCGTGCCGGCACGTCGCCCGTAACAGCGCCAAGATCGTCGCCAAGATCGTCCACGGGCTTCGCCTACCCACTCACCCTCCCACGCCTACGGCGCGGGCCCCTCCCTCTCTCCATGAGAGAGGGAGGGGCCCGCTTCCCACCCTTTGTGGGCCCGGATAGCGTCCGCTCACCGGGACAATGTCGGTGGCGGAGGAGGGCCCTGGCTCCATAGGGGGCGTTACGGCAGAAGGCGCTGAGCGGCCGGCAGCCGGATCTCGATCCGCGCCCCGGCGTCGCTCGGCAGGATCGCGATCCGTCCATCATGGGCCGCGACGGCCGAGTGGCAGATGGCCAGGCCCAGCCCCATGCCGCCGGACTTGGTCGTGTAGAAGGCCTCGAAGGCCCGCTCCGCCGCTTCGGGCGAAAAGCCCGGACCGGTGTCGGCGATCTCGATCACCGCCTCGTCGCCGTCGCGGGCCGAGCGCACCGAGAGGCGTCGCTCCGCGCCGCCGGCCATGGCCTGCAAGGCGTTCAGCATCAGGTTGACCAGGGCCTGCTGCAGCACGACCCGGTCGCCGTGGACCACCGTCTCGCCGGCCTGAGCCTCAAGCACCAGTTCGACCCCGTGCTCGGCGACTTCGCGGGCCACGAACCGGGCGGACGCGGCCAGCAGGCCGTCCACGACCAGGGCCTCCCGTTCGGCCGGGGCGTGGGCGATCAGGCCGCGGATGCCACGCACCACCTCGGCGGCGTGGGCGGCGGCGGTGACCACGTCGGCGACGGCCTCCTTGGCCTCGTCGAGGTCGGGCTTGTCGCGGTCGAGCCAGCGTTGGGCGGCGCCGGCGGCGTTGGAGATCGCCGCCAGCGGCTGGTTGACCTCGTGGGCGATCGAGGCCGACAGCACGCCCAGGGTCGCCGCCCGCAGGGCGTGCTCCAGCTCGGCGCGGGCGCGGTCCAGCCGTTCCTGCATCCGCCGGCGTTCGGTCAGGTTGACGATTGAGGCCTGCACCCGGTCCAGCCCCCGGGCGTCGGCCGGGAAGTTCAGGGCCACGATCACCGGGATCAGCTCGCCGGTGCGGCTGCGCACCACGGTCTCGGTCTCGAAGCTGCGCCGGCCTTCGCCGAAGGCGACCAGGAACTGGGCGAAGGTCTGGTCTGTCTCGGGCAGCAGCTCGTCCAGCCGGTCGAAGAAGTCGGCCTTGTCGGTCACGCCCATCATGGTCAGGGCCGTGGCGTTGACGTCGGTGATGCGCACATTGGCCTTGATCTGGCGCACGAGCTCGGGATGGCGCGCCAGGTGGTCGGCCAGGTCGGTGACGCCCTGGGCGCGGATGACGTCGAGCGCGGCCTGCACTGGTCGGAAGTCATGCTCCCAGATCGACACCGCCAGGGTGTTGAAGATCGTCCGGTAGCGGGCCTCGCTGAGGCTCAGGGTCTGGCGGGCCTGTTGGTTGCGTCCGGTGAGGAAGGCCGCCACGCCCAGGGCCGCCAGGCTGACCAGCAGCCGCAGGGTGGGCGCGAGGTGCGGCGCACGGCCGTGGGCGACGGCGAAGCTGGTCGTGGCCAGGGCGGCGCAAGCCAGGGTCACTGCCCACAATCGCTGGCCTGGCAGGTCCTCGCCGACCAGCAGCAGGACCAGCACGTAGAGCACCGCCACCGCGCTCGACAGCGGCGTGAAGGTGTCGACCACGAAGACGGCGGCGGCGATCGCGGCGGCGCCGCCCAGCCGCAGGCGGCGTCCTAGCGGCGAACTGGTCGGCGTGGGGAAGGGCTGGGCGAGCATGGGAAACTTCATAGCCCGGCTTCCGCCTTCGCCGGGACCCCATACCAAGGTCTGGGGCGCGCCAACCAAGTCGGTACGCCCGGCCTACGTCCGTTCGGTGTCCTGGCGGCCCGTTGCGTCTCTAAGGTTGCGGTCATCAGAGGCGGCAGGAGGCCGGACCCATGTTGCGCACCATCGAGACCCAAACCGCCCCGTCCGCCTCCAGCCCGCCCCAGGCGATCTGGCTGCTGGAGCAGGCGCGGGCCGCCCTGGAGGACGACCTCGGCTCGGCGCGGGCGATGCTCGATCGCCTGGCCGCCGTTCTGATCAATTCCCGTGAGGAGCGCAGCTTCCGGCCCAACGCGCCGGCCCGGGCCAGCGGTCCCGCCCGCGGCGGACTCGCCGGCTGGCAGATCCGCGCGGTCGCCGCCCATGTCGAGGCCAATCTCGACGGCAGCCTGCATGTCGAGAGCCTGGCGACCCTGGTCGGGCTTAGCGCCAGCTACTTCTGCCGGGCCTTCAAGGTCAGCACCGGCGAGACCCCGCACGCCTGGATCATGCGCTGCCGGCTGGAGCACGCCCAGGGTCTGATGCTGGAGACCGCCGAGAGCCTGGCCCACATCGCCGCCGTCTGCGGCCTGGCTGACCAGGCCCATCTGACGCGGCTTTTCCGCCGCCACACCGGCCAGACGCCCCATGCCTGGCGGCGTGAGAACCGCCCGTGGAGCCGCGCCCTGGTCACGGGCTCGCTGAAGCGGGCCTGAGCCGAGGGGCGGAGCGTTCGGCGAGGATGGTTCGTGGCGCATGCGCCCTGCGTGGACACGCCGCCGCCGGACGTCTTGTCGAAACCCAGCATCGCGACGCCGCCCGCTCAAACCGTCCGAAAGAGCGCGGCCGTACAAGCCGGCGCCGCGCATCGCCAAGAGATCCTTCCCATCCGGCGTCAGGATGTCGCCGACGATCCTTCCAGGAGACTGAAGACCATGGACATCGAAACCGCCCGCTCGCGCCGCCTGGCCCCGCTGACCACGCCCACGGGCCTGGGCGAGGCCGCCGCCAAGGATATCTCGGCCGCCCTGACCGCGCTGCTGGCCGACGTCTTCGCCCTCTACCTCAAGACCAAGAACTTCCACTGGCACGTCTCGGGCCCGCACTTCCGCGACTACCACCTGATGTTCGACGAGCAGGGCGACGAGCTCTACGCCATGACCGACCCGATCGCCGAGCGGGTGCGCAAGCTGGGCGGCACGACCCTGCGCTCGATCGGCCACATCGCCCGCAGCCAGCGCGTGCTCGACAACGACGCCGACTATGTGGAGCCGCACGACATGCTGGCCGAGCTGCGCGACGACAACGGCGCCCTGGCCGCCGCCATGCGGGCCGCCCACTCGGCTTGCGACGAGCATGGCGACATCGCCACCGCCAGCCTGCTGGAGAACTGGATCGACGAGACCGAAAAGCGAGTCTGGTTCCTGTTCGAGTCCGGCCGTCGCGACCGCGCCTGAACCCTTTCTGACCGACATCATCGAGCGCTCTCCCGGTAGCCGGGGGAGCGCTTTTTCGTGTCTGGAATTCCCCGTGGGCCGGGCGTTTGAACGTTTCGATCGGGGCTTTGCCGTGTATTGCGGCGCGGGTCCTTCGTCGCCGGCTTCACGGCGCCTGGAGCCTAAACACCGGCATGGGGTGCAAGCGGCGAGGGGGCTCGGCCCCTAGCGTCCACCCGTCGTCGGCGAGCGCCGGCGACCGGGCGGCCCGCCGGGCGCGCCTCGAGTTCCCCAAAGCCCGCGGAGTACCCATGCCGACCATCACCACGCCCGACGGCGCCGAGATCTACTACAAGGACTGGGGCGCCGGCCCGGTCGTGTTCTTCAGCCACGGCTGGCCGCTCAGCGCCGACATGTGGGAATACCAGATGATGTTCCTGGCCTCGCGCGGCTTCCGCGTGATCGCCCACGATCGCCGGGGCTTCGGCCGCTCCAGCCAGCCGTGGGAAGGCTACGACTACGACACCTTCGCCGACGACATCGCCGCCGTGCTCGACCATCTCGACGTCAGGGACGTCACCCTGGTCGGCTTCTCGATGGGCGGCGGCGACGTGGCCCGCTACATCGGCAAGCACGGAACCGCCCGTGTGGCCAAGGCGGCCCTGATCAGCGCCGTCACCCCGATCTTCGGCAAGACCGACGACCACCCCGAGGGCGTCGACAAGTCGGTGTTCGACTGGATCCGCAACGGCGTCCTGACCGACCGGGCCGATTTCATCGACAAGTTCGGGGCGCTGTTCTACGGCACGAACCACCACCCGGAAGCCGCGTCGCCGGCCCTGTTGGCCCAGACCCTGCAGATCGCCATGCAGGGCTCGATCAAGGCCACCCACGACTGCGTCACGGCCTTCTCCGAGACCGATTTCCGTCCCGACGTCGCGAAGTTCACGGTGCCCACCCTGGTCGTGCACGGCGACGACGACCAGGTCGTGCCGCTGGCCGCCACCGGCCAGCTGGCCCACGCCCTGATCCCCGGCTCGACCCTGAAGGTCTATCCGGGCGCGCCCCACGCGCTGGTCGTCACCCACAAGGACCAGTTCAACCAGGACCTGCTGGCCTTCCTGCAGGCCTGAGGCCCCGGCGCCGTCCGCCCGCGCGGGCGGCGCCGTCACTCACCACGAGGCTTTGTCGTGACCGACATCCAGAAACTGGCCGTCAGCACGGCCGCCGCGGCCATGTTCGCCCTTGCGGCCTTCGTCGCGGTGATCCCCCATGGCCGTCCGGCCGGTTCCGCCGTTTCCGTTCAAGACTCCGTCCAGGGACGTCCCCCGAACTAGAGCCTCGCCGCCAGGAAGCCCCCATGACCAAGCCGCTCGCCGCCGACGATCCCTACGCCCGCACCGCCCAGATCTTTCCGGTGCTGACGCCGGAGCAGACCGAGCGGCTGGCGGCCTATGGCGTCGAGGAAGTCATCGTCCCCGGCCAGGTGCTGTTCCGTCGCGGCGACCGTCGGGCCGACTTCTTCCTGGTGCTGGAAGGCAAGGTCGGGATCACCCGCACCGGCGAGGTCGGCGACGACGAGATCATCACCGTCCATGGTCCGGGCCAGTTCAGCGGCGAGCTCGACCAGGTCAGCGCCCGGGCCCTGCTGGTCGGGGCGGTGGTGGTGGCGCCCGGCCGGGTGGTGCGCGTCGCCCACAAGGACGTCGCGCACATGATGGCCGCCGAGCCCGACATCGGCGAGATCATCATGCGGGCCTTCATCCTGCGGCGGATGGGCTTCCTGCATCACGGCCAGGTCGGCATCGTGCTGATCGGCCGCCCCGACGATCCCGACACTCTGCGCATCGAGCGTTTCGCCGTGCGCAACGGCTATCCCCTGCGGCTGGTCGACGCCGACAACGATCCGGACGCTTCCAGCTGCCTTGGCCAGCACGGCCTGACCCTGGGCGACCTGCCGGCGGTGGTCACGCCCGACCGGGTGGTGATGCTCAATCCCGAGACCACCGTCCTGGCCGACCGCCTGGGCATGACCGAGCGCTTCGACCCCGACCAGGTGTTCGACGTCGCCGTGGTCGGGGCCGGGCCGGCGGGCCTTTCGGCGGCGACCTACGCCGCCTCGGAAGGCCTCTCCACCGTGATCATCGAGGGCCTGGCGCCTGGCGGCCAGGCCGGGGCCAGTTCCAAGATCGAGAACTATCTGGGCTTTCCCACAGGGATCTCCGGTCAGGCCCTGGCCGGCCGCGCCCAGGTCCAGGCCCAGAAGTTCGGCGCCCGGCTGGCGGTGTCGCGCGCCGTGATCGGCGTCGACTGCGAGCGCCATCCCTACCGGCTGAAGCTCGAGGACGGCCAGACCTTGCAGGCCCTGTCGGTGGTGATCGCCTCGGGCGCCCGCTACCGCAAGCTCGACGTGCCGGACTATGACCGCTTCGACGGCCAGGCGATCCACTATGCGGCCACGGCCATGGAGTCCGACCTCTGTCGCGGACAGTCGGTCGTCGTGGTCGGCGGCGGCAATTCGGCCGGCCAGGCGGCGATGTTCCTCTCTCGCACCGTTGGGCACGTGCACATGCTGGTGCGCGGCGAGGGGCTGGCGGCGACCATGTCGGACTATCTGGTCCAGCGCATCGAAAGCTCGGCCCGCATCACCCTGCATCCGTTCAGCGAGGTCACCCGTCTGGAGGGCGACCGCACCCTGCGCCGCATCGGCTGGACCGACCGCAAGACGGGCGAAGAGACGGTCGTCGACGCCGGCGCGCTGTTCGTGATGATCGGCGCCCAGCCCAACACCGACTGGCTGGCCGGCTGCTTCGATCTCGACCAGCAGGGCTTCGTGCTGACCGGCGAAAGCGGCGTCGCCGGCGCCCGCTCGGCCTACGAGACCGAGAAGCCGGGCATCTACGCCGTCGGCGACGTGCGCTCGGGCTCGATCAAGCGCGTGGCGGCCGGGGTGGGCGAGGGCTCGGTCGTGGTCTCGGCCATCCACCGGCACCTGGAGGCGGTGCGGGCGCGGTAGGGGTCTTCCCCCTTATCTCCCGTCATTCCCGCCCTTGTGGCGGGAACCCCTCTGTCCGCCGCAAGGGCGGAGGAGGCGACGTGCTCAGCACGTCGCTTGCTTCTCACGTGTCAGTTGAACCAGGGGTTCCCGCCACAGGGGCGGGTGTTGACCGAAACAGGCACTCGCTCGCGACGCTGATTTGACCGTCCGAAACAGGCGGCGGGACCAAATTCGGTTCACACCCGCCACGGACCGTCGGGACGTTCCATCGTGGACCGGCGGTCTAAAGCCGCGCTTCCCGGGCAAGGCGCAAGGCGGCGCGTTCAATTAAGGTTCAGCTTGACTGACGCCTACCTGTGGTGGAACGGCCAAGCCGTTCGGGACAGCGACGAAACGGGGGGTTTTGTGGACAGTACGAGGCGCGCGCACCTGCAAGGTCTGGCAGGCGCTATGGGGCTGGCCGCCGCCGGCCAAGCATTTGCCGCCGACTCCCGCTTTTATGGAACGTGGACGGCGGTCGTCGATCCAGGGAAGGTGCCGCAGACCATGCGGCTGCTTATCGACGCAAAAGGTGCGGTCTTTCAGATCAGCAGCTTCAACCAGGGAGACGCGAGTTTTCCCGGCGGACAGGTCACCGTCGAGGGCGAGAAGATCAGGATCGGCATAGCGCGTCTCACGCTGACCATCGAAGGCGTGCTGAAAGACGATCGCCATATGGAAGCGGTGCTCAATCAAGGCGCGCCGGTCGAACTGCGCTTTACCAGAGGCCAGGTCGCCGACAGCATTTCGGAGCGGAAGTGGCCGCTGCTGACCAAGGATCTTCTTGAAGCGCAGCGGGGGCTCGCGGGGGCGCCCGGCATCGGCGCGGCCTGGGCGCGCGGGGCCAGGTCTGCGATTTTGGTGGCTGGCTCTCGCTCCAGTGAAGCACAGATTCCCATTCGGACTCAGGACCAGTGGCACTGGGGTTCGATTGGCAAGTCGATGACCGCGACGCTCTGCGCCCGCCTGGTGGATGCCGGCGTACTATCGTGGGACATGACGGTCGGTCAGATACTCACCACGGAGGGTTATTCGGTTCCTCAGGCCTACAGCGACGCGACCTTGGTGCATCTGCTCAGTCACCGCGCGGGGTTGCAGCGCGACATCGGCGACACTGGCGGGGTGGTCTTCAGTCAGGACCTGGCCGACGCCCGCGCCGAGCGGTTGCAGTATGCCCGCTTCGCCCTTGCTCAAAAGCCGGTGGGGCCGTTGGGCGCCCAGCACTTTTACAGCAATACAAGCTTCGTCGTCGCTGGCGCGATGCTGGAGAAGGTCACAGGAAAGTCCTGGGAGACCCTGATTCAGAGGGAGGTCTTCCATCCCCTCGGCATTAAACGTGCGGGACAGGGCGCGCCGGGCGTGCGCGGGCGGATCGTCCAGCCCATCGGCCATCTGGTGACCGACGGCAAGCGCTCGCCCCATCCACCGGGAGGTCTCGACGCCGACAATGTCGCCGCCATGGGCCCGGTCGGCCGCGTGCATATGCCTATGGCGGATATGCTGGTTTATCTGAGCGCGCACCGAGATCGCCCGACGACGTTCCTAAAGGCCGCCACCTGGGACAAGCTCCACACACCTCCGTTCGGCGCCAACGACGCCTTGGGGTGGTTCACCAGCGAGGACGGTCGGCTTTTTCATACGGGCTCGAACACGCTGTGGCGGGCCGAGGTCCTGGTCGACCCGAGAGCCGGCTTCGTCTGCGCGACCTGCGCCAACGATGCGACGCCCGAGACCGCGCGGGTGGTGGAAGAGGTTCTCTTGTCGGCTCGGGCGGCCGCTCTTGCCTAAGAGAAATAGGGGCGGGCCGCCCGGCCGTCGATCCGACTCTGCCCAAGGGGCCCGGCTGAACGCGTTGCTTGGCGCACTTAAAGGATTAGGTCCGCTTGCCACCCTTAGCGGACGCTGACCGTGTCCGCTCTCGGGGGCTGTGTCGGTAGCGGTGGAGGTCCACGGTTCCAGGGCGGGAATGACGGGAGTTTAGGTTGGAGCAGCTTTTGAAACCGCTACCCCTCCACCCACCGCTTGATCGGGCGGGGATGCGGCGTCTTGTACTCGCTCAGATCGAACGAAACCTCGTCGACATAGCACCAGCCCCAGCCCTCGGGCGGGTCGTAGCCTTCGATGATCGGGTGACCGGTCGCCTTGAAGTGGCCGGTGGCGTGCTTGCCGGGCGACTGGTCGCAGCAGCCAACATGGCCGCAGGCCCGGCACAGGCGCAGATGCACCCACCAGCCGCCGGTCTTCAGGCAGTCCTCGCAGCCGTCGGCGCTGGGCGTGACGACGACGATGGTCGAAAGGTGCGAGCAGCTCATCGGACCGGCCTTCCTGGTGCGGGCGTCGAGCCCACCATGCACCCAAGTCCGCCGCCGTGCTTGCGCGATCTCGCCCCGGCTTGCTCCAGGGGATCCCCGCCCTGGACGCTGAGCGGCGTCCAGGGCGGGGCCGGCGTCAGAAGTCGTAGGTGACGCGGGCGTAGTAGTAGCCGCCGTTGATCCCGAACGGTGAGAAGCTGGGATACTTCGCTACCCCCGGATTGCCGGCCGCGACCGAGGCGGCCGTGCCGGCGGCGTTCAGCTCTTCGGGATAGACGTCGAACAGGTTGTTGGCCCCCAGCGCCACCTTCAGCCCGTCGGTGACGCGATAGGACAGCTCCAGGTCGGTGATCAGGTGCGACTTGATCTCGTCCTTGAAGTAGGTCCCGTTGACGTTGGTGTAGGCCCAGGCCTTGCCGTAGACCGTGTTGACCAGGTTCACCGTCCAGCGGTCGTTGGTATAGACCGCCGACAGATTGGCCTTGTAGCGCGGCGAGGCGTGCTCGAGGAACGCGATGGCGGCCTTGTCGTAGAGCACCGAACCGCCCAGGCCCGAGGGCGGCGCGGCGATGCGGGTGACCTTGGTCTGGTTGACGTTGACGCCCAGGGTCCAGTCGATCTTTCCGAACGCGCCCAGGTCGGTCCAGGTCGTGGCCAGGGCCTCGACCCCGCGAGTGCGGGTGTCCAGGCCGTTGGAGAACAGGTTGATGCCGGTGGTGCCGACCGACGGATCCAGCACGTTGCCGTTGGCGGCGATGGCGTTGGTGATGGCCGCATTGACCACCGTCCCACTGATCTTGCCGTAGAGCGAGCCGCTGCCGACGATGCGGTCCTCGATCTTAATCTGGTAGGCGTCGATGGTCAGCGACACGCGGGGCAGGGGCTCGGCCACGATGCCGACGCTGAGGTTGGTCGACTTCTCGGGATCCAGGCCATCGACGCCCAGCAGCTTGGCCCCCGCCGAGCCCGGCGCCAGCTGCACGAAGGCGGTGGTCGGCGAGACGTTGGTGGCCGAATAGTAGAGCTCGGCCAGGGTCGGCGCCCGGAAGCCCGTGCTGACCGTGCCGCGAACCGCGAAGGCCGGGGTGAAGTCGTAGCGGCCGGTCAGCTTGGCGATGTCGGCCGAGCCGAAGTCGCTGAACTTTTCGTGGCGCGCGGCGAAGTCGAGCTTCAGGTTCTCGACCGGCGAGACGGCGACGTCGGCATAGGCCGCCCAGCTGTCGCGATCGTGCTCGCCGGCGTCAGTCAGGGCGAAGCCCGGATAGGACTGCGAGCCGGACTTGTAGCGTGAGGCGTAGTCGCCGGCCTTGATCTCGTAGGTCTCGTTGCGCTGCTCCAGCCCCAGGGCCAGCGTCAGCGGCGAGGCCCAGCCGACCTCGAACTCGCGGCTGAAGTCGAGGTTGTTGGTCCACTGGCTGAAGATGAAGTCGCCGGCGTGGAAGTCGGTCGGGGTCGCGCCGGTGTCGGTATAGAGCTGGATATTGGCCGAGTTGCGCACCCGCACCTCGTGATCGTCGCGGCCGTAGGTGCTGGACAGGTCATAGCGCCAGCCGCCGAAGACCTCGCCCTTGATCCCGCCGGTCAGGGCGGCGTCCTTTTCCAGCGTCTCCAGCCGCGGGCTGAAGCCCTTGGGGTAGACGGCCGGCAGGCGGTTGGGCAGGCGGTAGTTCTCGTAGGCCGTGGCCTTCTTCACGCCGTAGGTGCCGAAGGCATAGACCTCGACCGCCTCGCTGGCCTTCCAGCCGGCCGAGGCCGTGCCGACGTTCAGCTGGTAGCGGGCGTCGCCGGCGATCTGGTTCACATAGGGATAGTCGGACAGGGCCGAAGGCCAGGTCGGATTGGCGGTCACCGCCGAGGTCGAGGTCACGCGGGCGTCAGGATTGCCGCTGAAGCTGAAGTCGTGGAAGCGGTTCTCCAGCGTCACGTTCACATAGGCGCCCGGCGCGGGAGCAAAGCCGGCGTTGGCCGACAGGCTGTAGGTCTCGCCGTCGTTCTTGTAGTAGGCGCCGCCGGTGGCCGACGCCGAACCGCCGTGGTCGGCGTCCTTGAGGATGATGTTGATCACCCCGGCGATGGCGTCGGTCCCGTACTGGGCGGCCGCGCCGTCGGTCAGCACTTCGATCCGCGCGATCGAGGCGGTCGGGATGAAGTTGAGGTCCGCGCCGGCCGAGCCCTGATAGGCGCCCGACAGCACGGCGAGGTTGGCGGTGCCGTGGCGGCGCTTGCCGTTGATCAGCACCAGGGTGTGGTTGGCGCTCAGCCCCCGCAGGCGCGCCGACAGGGTCAGGTTGGCCGCGTCGCCGCCGAAGGCCTGGGCGGTGAACGACGGCACCAGGTTGCTCAGCGCCAGGCGCAGGTCGGGCTGGCCGGTGCGGGCCAGGGCGTCCTCGGCGATCACCTGCACGGGCGCGGGGCTGTCGACGGCGCGGACGCCGGTCTGCCGCGTGCCGGTGACGATCACGCCCTCGACCGAAGCGGCGTCGGGCGCGGGTTCCGGCGCGACGGGATCGGCGAAAGCCGTCCCCCAGACGGCAAGCGAAAGGGCGAGCGCCGACGCGCCCAGAATTTGGTTTTTCATCTTATCCCCCGATGAAAGTTCAGATTGTTGGGAAGGTCGCGCGATCGGCCGGGAAAGCGGCCCCCGTCGCGCGGCGGGTACTGTTGCGTCGCTGGTTTGGTCAGCGGACCTTGGCGGCGACGAATTCGATCTCGACCAGCGCGCCCGGCAGAACCAGGCCGGCGACCTTCACCGTGCTGCGCGCGGGCTTGTTGGGTTGGGCGGTGGTTCCGAAGACCTCGCTCCAGGCCTTGTTGAGGCCGGCGAAGTCGATCTCGCCGCCCTTGGCCGGGTCGCCGACCAGGAAGACGGTGGCCTTCACCACGTCGCCGTGCCCCAGACCCTCGGCCTTCAGCGCCGCTTCCAGCTTCGAGAGCACCGAGCGGGTCTGGGCCTCGGTGTCGCCGGGCTTGGCCTTGTCGGCGATGGTCGGCAGGGCGCCGCTCAGGAAGACGAGTTCGGTTCCAGCCGGCACGGCCACCGACGGGGTGATGGCGATCGCGCCGGACGACGGCGCGCGGCGGATCTCGGCGGCCCCGGCGGCGCCCGCCGCGAAGGCGGCGGTCAGAACTAGGGCGAAGGCGAGCTTGCGGATCATGGATGGGTCTCCGTTCGGGAAAGGGCGGGCCCGTCGGCGCGGACGCGCTGGGCGATCAGGCCGACCGTGCGGCGAGCGGCGGCGACGCCGCCCTCCTGCCAGCTGGGCAACTGCGAAAGATGGGCGCCGGACAGGAAGATCCGGCCCTGCGGCTGGTTGAGCAGGCGGTAGGCGGCCGGGTCGTTGCCGTCGCCCTCCCAGTGGATCCACGGGCCGAGGTTGAAGGCCTGGCGGTTCCAGTCGATGACCAGCGGCGCGGTCGGCTCGCGACCCTTGCCGGGATGCAGCTTGTCGATGGCCGCCCGGGTCAGGGCTACCTGCTCGTCGAAGCTGCGGGCCTGGAAGGCGCGGGCCGGCGCGCCGACCGTGTAGGCCCCGACCAGCAGGCCGCGGGGCTGGTGGAAGCCGGCGCTGGGATACCAGACCAAGGTCGTCTCGCCGCCGACGAACGACAGCCCGCCATAGATCTGCTCGGCCTCCCAGAAACGCGGGGCGTCGAAGGCCACCTTGGTGGCGTTGTCGTACTTGGCGCCGGCGATGGCGGCGGTGACCTCGGCCGGAAGATCGGTGGCGATCTTGGCCAGGATCGGCAGCGGCACGGTGACGACCAGATAGTCGGCGGTCAGCTTGCGGGCCGCGCCGCTCTTGCGGTCGCGGATCGCCACCTCGGCGGTCTTCGGCGTCTGGCGGAAGGCTGTGACCTCCGCGCCCAGCAGCACCGGGCCCTTCAGCGCCTTGTGCAAAGCCTTGGGAATGGCGTCCATGCCGCCCGTGGGCTCCAGCATGGTCGCCTGCATCAGGATGTTGTCCTCGAACAGGGCGTAGGGCAGGGCGTCGTCGGCCAGCAGGTCGCGCAAGGGCAGGGGCGGGCGGGCCACGCCCCGCTGGTCGGCCGCGCCGGGTGTCGTCACATAACCCGAGCGTTCCGAGCCCTTGTAGGCGCCGCCGGCGTCGAGGTCGCCATAGGTCTTCAGGAAGGCCAGCAGCCGTTCCTTGTCGGCGCCCGTCAGCTCGGCGTCGAGGCCGCCGCCGCGCGTCGCCTTGGCCAGCAGTTCCGAGAGGCCGCCGCGCAGGTCGTTGATCGCCTGGCGCTGCTGCACCGGCTTGCCGCCGAACGCGCCGTCCGATTGCAGCAGGCTGCTGCGGCTGGAATTGACCTCCACCTCCAGCGGCACGCCCAGGGCCTTGGCGTAGGACAGCACGCCCTGGTGATGGCTGGGCAGGCGGGCGGGGCCGGCGTTGAAATAGAGGCCTTGCGAGAAGCCGGCGGTCTGGTCGGGTCGGTCGATGGTCTCGACGCGGTCGCCGCCGCGGATCGTCCAGTTGCGGCCGCCGACCCGCTCGCGGGCCTCGACGACGGTGACGAAGAAGCCGGCCCGCTCCAGTTCATAGGCCGCGACCAGGCCGGCGACCCCGGCGCCCAGCACGACGACCGAGCGGCCCTTGCCGAAGTCGCGGGGCAGGTCCGGCGCCTCCTGCGCGAAGGCGACCGAGGTCAGGCCCAGGCCCTGCAGGGCCGCATAGCCGGCGGCGAAACCGCCCAGGGAGAACGCGCGGGTGATGAACGAACGACGACTGACCAAGACCGGATACGCCCCCGAATGAACCTCCCCTAAAAGCGGCCGCCGCCGAAGCGGCGGCCATGAGTGAACGCGGGGAAGTCGCCAAAGAAGGAGGCGTCGGCATGCGTCGCCTCCAAGGTCATTGCTGGGCGCCGGATACCGCTGACGGTATTCAGAAAAACTACGATGGCTTTTCGCTGCTCTCGGTATCCGTCGCAGCAAGTTACGTTGAAGATTGATTTTTATGAACTATCGCTTCTGGCGCTGATTGAAATTTTGCCGTGTTTTGGCTTATGAGTAATTGCGTTCGATCTATTGCGATCGATGCAGTTTCGCGGGGCTCATTCAGCGTATTGAGCCTGGCTTGAGCTTCGGCGCGTGTTTGCCGCGCCCGCAACCTTCGGTGAGAGTTTTTCTGCCCGCGCGGCGAGATTATCGGCCGTGCGGACGGCGCAGCGGCGGGCTTAGGATTTTCGCCATCGACGTGAAAAAGCTTCAGGAGAAGCCGATGTCCGACCGCAAGCCGCACCCCGAAACCCTGGCCCTGCACGCGGGCTGGCGGGCCGATCCGACCACCGGCGCGGTGGCCCCGCCGATCTACCAGACCACGTCCTACCAGTTCCAGAGCGCCGACCATGCGGCCGACCTCTTCGCCCTGCGCCAGCTGGGCAACATCTACACGCGCATCGGCAACCCGACGATCGACATCCTCGAGCAGCGCCTGGCCGCGCTGGAGGGCGGGGCGGCGGCTCTTGCGGTGTCGTCGGGCCAGGCGGCCTCGGCCTTCGCCATCCAGAACCTGGCCCGGGCCGGCGACAACATCGTCAGCTCCACCGACCTCTATGGCGGCACCTGGAACCTGTTCGCCAACACCCTGCGCGACCAGGGGATCGAGGTCCGCTTCGTCGATCCGGAGGATCCCGAGGCCTTCGCCCGCGCCACCGACGAGCGCACGCGCGCCTACTACGCCGAGACCCTGCCCAATCCGAAGCTGACCGTCTTCCCGATCGCCGAGGTGGCCGCCATCGGCCGCAAGCTGGGCGTGCCGCTGATCGTCGACAACACCGCGGCGCCCCTGCTGGCCCGGCCGCTGGAGCACGGCGCGGCCATCGTCGTCTATTCGACCACCAAATATATCGGCGGCCACGGAACCTCGATCGGCGGCGTGATCATCGATGGCGGCAATTTCGACTGGGAGGCCCATCCCGAGCGCCAGCCGGCGCTCAACACCCCCGATCCCAGCTATCACGGCGCGGTCTGGAGCGAGGCGGCCAAGCCGCTGGGCCCCATCGCCTACATCCTGCGGGCCCGCACCGTGCTGCTGCGCGACCTCGGTTCGGCCCTGTCGCCGTTCAACGCCTTCCAGATTTTGCAAGGTCTGGAGACCCTGCCGCTGCGCATCGAGCGCCATTCGCGGAACGCCCAGGCCGTGGCCGACCATCTGGCCAACCATCCCGACGTCATCCGGGTGATCCACCCCTCGGCCCAGGACGGCCTGCGCCGTCAGCGCGCCGACCGCTACCTGTCGGGCGGCTACGGAGGACTGGTCGGCTTCGAGCTGGCCGGCGGGCGCGAGGCCGGACGGCGGTTCATCGACGGTCTGAAGCTGTTCTATCACGTGGCCAATATCGGCGATGCGCGCAGCCTGGCCATCCACCCGGCCTCGACCACCCACTCCCAGCTCAGCGCCGAGGACCAAGCCGCCACCGGCGTCTCCGACGGCTATGTGCGGCTGTCGGTGGGGCTGGAGCACATCGACGACGTCCTGGCCGACCTCGACCAGGCCCTGGCGTCGGCCCGGGAACTGCCCGCCGCGGCGGAGTGATCCACCACACATGAAGAAGCCCCGCCAGGCAGGTCGCCTGGCGGGGCTTTTCGTATTCGGAACAGTGGGTTGGGTGCGGCTTCTAACCGACCTGCGCCTCCACCGACGTCAGCCCCCGGTTCCACGCCACCAGGGGCGCGGCGGGCGAGAAGGCGAACCTCTCTGCCTCGACGATGAAGACCGAGTGGCTGCCGGTGTCGATCACCGCGTCGACGAAGCACTCGGCCCGCGCGATCCCGCCCCGGAAGGCCGGCGGCGCGCCGGGATGCAGCCGCCAGCGCTCGGGCGCGAACCGCTCAGCCGCCCGCGAGCCACTGGCGAAGCGCAGGGCCTCCTCGCGGTCGTCCGCCGCCAGCAGCGACACGGAAAGGGCCGGGCGGCGGAGGAGGGCGTCGTGACACCCGGCCTCCTTGCGCACGCAGAACAGGAAACGCGGCGGCTCCACCGACAGCCCGGTGATCGAGCTGACCAGCAGGCCACGCGGCGCCTGTCCGTCCCAGCAGGAGACGATGGCGACGCCGCTCGCGAGGTGCGAGAGCACGTCGGTGAAGGTGACGACCGGGGCTTCCCCCGCCGCCGCGGCGTCGTAGCGGGCCATCAGCTGGCCGCCGCCGCCGGATTGGCTTCACGCTCGGCCACCAGCTTGCGCACCAGCGGCAGCAGGTCGCGACCGTAGGCGATGGCGTCTTCCACCGGATCGAAGCCGCGGATCAGGAAGGTGGTGACGCCCAGGTCGTAATAGTCGAGCAGGGCCTCGGCCACCTGCTGCGGCGTGCCCACCAGGCCCGTGGAGTTGCCGGCCGCGCCGGTGACGGCGGCGACGCCCGTCCACAGCCGCTTGTCGAGTCGCGAGCCTTGGGCGGCCGCGTCGAGCAGGCGCTGCGAGCCGGCGTTGGGCGGACGGTGGCCGCTGGTCGGCAGGCCGGCGGCTTCGCGCAGGGCCTTGGCCTTGGCGACGATCTCGTCGGCGCGGGCCCAGGCGGCTTCCTCGGTGTCGGCGATGATCGGGCGCAGCGACAGCGAGAACTTCACCTGGCGGCCGTGCTTTGCGGCGGCGTGGCGCACGCGGGCGATGGTTTCGGCGACCTGGGCCTGGGTTTCACCCCAAAGCGCGAAGATGTCGGCGTGCTTGCCGGCCACCGGGATCGCGGCGTCCGACGAGCCGCCGAAATAGACCGGGATCTGGGGCGTGCGCAGCGGCTTCACCGCCCCGAAGCCCTGGTCGACCTGATAGTACTCGCCCTTGTAGTCGAACGGCTTTTCGCTGGTCCACTCGGCGCGGACGATGTCGAGATACTCGCTGGTGCGGGCGTAGCGCTCGTCCTTGGTCAGGTGGTCGCCGTCCTTGGCCAGTTCCTCGTCCGAGCCGCCGGTGATGATGTGCACCGCCACCCGGCCGCCGGTGAAGTGGTCCAGCGTCGCCAACTGCCGCGCCGCCAGGGTCGGCTGGGTGAAGCCCGGGCGATGGGCGATCATGAACTTCAGGTTCTTGGTCACGGAAGCCGCGTGGGCCACCACCAGCTGGCTTTCCGGGCCGGTCGAGTGGAAGGCGACGAGGGCGCGGTCGAAGCCGCCTTCGTCATGGGCCCGGGCGATTTTCTCGACATAGTCGACGTCGATCACCGGGCCGGCCGGCGGGTGGATCTCGGAGACGTTCTGGGTGTGGATGATACCGATGAATTCGACGCTCATGGGGGATGCTCCTGAGGGTGCGAGAAAGGGGAGTCAGAGGGCGTGGGTGGTGGCCTGGGCCGTCTCTTTGCGCAGGGCGCGGACGACGGACGGGCGGGCGAAGGCGCGGGCGGCCTTGGCGCTCCAGGCGGGATAGGCGGAAAGGTCGATCTGCCGGCGCTCGCCCCAGCGCCAGATCACCAGGGCGTAGGCGTCGACGGCGCTGAAGTGCTCGCCCAGCAGCCACGGACCCGGGCCTTGCGCCAAGCGCTCGATGTCGGCCAGGGTGCGGGCGAAGCGGGCCTCGCCGGGCGTGGCCAGGGCGGCCTTCACCGCCTCGTCGTCGGCGTAGCGCTCGGGGCGGGCGATCTGGGCGAAGGCCACGTGCACCGTGCTGGCGAACCAGCTCATCACCTCGTAGGCGTGGGCCAGCTTCAGCGGCTCCAGCAGCGGCAGCAGTTCGCTGTGCGGGTAGCGGTGGGCCAGATAGGTCAGGATGGCCAGCACCTCGGTGACCGGCTCGCCGTCCACCGCCAGGGTCGGCACCCGGCCCTTGGGATTGACCTTCAGATAGTCGGGCTTGCGCTGGTCGCCGGCGGCGAGATCCAGGCGCTGGACGTCGTAGGCGACGCCAATCTCCTCCAGGGCCACGAGCGGGGCCAGGGAGGAGCTGCCGGGAGCGATGTAGAGGGTCAGGGGCATGGGGCTGGACCTCAGATCACGAAGAAGCCGTGCGACCCGTCGCGGGCCAGCTGGTCGACCAGGCCGAACTCCCAGTCGAGATAGGCCTGCATGGCCTCGGCGGCGTTGTCGGTGCCCTCGTAGGGGCGTTTGTAGACGTCGGTCGGGTGGCTGGCGGCGCGGGCCAGGCCCGTCTCCAGCGCGCGGCCGGCGGCGACCCAGGCGGCGGTGCCGCCGTCGAGCACCCGCACCGGCTGGTCGGCGATGTCCTCCAGCTCCGGTGCGGCCAGGCGCGCCAGCACCCCGTCGGGCGAGGTCAGGACGATCGGCTTGCCTTCCGGGATCCGCTCCAGGGCCTCGGCCAGCTGGGCGCGGATGGCGAACCAGGCGCCGGGCACATGGCCCTTGCGGTGGGCGGGGCTGGGGGCGAGGTCGAGCACCACGACGCTGTCGTCCGCGAGAGCTTCGGACAGGGCGCGCGGCAGGATGGTTTCGACCACCGGCAGGTGCGGGGGCTCCGACGGCTTCCAGGCGCCGGTGGCCAGTTCGCCCTCGAAACCGTCCTCCAGCACGTAGGTCTCCCAGCCCAGCTGGGCCAGCCACGACGCGGTCATGTCGGCGCGGGGGCCGAGGTCGTCGGCCAGCACGATGCGGCCGCCGCGCACGGGGGCGAAGACGTCGGTTTCCTGCACCAGCTGGCCGCCGGGCGCGCTGCGGAAGCCGGGCAGGTGGCCCTTGGCGTATTCGTCGGGCGTGCGCACGTCGAAGCGGTAGAGGGTGCGCTTGCGGTCGGTGGCGAGGTCAGCTAGGCCCTCGGCGTCGATCCGGCGAACGCCGGCGCGATAGGCCACGTCGCGCGCCTTGGCGCGGGCCTCTTCCAGGGTCTGGGTCGAGACGTCGGGGAACTTGCGGCTCTGGCCGTGCTCCAGGTTCTGCTGGGCCAGGGTCCAGCCGATCGTGCCGTTGCGCAGGGCGAAGACGGGGTTGGGCACGCCGGCGTTGACCAGCGACTGGGCGCCGATCAGGCTGCGGGTGCGGCCCGCGCAGTTGACGATGATCGTGGTGGCGGGATCCGGCGCCAGTTCCTTGGCCCGCAGCACCAGTTCGGCCCCCGGCGTGCTCACCCCGCCCGGGATGCTCATCACCGCGTATTCCTCGAACCGGCGGGCGTCGAGGATCACCTGGTCGGCCTTGGCGTCGATGCGGGCCTGCACTTCCTGGGCGGGCAGGGACGGCGTGTGCCGCCGCGCCTCGACCAGTTCGCCGAACGCCTTGCTGTAGGAATTGACGTCCTGGAACAGCTCATAGTCGGCCTCGGTCCAGCCCCGCAGCCCGCCCTTCAGCGCCTGGACATTGGTGTAGCCAAGCGCCGCCAGCCGCTTGCCGGCCGGCGAAACCAGCCCCTCGCCATTGTCGTACAGCACGATCCGCGTCTCCTTGCGGGGCACGCGATCGAGGATCTCGACCTCCAGCCGGCTGAGCGGCAGCTGCGAGGCGAACAACGGGTGGGCCTTGGCGAAGGGGTCTTCCTCGCGCAGGTCGAGCAGGGCGATCTCGCGGCGGGCGATCAGGTCCTGGCGGACTTCGCGGGGCGTGACGACGGGCAGGGTCATGGCGCGGCCTCGGCGGGGACCGGCTTGGAGCGGTCCCACAGGTTGGGGAGGGTGTCGTTGGAGTAGCCGGAGACGAAGGGCTTGCTCCGTCCGTCGGCGTCGTAGGTCGAGCGGCGCACCGCCCCGATATTGGCCCCGTAGACGTGGATGCTGATCGAGGGCCTGTCGTCGAAGGCGTTGGTGACCCGGTGCACGTCGCCGACCGTCGGCGAGACCGCCTCGACCTCGCCCCGCTCCAGCCGATGGACCGGCCCGTGCGGAACCAGGGCGGCGCCGTCTCGGCGGTAGCCCTGCGACAGCTCGGCCCCGCGCAGCACGCCCACCAGGCCCCAGACCGTGTGGTCGTGGACCGGCGTCGCCTGGCCCGGCCCCCAGACGAAGCTGACCACGCTGAACCGCTCGCGGCTGTCGCAATGCAGCAGGTACTGCTGGTAGCGGGCCGGGTTCGGCACGGCGTAGGCGTCCGGCAGCCAGTCGTCGGTGGCGATCAGGGCGGCCAGCAGGCCGCCCCCCTCTCGCAGGATCTCCGCCTCGTCGCCCGTGCGGTCGAGCAGGGCGCCGAGGTCTCCGACGAAGCTGGCCAGGCGGGTGAGGTTGGGCGCGCCGGTCATCGGATCACAGCGCGTACTTCAGCGTGACCAGCCAGGTCCGCGGATCGGGATAGTTCTTGTAATAGACCCCGGTGGCCGGGGTGTAGGTCGAGGTCACCGGCTTGTCGCTGTCGAGCAGGTTGCGGCCCGACAGCTGCACGGCCCACTGCGGGTCGGGCGCGGTCCAGGTGATCGTGCCGTTGAGGAAGCCCTGGGCGGGCGCCTCGTCCTGCGGCCGTTGCAGGGCGCTGAAGTAGGTCTTGGTCTGCCACTGGGCGTTCAGGTTGGCGCGGATCGAGCCGGGCACTTCGACCGGGACGTCCCACGTCACCCCGCCCGAAACGCTCCAGCGCGGCGAGTTCAGCAGGCGGTGGCCGTCGGCGTTCACGCCCACGCCGCCGGCGTTCTTGTAGGTGTCGTAGACGGCGTACAGCCAGCCGACCGAGCCTTGCAGGCTCAGGCGCTCGGTGGCCCGCACGTCGGTCTCCAGTTCGACGCCGTAGGTGTGCGCCTCGCCGGCGTTGCCGCGGATCGAGTTGCCCGGATAGGCCGGGTCGCTGTAGCTGACCTGCAGGTTTTCGTAGTCGTTGTAGAAGGCCGCCAGGTTCACCCGCGCCCGGCGGTCGAACAGTTCGGTCTTCAGGCCGGTCTCGTAGGTGTTGACGTCTTCCGGCGCGAACGGGCGGGTGGCCAGGTCCAGGCGCGTGGCCCGGTTGTCGAAGCCGCCCGACTTGAAGCCCTTGGAATAGGTCGCGTACTGCAGGACGGCCGGCGTCCACTGGTACTGCACCGAAAGCTTCGGCGTGATCGCCGAGAAGGTCTTGTCGGCGGCGCCGGCGATCGACTGGCCGGTGACCTCGCCCGCCAGGTTCAGCACCTTGTTGTCGAAGGTGAATTCCTTCTCCTCGTTGGTCCAGCGCAGGCCGCCGGTGACGCTGAGGCGGTCGGTCACCGCATAGGTCGCCTCGCCGAACAGGGCGTAGGCGTCGGTGTTGGTGATGTTGTGGGCGCGGGCGAAGCCGTAGTTGCTGGGCGTCGTCACCGGATCGGTGACCGTCGCGCTCCGGCGGCTGTAGCCGTCGCGCTGCACGAAGAACCGCTCATGCAGGTAGAAGAGGCCGCTGGTGAAGGTCAGCTTGCCGAAGTCGCCGTTCAGCTGGATTTCCTGGGTGGCGTACTGGTCGTTGTAGTGGATCAGGTTCTTCTGGATCAGCGCCGCCTGGCCGTCGTTGTCGTAATAGACAGGGTTCAGGTTGAAGCCGCCGTAGGCCGTGATCGACTTCAGCTTCAGATGGTCGGTCAGGGCGTACTGGACGCGGATCGAGCCGCTGATCTGGTCGAGGTCCTGCTTGGGCTCGACCTCCGAGTAGGAATAGCGGTTGTTGAACGCGCCGTTCGGCTGGGTGACCGGCACGTAGCTGCGGCTGTCGCTGCGGTCGCGCAGGGCGTTCAGCGTGAACAGCACGTCCAGCTTCTCGGTCGGCGTCCAGCGCAGCTTGGCGCGGTAGGCGTCCAGGTCGATGCGGTTGACGTCGTGGTTCAGCGTCGGGTCGAAGGTCACCCCGTCACGCTTGTGGTGGATGTACGAGAAGCTGCCCGACAGCTTGTCGTCGACGATCGGCCCCTCGACCAGGGCGCGCACGTCGACGGCGCCGTAGCTGCCCAGGCCGACCTCGGCCTTGGCGCGGAATTCCTGGCCGGGATCGCGGGTGATGATGCGCAGGGCGCCGGCGCTGGAGTTGCGGCCGTACAGCGTGCCCTGCGGGCCGCGCAGCACCTCGATGCGCTCCAGGTCGTTGAACTCGACCATCGAGCCGATCTGGCGCGGGATGTAGACGTCGTCGACATAGACCGCCAGCACCGGCTCCTGGATCGGATCGGCCTCGCCGACGCCGCGCAGCGCATAGGTCTGGGTGGTGTGGCTGATGGTGACGCGGCTGATGCTGAAGTTCGGGATCTGGCCCGACAGGTCGCGGATGCTGTCCACCTTGCGGTCGGCCAGCACCTGCGAGCCGAAGGCCGAGATGGCGATCGCGGTCTTCTGCAGGTCGGTGGCGCGGCGTTCTGCGGTGACGATCACCTGCTCGACGGCGGGCGAGGCGGCATCGTCGGCCGAAGCATTGGCGGCCGGCGCCGGTTCGGCGGCCAAGGCCCCGCTGGCGACAGCGAGGCCCGATGTGAAGGCGAGAAGTTGAAGCTTGAAGGTCTGCACGAGATTTATCCCCGACTTGTTCGGTGGGGATTTGCCGTCGTGCCGCCTCTCATCTCAACGAATATAAAATGATCGAGCGAATAGCTCTGCTCATATCGTCCGAAGTCATCGGATATATTTGCGGAGCTCGACATTATTTGAGGAACGATGAGAGCCGGTCATCCCAAAGCGGCCGCACGTCGACGGCTCCAGGAATGATCTTGGCGGCGGCGAAGGTGTCGGCCACGGCCTGTTCGGAGGCGATGGCCGCCTCGCTGATCGGTTCGAGGATGTAGGGCGAGGAGCGCTCCTTGAACTCCTGGGCGTAGTAGGCCGCCTTGACCCCCGTCGCCTGTTCCCGCACCCGCGCCCAGCGTTCGCCGTCGGCGTTGATCCAGTCGAAAACCTTCTTGTAGCGGCTGACATAGTCGCCCACGGCCTGGAGCCGGATGGGATCGTCCAGCGCCTCCTTGGCCGCCGTGATCAGGTAGTTGCCCGACAGGATCCCCAGCGCCGTGCGCAGCACCCGCGCCCCGGCCTCCCGCGCCTGGTAGACGATGACGCCGTAGATTACCCAGGCGTCCAGCGCCCCGCTCTGGAAGGCGGCCAGGCCGTCCTGCGGGCTCAGCGCCACGGGCTCGATGTCGCCCCAGGCAAGCCCCGCCTCCTGCAGCAGGCGCAGCAGGATGTAGTGCGAGGTCGTGGCCTTCACATAGCCGATGCGCTTGCCCTTCAGGTCCCTGAAGTCCTTGGCCGGCGAGCCCTTGGGAACCAGCAGCACCTGGTTGTTCACGTCGCCTTTCAGCACGCCGACGATGCGCACCTGGTTGCCCGGCTGGGCGGCGACGAAGATCGGCGGGATCTCGCTCATGCCGCCGAAGTCCAGGGCCCGGGCGTTGATCGCCTCGGCGATCAGGTTGCCGCCGGCGAACTGGGTGCGGGCCAGCTTGTACGGCGGGTCGGCGATGCCGGCCTCGCCGAAGAAGCTCTCGGGATTGCCGCGATAGGTGGCGACCCGCAGCGTCAGGTCGGCCAGCGAACCGGCCTTGTCGCCGCCTTTGGGCGAGCAGGCCGCCAGGTTCACGGTGGTCAGGCCGGCCAGCGACAGGCCCGCGATCGAAAGGCCGCCCGACATCAGGTCGCGGCGGGACAGGGAGATGCCGGTCATCAGTCGAACAGGTCCGGCTCTTCTTCGGTGACGATGTCCCAGTAGGGCTGGAACGACCACAGGCCGCCCAGTTCGGTGCCGACCTGGCCGGCGGTGTGCTTGGCGACCTCCGGCGACATCGGCTTGGTCGGGCCGGCGGCCTCGGCCAGCAACTGCGCTTGGCAGGCGTTTTCGAGCGCGAGGTAGCGCCAGACCGCGGCCTCCACCGACTGGCCGACGGTGAGGATGCCGTGGTTCTGCAGGATCACCGCCTTCTTGGGACCCAGCGCCTTGGCGATCTTCTGCCCTTCGCTGGTGTCCAGCACCACGCCCGAGAACTCCTCGAACAGGGCGTGGTCGTCATAGAAGGCCGCGGAGTCCTGGGTCAGCGGGTCCAGCAGCCGTCCCAGCGCCGACCAGGCCTTGCCGTACAGCGAGTGCGAGTGGGCCGCGGCGATCACGTCGGGCCGGGCTTCGTGCAGCTGCGAGTGGATGGCGAAGGCGGCGCGGTTCAGGCGGGCCGGGGCCTTGGCCGGCGGCTGCACGATCTCGCCGGCGTGGCTGACCAGCATCAGGTCCGAAACCTTGATGCGCGAGAAGTGTACGCCCAGCGGATTGACCCAGAAGTGGTCGGTCAGCTCGGGGTCGCGGGCGGTGATGTGGCCGGCGCCACCCATGTCGAAGCCGTAGCGGCCGAACAGCCGATAGCCGGCGGCCAGGCGCTGCTTGCGATAGAGCCGCTCCAGCTCGATCGTCGGCTGCTGCGGGATCTCGCGCGAGCCGAACGGCGGCAGCACGCTCTCGATCTTGGCGGGGTGCGGGCCGGAAGCGGTGAAGCTGCGGGCGGCGGGGATCGCGGTCATCGCGAAGGGTCCTTGTTGTCAGTAGCCGCGCGACAGGTCGACGACGTCGGCCAGGGGCGCGCCGGCGCGGAAGCGGGCGAGGTTCTGGGCGAAGCTGGTCGCCAGGTTGATGCGGGTGTCGGGCGTGTGCACCGAGGTGTGGGGCGACAGCCGAACCTTGGGATGGCCGTAGAACGGGTGCCCGTCGGTCAGGGGCTCGGGGAAGGTCACGTCCAGGCTGGCGCGGGAAACCCGACCGTCCTCCAGCGCCGCCAGCAGGGCGTCGTCGTCGATCAGCGCCCCGCGGGCGATGTTGATCAGGTGCAGGCCGGGCTTGGCGGCGGCCAGCACCTCGCGGCCGATCAGGCGCTCGGTCTCCGGCGTCGCCGGGGCGGCCAGCACCACGTGGTCGCTGCGGGCGAACAGGGTCGCAAGATCGGCTACGCGCTCGACGCCGGCCACGGGGATCGGCTTGTCCGAGCGGCGGGTGGCGATGACGTTCAGGCCGAGGGCCTGGGCGCGCGGGGCCAGGGCCTCGCCGATGGCGCCGAAGCCCACCAGGCCCAGGGTCGTGCCCGAGATCAGCTTCAGCGGCTGCGGCGTCCAGCGCTCGGCCTTGTCGATCCAGATTTCGGGCAGGCGCTTGGCCTCGGCCAGGATCGCCGCCAGGGCGAACTCGGCCAGGGCGACGGCCGACGAGCCGCGCGCCGAGGTCACCACCGGACCGTCGAACAGCCAGTCCGGATAGAAGTCGATGCCCACCGACACCAGCTGCACCCAGCGCACGTCGAACGGCCAGCCGGGCGGCGCCTTGGCCGGCAGCACGCCGCCGGCCTTGCGGAACGGCGCGGCCACCAGGACCTTGGCCGAAGGGGGCAGCGGCGCGGTCAGGCCCGGCGGCACCGCGATGATCTCCGCGTCCGCCGCATGCTGGGCGAAGACGGTGTTGAACACCTCGGGCAGTTGGCTGGCGACGACGAGACGGCTCATCGGACGACCTCGCGTTCAGCAAACGCCGCGCGGCCCGCGCCGGTCAGCACCACGTCGGCCTGGGGGGTATGCACCCGGCCGCACAGCACGTCGCGGTGATGGCGCTCCAGCGGGTTGGCGCGGGTCAGGCCGGGGTTGCCGGTCAGCTTCAGGGCCTTCTCGACCACGGTGATGGCGTTCTCGGTGACCAGATGCTTGACCAGACCGCTCTCGCTGGCGGCCGTGTCGCCTCGCGCGGCGCTGTCCAGCAGCACGCGGTTGGCGAAGAGCAGGGCGTCGATCTCGCCCAGCGCTTCCTGGAAGCGGGGCAGGGTTGAGAGGCTGGCGCCCAGGTTTGCCGGCTTGCGGGCGATCAGGAAGTCGGCCAGCCAGTCGCGGGCGGCACGCGCCACGGAATCGTAGATCGCCGCCGTCAGCACGGCCGACCAGGTTCCGAACACCGGCGAATAGGGCGGCGGGGCGCCGGGCGGCTGCGGATCCAGGGCGTGGTCCAGCGGAACCAGCACGTCCTCGAAGATGACGTCATGGCTGGCGCTGGCGCGCAGGCCCAGGTGATCCCAGGTCTCCTCGATGACCACGCCGGGGCTGTCGGCGCGCACCAGCCAGCCGCCGACCAGAGGTTCGGCGTCGTCGCTGCGAGCCCAGACCACGAACCAGGTCAGCGCCGTGGAACCCGTGGAGTAGATCTTGCGGCCGCTGATCCGCCAGCCTTCCGGCGTGCGGCGGGCGATGGTGGCCGGCAGGCCGCCGCGAGCGGGGGTGCCGAGGTCCGGCTCCACCCGCAGGGCGTTGATCAGGGCGCCGTGCGCGATCGCATCGCCGATCACCCGCTGCTTCAGGTGCTCGGGCCAACCCGAACGGCCCTCGACCGAGGCGTGGAACAGGTACTGCATCACCAGCACCAGAGCGGTGGCCGGCTCGCCCCGGGCGACGGCGGAAACCACCTTCAACGCGGTGGGCAGGTCGCTCTCCAGCCCGCCCAGGCGCGCTGGGGCGGTCAGGGCCAGCAGTCCTGCTTCGTGCAGGGCCTGGAAGTTGGCGAACGGAAAGCTGGCCTCGCGGTCGTGACGGCCGGCGGTGGCGGCGAAGGCCTCCGTCAGGCGCGGCAGCACCGCGTCGAGATCGGGCAGGCTCGGCGTGGGCGCCAGCTTGCGGGCGGCGGCGGTGCTCACTGCACGGCCTCGCCGGTCGGGAAGGCGATCAGGGCGCCTTCGTGCGGGGCGGGGGCTTCGACGCCCAGGTGGGCGAGCAGGCGGCGACGGATGGCCTGGAAGCGGACGTCCGGCGCGCGCGGACGCTCCAGCGTGATTTTCTCCTCGGCGGCGATCCGGCCCTTGTTCAGCACCAGCACCCGGTCGGCCAGCGAGATGGCCTCGTCGACGTCGTGGGTGACCAGCAGGACGGCGGGCTTGTGCTCGTTCCAGAGGTTCAGGACGAGGTCGTGCATCTTCAGCCGGGTCAGGGCGTCGAGGGCCGCGAACGGCTCGTCGAGCAGCAGCAGACCCGGCTCGCGTACGAGGGCGCGGGCCAGGGCCGTGCGCTGGGCCTCGCCGCCGGAGAGCGTGGAGGGCCACGCGTCGAGGCGATGGCCGAGACCGACCTCCTTCAGCGCCGCCTCGGCGCGGACCCGGACGTCCCCCTTCTTGAAGCTTGGGTCCTTCAAGCCCAGCGCCACGTTGCGCCAGACCTTCTTCCACGGCAGCAGGCGGGCGTCCTGGAACACCACGGCGCGGGTGCTGGGCGTCGTGACGTCCTGGTCGCCGACGGGGTCGAGAGCGGCCAGGGTGCGCAGCAGGGTGGTCTTGCCCGAGCCGCTGGCGCCCAGCAGGGCGACGAACTCGCCCGGAGCGATCGAGAGGTCCAGGCCGTCGATGACCCGGTTCTCGCCGAACTGACGGACGAAGCCGTTCAATTTCACGGCGGGGGCGACGGAGGGCGCGGTCGAGGGGGCTGCGGCCGGGGCGGCGGCGGTGTCGAAGGCGCGGCGGCGGATGCGCGGCTGGACCATGGTCATTGCTCCACGAGGCTGGGGCGCCAGGCCAGAGCGCGGCGCTCCAGCGTGCGAACGAGGGCGTCGGCGGACAGGCCGAGCAGGGCGTAGACGAGCATGCAGACGACGATGATGTCGGTGCGCATGAAGTCCCGGGCGTTGTTGATCAGGTGGCCAAGGCCGGCCTGGGCGTTGATCTGTTCGGCGATCACCAGGATCACCACCGAGATGCTGAGCGCGTAGCGCAGGCCCACGAAGAACGAGGGCAGGGCGCCGGGCAGGATCACCTCGCGCACCAGGCTCCAGCCCGACAGGCCGAAGCTGCGGGCGGCCTCGACCAGCCGCACGTCGACCCCGCGCACGCCGGCGAACAGGTTGAGGTACAGCGGAAACACCGCCGCCGTGGCGATCAGGGCGATCTTAGGCGTCTCGCCGATACCGAACCAGACGATGAACAGCGGCGACAGGGCCACCACGGGAATCGTCCGTTTGATCTGCATCAGCGGGTCGACGACCGTCTCGCCCCAGCGCGAGAGGCCGGCCACGAGGCCCAGGGTCACCGCCACGGTCAGGGCGATGGCGAGGCCCGTTCCGGCGCGCGCCAGCGACACCACCAGGTTGGTCGCCAACTCTCCCGAGATCGTCAGCGACCAGAAGGTTTCGGCCACCGCCGAGGGCGCGGCCAGCACCCGTTCGGGGATCACGCCGAGCCGAGAACCCAGTTCCCACAAGGCCAGAAGCGCTACCGGAGATAGCCAGCGCGCACGGGACAGGCGAGGCCATCGCCACCCCTTGGGGAATGGTCTCGCTAGAGAAATTCTATCGGCGGGCGCCAAAGACATCGGGTCGCTTCCATCGCTGTGACCGTTGCGGCGGGGGCGCCGTTGCTTCACAGAGATGGACGCTGAATTCCTACTCGATCAATAGACTTATCCTCAGGGGTCTTATTAGAGTTCCTCAATGGGGTCAGACGGGACGCCAGATGCCGACCAACCTTCCGACCGAACTTCTCCGCAGCTTCGTGGCCATCGTCGACAGCGGCTCGATGCTGCGCGCCACCGAACGCGTCTTCGTCACCCAGTCGGCGCTCAGCCTGCAGATGAAGCGGCTGGAGGAGACCGTGCTGACGCCGCTGTTCCACCGCGAAGGACGGCGCTTGTCGCTGACCCCGGCCGGCCAGACCCTGCTGGGCCACGCCCGCGACATCCTCGCCCTCAACGACCGCGCCGTCGTGGCCCTGACCGGCGACGCCCTGGCCGGGCCGGCGCGGGTGGGGCTGGTGCAGGACTTCGCCGAAACCCTGCTGTCGGGCGTGCTCGCCCGCTTCGCCCAGCTCAATCCCGACACCCAGCTGCAGGTGCGGGTGGCCGGCTCGCCCGAGCTGCTGGAACTGCTGCGCAGCGATCGCCTGGACGTCATCCTGTGCATGGGCGCCTATGACGATCCGGCCGCCGCCCGCACCGTGCCGATGGTCTGGCACGGCGAGCCCGACCTCGCCCAGCAGGAGGTGCTGCCGCTGGCGATCCTGGAGGCGCCGTGCCGGTTCCGCGACGCGGCCCTGGCGGCGCTGGAGCGGGAAGGGCGCTCCTATCGTGTGGCCTTGGAGACGCCCAGCCTGTCGGCCCTGCGCGCGGCCGTTCAGTCCGGCCTGGCGGTGACCTGCCGCACCAGCCTGTTCCGCCCCGACGCCCAGCCCATCGCCGAGGGGGCTTTACCGATCCTGCCGAAAGTGGCCTATGTTCGTCGGACCGGTCCCGCGCCGCACCCGTCGATCGCCAAGCTCTCGGAGCTGATCCACACGGCGGCCCTGGAGCTCTGAATTGGGCTCCCGACCACATTAATCATTTTCAGAAAAGATTAACCGCGAACCTTGGTTCTTCGTTAGCGGCCTCCTGCGAAAACCCTCCCATCAAGTTTTCGCCAGGAGGGATGGGCGGCTATGAAATTCTCGATCGCTTTCGCAGCGGCTATGGCCGGCAGCTTCTTCGTCGCTTCGGCCGCTTCGGCCGCCGGTGGCTTCGAAGATCAGATGGGCCGCTGCCTGCAGCAGTTCGCCAACACCAAGGACGCCGCTCAGGTGATGCTCGAGTGCACCGCCGACGCCGGCAAGCTCTCGGGCTGCAAGGTCGTCGACAACAGCGCGGCCGGCAAGGGCTTCGACAAGGCGGCCATGTGCATCGCCGAGAAGCTGCCGATGGGCGCCAAGACCGGCACCGTGAAGGTTCCGTTCCGCTTCCCGGGCGGCGCGTAAGCGTCTTTCGCCTGAAGCGTGAAAACACCCCCGTCGGTTCGCCGGCGGGGGGTTTTCGTGTTTGGGGTCCCAGTCCGCTGGCTCGCACCAGGACGCGATTAGATCCAAAAAGCTTGTCATCCCGGCCGAAGGAGCGCGTCAGCGGTCCGTAGAGCCGGGATCTCCCACGCTGGCAGTATCGGAACGGTGGGAGATCCCGGCGCTCCGCTTCGCTGCGGCCGGGATGACAATGTAATGGGTCGTGATGCGGCAGTTGATGAGCGGCTGAACGCTAGTCGTGTAGCTCCCGACCCACCGCCCGCAACACCGCCCCGGCCACCCGCGCCGCCTGGCCGCGGATATCGGGCACGGCGTTGATCTCCCACCAGGCGCCGCGCGTCACCGGGCCGACCGCGAACAGGCTGGCCGCGGCCGCGCCCGAAACGTCGAGCAGGCGGTTGTCGGGATCGACGTCGAGGCCCAGCCGCATCGGGTCGGGCCGCGCGAGCCCGCGACGGATCAGGTCGAGCACCAGCGGATCGCGCGACCGCGTCACATCGCCGGTGGGGCCGGTGGCGTTGATCACCGCGCTGACGACGAACGGCTGGGCGTCCATCTCGCCGCGTGGCCGCCAGGCGCCTTCGACGCGGCCGTCGGCTCTCTCGGCCAGGCGCACGATCTTGCCGGCGGCGACCTTCAGGCGGCGGGATTGGCGCAGATTGGCCACGCGGGACGCCACCTCGGGCGACAGGCGGTGGCGGTGCACGTCCCAGAACGGCCGCGCGTGGCGCAGGAAGGCCTGCTTGCGCGCCACGCTCCAGCCGTGCCACAGGTCCTGGGTCGCCGGCCGCAGGGCGTCGACCGCCGTCCGCCAGCCGTGCACGGCCGCCGTCCGCTTCAGCCATTCCAAGGCGGCATGGGGGCTGAGGTCGGGGGAGGGCGGGCTGGGCGGGTGTTCGGGCGGCTCGCCTTCGTGCTCGCGCGGCGTCAGGCCTCGGCGTGACAGGGCGATGATCGAACGGCCGGGCAGGGCGTCTTCCAGGCTCAGCGCCACGTCGATCATGGTCAGGCTCGTGCCGAGCAGCAGCACCGGCCCTTGCGGCATGGCCTTCGGGTCCCAGCGCCAGGGATCGGCGACATAGGCGCTCGAGGCGGCCAGGGCCTCGTCGACGCCGGCCGGCCGGCAGGGCGGCGGATTGCCCAGGGCCAGGACCACGGCGTCCGCCAGGATCGGCCGGCCCATGGCCGTCGTCAGCCGCCAGCCGTCGCCGCCCGGCTCCAGGCCCACCACCTCGTCGGGCGCGACGATCAGCCGTCCAGCCGCTTCCGGCCCCGAGGCCGCGTCGGCCAGCAGGCTCTGCAGATAGCGGCCGTAGTCGCCGCGCGTGGCGAAATCGCCGGCTCCGACCTCCAGCCCCTGGCCGCGCAGCCAGGCGGTGAAGTCGCCCGGCCGGTCCGGCCAGGCGCTCATGTTGCCGGCCCGCACGTTCAGTCGGTGGCTGGGATTATGCGTGGCGTAGGCCGCGCCCAGACCCACGGGGCTGCGTCGCTCCAGCAGGACGACCCGCGCGCCCGCGCCGTCCCGCAGCAGATGCAGGGCGGTCATGACGCCGCTGAAGCCGGCGCCGACCACGGCGATCACGGGACGCGATGTCATCGGGAGAAAACTCTACAGGATTGATGGGATTTGTTTCGGCGATCCTCAAGCGTCGCGCAAGGGCGCTGTCGAGCCCCGCTGATGGTTTCGTCCGGCGTCGCTGAAACATCGCGACAACCCCGGCGACTATGTGTTCCGCAAATGCCGATTATTGCGTATCGCGATATATAAATCTCTGAATTCTTTCGGAGAAATACTCGTTCGCCCGGTTTGGGCGCGCTCGCCATGTTCGCCTCCGCCGACCGCCTCGTGTCGGCGAGATGGAGGTTCCCCATGAGCGTCGCCGTCCTCGACCAGCGCCGCCCGTCCGTCGGCCCGATCCTCGCCTGACGTCCGACGGATCGCCCACGACCTTCCTCTCTTCCAAGACCATGCAACGACGCGGATCACCGCGCGGGGGATAGACTTTTGACTCGTGTTTCCCAGACCCTGGTTTCCCAGACGCTCAAACGCTCGGCCTTCGCCGGCCTGCTGCTGGCCTGCGCCTCGGGCGCGGCCCTGGCCGCCGAACCGATCCCGACTGTCGAGGCGCCCGACGCGGCGCTCGACTCCGTGGACGGCGTCGTCGTCACCGGCGTGCGCGGCGTGCGCCGCACGGTCGCCGACAGCCCCGCGCCCATCGACGTCATTTCGTCCGAGCAGCTCACCGCCACTGGCAAGGTCGGCCTGAAGGAGGTGCTCAACACCCTGATCCCGTCGTTCAACCTGCCGGGCGTCAACGGCGGCGGCACCTCGTGGACGGTGCGGGCCATCACCCTGCGCGGCCTCAACGGCGACCAAGCCCTGTTCCTCGTCAACGGCAAGCGCCGCCACACCACCTCGCTGATCAACAACCTCGCCCGTGTCGGCCGCGGCGGCGTGCCGGTCGATCTGGACCTCATTCCCGCCAGCGCCATCGAGCGCATCGAGGTGCTGCGCGACGGCGCCTCGGCCCAGTACGGCTCGGACGCCATCGCCGGCGTCGTCAACATCATCCTCAAGAAGGGGACCGAAGGCGGCGAGTTCTCCTACACCGGCGGCCAGAACTATCTGGGCGACGGCGACACCCGCGCCGCCAGCCTGACCTGGGCCCGCCCCCTCGGCGAAGACGGCGGCTTCCTGCAGCTGGCGATCAACTGGAAGAACAACGAGGCCGCCTCGCGCGCCGTGCCCTCGCGCGCCCAGTACCTCTACCAGCCCACCGTCACCACGACCGGCGGCGTGACCACGGTCACCCCCGACGCCCGCGACGCCACCGCCGACCGCTACTACTGGGGCGCCAGCTACGGCCCGGGCGAGGAAGACATCATCGCCACGGCCTACAACGCCGAACTGCCCTGGCGCGACCTGACGCTCTATTCCAGCGGCACGGTCAGCCACCGCGCGTCGAAGAAGGTCACCGGCAGCTTCCTGCCCAACCTCGAGGCCGTCTCGGGCGTCACCGCCGGCCGGCCGCTGAACCGCAACTCGCTGCCCGAGGTCTATCCAAACGGCTTCAACGCCCTGCGGCGGATCTTCGAGCTCGACTGGCAGACCAGCTTCGGCGCGCGCGGCGAAAAGGCCGGCTGGTCGTGGGACGCCTCGACCACCTTCGCCCAGGACCACGCCCAGCTCGACGGCGAGAACACGCTGAACGCCACCCTCGGCCCCGACAGCCCGACCTATTTCCACCTGTCGACCCACCAGTTCCAGCAGTGGACCAACAACCTCGACGTCACGCGGGAGTTCGCCGGGATCCTGCCGCATCCGCTGCAGGTGTCGTGGGGCCTTGAGCACCGCTACGAGCACTTCCTGATCGAGGCCGGCGACGAGGCTTCGTACGTCGTCGGCGACTACGTCATCCCGGCCGGCCAGCCGTTCGCCGGCCTGCGTCCCAACCCGGGCCTGTCGTCCTACGCCGGCACCGCGCCCGAAGACGCCGGCTCGACCTCGCGCCACTCCTACGCCGTCTACGCCGACCTCGGGACCGACCTGACGGAAAACTGGTACGTCGGCGCCGCGCTCCGCCACGAGCGCTACACCGGCGACGTCGGCGAGACGACCAGCGGCAAGCTGACCACCCGCTGGGAGTTCCTGCCCGGCTACGCCCTGCGCGCCACGGTCAGCAACGGCTTCCGCGCCCCGTCGCTGGGCCAGAGCATCTTCGCCACCTCGACCATCTCCGGCAGCCTCTGCCCGGCCGCGCCCAACAACACCTTCCGCGGCGCCGCCTGCACGCCCGGCGAATACCTGACCTTCCCGACCAAGGTCCTGCGCACCGACAGCGCCGAGGCCAAGGCCCTGGGCGCGACGCCGCTGAAGCCCGAGACCTCGACCAACTACAGCTTCGGCATCACCGCCGAGCCCCTGGCCCGCCTGCGCCTGACGCTGGACGCCTACCAGATCGACATCGACGACCGCATTGTCGACACCAGCAACCTCGACCTGTCCGTGACCCAGCTGCAGTCGCAGGCCGCCCTGGTCGGCCTGCTGGCCCGCTTCCCGCAGGGCCTGACGGCGACCTACTACACCAACGCCGTCTCGACCCGGACGACGGGCGTCGACTTCGTGGCCGAGTACGGTCTCGACCTCGGCTCGGTCGGCAAGCTGAACCTCAACGCCGCCTACGCCTTCAACAAGACCAAGGTCCGCGACGTCATCGAGACGCCGGCCATTCTCAAGGCGGTCAATCCGAACCTCGTGCTGTTCGACCGCCAGAAGATCTCGGACCTGACCCGGGGCACGCCGCGCGAGAAGATCGTGCTGGGCGCGGTCTGGAGCCGCCAGACCGTCAGCGCCAGCCTGCGCGCCACCCGCTACGGCGAGTACACCGAGGCCGGCACCTCGGCGAGCCTCGACCGCACCTTCAGTCCCAAGTGGGTGGCCGATCTCGACATCGCCTGGGACGTGCGGCCGACCACCAACATCGCCATCGGCGCCAACAACCTGTTCGACCAGCACCCCGACAAGATCGGCATCGTCAATTCCGATCAGGGCACGCTGCAGTACGGCCTGTTCTCGCCCTTCGGCATCACCGGCGGCTACTACTACGCCCGCCTGACCCAACGCTTCTAAGGGGAGGGCGGCATGCAAAGACGCCAGCTCATCATCGGTCTCGGCGCGCTCGCCGGTCTCTCGTCGGGTCTCGCCGCCTGCGGCAAGGGCGACGCGGCCGCGCCGCTGAAGGTCGGCAGCCAACGCGGCAGCACCAAGGCGGTGCTGATCGCCTCGGGCGCGCTCGAAGGCGTGCCCTACAAGATCGAATGGAGCGAGTTTCCCGCCGCCCAGCCTCTGCTCGAGGCCCTGGGCGCGGGGGCGGTGGACCTGGGCGAGGCCGGCGACGCGCCGTTCCTGTTCGCCTACGCCAGCGGCGCCAAGATCAAGGCCGTCCAGGCGGGCCAGAGCGGCGGCGGCTCGACCGCGATCCTGGTGCCGAAGGACGCGGCCATCCGCACGCCCGCCGACCTCAAGGGCAAGAAGATCGCCACGGGGCGCGGCTCGATCGGCCACTACCTGCTGCTGCGGGTGATCGAGAAGGCGGGGCTGAAGCCGTCCGACATCTCGGTGGTGTTCCTCAGCCCGGGCGACGCCAAGGCCGCCTTCACGGCGGGCTCGATCGACGCCTGGGTGACCTGGGGCTCCTATGTCGCCCTGGCTCGGTTGCACGACAGCGCCCGCATCCTGGCCGACGGCGAGGGCGTGCTCAGCGGCAACGGCTACGAGGCGGCCAGCCTCAAGGCCATCGAGACCAAACGTCCCCAGATCGAGGACTTCCTGCGTCGCCTGGCCAAGGCCCGGCGCTGGGCGATCGCCAACCCCGACGCCTTCGCCGCCGTCCTGTCCAAGGAGACGGGCCTGTCGCTGGACGTGGCGCAGTACACCGTCCGCTACTACCGCTTCGCCCCCGTGCCGATCGACGACGGTTCGGTGGCCGAGGCCCGCGCCGTGCTCGACCATTTCCGCAGCGCCGGGGCGATCACCTCGACCCTCGATCCGGGCGGCGCCTTCGACCGCTCGTTCAACGGAACGGTCGCCGGATGAGCGCGGATTTCGAGACGCCGCATTGGGAGACCGACGTCCTGGTCATCGGCGGCGGCCTGGCCGGAACCTGGGCTGCGATCGCCGCCGCCCGCGAGGGCGCGCGGGTGATCCTGGCCGACAAGGGCTGGTGCGGAACGAGCGGCGTCACCGCCACCGCCGGCCCCGGCCACTGGTGGGTTCCGCCGGAGCAGCGGGAGGCGGCCGTCGCCGACCGCTTCAAGCGCTCGCTGGGCCTGGGCGATCCCGACTGGATGGCCCGGATCATCGACCTCACCTGGACCAGCCTGCCGCAGCTGGCCAAGCACTACGCCTTCACCCAGGACGACAAGGGTCAGACCTATTACCGAGGCCTGCGCGGTCCCGAATACATGCGGGCCATGCGCGCCTTCGCCCTGGAGGCCGGGGCGACCATCCTCGACCACCATCCGGCCCTGGAACTGCTGACCGACGGCGACGGCGTCGTCACCGGCGCGGCCGGGATCGCCCTGCGCGGCGAGCGGCCGTGGACCATCCGGGCCGGGGCGGTGGTGCTGGCCACGGGCGGCTGCGCCTTCGCCTCGCGTCTGCTAGGCGCGGCCAACAATACGGGCGATGGCCTGCTGATGGGCGTCGAGGCCGGGGCCGACGTCTCGGGCATGGAGTTCGCCAACTACTACACGGCCATGCCGGCCGGCACGAACATGGCCCGCTCGATGAGCTTCGCCTTCGCCCGCTGGTTCGACGAAGCCGACAACGAACTCGACATCCCGCCGGGACCCGATCCATCGCCGCACCTTGCCCGCGCCCTGCTGAAGGGCCGGCTCTATTGCCGGCTAGACCGCATCCCGCAGGATATCCGCGAGGTGATGCCTCAGGTGCAGCCTAACTTCGTGCGGCCCTTCGCCCGCTTCGGGATCGACGCCTATGCCGAGCGCTTTGAGGCGACCCTGGTCTCCGAGGGCACGGTGCGCGGCATCGGCGGCCTGCGGGTCACGGACGCGCTTTGCCAGACCGCCGCGCCCGGCCTGTTCGCCGCCGGCGACGCCGCCAGCCGCGAACTGGTCACCGGCGCGATTTCGGGCGGCGGGGCGGTCAATTCCTCCTGGGCTCTGTCGTCGGGCCAGTGGGCCGGGCAGGGGGCGGCGCTGTTTGCTCGCACCCGCGCCGCCAAGGCCGGCGAGCGCCTGCGCCACATCGGCCAGGCTGGGCTGCGGCCCACCAGCCGCTCGGCCGATGTCGATCTGGCGGCCGCGCGTCAGGTCGTCCGCGACGAGATGGGCGCCTACGACCGCAACATCTTCCGCACCGGCGTCGGACTCGAAGCCTCGGGCGAAAAGCTCGACGACGTCTGGCGCGAGATCGCCGCCCATGCCGGTGGCTGGGGCAGGGAACTGCTTCGCGCCCGCGAGACCGCGGCCCTGACCGCCGCCGCCCGCTGGAGCAAGGCCAGCGCCCTGCTGCGCCGCGAGAGCCGGGGCATGCACCGCCGCGAGGACGCCCCAGGCCTGGACCCGCGCCTGGCCTCGCGCCAGCGCGCCCATGGCTTCGATCGCGTGGTCACCCGCTTCGAGGGCGCCCGCCCTGAAGCAACAAGGCTGGAGGAGGTCGCATGATCGAGGTCGTGATCGACGACCGCTGCGGCGGTTGCGGCGACTGCGTGGACGTCTGCCCCAGCGACGTCCTGGCGCGCGGGCCGGGCGGCAAGGCGGTGATCGCCCGCCAGGCCGACTGCCAGACCTGCTACCTGTGCGAGCTCTACTGCCCGGAAGACGCCCTGTTCGTCTGGCCCGAAGTCGACCGTGTCGCCGGGCTCACCGCGCAGCAGGCCCTGGCCACCGGCGACGTCGGCGGCTTCCGGCGCGACAGCGGCTGGGACGAGCACGCTGGCGCCCACACCAACCAGCACTGGCGCATGGGGGCGATCTTCGAGCGCGCCCGCCTGATGGCGATCGCGGACGCGGACGCCGCCCAAGGGGGCGCCAAAACCGCTCGAGACGAAAACGGGAGGACTTCATGAGCCATCAGACCCTGCGCGAGCGCCTGGCCGCTCTGCATGCCGAACGCGTCCGCACCTGGGAGCCGGCCGCGCTGAAGATCAACATCGACCAGCGCGCCCGCCTGGTCGAGGCGGCCGACCCCGACGCCTGGGTCAAGGTCGGCGACAAGGTCGCCCCCTTTGTCCTGAAGGACGTCGAGGGCGGCGACCTGACCCTGGAAGGCCTGACCGCCAAGGGCCCGGCGGTGCTGATCTTCTTCCGCTTCGCCGGCTGCCCGGCCTGCAACATCGCCTTGCCCTACTACGAAGAGACCCTGGCCCCGGCCCTGAAGGCGATCGGCGCGACCCTGGTCGCCGTCAGCCCGCAGGTTCCCGAGCGCCTGGGCGAGATCCGCACGCGCCACGGCCTCAGCTACAAGGTCGCCGCCGACCTGGGCAATGAGCTCGCCCGCCGGTTCGGGGTCACCTACGTCGCCGACCAGGCCAGCCAGGACGCCCAGCGCGCCAAGGGCAGCTTCATCGGCGACGTCACCGGCACAGGCACCTGGGAACTGCCGCAGCCGGCCGTGGTGGTCATCGACCGCGCCGGCGTCGTCCGCTTCGCCGACGTCAGCCCCGACTGGCTGGCCCGCACCGAAGCCGACCCCATCATCGCCGCCGTGCGAGCGCTGACCCCCGCTCCGGCGGCGGTGTGAGGCTAATGATCCTCCCCCTTTGGGGGAGGTGGCCCGAAGGGCCGGAGGGGGGCCGTTTTCAGCTTCCGAACCGGCGGCCATCCCTCCACCCGTAAAATCCCCGCGAAAGCGGGGACCCAGGCTTTCTACCGCCCCCAAATCCTGCCTCCCTCGCCCTTGTAGCGAGGGCCCATGCCAACGACCGCTCAGACCTCGGCCGTCCCTGATCGGTCTGAGCGGCTGAACGATGGATCCTGGGCACAAGGCCCAGGAAGGCGGTGTTTGGGTGTGGCGAAGGCCGTGAACGCACGCTGCTCACACGGCGTAGTCGAGAAAGAGTCCCACAAACTCAACGCTCTACAACTTTATAAGCCCAACTTACCCCCACCCGCTCAAACCACCCCCATAATCATCCCCATCCCAGCCATGGGGAGGGCTCTTGGTACCGGCCCGAGTTAGCGGCTGTGGATCGCATCGAGCGGGGCCGCTTGGGGCGTCATGGGAAGGGCGGGTTTGCAGGATCGCTCAGAAGGCGTGATTGGGCCGCCAAGCCGTTCCGTGACGAGACAAGCGGGTCGACAGGGTCGGGATCGCTAAACCGGCCTAACAGGATCAGCCGAGGCCGCCGCCGGATCACCGCGGGGCTGTTGGTCCTGCCCGTCCGGGGGAAAGGCTGGGCCTTGGGTTGAAACAACACCCGCGCCTCTGGCCCCTCCGAGACAAATGATGCGGCGGAGCGGTCTGACGAAGCCGAAACGCTAAACCACATCACGGTCTCCGGGCTCCGCCCGGCCGCTCCGCGCCTCCCCATCCACTGCCGCCGAAAAGCGGGAGATCGAAAAGCCGTGTCTACGGATCAAGGAACCTCCCCCTGTGGGGGAGGCGATCGCGGAGCGATCGGTGGGGGGAGTTCTTGGGAAATCGGCCGCCGCCCCGGAAGCTGAAACCGGCCCCCCACCGGCCTTCGGCCGCCTCCCCCACAGGGGGAGGTTCCTTGGGGCGCCGCCCCGCACTTGAGCCCTTCCAATTCCCATGCCTACAGTATGGTAACGTCGTTCTCGAAGCGGCGAAGTCCGTGGGAGGACGCCATGAACGCCTTGACCCCGATCTCCGCGGGCGACGCGCCAGACTATGCCGGCCTGACCGTCACCCCCGCCGGGCCGGTGCTGGGCGCCGAGATCTCCGGCCTCGACCTGACCAGGCCCCTGGTGCCCGAGATCGTCGCGGCCATCCGCGCGGCCCTGCTGCGTCACAAGGTGGTGTTCTTCCGCGACCAGGACATCAGCCACGAGGACCACGTCCGCTTCGGCCGCTATTTCGGCGACCTGGAGGGCCATCCGGTCACCGCCCACGTGCCGGGCTTTCCGGAGATCCTGCATATCGAGGCGGCCGATGGCATGAAGCTGCGCGAGGCCATCGTCCCGATCGTGCGGGCGGCCAACAAGTGGCACACCGACGTCACCTTCCGTCCCGCGCCGTCCATGGGCGGGGTCCTGCGCGCCCGCACCCTGCCGCCGTCGGGCGGCGACACCCTGTTCGCCGACACCGCCGCCATCTACGCCGACCTGCCCCAGCCCCTGAAGGACAGGCTGGCCGGGCTCCAGGCCGAGCACGACATCCTGCAGAGCTACGGCTACCGCATCGACGAGGCCAAGCGGCAGGAACTGCGCGCGGCCTATCCGCCCCAGGCCCACCCCGTGGTGCGCACCCATCCCGAGACCGGGCAGCCGCACCTCTTCGTCAACAAGGTCTTCACGACGCGGATCCTCGGCCTGCCCGAGGACGAGGCCGCCGGCCTGCTGGCCGAACTGCTCGACCGGGTGAAGTCGCCCGAATACCAGGTGCGCTTCCGCTGGAGCCCGAACGCCATCGTCTTCTGGGACAACCGCGCCACCCAGCACTACGCCGTGCTCGACTACTGGCCGGTGGAGCGCGTCGTCGAACGGGTGACGATCAAGGGCGATGTTCCATATTTCCAAGCCTGATCAGGGGCTTGAGAGCATCTCGTTGGATCGGGGGCAGGGCGCTTCGTAAGCAGGCTTACGTCACCTTCAGCCAACGGAACGGCCCGATGTCCCAGCCCCGTCAACTCAAGCTCGGCTTCATCCTGCACGGGGTCGGCCCCGGCTGGGGCGACTGGCGCCATCCCGACGCCCATCCCGGCGCCAGCACCGACTTTTCGTTCTACAAGCGCCAGGCCCAGGTGGCCGAGGCCGGCAAGTTCGACTTCCTGTTCGTCGCCGACAGCGTCTACATCACCGAGAAGTCGAGCCCGCACTATCTCAACCGCTTCGAGCCGCTGACCATCCTGTCGGCCCTGGCCGGCGCCACCAACAACATCGGCCTCGTGGGCACCCTGACGGTCAGCTACAGCGAGCCGTTCAACGTCGCCCGCCAGTTCTCCTCGCTCGACCACATCAGCGGCGGCCGGGCCGGCTGGAACGTCGTCACCTCCTGGCTGGAAGGCAGCGCCGCCAACTACAGCCGCGAAAAGCACTACGCCCACGACGTCCGCTACCGCCTGGCCGGCGAGTATCTCGACGTCGTCCAGGGCCTCTGGGATAGCTGGGAGGACGATGCCCTGACCTTCGACAAGGCTGGCGGCCAGTTCTTCGACCCTGCGAAGCTCCATACCCTCGACCACAAGGGCGAGTTCTTTTCGGTGAAGGGGCCGCTGAACATCAGCCGCTCGCCCCAGGGCCAGCCGGTGATCTTCCAGGCCGGCGCCTCGGAGGACGGCAAGGCCTTCGCCGCCAAGCGAGCCGACGCCATCTTCGTCTCGCACGAGGACCTCGACGCCGCCCAGGCCTACTACAAGGACATCAAGGCCCGCGCCGCCGGCTACGGCCGCGATCCGGACCAACTGCACGTCCTGCCCGCCGCCCGCCCGGTGGTCGGCAAGACGGCGGAGGAGGCCGAGGCGCTCTACAAGGAGCTGACGCAGCTCGTTTCGCTCGACAACGCCCTGTCGATGCTGGCCCGGCCGTTCAACGAATACGACTTCAGCCAGCACGATCCCGACGGTCCGTTCCCGCTGGAGGCCGCCGCGTTCGGCGCCAATTCCAACCAGAGCGCCGTCAATCGCATCGTCGACGCCGTAAAGGCCGAGAACCTGACCCTGCGCGAGACGGCCCTGCGCTTCGCCACCCCGCGCGGCCACTTCGTCGGCGCGCCCGAACAGGTCGCCGACAGCCTGCAGGCCTGGTTCGAAAGCCGCGCCTCCGACGGCTTCGTGCTGTTCGAAAGCCTGCCGGGCCAACTGGAGGTCTTCGTCGAACTGGTCGTGCCGATCCTCCAGGCGCGGGGCCTGTTCCGCACGGACTACGAGGGAACCACGTTCCGCGAGAGCCTGGGGATCGACGTCCCCGCCAACCGCTACGCCGCGACCCTCGCCGCCGCCGAATAGGCGACGCCGAGACCGGGACTTGGGCCGCCGCGCGGCGATGCGCGGCGGCCTTTCGCGTCATCAGGGCGTGACCGTCAGCACGCCGTCCACATAGGTGATGGCGTAGTTCGACAGGCCCGCGCCCGCCGCGTCGCTGGCGACGACGGCGTAGTCGCCGGCCGCCGCTTCGGCCGGCGCGCCGTCCGAGGCCAGGGCCACGGTCGAGACGCTGTCGCCATTGACCAGACCCGAGACGCTGTAGCCGTCGAGCACGGCTGTCTCGCCATAGACCTTGGAGGCGTCCGAGGCGGTGATGGTCAGGCTGGCTGGAACCACGGTCAGCTTTCCGTCGACATAGGTCACCACATAGTTCGACAGGCCGGACCCGGTGGCCCCGCTGGCGGTGACGGCGTAATCGCCCACCGAGGCGGTGGCGACCGAACCGTCCGAAGCCAGGGTCACGGCCTCGACCGTGTCGCCGTTGACCAGGCCCGAGACGTCGTAGCCGTCGAGCACGGCGGTTTCGCCATAGGTCTTGGAGGCGTCCGAGGCGGTGATCGTCAGGCTGGCCGGAACCACGGTCAGCTTGCCGTCGACATAGGTGACGACATAGTTCGACAGGCCCGAGCCCGCCGCGCCGCTGGCCGTGACGGCGTAGTCGCCGACGGAGGCCGTGACCGCCGCGCCGTCGGACGCGAGGTCCACCGACGAGACGGTGTCGCCGTTGACCAGGCCGTTGGCGGTGTAGCTCAGGGTCGCGGTCGCGCCATAGGTCTTGGTGGCGCCGCCCGCCGTGATCGTCAGGGTCGCCGGAACCACGGTCAGGGTCCCGCCGACATAGGTCACCACGTAGTTCGACAGGCCCGAGCCGGTCGCGCCGCTGGCGGCGACCGCGTAGTCGCCGACCGTGGCGGTGGCGGCCGAGCCGTCGGAGGCCAGGGCCACCGATGAGACGCTGTCGCTGTTGAGCAGGCCAGAGACGCTATAGGTCAGGCTGGCCGTCTCGCCATAGGTCTTGGAGGCGTCGCTCGCCGTGATGGTCAGCGAAGCCGGAACCACGGTCAGGGCGCCGTTCACATAGGTGACGACGTAGTTCGACAGGCCCGAGCCGGCCGCGCCACTGGCGGTGACGGCGTAGTCGCCGACCGAGGCGGTGGCGGCCGAGCCGTCCGAGGCGAGTGTCACGGTCGAGACGCTGTCGCTGTTGAGCAGACCAGAGACGCTGTAGCCGTCCAGAGTGGCGGTATCACCGTAGGTCTTGGAGGCGTCGCTCGCCGTGATCGTCAGGCTGGCCGGAACCACGGTCAGCTTTCCGTCCACGTAGGTCACGACATAGTTCGACAGGCCCGAGCCGGTCGCCGCGCTCGCGGTGATGGCGTAGTCGCCGACCGAGGCCGTGGCGACCGAGCCGTCCGAGGTCACGCTCACCGTCGAGACGGTGTCGCCATTGACTAGGCCCGAAACGCTGTAGCCGTCGACCACGGCCGTCTGGCCATAGGTCTTGGAGGCGCTGGACGCCGTGATCGTCAGGGCGGCCGGATCGACGCTCAGGGTTCCGTCGGCATAGGTGATCACGTAGTTCGACAGGCCGGTCCCGGTCGCCGCGCTGGCCGTGATCGCATAGTCGCCGACGCTCGCCGTGGACGCTGTCCCGTCCGAGGCCAGGGCCAGGGCCGTGATGGAGTCGCGGGCGGCGAGGCCCGTGGCCGTGTAGGTCAGGCCGGCGGTCTGGCCGTAGGTCTTGCTGAGGCTGTTGGCCGCGATCGTCAGCGAGGCCGGCGTGATCGTCAGGGTGGTGTCGGCCCCATAGACGATGTCGTAGCCCTGCTGGTTCGAATAGAGGCCGGTGATGCCGGTCGCATAGGTCCCGACGTCCAGCGCCGAGGCGCCGGCGCCCGACGCCTTGGCCGTACCCAGCACGACCGCCCCGTCGATCGAGGTGGTGTAATCGATCGTGGTGTCGAGCAGGCCGTTATAGACCTTGGTGGTGGCCACGGGCGTGACGGTCAGGGTGGTGAGGAACCGGCGCAGCAGCGGCGTGGTGTAGCCCTCGTAGATCCGCCAGGTGCTGCTCGTGCCGCCGCTGGCGTCGAGGCTCCAGCCGACGGCGGTGTAGGTCGACGCCTTCATCAGGTCGGCCAGGCTCTTGCCGTAGACGTTGGCATAGCGGGCGGCGGCGGTGTTGGTCCCGCCGACGGCGATCAGGGTCGGGTTCGCGGTCGTGTTCCAGAAGCTGTAGTAGGCGTAGCTGCTGAGGCTGCCCACGAGGCCGCCGGCGCCCGTGCTGCTGGCGCTCGTCACCTTGCCCAGGGCGTAGGAGTAGTAGATCCGGGCGCTGGACGAGCCGGCAAGGCCGCCTGCGCTGCCGCCCGAGGTCACGTCGCCTGTCGCGTAGGTGTTGGTCAGGGTGCTGTCGGTGTAGCCGACGAGGCCGCCGGCCGCGCCGCCGGTGGCGACGACGTCGCCCGTGGCGTAGGAGGCCGTGATGGTCCCGCTGTTGTTGGCGATCAGGCCGCCAGCGTAGTTGCCATAGACGGTGACGTCGCCGGTTGCGTAGAGTCCGGTGATGTTGGCGGCGTTCCAGCCCATAAGGCCGCCGCCATAGGCGGTCGCCACCACGTCGCCCGTGGCGTAGGAGCTGCTCACCCCGGAGGAATTGTAGCCGACCAGACCGCCGACATACTGCTCGCCGGATGTGTAGCTCGACGAATGGGAACTGGTGATCGCGCCAGTGTTGGAGCCCACGAGGCCGCCGATATAGTTGCCGCCCGAGACATCGCCGCTCGATGAGGATTCGGTGATCACGCCGGCCGAGCCGTTGAACCCGACCAGACCGCCGGTGCGGGCCAGGCCGTAGATCGCGGCCGAGGCGGAGGAATACTGGATCGTGCCGGTGTTCGAGCCCGCGAAGCCGCCGTTGTAGTTGCCGGCGCCATAGACCGTGCCGCTCGCGCTGGAGGTCGTGATCGTACCGCTGTTGGAGCCGACGAAGCCGCCCGCATATGAGTTGGCGGCGGAGGCCGAGGTGTTGCTGTCGGCGTAGCTCGTTTCGATCCAGCCTGCGTTGGTTCCCACCAAGCCGCCCACTGTCGAGGAACCGCTGACGGTCGATGTCGCCCAGGTGTTGATGATCGTCCCACCGTTGCGGCCGGCCAGGCCGCCGATGCCGCTGCCCGTGCCCGTGACCACGCCGTCGGCCCAGCTGTCGCTGATCGCGCCGCCGTTGTTGCCGACCAGGCCGCCGATGTAGGCGCCGCCGCTGACCGTCGCCCAGGAGCCGCTGCCGGTCAGGACGCCGCCTGTCCCGACGAAGCCAGCGACGCCGCCGGCCCATTGAACGGACGACACATTGCCTGTCACCGTGACGTTGCTGATCTTGCCCAGGCTGTAGCCGACCAGACCGCCCACATAGTAGTTGCCGGTCATCGAGACGTTGATCAGGTCGATGTCGCGCAGCACGCTGGTCGCGGAGCCGTAGGCGACCAGGCCGACATAGTCGACGGTCGTGTCGGTGGTAGTCAGGTTGCTGACCGAATGGCCGAAGCCCGCGAGCGTGCCGGTGAACTTCGCCGAGCCGCCGGTTCCGATCGGATCCCAGGTGATGCCCGCCGTGTCGATGTCTTCGGCGAGGGCGTAGTAGCCCGACGAACCGACGGCCATCAGCGCGGCCGCCGTATGGATCAGCGTATAGCTGGTGCCGTTGATCTTCAGACTGGCCGAGGTGCCGGCCAGGGTGACGCTGGCGCCGTCGGCCACCGAGTAGTCGCCGCCGTAGGTCAGGACCAGGCCGGAGGTGGTCCCGGTGGCGGTGACGTCGGCGTTGAAGGCGATGTTGCGCACCGCGGTCAGGGTCAGGATCGTGCTGGCGGTCCAGCTCACCGCGTCGTTGACGAACAGATCGCCCGAACCCTCGGTCGCGCCGGCCGTGCTGGCGATGGTGACGTTGGTCGTCGCCAACTGGGCCGACAGGGCCGCGCCGGTGATGTCGCCGCCGCTGGCGGCGATGGTGAAGTCGGTCGGGTCGATCAGCCAGGAGCCCGTCGTTCCGTCGGCCGCCAGGGTGGTGATCGTCGCGTCGTCGGCCACGCTCACGGTCGCCGCCGAGGTCTCGATGAAGCCGCCGTCGCCGCCGTTCGGCGCCGAGGCGTCGAGCACGCCGCCGACCTGCACAGTCCCGGTGTCGGCGTCGGCCAGCAGCAGGATGCGGCCTTCGTGCTCGCCGATGGTGCGGGCGCGCACGGTCCCGGTGTTGGACACCACCGACGAGACGGCTTCGCCGGCCGCCTGGGCGGTCATCACCACCTGGCCGCCGTCGGCGATGATCATGCCGCCGTTGCTGACCAGGGTGGAGACGGTGGCCGGGTCGACCTCGACCGACAGCAGGCCGTCGGCGCCGGCGTTCAGGCGCACCGACTGGCCGGCCGCCAGCACGGCGTTTCCGCCCGTCGTCGTGATCGCGCCGGTGTTGACCACGCTCGCGCCGATCAGGGCCACGCCGCCCGCGCCGGCGTTGATGGTCCCCGCGTTGGTCACCGCGCCCGTGGCGCCGTCCAGCGTGAAGACGTCCGAACTGGCGTTGAAGTCGTCATCGTCGATGTCGGCGGTGGTGGCGATCAGGCCGCCGACGTTCACCTGGGCGTTGGAGCCGAATAGGATGCCATTGGGATTGACTAGATAGACCGAGCCGTTGGCGCTCAGCGCGCCGTCGATGGTGCTGGCGCCGGCGCCGACCACGCGGTTCAGCGTCACCGAGCTGGTCGAGGGCTGCAGGAAGGTCACCGAGGCCTGCGCGCCGATATCGAAGCTGTTCCAGTTGATGATCGCCCGGTCGGTGCTCTGGCTGACCGTCAGCGCGCTGGCGGACGTGTCGATCGTCGCCGAGCCGGAGGTCACCACCCCGCCCGTCGGCAGGCTGGCGGCGTCGAGCGCCAGCGCCGAGGTTCCGGCGAACAGGGCCATCAGGCCCAGCGTCATGCCGACCCGGTTTCTCGTACGGACGAAACCCGTCGATCGGGTTTGCTTCGTGCCCATGTGATCAGCCCCCTTAGCTGAAGTTGGTCGTTAGAAAGTTCTGGAGAGCGACAGCCACGCGCGCGCGGCGCGGCGGCTGCCGTCCTGGTTCACGCCCGGCGCGGTCTGGCCGGGGTTGGGACCCAGCGGCGCGGCGGCCACGAGGCTCAGATTGAGGCCGCCCGGCGCGCTCCAGGTCGCGCCAAGGCCCGCGCCGGCCAGCGTGTAGGCGTTCGACTGGCCCGAGGCGTTCCAGCCGTCCCAGGGCTTGCGGTGCTGGCGCACCCAGCCGCCGTCCACGAAGCCGTAGAGATCGATGCGCGAGGTCCAGGGCCCGCCGATGGGGCGGTGCAGTTCCAGGTTGGCGACCGCCGCCTCGTCGCCCGCGCCCTCGATCACCGGATAGGCGCGCACGTTGGTCGGTCCGCCCAGCGAGGCCTGCTCGGAGGTGTCGAGATTGCGGGTGGCGGCCTGACCGAACAGGCGGCCTCGCAGATAGAGCGAGCGCGCCAGACGCTGGGCGCGATTGATCTCGAAGACGAGCTTGCCGTAGTCGCCCGCCGCCTGGGCTGTCAGGGCGTCCTGCTGGGCGTCGTCCGGCTGGTCCGACAGGTCCAGTCGTCCGCCCGTCAGGCGAAGCTGGAAGCTGGTGTGGCCGCCGCCGGCCAGTCGGTCGGTCCGTTCGCCCCAGACCTCCAGCGCGCCGCCGACCAGGCGCTTGCGCCGCAGCGGGGTGTCGAGCACGTCGTCGGCGTAGCGCTGGCGCGAAGCGCTCAGGCGGACCGAGAGATCGCCGCGCGACGCGCGCACCAGCGGATAGGTCAGGCCCGCCTCGACGACGCCCGCCTGGCCCTCGGATTCGAGCGCGGCGAAGTCGTGACCCAGCCTGTAGCGCAGGGTGCTGAGGCCAAGGTCGGCCGATAGGCCGTCCACGCCGATCGGGGCTCGATAGAGCGCCTTGCCGTAGACGAGCCGCGCGGAGCTCTGGCCCGTCAACTGCAGGCGATCGCCACGTCCGCTGAAATTGGCGAGCGAGGCTGTGGCGAAGGCCTGGCCGACTCCGGTGGCGATCGAGCCCTGGTTGTTGACGCCGACCGCGCCGCTGAAGAACGGCTCGTCGGTGATCGTCAGGTCGAGGTCGCTGCGTCCGCGACCCTCGCCGGACTTCAGCACGCCCTTGATCGAAACCCCGGCCAGGTCGTCGGCCAGCAGCAGGCCGCGCTCGAGGTCGGCGGCGGAGTAGGGCGCGCCTTCCTTCAGGCGGGCGGTCGCGACCTTGCGGACATAGTCGGCGTCGATGTTGGCCGGCGCGCCTGGCAAGACCGTGGTTTGCCCCATGACGCTCTCGATCACCTCGATGCGCACCACGCCGTCGGTGACGTCCTGGGGCGGGACCATGGCGCGGGCGAAGAAGCCGCGGCGGGCGTATTCCCGGCTGACGACCTGGGCCGCGAACTCAAGGTCGGAGAAATGCAGGGCGCCCGCCCGCTTGGCCAGCAGGGCTTCCAGCCGCGCCGTCGGCACGAGCGTCGCCCCCTCGACCACGAAGCGACGAACCTGGACGACAGGGCCGGTCTTGGCCCGAGGCGCGGCTGGAGCCGCGGCCGGCGGGGCCTCTTCCGGAGGGCGGACGGCGCTTTCCGCGTTGCGGCTTAGCGCGCCGGCGTCGACCGATTGCGCCAGGCAGGTTTCTGTTGCTGAGTTGAATGCAATTGAAAGAAAGAAAACGGAAAAATAACTACAGGAAAAGTATCGATTTGTTGCCATTTAATTCAATAACGCACAAATGAAAACGGTGTGCACTATTGGTATTTGCGTGTTCAGATTCTCGCAATAGTGGAAAACAACTTAATGTGGAAATTGACCGCCAGGTGACGGGAGGGACCTCGCGTCCCTCCCGTCGGCCGGTCAGAAGCGCCAGCCGATCTCGACGCCGAAGGTGCGCGGCGGCTCGAAGGTGCCCAGCACCGGCGTGGTCAGCAGCGGATTGCTGGTCACGGCCGTGGCGATCAGGGTCTCGTCGGTGAGGTTTCGGCCATAGGCCGTCACCGTCCAGTCGCCGGCCGGGTGGGTCCAGGTGACGAAGGCGTTCAGCTTGTTGTGGGCGTCCTGGGAGAGGACGTCGCGGTTGAACTGGTTGAAATAGACCTTGCCGACCCAGATCGACTCCGCCCGGAAGGTCCAGTCGCCGTGGCCCGTGGGCAGGCCGTACTGCACGGCCAGGGTGGCCGAGTAGGGCGGGGCCTGGGCGATGCGGTTGCCCGACAGGTCCAGCACGCCGAGATAGCTGCGCGACGGATCCGAGGTCTGGAACTCGGTATATTCCGAATGCAGCAGCGCGCCGTTCAGGTCGATGCGCAGGTTCTGGGTCGCCAGCAGGCTCGACTCCAGCTCGATTCCGCGGATCTCGGCCTTGGCGGCGTTCTCGAAGAAGGTGCCGGTGGCCAGCACCTTTTGAACCTGCAGGTTGCTGTAGTCGTAGAAGAAGGCCGACAGGTTGGTGCGCAGGCGGCGGTCGAACCACTCGGCCTTCAGCCCGGCCTCGTAGTCCTTGAGCTTCTCGGGCTGGTAGGGGCTGGCGACGCTGCCCACCGAATAGCCGCCGCCCTTGAAGCCCTCGGCATAGGTCGCATAGGCCTTCACGTCCGGGGTGAAGGCGTACTCAAGCGTCACCCGCGGAGTCAGCGACGACCATGAATTGCGCTGCAGCTTGGTCGGCGTGGGGAACTGGTTGGGCGGCAGGCCAGGATAGTCCGTGGCCAGATTGACCACCGAATATTCGTCCAGCGCCTTGCGGTCCTTGCTCCAGCGCAGGCCGACGATCAGGGCCAGCTTGTCGGTCGCCCGCCAGGTCGCCTGGCCGAAGGCGGCGTAGGAGGTGGTCTTCTGGATCCCGCCGAAGGCCGCGCCGATCGCCGGCGTCATCGCCCCGCCGACCAGGGCCCGCGACATCGGCGAGAAGCCGTTCACGCCGTTGATGTCCTCGTGGAAGTAGTAGGCCCCGACCAGCCAGTCGAACCGCTCGTTCTTGCCCGACAGCCGCAGTTCCTGGCTGAGCTGGCTGGAGATCTCGCGATTGTAGAGGTTGGCCAGCAGCAGGGTGGTGTTGTCGGCGTCGCTAAGGAACTGGGTCTTGCTCTTGCGATAGCCGGTCACCGACGACAGGGTCGCCGGCCCCAGGGTCCAGTCCAGCTGGTTGCCGAAGCCCCAGACCTTGCGGCGGTTGCGGGTGTCGGTGTCGTTGTTGGTGTCGCGGGCGTTGGGCGCGGTGGTCCCGCCCAGCCGGAAGGCCAGCGGCGCCAGGGTCGGATTGCCCTGGGCCAGGTAGTGGTAGTGATAGTTGGCGTCGTCGGCCGTGTAGTAGTCGAGCGAGGCCACGTTCCTGAAGTCGTCGTTGGGCTCGATCAGCAGCTTCACCCGGGCAGCGGCGGTGTGCTCGTCATCGACGTCGTTTCCGGTGTGGATGTTGCGGCCGTAGCCGTCGCGGTCGACCTTCTGGGCGGCCAGCCGCAGGCTGACGGCGTCGCTCAGCGGCGCGCTGACCGCGCCCTCGGCCCGCACCAGGTTGTAGTTGCCCAGCGCCACGCGGGCGTAGCCGCCGAAGTCCTTCTCCGGATCCTGGGTGATGACGTTCACCGCCCCGCCGGTGGCGTTGCGGCCGTAGAGCGTGCCCTGCGGCCCGCGCACCACCTCCACCCGCGCCACGTCGAAGAAGGTGCCCAGCGCGATGGTCGGTCGGCTGAGATAGACCCCGTCCAGGTGATAGGCGACGCGGCCTTCGCTGCCGGGCGTCGTGGTGTCCAGGCCTACGCCCCGGATGGCGATGCGGGCGATGCCGACGGCGCGGCCGAAGCTGACGTTGGGGATCGACGAGGCCAGGGCCTCGATGCTGTTGATCTGGCGCTTTTGCAGGTCCGCCGCGCCGATGGCCGACACCGCCAGCGGCGCATCCTGGATGGCCACCTCCGAGCGTTCGGCCGTGACGATGATGTCGTCCAGCTGGACGGGCTGTTCGTCGGCGGCGGATGGCTTGGCGGTCTGGGCCATCAGCGGACTGGCCGACATGAGGGCGAGGGCGGTCGTCGAGGCGAGCAGCAGCGCTCGCCCCTGGCCGGTGCAGGGTCGCATTTCGATTGTCCTCCCGATGGCGCCGTCGATCCGGCGCTCCTTGGGCTTCGTTCCAGTTCGCCCGGGGGCGGCATGGCGAGCCTGCGGCGACGCTAACTCGACGCACGGCGTTCTGTGAAAGCCGTAGGGAGGATACCTGCTATCGGCGGGGCCAAACGAAGACGGCGGCGGCCCCGTCAGGGACCGCCGCCGCCAGTCGTCATGCCTGAAAGAGCGATCAGGGCTTCAGGGTCAGCCGGTAGGTCGCCATGCCTTCCTCGAAGATGTAGCCGTCGATGGTCTCGATCCACCAGACGAGGTCGACCATCGGCTTGCCGTCCTTGACGTACTTGCCGACCACTTCGGACTTCACGATCGCCACGTCCTGGGTCAGGCCGTGGGTGTTGACGTAACGGCCCTTCATCGACGGCACGCGGTCGAGGAAGTGCTCGGCCAGCGGGTCGGAGGGGACGGGATCGCCGACGTCGGCCATGCCGCGCGGGTCCATGATGGTCCAGCGGATGTTCTCCAGCCACGCCCCGTCGCCGGCCCAGTTGGTCAGCGCCCGGATCGCCAGGTCGCGGCCCAGATAGTTGACCAGCGGCGCGCGCTTGGCGCCTTCCTTGTGGATGTTGGTGGTGTCGATCGCCCCGTCCAGCGTCGGCGCGCCGGGGATCACCGGGCTCGGCGGCGGAACGGGCACGTAGTCGGCGCGGTTGGGCAGCCGCCAGATGCCGTCCTTCTCGCCCCGGATCAGGCCCTTGGCCAGCTTGGGGTCCATGATCTCCCGCTTGAGGGTGCGGCTGCCGCCGGCGCCCATGCCCCACGGCGGGATCGGCGCGACCGACGCTTCGATCGGCCCGTCCAGCGTCCAGGCCGGCTTGTCGCCCACCTTGACGTCCTCCCAGTACAGCGGCTCGGCGCCGCGGCGGGTCTCCTTGGACCACACGTCCTTGATGAAGGCCCAGTCCTGGTCGGTGTAGACGTGGGCCGGGCGCCTGAACCAGTCCGGCGCCTGCCAGATCACGGGGAACGAGCGGTCCTTGGGCTCCTTGCCAGGCTTGGCCACCTTCACGTTCTCGGTGACGCGGAAGATCACGTCGCTGACCTTGACGCCCTTCTGGTTGAAGATCTCGCCCTTGGTCTGGATGACGATGTTGCGGGTGATCGAGCCCTGCGGCGGCGTCAGGTCCAGCACCGTCCGCTCGTTCATCACCAGGTACAGCGTGTCGCCCGGATAGATCGGGGCCAGGTTGGTGACGCTGTGGTTCAGCTCGCTGACCAGCAGCTTGTCGCGCGCGCCGGGCGGCCACGGCGCCATGTAGCTGTCGTCGTGCGCGCCGAAGGTCGGATAGGCCAGGATGTCCTCGTAGCCCAGCGAGCGCGCATAGGCCGCGTCGTTGCGCAGCGGGCTGTCGGGGTCGTACTTCTTGGCGTTGTAGCGGACCCAGTCCTCGGTGACCTTGATCACGGGGCCCAGGCCCGGCGTGTCCTTGGGCAGGGTCCCTGCGACCAACGCCTTGACGTCGATCGGGCCGCGATCCTTCAGGGCCTGGTTGTCGGCGAAATACTTGGCGACCAGCGGGGCCTCGCGGTCGGTATAGACCCCTGGATGCAGCAGCCGGTAGTCGTCGGCGGTGAGCTGCGCGGCCGGCGGCGCGTCGATCCTCGCCAGCGCCGCGACGGGGGCCGTCGAGATCGCCAGCAGGGCCGCCCCGGCCAGCAGAACATGGGTCAAGGCGCGCGGAACGCGGCGCAGCGAAGCGGAAGCCATCCTGTTGTTTCCCCTCTTGTCGTTGTCAGGCTGGAGCGAACCTGCGCGAAGGGCGTGGGCGTGGGCAAAGCCATTTGGCCGATAGCTCGCCGCCGCGCGGCTGATCGATGTTACGGCGCGGCAAAGGGTATCGGTCGCGCCGATAGCTGCAATCCGTTCTTTCGATTTGGGCGATGGAGGGGGTATCGATAGCGTCGATACCAAAGCTGGCGGCAGACCGGCTTAGGGAGGAACATCATATGGCGCAGTTCATCTGGCGCGCCCTGGCTATGCTGGCCGCGCCCGTTCCCGCGACGGACACAGCGTCCGTTTCCGCGATGATCTATCCGATCGCCTACGACCACTGGTTCGTGCCGGTGCGATTCAGCCCCGAAGCCAGCGAAGACGAGGCGGCCTGATGCGTTTCGAGCGGCTCGACCTCAACCTCCTCGTGGCCCTGGACGCCCTGCTGGACGAGCGCAACGTCTCGGCCGCCGCCGAGCGCCTGTGCCTGTCCCAGTCGGCGATGAGCGGCGCGCTTGGACGCCTTCGCGACTTCTTCGGCGACGAACTGCTGGTCAACACCGGTCGCAAGATGGTGCTGACCCCGCGCGGCGAGGCCCTGGCCGAGCCGGTGCGCGGCGTGCTGCTGCAGATCAAGTCGACCATCACCACCAAGCCGAGCTTCGATCCGGCCACCTCCGACCGCAAGTTCACGGTCACGGCCTCGGACTACGCCCTGGCGGTGATGCTGTCGGGCGCCCTGCAGGCGATCTCGCAGCAGGCCCCGGACATCACCGTCGAGCTCGTCCAGCTCGACGACCGGCCCGGCGAGCACCTGGAGCGTCGCGAGATCGATCTCCTGATCACCCTCGACCACGCCCTCAGCGAGAACCATCCCAAGAGCCGGTTCTTCGAGGACGACTACGTGGTCGTCGCCTGGAGCGGCAACACCGAGATCAAGGAAAAGCTCGACCGCACGCTCTATTTCGGCCTCGGCCACGTCTCGGTGCAGTTCGGCAAGGCCCGCCTGCCGGCCTTCGAGGAATATTTCCTCCAGACCCAGCAGGTGCGTCGCCGGATCGAGATCGTCGCGCCGTCGTTCACGGCGGTGCCGGGCCTGGTGGTCGGCACCAATCGCATCGCCACTGTGCAGCGGCGGCTGGCCGAGCAGGCCGCCAAGCACCTGCCGCTGGTGATCCACGAGTCGCCGGTCGACATCCCGCCCATCCGCCAGTCGATCCAGTGGCACCGCTCCAGCAGCCAGGACCTGGCCCTGCGCTGGCTGATCGAGCAGCTCAAGCGTCACGCCGGCCATCCGTCGCTGGAGCGTCCCGCCCTGGCGCTCGCCGAGGACGAGATCGCCGGCGCCTGAGCGCGCCGCGCCGATAGGACCTATCCACACAAACGCCGAGCCGTCTCCAACGGCGCGCCTATGCTCGCGCCGTCCGCGGCCTTGCGCCCAAGCCTCAGGAGTTCGCCTTGCGTCCCGACAATCCCCTTCGCGACTGGCGCGTCGATCGCGCCGCCATCGGCTTCGTCGGCAAGGACCTGCAACGGCCCGAATGCATTCTGGCCGAGCGCGACGGCACCCTGTGGTCGGCCGACGCCCGGGGCGGGGTGGTGCGCATCGATCCCGACGGCGCCCAGACCATCGTCTCCCAGGCGCAGCCCGAGGAGCTGGGCGGCGGCTCGTTCGAGGACCGCTTCGTCAACACCCAGGGCTCGCTGCCCAACGGCCTGACCTTCGACTCCAACGGCGACTTCCTGATCGCCAATTTCGGGACCGACCGCCTGGAGCGCATGACCCGCGACGGCAAGAGCAGCGTCATCCTCGACAACATCGAGGGCCGGCCGCTGGGCAAGGCCAACTTCGTCACCCGCGACAGCAAGGGCCGCCTCTGGCTGACGGTGACGACCCAGATGGTGCCCTGGACCCGGCACGTCGAGACCATGAGCACCGACGGCTACATCGCCCTGATCGACGAGCGCGGCGTGCGCATCGTCGCCGACGGCCTGTGCGGGACCAACGAACTGCGCTTCGATCCGAAGGAAGAGTGGCTCTATGTCGCTGAGACCACGGCCCGGAAGATCACCCGCTTCAAGGTCGAGGCCGACGGCGAACTGAGCCATCGCGAGACCTTCGGCCCCAGCAATGTCGGCGGCTTCTGCGACGGCATCGCCTTCGACGCCTACGGCAATCTCTGGAGCACCCTGATCATGGCCGACCGCCTGATCGCCATCACCCCGGAAGGCGACCTCGTCACCCTGCTCGACGACGGCGATCCGGCCGGCACGGCGGCGCTCGACAAGGCCTGGCAGGAGGGGCGGGTGACGCCCGAACTGATGGCTGGCGCGACCGGAACCCTGGCGCCGTGGATGGCCAGCCTGACCTTCGGCGGACCCGACCTGAAGACGGTCTATCTGGGATCCCTGCGCGGCTCGACCATCCCGTTCTTCCAGAGCCCCGTCGCGGGCCAGCCGCTGATCTACTGGTGAGGGCGGCATGAGAGCGATCATCACCGGGGCAGGCGGTTTCGTCGGCCAGGAACTCGTCAGGCAGCTGCGGGCGCAGGGCCGCTTCGACCGCCTCGTCCTGCTCGATACGCGCCTGCCGGCCGGCCTCGCCGGCCCGGACGCCGAGCTGGTCGAGGGCGATCTCGCCGATGCCGCCATCCGCGCCCGGGCGACGGGGCAGGGGGCGGACGTCCTCTTTCATCTGGCCGGGGTCATGGGCGGCACGGCCGAGCAGGACCCGGCCCTGTCGCGGCGGATCAATCTCGACGCCACGCTCGACCTGATCGAGGCCGTGGCGGCGCACGGCAACGTCCCCCGTGTGGTCTTTACCAGCACCATCGCCGTGTTCGGCGCGCCCTTGCCCGACCAGGTCGATGACGACACCCCGCTGTCGCCTGCCATGACCTACGGCGCCCACAAGCTGATGGTCGAGATCGCCCTGGCCGACCTGACCCGGCGCGGAACGCTCGATGCGGTCAGCGTGCGCCTGCCTGGGATCCTCGCTCGACCCCTCGGCCCGAGCGGCATGAAGTCGGCCTTCATGAGCGAGGTGTTCCACGCCCTGGCCGCAGGCAAGCCGTTCACGGTTCCGGTGTCGCGCGAGGCGACGATCTGGGCGATGTCGGTCGAGCGCTGCGCGGCCAATCTCGTCCACGCCGCTGGCCTGGACGGCGCGGCCATGCCGACCACCCGAGCCGTGACCTTGCCGGCCCTGCATCTCGTCTTCGGCGAGATGGTCGACGCCATCGTCTCCCGCACCGGGGCCGATCCGGCGCTGGTGAGCTATGTTCCCGACGCGCCGCTGGAGGCCCAGTTCGGCCGCCTGCCGCCGCTGACCGCCGCCGCCGCGCAGGCGGCCGGCTTCGCTCATGACGGCTCCACCGAGGCCTTCGTCGCCGCGGCCCTGCGCGGGATCGGCGCGTCATGAGCCCGATGGAGACCCGCATCGCGATCCAGGCCGCCTTCGCGCCGCTGCCCGGCCAAGCCCCGCAGGTCGAGGCGGTGCTGCGGCGGATGGTCGGCTTCACCCGCGCCGAACCCGGCTGCCGCCGCTACGACCTCTTCCGCACCGAGACCGGCTTCCTGCTGCACGAGGTCTATGACGATCAGGCCGCGCTCGAGGCCCATCGCGTGGCCGGCTATTTCGCCGACTATCGTCGCGACATCGTCCCGCTGCTGGCCTGGCCGATCACCGTCACCGCGCTCGCGCCGCTGGATGTCGGGGCGGGAAACGTCGGCGTCGATGGGGTCTTCGGCGGCTGACGGCGGGGGCGATACCTGCCCACGATAAAGACGTTTTGCCGCCGGCTCCGGCGGGTCCTACCAGCATCGTCAACGGCTTGGCCGACCAAGACATTCAGGACGAGGAATACGCCATGGCGAAGTGGTTGAAGAGCGGTGCGGACGCGGGCGTTGTGGCGGCGGCGGACCGTGCGGTGCGCGAGACGGTGGAGGGGATCCTCGCCGACGTTGCGGCGCGGGGCGATGCGGCGGTGCGCGAACTGTCGACGAAGTTCGACGGCTGGGACCGCGAGAGCTACCGCCTGTCGCCGGCCGAGATCCAGGCCTGCATGGACCAGCTGTCGGATCGCGACCTGAAGGACATCGAGTTCGCCCAGACCCAGGTCAGGAACTTCGCCCAGATCCAGCGCGATAGCCTCAAGGACGTCGAGGTCGAGACCCTGCCCGGCGTGATCCTGGGCCACAAGAACCTGCCGGTGAACGCCGCCGGCTGCTACGTGCCGGGCGGCAAGTATCCGCTGCTGGCCTCGGCCCACATGTCGGTGCTGACGGCCAAGGTGGCGGGGGTGGCGCGGGTGGTGACCTGCGCCCCGCCGTTCGGCGGCAAGCCGGCCCCGGCCATCGTCGCGGCGCAAGCCATGGCCGGCGCCGACGAGATCTACACCCTGGGCGGGGTGCAGGCCGTGGCGGCCATGGCCCTGGGCACCCAGACGATCGCGCCGGTCGACATGCTGGTTGGTCCTGGCAACGCCTATGTCGCCGAGGCCAAGCGCCAGCTGTTCGGCCGGGTCGGCATCGACCTCTTCGCCGGCCCCACCGAGACCCTCGTGATCGCCGACGACACGGTGGACGGCGAGCTCTGCGCCACCGACCTTTTGGGCCAGGCCGAGCACGGCCCCGACAGCCCGGCCATCCTGCTGACCACGTCGCAAAAGCTCGCCGAAGACACCCTCTTCTGGGTCGAGAAGCTGCTTGAGATCCTGCCGACCGCCGCCATCGCCCGCCGGGCCTGGGAGAGCTTCGGCCAGGTGATCCTGGCCGACAGCGACGAGGAGATGGTCGAGATCGCCGACCGCATCGCCTCCGAGCACGTGCAGGTGATGACGGCCGATCCGGACTATTTCCTCAAGCACATGACCAACTACGGGGCGCTGTTCCTGGGGCCGCGCACCAATGTGTCGTTCGGCGACAAGGTGATCGGCACCAACCACACCCTGCCGACCAAGCTGGCGGCCCGCTACACGGGCGGCCTGTGGGTGGGCAAGTTCATCAAGACCTGCACCTATCAGAAGGTGCTGACCGACGAGGCCTCGGCCCTGGTCGGCGAGTACTGCTCGCGGCTGTGCGCTCTGGAAGGCTTCGCCGGCCATGGCGAGCAGGCCAACATCCGCGTGCGCCGCTACGGCCATCGCGAGGTGCCCTATGCGGGCGCGGCCTCGCCCGTGCTGGCGGCGGAATAGGGGCGATGGAGTTGCCGCGCACGCCGTCGTTCCGGCTGGACGGCCGCTGGGCCCTGGTGACCGGGGCGGGGCGAGGCATCGGTCTCGCCGCCGCCGCGGCCCTGGCCGACGCCGGGGCGCACGTCACGCTGGTGGCTCGCAGCGCCGGCGAGATCGAGGCGGCCGCCGAAGCGATCCGCGAGCAGGGTGGGGTGGCCGAGGCTCTGGTGCTGGACGTCGGCGACGTCGCGGCGGTGAAGGCCGCCATCGCTAGCCGTCCAGCCTTCGACATCCTGGTCAACAACGCCGGGACCAACCGCCCCAAGCCGTTCGGCGAGGTCAGCGTTGACGACTACGACGCCGTGCTCGACCTCAATCTCAAGGCCGCCTTCTTCGTCGCCCAGGCCGTCGCCGGGCGGATGGTGGAGCAGGGCGCCAAGGGCTCGATCATCCACATGACCTCGCAGATGGGCCATGTCGGCGGTCCCAACCGCACGCTCTACTGCGCATCGAAATGGGCGCTGGAGGGCCTGTCCAAGGCCATGGCGCTGGACCTGGCCCCGCACGGGATCCGGGTCAACACCATCGCCCCGACCTTCATCGAGACGCCGCTGACCCGCCCGTTCTTCGAGGACCCGGCGTTCCTCCAGAGCGTGCTGGCCAAGATCAAGCTCGGCCGCCTGGGCCAGGTCGAGGACCTGATGGGCGCCGTCGTCTTCCTCGCCTCCGACGCCTCGGCCCTGATGACCGGCTCCTCGCTGGTGGTGGATGGCGGCTGGACGGCCGATTGAATTCAAGGATCCTAGCATGAAGCTCGCCACCCTGAAGTCCGACACGTTCGACGGCCGCCTGGTCGTCGTCTCCCGCGACCTGAGGACGGCTGTCTTCGCGCAGCCCGCCCTGACCCTCCAAGGCGCGCTCGACCGCTGGGACGAGGTCGCGTCCGGGCTCCAGGCCCAGTCCGACGCCCTCAACGCCGGGACCACGCAGGGCGCCTTCGCCTTCGATCCGCACGAGGCCCTGTCGCCGCTGCCGCGCGCCTATCAGTGGCTGGACGGCTCGTCGTTCCTGGCCCACGGCCGCTTGCTGGACAAGGCGTTCGGCATCCCGCCGATCCCCCAGGCCGACGTCGTGCCGATCATGTACCAGGGCGGCTCCGACGCCTTCCTGGCGCCCACGCAGGACGCGCCGTTCGTCGACGAGGCCGACGGCATCGACTTCGAGGCTGAATATGCGGTCGTCACCGGCGACGTGCCGATTGGCGCTACCGACGATGAAGCGCAGGTCGCGGTGCGGCTCGTGCTGCTGGCCAACGACTGGAGCCTGCGCGCCTTGCAGCGCTTCGAGATGATGCGCGGCTTCGGCCCCATCCACGCCAAGCCCGCCACCGCCTTCGCGCCGGTCGCAGTGACGCCTGACGAACTCGGCCCCGCCTGGGCCAACGGCCGCGTGGAGCTGCCGGTGCAGGTGGCTTGGAACGGCCAGCCGTTCGGCCGGCCTAGCGGCGCGGCCATGGACTTCACCTACGCCAAGCTCATCGTCCACGCCGCCCGCACCCGCGCTCTCAAGGCCGGGACAATCGTCGGCTTCGGCACCGTCTCGGAGGGCGCGCCCGACAAGGTCGGCTCGGCCTGCATCGCCGAGCGGCGCGGCTGGGAGGTGATCCAGCACGGCGAGCCCAAGACGGGCTTCATGCGCTTTGGCGACACCGTCCGCATCGAGGTGCTGGACGAGGCGGGCGCTTCGGTGTTCGGAGCCATTGAACAGAAGGCGGTCCGGGCGAGAGCCTGAAGACTTCCCGCAACAACAAGAAGCGTAAAAGGGTCGAGGAAATGGTCGGCAAGGTTCTGGTGATCGGCGGCGGCATCGCCGGCATGTCGGCGGCGATCCTGCTGCGGCGGGGCGGGGCGGCGGTCGATCTGGTCGAGATGGATCCGGCCTGGCGGGTCTACGGCGCCGGCATCACGATCACCGGCCCGACCTTGCGGGCCCTGCGCGCCGTCGGCGTGCTAGACGCGGTGCTGGCCCAGGGCGCGTCGTGGAGCGGCGGCACGGTCTTTTCCAAGACCGGCGAGTTCATCGCCGACCTTTCGACCACCCCGGTCGAGGAAGGCATCCCCGCCACCGGCGGCGTCATGCGCCCGGTGCTGCACGCGGTGCTGTCGGAGACGACCCGCCAGGCCGGCGTCGATGTCCGCCTGGGCGTCACGGTCGAGGCGCTGCATCAGGCTGATGACGCCGTCGAGGTCGCCACCAGCGACGGCGAGAACCGGACCTACGATCTCGTCATCGGCGCCGACGGCATCTTCTCGACCACCCGCAAGGCGATCTTCCCCGACGCGCCCGAGCCGCGCTTCACCGGCCAGGCCTGCTGGCGGCTGTTGGCCGAACGTCCGCCGGGCTTCGACCGTTCGCACTTCTACATGGGCGGGGACAGGAAGATCGGCTTCAACCCCGTCTCGCCCACGCACATGTACATGTTCCTGCTGGAGCATACGCCCGACGATCCGTGGATCGACCTGGCCGACCAGCCGGCGCGGCTGCACGCTCTGATGGACGGTTTCGGCGGCATCGTGCCGGGAATCCGGGAAGGGGTGCTGGCCAATCCGACCATCAACTACCGGCCCTTGAAGATTCTGCTGCAGCCGCCGCCCTGGAATGTCGGCAGGGTGGTGCTGATCGGCGACGCCGTGCACGCCACCACTCCGCACCTGGCCTCCGGCGCCGGCATGGCGGTGGAGGACGCCGTGGTGCTGGCGGAGGAACTGGCGCGCGGCGGCGAGGTCGAGGCCGCGCTCGAACGCTTCACCGGCCGCCGCTTCGACCGCTGCCGCATGGTGGTCGAGAACTCCGTGCGCCTTGGCGAGCTGGAGATGACCGGCGGCTCGCCGCAGGAGCACAACACCCTGATGGCCGCCTCGATCACGGCGTTGCGTCAGGCCATCTGACCCTTTTGACGCGTCGTCTCCGACCTGGCCCGCCCGGCGATCCCGCCGGGCGGGCGCTTCTTTTGGAACGTCCCGCGAGGCCCGGCCGCCGCGATACCTCCAATCCGAACAATGGATTTCTCGCCGCCGCGCCCGGGTGGTCTGTTCGCAGGGAGAACAAGAAGCCAGCGGGGAGGACGGCAAGGCGCAGGGCGCCGCGTCCGGACCCGTTCACGGAGTAGGGCATGGCGATTCTGGGTGTCGAGAGCGCGATTTTCGGCGTGGACGATCTTGAGCTCTGTACGCGGTTCTGGACGGACTTCGGCCTGACGCCGCTGTCGCGGACCGATGACGAGAGCGTGTTCGAGGTGGCCAGCGGGTCGAAGATCGTGGTCCGCCGCCGCGGCGACCCGCGCTCGCCCGCGACCTATGCCGGCAAGGTCGGCATGCAGGAGACCATCTGGGGCGTGGACACCCAGGAGTCCTTCGACGCCCTGGTCGCCGACCTGTCGCGCGACCGCGAGATCAGCTTCGACGCCGACGGGGCGGCCCACTTCTTTTGCGACGACGGCATGCCGATCGGCCTGAAGGTCTGGAACAAACGCCAGGTCGTCTCGCAGCCGGACGCGGTCAACGCGCCGGGGAACATCCAGCGCCTGAACCTGCATCGCAAATGGCGCCGGCGCTGCCTGCCCAAGACCATCAACCACGTGGTCTTCTTCGTGCACGACTACGTGGCCAGCCTGGAGTTCTTCATCGAGCGCCTGGGCTTCCGCTACACCGACCATTCGCGCGGCGCCGGGGCTTTCGCCCGCGCCGATGGGACCCACGAGCACCACAGCATCTTCTTCGTCTCGACGGCCCTGCCGGTGGCCCCCGACGATCCGGGCTTCATGCACATCGCCTTCGGCCTGGAGGACATCGACGAGCTGATGCTGGGCGTGAACCAGATGCAGCAGAAGGGCTGGACCAACACCAGCCAGAACAGTTCCGGCGGCCTGTCGCGCCACCGCATCTCGTCGGCCATCTACTACTACTTCGACAACCCGAACGGCGGCGAGGCCGAGTACCACGTCGACACCGACTATCTCGACGACAACTGGGTTCCGCGCGTCTGGGACTGGAAGTTCGGCTCGCTGCTGTGGGCGACCAAGACCCCCAGCTTCTGGGAGGGCGAGGTCGCCTGGGACATGCAGTTCGACGCCGACCGTCGCTCGCTCGAACCTTTCCGACGCCCCGGGGGCGGCGGTGACAAAAACGGAAATCTTCCGGACAAGCTCGACACGCTAACTGAGGAAGACGAGCACGCGATTTAGAGCGCGACAGCCTGGGCCGACAACGGTTCCGGCGAGTGTCGCGCTCCAGAGACAATGACGGGCTCGCGAAAAGAAAAAGATTAGAGAGGGACAGTCAGTGACCACGTCTTCCGCCCCAGCCGCCCGGCGGGCCGGGCCCGTACAGGGCCTCAGCCTGCTTCTGCCCGTGACGCTTTCGGTGATGGGGGCGCTGCTGGTGGCCCCGATCATCCCGCAGCTGATGCAGGCTTTCGCCCATGTGCCGGGCATCGAGTTCCTGGCGCCGATGGTGGTCACCATGCCCTCGCTGTGCATCGCCCTGTTCTCGCCGCTGGCGGGGATGCTGGGCGACTCGGTGGGCCGCCGGCGGCTGCTGATCTGGTCGATGGCGATCTACGCCGCCTTTGGCGTCGCCCCGTTCTTCCTGCGCGACCTGTGGGCGATCCTGGCCACTCGCGTGGTGGTGGGGATCATGGAGGCCGTGGTCATGACCTTGTCGACCACCCTGATCGCCGACCTTTTCCGGGGCGAGACCCGCGACCGCTGGCTGGCCGCCCAGGCGGGCACCGCCTCGGTGTCGGCCGTGCTGTTCCTCATGATCGGCGGCGCGGCCGGCCGTTTTGGCTGGCACGGACCGTTCCTGGTCTATCTGTTCCCGCTGGTGCTGATGGTCGGCGTGATCGCCTTCACCTGGGAGCCCTCGCGCGACGAGGCGGCCGGCGAAGGGGAGGGCGAGGAGGCACAACGCCCGTCGCTCAGCTGGGCCGGCTTCCCGTGGAAGTTCATGCTCGGCGTCTGCGCCGTCACCCTGTTCGCCGCCACCATGTTCTACACGGTGCAGATCCAGCTCAGCACGGCGCTGTTCGCGCTGGGCGTGAAGGATCCGGCCCGCATCGGCCTGCTGACCGCCATCGCCAGCCTGGCCGTGCCGCTGGGCACCCTGTCGTTCTGGATCCTGTCGCCGCGCCTGCCGCTTCGGGGCCTGATGCTGCTGGAGTTCGCCCTGCTGGGCGTCGGCTTCATCCTGATGTCCCATGCGCCCAACGAGACGACCTTCGTGGCCGCCTCGGCCCTCAACCAGATCGGCGGCGGCATGATCCTGCCGACCATGCTGACCTGGGCTACCCGCGGCCTGCCGTTCGCTGTACGAGCGCGCGGCATGGGCGTGTGGCAATCGACCTTCGCCCTGGGGCAGTTTGTGTGCGGCCTCTTGGTGCCGCTGATCGGCAAGTCGGTGGGCGGCATTCTGCCGACCTTCCAGGTGATCGGAGCGGCCAGCCTCGTCGCCGCCGTCCTGACCCTGATCGCCATGCTGGCGGCCAAGGGCGGCAAGCCGCAATCCATCGCCCAGGTGAGCCTCTGATGAGCCAGTTCAAGTACGGCTTCCACCACGGGGGCGTCAGCGTCCCCGACCTCGACGCCGCCGTCGAATGGTATGATCGCGTGCTCGGCTTCAAGGTCGAGCGCCGGTTCCCGATCCCGACCATCCCCGCCCAGGTGGCGATGATCGCCAACGGGGCCTTGCGGATCGAGTTGTTCGAGGTGCCGAACGCCGCGCCGTTGCCCGAGGATCGCCGCATCCCCGATCGCGACGTCCACACCCACGGCAACAAGCACGTGGCTTTCGTCGCCAACGACGTCGTCGCCCTGTCGGAGGAGCTGAAGCAGCGCGGGGCCGACATCGTCTGGGTCAAGACCATGCCGCACGGCTCGGCCTGCTTCATCCGCGATCTCGCCGGCAACCTGATCGAGTTCGTGGAGGGGCCGATCCCCGCCGGGGAAGCCGGGAGCCTCTGAGCCACATGAGCACGCTTCTCTCCAACCGCCTGGCCGGCAAGGTCGCGGTCGTCACCGGCACGGGCGCTGGCATCGGCAAGGGCGTGGGCCTGATGTTCGCCCGCCACGGCGCGCGCGTCGTCGGCTGCGACATCGACGCCGTCGCCGCCCAAGCCACGGCCGAGGAGGCCAAGGCCGAGGGTCTCGTCTTCGACAGCCTCCACCCCTGCGATCTGACCACCGAGGCCGGCGCCCAGGCGCTGATCGACAAGGCCGTCGCCCTGCACGGCGGGATCGACATCCTGGTCAACGCCGCCGCCATGGGCGTCTTCGCCTTCATCGACGACATGACCTATGCCGACTGGCGCAGGACCATGACCGGCGAGCTCGACATCGTCTTCCTGGCCTGCAAGGCGGCCTGGCCGCACCTGGTGGCGCGGGGCGGCGGATCGATCGTCAACTTCGCTTCGGCCAACGCCCGCCAGGCCCTGCAGGGTTCGGGCGCCCTGGCTCACTGCGCTGGCAAAGGCGGGGTGCTGGCCATGACCCGGCAGCTGGCGATGGAGGGCGGACCGCACCGGATCCGCGCCAACACCATCTCGCCGGGCCTGATCGTCACGGCGGCCACCGCGCCGGTCGTCGCCGACCCGGAATTCGAGGCGCAGGTCCTGCGCAAGAAGATGATCAAGCGCCTGGGCCAGCCCGAGGACGTGGCCTGGCTGGCGACCTTCCTGGCGTCCGACGAGTCCAGCTGGATCACCGGCGCCGACCACGCCATCGACGGCGGCGCGACGGCCTGGTGAGGGCCTGAGAGCGCCCGGCGCGGCGGCCATCCGCCGCGCCGATGGCGCCTATCCAGAGCAACGCTTTGTCGCCGAACAACGGTCGTCATAGCCTTGATCTGCAAAGGGATCGGCCGCTTCGCACCGCGCGTCAGACGCGGGCGGCGGCCTCGAGGAAACGAGGGGAATTGCAGATGCGAGTCAGCCTGCTGACGTCGGTCGCCATGCTCGCCGCGCTGAGCGCGGGCGCGGCCATGGCCCAGGACCAGAAGTCCGCCGACACCGTCGAGCTGGGCGAGGTGGTCGTCACCGCCCAGCACAAGAACGAGACCATCCAGAAGGCGGCGGTGAACGTCACCGCGCTCGGGGCCGAGCAACTGGAGCGCGCCTCCGTCGTCCAGGCCCAGGACCTCAACCGCGTGGCGCCCGGCATCCAGATCAGCCAGGGCGGTCCCTCGACCCAGATCTACATCCGCGGGGCCGGCACCTACGGCACCAACATGTACGCCGACCCGGCCGTGGCCTTCAACGTGGACGGCGTCTACATCGGCCGCCTGCCGGCCACCGAGGGCGTGTTCTACGACCTCGAGCGGGTCGAGGTGCTGAAGGGCCCGCAAGGCACCCTCTATGGCCGCAACGCCACTGGCGGCGCCGTCAACATCATCACCGCCAAGCCGAAGTTCGACTTCGGTGCGGGGGGCTCGCTGGAGGTCGGCGACTACAATCTGCGGCGCGCCGACGCCTATCTGAACGTGCCGGTCAGCGACACCTTCGCCCTGCGGATCGCCGGCCAGAGCGTGCGCCGCGACGGCTACCTGTCGGACGGCTACGACGACGCCAATGTCGACGCGGTCCGCGTGAAGGCCCTCTGGGCGCCGACCGACGACGTCTCGCTGCTGCTGGGCGCCAGCTACGCCCAGATCGGCGGCAAGGGGCCGGGCGCGGTGCCCGTGCCGCTGGTCGATCCCGACAATCCGTGGACGGGTCCCAGCACGGCGGCGGCCAACGCCTACCTGCTGTCCAACACCGGTCCGCCCTCGGCCCTGATCGCGTCGATCGGCTCGGACGGCTATGTGAACAACAAGTTCTACGCCTTCGGCGGCGAGTTGAACTGGCGCCTGGGTTTCGCCGACCTGACGGTGATCGCCAACCAGACCCGCCAGGACGCCGACTACGTCACCTATCGCCCCGGCTTCTACTTCTCGCCCAACGACCACCAGATCCAGCGTTCGCTGGAAGCCCGGCTGTCGGGCGAGGCGGGCCAGCTGAAGTGGGTGACGGGCCTCTACGCCTACAAGGAAGACCAGCGCACCGACTTCACGGTCAACCAGGGCGCCTTCAACAAGAACCGCGTCGTGCTCGACAGCCTGACCGACGCCTCCTACGCCGCTTTCGGCCAAGGCACCTACAGCGTCAGCGAAACGTTCCGCCTGACCGCCGGCCTGCGCTACACGCAAGAAACCAAGACCCAGCACGGCACGCTGGCCGTCGGCGGGGTGTCCAGCTCCAGCGTCGCCAACTCCACCTACTGCTCGGCGACCAACCAGGGCACGTTCTCGACGACCTATGTCTACGAGGGCGACACGACGGCGACCGACACCTGCATCTTCCCGGTGGCCGGGGACAAGACCTGGCGCTCGACCGACTGGAAGCTGGGCTTCGAGTACGACGTGGCCAAGGACTCGCTGCTCTACGGCTCGGTCAGCACCGCCACCAAGGCCGGCGGCTTCTGGGCCGCGCTGGCGCCCAACACCTACGAGCCCGAAAAGCTGACGGCCTATGCGGTGGGGTCCAAGAACCGGTTCCTCGATCGCCGCCTGCAGGTCAACGCCGAGGTCTTCTACTGGGACTACAAGGACCACCAGGAAAGCCACCTGGGGCCGATCGTCAATCCGCCCGCCGGCTTCACCAACATCACCGAGAACTCCGGCAAGGCCGAGATCTACGGCGTGGATCTGGACACCCAGTTCAAGCTGACCGCCCGCGACCTGCTGACGGCCAACGTCCAGTACCTGCACGCGACCTACAAGGAGTTCAGCTACACCCGCTCGGCCTCGCTGCCGGCGGCGATCACCAGCTGCGCCACGACCACCCAGACCTCGGGCGACTACACGCTGGACTGCTCGGGCAAGCGCATGCCGCGCACGCCCGAATGGCTGGTCAACCTGGGCTACGAGCACCGCTTCGACCTGCCCAACGGCGGCTCGATCACGCCCTCGGCCCACACCACTTGGTCGTCGTCCTACTGGCTGGCTATCGACTACGTGCCCAACGAGCGCCAGCCGTCCTACTGGATGCACGATCTCGACGTCACCTATGCCGCGCCTGGCGGGAAGTGGTCGCTGGCGGGCTACGTCCACAACGTCGGCAACGAGGCCGTCTTCACCGACGCCTATCTCCAGCCCTTCACGACGGGGATCTCCTACAGCGTCCTGCGCGCCCCGCGCACCTGGGGCGTGCGGTTGTCGGCCAAGTACTGATCGCTCTCGATCGAACTTGCGGGGGCGCGTCGCGTGGGGGCGGCGCGTCCCTTTTCTTTGGCCCCGCAGCTATCGGCGCCGCCGATGGCGGCCATGGGCACAAGCGCTTTTTCCGTTTCCATCGGCCCGCTTAAGACCGCTGGAACCCACCAGGAGACCCTCAGGATGTTCGAGTACTTCCCCGGCAACTACGTCTGGAACCTGTCGGTCTGCATCGCCCTGGAATCCGGCGGCCAGGTCGGCGAGGTCGACGCCATGTGCCGCCCGATCCGCGAGGCGGCCACGCGCGGCGAGGACGCCGGCACCGTCGAATTCATGGAAAGCTGGGCGGCCATGGCCGACACCCTGTGGGATCTCGCCCATGAGGATCTGGCCGCCGGTCGCCGGCTGTCGGCGGGACCCAAGCTGCTGCGCGCGGCCCTCTACTACTTCACCGCCGAGCGCATGCAGAGCCGGGGCTCGGTGCGTCGCGTCGCCACCTACGCCCGGGCGCTGGAAGCCTTTTCGCTGGGCTGTGAATACGGCCGCCAGAACTGCCGCCGGGTCGAGATTCCCTACGAGGGCGGGATCATCGCCGGTCTGTTCGTCCAGGCGCAAGGCGTCGACGGCCCCGCGCCGTGCCTGGTGCAGGTCAACGGCCTCGACAGCGTCAAGGAACTGCTCTTCCTCAACCGCGAGCCCGACGCCCTGGCCGCGCGCGGGGTCTCCTCGCTGATCATCGACCAGCCGGGCACGGGCGAGGCCCTGCGCCTGCACGACCTCAAGGCCGTGTTCGACACCGAGCGTTGGGCCTCCAAGGTGGTCGACTGGCTGGAGACCGTTCCCGAGGTCGATCCCAAGCGCATCGGCATGCACGGCGTGTCGCTGGGCGGCTACTACGCTCCCCGCGCGGTGGCCTTCGAACCGCGCTTCGCCCTCGGCGTCGTCTGGGGCGCCAACCACAATTGGGGCGAGATGCAGAAGCGCCGCCTGGCCCGCGAAGGCGACATGCCGGTGCCGCACTACTGGGAGCACGTGCGCTGGGTCTGGGGCGGCGAGAGCGTCGACGATTTCATGGCCATCGCCGAGCAGGTCACGCTAAACGGGGTGATGGAAAAGATCGCCGTGCCGTTCCTCGTCACCCACGGCGAGAACGACCGCCAGATCCCGCTGGAATACGCCCACCAGAGCTACGACCAACTGACGGCCAGCCCCAAGCGCGAGCTGAAGATCTTCGGCGCCCGCGAGCAGGGCGTCGAGCACTCCAGCCTCGACAACGTCGCCAACGCCCGCGACTGGATCGCCGATTGGGTGGCCGAGACGTTTGAGGCGATGAAGTAGCACTCATGCCCTCTCCCCTTGCGGGAGAGGGTGGCCCCGCGGAGCGGGGTCGGGTGAGGGTTCTCTCAGACCTCAAAGCCGCGATAGCGGTCGGGCCGGGCGAGGCGTCTCATGTTTGAGAGACCCCTCATCCGTCATCCTTCGGATGCCACCTTCTCCCGCAAGGGGAGAAGGAGCTACTCCTCGGCGGCGTCGAACGCCGCCCGCGCCGCGCGGATCGCCGCGTTGTGGGCGCGCACCCAGTCCATCAGCCGCTCGACCTCGGCCAGCAGGCCTTCGCCTAGCGGCGTGATCGCATAGTCCACCCGCGGCGGCACCGTGGGTGTGATCGTGCGGCCGATCAGGCCGTCGCGCTCCAGGCTCCGCAGGCGCAGGGTCAGCATGCGCTGCGAGATCGCACCCTCCCACGACAGCGCGCCGACCAGCCGCCGCAGCGTCGCGTGGCGGAAGGTCCCGCCGCGCAGGATCAACAGCAGCAGCAGGCTCCAGCGGTCGCCGACCCGGGCGAACACTTCGCGCATGGGATCGCTGCGGTCGCCGCCGTTGCGCGCCTGGTCGGCCGCCAGATCCGCCAGCGGTCGGATCGCCTGGGCCAGCGCCTCGCCCTTGAAATCGACCTTCAGGATACGGCCGATCTCGGCCTGGACGGCGTCCAGGGCGCGCGGCGGCTGTGGGTCGGTCATGCGGCGAATCCTCCCGAGTATGGGAACAATAATGTGCCGTCTTACGGCGCAAAACGCCTCGCCCTATCCCTCCTTCGACGCCCGCGCAGACGGGCCCGACCAGAGGAGGAGACAGCCTTGGGCTCCCTTGCGGACAAGACCGCCATCATCACCGGCGCGGGCGGCGGCATTGGCCTCGCCACCGCGCTGCTGCTGGCCGACCGCGGCGCGCGCGTCGCCGTCGCCGATCTGCGGCTCGCGGCCGCCGAGGCCACCGCCCAGGCCGTGCGCGACGCCGGCGGCGAGGCGATCGCCTTCCAGGCCGACCTGGGCGTCGAGGCCGACGGGATCGCCCTCGTCGAGGACGCGCTGGCCGCCTTCGGCCGTATCGACATCCTGCACAACAACGCCGCCGATCTGGCTCCCGAGATGAGCCCCGGCCCCGACGGCGACGTCGAGACCACCTCGACGCAGGTCTGGACCCGCGCCCTGCTGGTCAACGTCCGCGGCACGGCCCTGATGTGCAAGGCCGTGATCCCGCACATGGTCGCGGCCGGCGGCGGCTCGATCGTCAACACCGCCTCGAACCTTGGCCTGCAGGGCAACATCGTCCAGGTGGCCTATGGGGCCTCCAAGGCCGCCGTGCTGCAGCTGACCCGCTCGATCGCCGCTTCGCACGGCCGCAAGGGGATCCGCTGCAACGCCGTCTCGCCGGGCCTGACCCTGACGCCGGCCGTGGCCGCCCACATCCCCGACAGCCACCGCCAGGCAGTCGAGGCCGAGACCCTGACCCCATACCTCGGCGAAGCGCGCGACATCGCCGCCGCCGTCGCCTTCCTGGCCTCCGACGAGGCCCGCTACGTCACCGGCCACAACCTCGTCGTCGACGGCGGCACCGCCATCCACGTGCCCGGCTTCGAACGCCTCCAGAGCCTCTGGGCCTAAGGAACCATCACATGAGCAAGACTTACGACGTCGTCGTCATGGGCGCGGGCCACAATGGCCTGACGACCGCCGCCTACCTGGCCAAGGCCGGCAAGAAGGTGCTGATCCTCGAACGCCAGCCTTTCCCCGGCGGCGGGGTGGTGACGCGCGAGATCAACTCGCCCGGCTACCGCCACGACCTGCACTCGTCCTGCCACATCATGATCCAGGGCAACCCGCTGCTGACCAATGACGAGCTGGGCCTCTTCAGCAAGTTCGGCCTGAAGTACAACTACTCGGACGTGCCCTACGCCAGCATCTTCGAGGACCAGCAGGTTCTGATCACCTACAAGGATCTCGACCGGTCCTGCGAGCAGATCGCCAAATATTCCGAGAAGGACGCCGAGACCTATCGCGCCTTCGCCCTGCGCAGCATGCAGATGCTGCCCATGTTCGTGTCGGGACTGTACGCCCCGCCGTTCCCGATGGGCGCCTTCATCGCCATGCTCGACCAGAGCGAGGAAGGGCGCGAGATGCTCGACGCCATGAGCCGCAGCTCGCTCGACATCATCGACAACGCCTTCGAGAATGACCGGGTCAAGATCCACCTGCTGAAGCTGGTGACCGAGAACCTGCAGTTGCCCGACGAGTTGGGCACCGGCATGGGCATCTACCTGATGCCCGGCATCATCCATACCTACGGCGTCTCCCAGCCGGTCGGCGGCAGCGGCGGCCTGACCGACGCGCTGGTCCGCTGCCTGGAGCACTACGGCGCCGAGATCCGCTGCGAGGCCGAGGTCTCGCGCGTCATCGTCTCGGGCGGCAAGGCCACGGGCCTGGAGCTCTCCGACGGCGAGCAGGTCTTCGCCAAGGACGGCGTCATCGGCGCCATCCATCCCCACCGCCTGCGCCAGTTCGTCGAGGGCGTGGCCGAACCGGTGCTCAAGCGCGCCGAGCGGGTCAACACCTCGACCTTCAGCCTGTTCGTCAGCCACTACGACCTGAAGAAGCAGTCGACCCTCTATGCCGGCCCCGAGGTGCAGACGGCGACCATGCTGGAGTACTTCACCTTCGATCGACTGGACGACCTGCTCGACGATTTCGACGCCCTGCGCCGCCGTCGCCTGCCGGCCCGGCCGCTGACCGGCGGCGGCGACGAGACCCACGCCGACCCAAGCCGCGCCCCGCCCGGGGCGGGGATCTGGCACGCCATCACCATGTCGCCCTACGACCTGGCCGACGGCGGTGCCGCGCGCTGGGACGAGATCAAGGACGAGGTGGCGGCCAAGAACCTCAGCTTCTACCAGAAGTTCACGCCCAGCCTGACGGCCGACAACATCATCGCCGCCACCCACTGGTCGCCGCTCGACATGGAGCGCAGCTCGCCCAACAGCTTCGTCAACGGCGACATGCACGGCGCAGCGCCGTTCATGTACCAGACCGTCGCCCACCGTCCGACGCCGGATCTGGGGAACTACACCGTCCCGGGCGTCGACCGCCTCTATCTGGTCGGGCCGTTCCAGCATCCGGGCGGCGGCGTCTACGGCGCGGGCCGGGCCACGGCGATCAAGATGTTCGACGACCTCGCCATCGACTTCGACAAGACCGTGAGCCGGTGAGCGCCATGAAGATCTATGACGCGACCAACAAGGAGCTGATGGCCGTCTCCTCGATCGCCCGCGACGGCGACGACCTGGTCATCAAGGGGAAGATCTTCGGCGCCATGCCGATGACCGCCAAGCTGCGGCCGGAGGAGGCGAGGGCGGCCCTGAAGCTGCTCGACGCCAAGACCGTGCTCTTCCTGCTGACCCTGCTGTTCCGCAGGCCCAGCAAGGCCTGAAGGCCGGCGACGGGGAGGGCTCCGGCCCTCCCTGAAACCATTGTTACTCGGCTGAAACATGCCCCGCCTGCGCCGATGGCTGGTACCCCTCCAATCGCTTTGACCTTAAGGGCCTCCAGCCCCCAGCCTCCCTGCCAACGCCGCGCTCGAAGACGGCGTCATGCATAGAGGGAGGGACTTCGATGAAAGTCGCTTTGCGGGCCGGTGTGGCCCTTGGCGTTCTGCTCGCGGCCGCCGGCGCGGCCCATGCCCAGGGGGGCGGCAAGGCCCCTGGGGCTGATGACGGGACCCAGCTGACCGAGGTCGTGGTCACCGCCGAAAAGCGTGAAACGACCCTGCAGAAGACCCCGCTGGCCGTCAGCGCCATCAGCGGCGAGGCCCTCCAGAAGCAGGGCGTGACCGGCATCAAGGACGCCATCGCCCTGATCCCCAGCGTCCAGATCCAGCAGGCCAACACCGGCGCCAGCTTCTACATCCGCGGCATCGGGGCCCGCGGCGCGTTGGACCTGCCGACCTCGCCCGTGACGGTCAGCTACGACGGCGTCGTCCAGCAGCGCAACGAGCTGACCGGCGTGGCCATGGCCGACGTCGAGCGGGTGGAGGTGCTGCGCGGGCCGCAGGGCACCCTCTACGGCCGCAACGCCAACGCCGGCGCGGTCAACGTGCTCTACCGCAACCCGGTGCTGGGCGAGTTCTCCGGCGGCGCTAGCCTGCAGGTCGGCAACTACGACGCCCTGCGCACCGAAGGCGTGATCAACCTGCCGCTCGGCGACAAGGTCGCCCTGCGGGTGGTCGGGGGCAGCAATTCCCACGACGGCTATCTGTCGAACGGCCTCAACGACGCCGACGAGAAGTTCGCCCGCGCCAAGCTCCTGATCGCAGCCAGCGATGACCTGCGCTTCATCCTGTCGGCCGAGCGCCAGCAGGCCGGCGGCCAGGGCTCGGGCAACGTGCTGCTGCCGACCAGCAGCCGCAGCGATCCGTGGAGCGCCCCGTCCTACGGCAGCCTCTACACCATCCCGGCCGGCGCCGCCGTCTACTGCAATCCCAATTGCGACGCCGACTACAGCATGAAGAACACCACCCTGCGGGCCCAGGCTGACTGGGACCTGTCGTGGGCGCGGTTGACGGCGATGCTGGGTCACCAGGACTTCGAGCGCACCTATCTGCAGCCGTTCTCGGGCACCTGGGAGAAGGACACCCTGCCGGCCAAGCAGGACAGCGCCGAGATCCGGCTGGCCTCGCCGGCCGCCTCGCCGATCCAGTGGGTGCTGGGCGCCTTCTACTTGAAGTACGACGGCTCGGGGCAGTTCCGGATCAACTACACCTTCGACGAGGTCCGCTCGTTCGACCGCAACGTCAGCAAGACCTCGGCCGCCTTCGGCCAGGTGATCGTGCCGCTGAACGACCGGCTGCGCCTGACGGGCGGCCTGCGCTACACCAAGGACGAGGTTGACGCCCTCAACAGCAGCGGGACCCAGGCGTCCTACGCCGCGGGCAGCCTGACCTCGGCGGGCGCGGTGACCAATAGCTACAGCAAGCTGACCTGGAAGGCCGGCGCCGAGTTCGACCTGGCCGAACGCTCGCTGGTCTACGGATCGGTCTCGACGGGCCTGAAGGGCGGCGGCGTCAACGCCAGCGGGATCACCTATGGTCCGGAAGAGATCACCGCCTACGAGCTGGGCAGCAAGAACCGCTTCCTCGACAACCGCCTGCAGGTGAACGCGGCCGCCTACTACTACGACTACACCGGCTACCAGCTGTCCTATTACTATTATGTCGGCCTCGTCCCGACCTTCCTGACCGCCAACGTGCCGGGCAAGACCAAGGTCTATGGCGTCGAGCTGGAAGGCAGCTACCTGCTGACCGGCGCCGACCGCTTCGACGGCAGCGTCTCGTGGCAGGAAAGCAGTTTCGGCAACGCTTCGGTCGCGACGTCGTGCTCGGGCACGACCTGCACCATGACCGACCTGACCGGCCGGCCCCTGCCGCGCACCCCGCGCTGGACGGTGACAGGCGCCTACGAGCACCGCTTCGACCTGGCCAGCGGGGCGTCGGTCACCGCCCACCTCGATGCGCAGTGGAAGTCGAGCTACTTCGTCGATCTGCTGCGGTTCAACAACTCGCTGGCCAAGTCCTACACCCTGGCCAACGCCCGGATCACCTATGACGAACCGGACGGCAAGTGGTCGATCGGGGCCTATGTCAACAACATCGGCAACAAGGCCGTGCTGGAGCAGGCCAACACCGCCGGCCCGGTCAACGTCTACGGCGTGATCGGCAACCCGCGGACCTACGGCCTGGTCCTGACCGCCAAGTTCTAAAGGGGAAGGGCGGCCCGGATCCCGGGCCGCCCGACTTCTCGATCAGTAGCCCGCCGTGAACCGCGCCCGCACGTGGCGCGGCGTTTCCAGTTCATCGACCAGGGCCAGGGCGTAGTCCTCGAAAGAGATCGCGCTGCGACCGTCGGCGTCGAAGATCAGGTCGTCCGTTCCCAGCCGGAACGTGCCGGTGCGCTCGCCCGGCGTGAACATTCGCGACGGGCTGAAGAAGGACCAGTCCAGGTTGCTGGCCTGTAGCTGTTCCAGGAAGGCCCAGCCGGCCCTGGCCTCGGGCTTGACGTGCTCGGGAAAGCCCGGCCCGTCGACCTCGCGCACCCCGGGCGACACCCACAGGCTGCCCGCGCCGCCGACCACGACATAGCGCTTCACGCCCGCTCGCCGCACGGCCTCGATCAGGCCGGCCGTATCCACCGACGTGAACTTCACGGCGCTGACCACGGCGTCGGCGCCGCGCAGGGCCTGCGCGGTCGCGTCGATGTCGGCGGCGTCCAGCGCCCGGGCGGTCACGCCGGGCAGCGTCGGCGTCTTTTCCGGATGGCGCGACAGCGCCGCGACCGTGTGCCCTCGGTCGGACAGCTCCTTGAGGATCCTCGATCCCGCCGCGCCCGTGGCGCCCAGCAAGGCGACCTTCATGGTTTCATCTCCCGCGTTTCGTTGAGCCGCCAGCCTAGCCTTGGCCCCTCACGCACCGCGCATCGCTTTCCTGGCCGCCAGCTATCGGATCAGGCGATTTGACCCTTCGCTGCTCGCAGCCTTTCAAAAGGGAACGAGGAGAACCGGCCGGCAGCGCCGGAGGGGAGGGACGATGCCAAGGATCACCTTCATCGACGCGCGTGGTGCGCGCCGCGAAGTCGAGGCCCGTTCGGGCGCTTCGCTGATGGAGGCGGCCGTGCGCGCCAACGTCCCCGACATCCTGGCCGAATGCGGCGGGGCGCTGTCGTGCGGCACCTGCCACATCTATCTCGACGAGGCCGGCTTCGCCCTGGTCGGCGCGCCGGACGGCGGCGAGGCCGACCTGCTCGACTTCTCGGATCATCGCCGCGAGACCTCGCGCCTGGCCTGCCAGATCATCGTCACCGACGCCCTCGACGGCCTGGTCGCCACCACGCCCGAGAGCCAGTACGGATGACGGCGCGGTCGCCGCCCCGCCGGGTCGTCACCGGCCATGACGCGGACGGACGTTCGGTGGTCCAGCAGGACGCCGGTCCCGCTCTGACCCGCCGCATCGGCGCGGACGGGCCGGTGTTCCACGAGATCTGGCGCACCGAGGATCCCGCCTGGGGCGCGGCCTTCCGCGAGCCGACGCCGGAGGATCGCCTGATGCTGGCGCCGCCGACCCGCGGCACGCGCATCCGGATCATGGACATCCTGCCCGAGACCGAGCCGATGACCATCGAGGCGGCCCAGGCCCAGTTCGCGCAGATCGGCGGCGCTCACGCCCTGACCGCCCTCGATCCCGCCGCGCCGCATCCGCTGATGCACCGTACGCGCTCGATCGACTACGCCCTGATCCTGGAGGGCGAACTGGTGCTGATCCTGGACCGCGAGGAAACGGTGCTGAAGGCGGGCGACGTCGTCGTCCAGCGCGGCACGAACCACGCCTGGTCGAACCGGGGGAGCGTCCCGTGCCGCGTGGCCTTCGTGCTGGTCGACCAGGCCGACAGCGAGGAGCCGCAATGACCGCCGACGCTTCCACCCGAGTCCTTCAGGGTCTTTTCGGCCTGTCTGGCAAGACAGCCCTGATCACTGGCTCGACCCGGGGCATCGGCTTGGCCATGGCGCGGCTGTTCGCCCAGGCCGGCGCATGGGTCGTGATCTCCAGCGAGAGCGCCGACGACTGCATGGCCGCCAAGGCGGAACTGGCGGGCGAGGGGCTGGCGGTCGAGGCGGCGGTCTGCGACGTCGCCGATCCCGAGCAACTGACGGCGCTCGTCGCGGAAGCCGAAGCCCGCTGCGGCCCGATCGACGTGCTGGTTTGCAACGCCGGGGTCTCGCTACACCATGGTTCGCTGACGGAGGCGCCCGACGCCGTCTACGAGACGATGTTCGACATCAACCTGCGCCACGCCGTGCGGCTTTGCTCGCTGGTGGCTCCTGCCATGGCGGCGCGGGGCGGCGGCTCGATCGTGCTGACCTCGTCGATCGCCGGCCTGCGCGGAAACCGCGCCCTGGGCGTCTACGGCCTGACCAAGGCCGCCCTGATGCAACTGGCGCGCAACCTGGCCGTCGAGTTCGGCCCGGTCGGCGTGCGCTGCAACGCCCTGGCCCCGGGCCTGACCGCCACCAGCTGGGCCGCGGCCATCCTGTCGAGCCCCGAGGCGGCCGCCAAGCGCCTGGGCGCCACGCCGTTGCGCCGGGCGGCCGAGCCGGCCGAGATCGCCGCCGCAGCGCTGTTCCTGGCCAGCCCGGCGTCCAGCTTCGTCACCGGCCAGGTGCTGGTGGCCGACGGCGGCACGGTGATCTCCGACGGCGGATAGGGCGTGTCCGGGCAAGAACGAGAAACGAGGGAGGCCGTGTGAAGAAGCCGTTGGTCGCGCGTCTGCGCACCTATCATCGCTGGATCGCCACGGGCGCGATGCTGGTCCTGACCTGGATCGCGGTCACGGGTCTGGCCTTGATGCTCGATCTGCTGACCGAGCCGCATTTCCCCGCGCCGCCGCCGCAGGCTGAACTGGCCTTGGAAGCCATGGTCGCGGTGGCCGCCGACGGTGCGCGCCAAGTGAGCGCGGCGACCACTTCGCCCACCGAGGTCGTCATCAAGGTCGGCCAGGCCCAGGGCGCGCCGCGCCTGCTGGCGGCCACGGCTTCAAAGGGAGCAGAGACGACGCGTGTCGTCGCCGAGCCGCCCCGTCGCCCGCCAAGCGCCTATCTGCAGTTCCGCATCAAGCTGCACGTGCTGCTCGAGCGTCTGCACCGGGGCAACATCCTGGGACTGCCAGGCCAGTTCCTCAGCGTGCTGGGGGGCTTGAGCTTCCTGTTCCTGACCATCAGCGGCGTCTGGATGTACGTCGACCTGCTGCTCAAGCGCCGGCGCCTGGGGCGGCCCGGCCTGTTCTGGAAGGCGTGACCGCCATGCTCGTCAAGACGATCCACCGCTGGGTCGGCACGGGGGCGATGGCCTTCGTGGCCTATCTCGTCGCCACCGGCTCGATCATCGCCGTCAACGAGTTCGCCAATCCGGCCGTGTTCGGCAGCGGAGGCGGGCAGGGCGGGGCTGTCCGCGCCGCCGCCCAGAGAGCGGCTGATCGTCCGATCCCGTCGCCGGAACGGCTCGACGGCATGACCGCCACGGCCCTGCGCGCGGCGGCCGACCTGCTGCCCGACGCCCAACTGACCGGCGCCGAGATCCGTCTCTACGAACGCGACGGAAGAGCGCTCGCCGACGTCACCCTGGGATCGGGCCAGCACGCCGAGCGGATCACGGTCGATGCGCTCAGCGGCGTCCGGGTGAAAGGCGCGGCCGAGGCCCAGGCCGCCGTACGCCTCAACACCTTGCTGCAACGCTTCCATTCCGGCACGATCGGCGGCCTGGCGGGCAAGCTGCTGATCCTGGCGACCGGCCTTTCCCTGCTGACCCTCTGCGTCAGCGGCGTCTGGCTCTATCTCGACATGGCCCGACGCCGCTGGGCCATGGGGCGCAAGGACGTGTTCTGGGGCTAGACCACATCGACATTAGGACCCAGGCCGGGAAGCCTGGCGTCTCGCGTCACCCCGGGGCGCATGGTCTGCTCATAGTCGCCTCCCTCGCCCTTGTGGCGAGGGTCCATGCCGGCGACCTCTCAGACCTGGGTTGTTTGAGCAGGTTGAACCATGGATCCTGGGCACAAGGCCCAGGAAGGCGATCGTTGGTACGCGAACGGGCGGTGCGCCCGCTCGCTAATGTCGATCTGGCCTAGACCGCGCTCGCCTCCCCGAACCTGGCGGCGGACCAGGGCGCATCGGCGACGTCGAGCGCGATCAGTTCGAGGATTGGCGCCGGCGCGCCATGCCCTTCCGCCAGGCCGTTGTCCGGCCGCGAGGGGCGGACAGCGGGCCTGGCCTTCGGCGCAGCGACGTCGTCGAGAGGGGCGGGCATGGCTATTCCGCCGCGATCTGGCCCGGCGTGCGGGTCCAGCGGTTCTCCGGAACCGGCAGGCCCAGGTGGCCGCGCAGGGTGTCGTGCTCGTACTCGGTGCGGAACAGGCCCTTGGCCTGCAGCAGCGGCACCACGTCCTCACGGAACCGGGCGAAGTCGCGCGGGCCGGTGACGTGGAAGATGAAGCCGTCGACGGCGCGTCCGACGAACCAGCGCTCGATCTCGTCGGCGACGGTCTGGGGCGAGCCGACGAAGTTGGCTTTCCAGCGGCCGAAGCGCTCGGCCGTCTGACGCACCGTCAGGTTCTCGGCCTGGGCCGTGCGGACGATGCGCTCGGCGTGGCCCTTGTAGCTGTTGAGGCTGAGCTGGCTGACGTCCGGGAACGGACCATCCAGCGGATATTGCTTGAAGTCGTGGTAGCCGAACGCCCGGCCGAGCTCGACGAGCAGCTTGTCGATCTCGCGGCTGCCGGCCCGGGCCTCGGCGATGGCCTGGGCTTCCTCGTCGGTGTCGGCGATGATCGGCGCGATGCCCGGCAGCACGCTGATGTGGTCGGGATCGCGGCCCTGCGCCGCCGCGCGGGCCTTGAGGTCGGCGTAGTATTCCACCGCGTCTTCGAAGGTGTCGACGCCGGCGAACACGCCCTCGGCGATGCGGGCGCCCAGGTCGCGGCCCGCGCCGCTGACCCCGGCCTGGAAGATCACCGGTTGGCCCTGCCTGGAGCGGCTCAGCGCCAGCGGTCCGGCGACCGAGAAGTGCTTGCCCTTGTGGTTCAGCGCATGCTGCTTGGTCTTGTCGAGGAAGACCCCGGCGGCCTTGTCGCGCGGGAAGGCGTCGTCCTCGTAGCTGTCCCACAGCCCCTGCACGACATCGACGAACTCGCCGGCCCGCTCGTAGCGCACGGCGTGGTCGAAGTGCTCGTCGCGGCCGTAGTTGCGCGCGGCGCCTTCGAGGCCCGTCGTCACCACGTTCCAGCCGGCGCGGCCCTTGCTGATGTGGTCCAGCGAGCCGAACTGGCGGGCCACGTTGTAGGGCTCCCAGTACGAGGTGGTCAGGGTGCCGACGAGGCCGATCTTCGAGGTCGAGACCGCCACCGCCGAAAGCAAGGTGAGAGGCTCCAGCCGGTTGAGGAAGTGCGGCGCGGTGTCGGGGGTGATGAACGGGCTGTCGACGATGAACACCAGGTCGAACTTGGCCGCCTCGGCCAGCCTGGCGTTGTCGATGTACCAGTTGATGTCGATGCTGGCGTCGCCGGCCAGGTCGGGATCACGCCAGCGGGTGTGGTCGGTGCCGACGCCGGCCAGGATCGCGCCGAGTTTCAGTTGGCGCTTCGCGTCATTGGTCATGATCGCCTCCATGTTTCCGTTCGAGCCTTAGCGACGGGCATGAAGTCCGAAAAATCAGCTCTTCTCATGAGCCGTATTCGAGCCGTTCAATCTTTGTGATCCGCCTTGGGTTTTCAGGCTTTCCGTCGCCTTATCTTCAGGCGGGATCAGAATTACTGGGCCTGAAGGCGCGAGACGTTCGGCGGCGCGGCCCGCCGCCGAACGTCCGGCCCTGCTAGTGCGCGCCGGCGACCATCAGGATCTGCGCCATGGTGGTGGCGATGCTCTCGACGTCGCGGTCCTTGTTGACCTCCATCCCTTCCTCCAGTGAGTGGCCGCGGAAGGTCACGAAGCCCGCGCCCAGCGTCACCGCCGGCTTGCCCAGGCTCATCGGGATGTTGGCGTCGGTCGAGCCGGCCACATAGCCCATAGGCTTGCCCAGGGCGTCGCCGACGGCGGCCAGCTGTTGCACGAACGGCGTGGTGATCGCGGTCTCGCCGACGGGGCGATCGCCGACCATCTTGTTGTCCAGGCTGATCACGCCGCGCTTGGTCGAGCGGGCGGCGTTCTCGGCCTCGACGGCCTTGGGCAGGATGGCGAGGTAGGCGTCTTCCACGGCCTTCAGCTCGGCCTTGCCCGACGAGCGCATGTCGACGGTCATCGACACCGCGAACGGGATCGAATTGACCGAGGTGCCGCCCTCCAGCAGGCCGATGTTGTAGACCGTGCGCGGATCCTCGGGGACCTTCAGCTGGCCGAATTGGCGCGCGGCGTCGGCCAGGGCGTAGGCCGGGTTCACCGTGCCGAAGTCGCCCATGCTGTGGCCGCCCGGACCCTTGAAGGTGGTCTTGTAGCGCTTGGACCCGACGCCGCCGTTGACGATCACGGTGGGGCCGCTGGGCTCCAGCGAGATGAAGGCGTCGATCCTGTCCTTGTAGGGGCCCTTGAGGAACAGCTCCTTCATGCCGCGCAGGTCGCCCGGGCCTTCTTCGCCGACGTCGCCGACGAACAGGATGTCGCTCTTGGTCTGGATGCCGGCGGCGTTGATGGCGCGCAGGATGGCCAGGATCGAGCCCAGGCCGACGGTGTCGTCGCCGATGCCGGGGGCGTAGAGCTTGTCGCCGTCGCGGCGGACCTTGGTGTCGGTGCCGGCCGGGAACACGGTGTCGAGGTGGGCGGCCACCACCAGCAGGCCGCCGCCGCCCGTACCCTTGCGCAGGCCCATGACGTTGCCGGCCGCGTCGGTCTCCAGCTCGGTCAGGCCTTCCTTGGCGAGCATGGCCAGATAGGCCTTGCCCTTCTCGGCCTCGCCGAACGGCGGGGCCGGGATCTCGGTCAGGGTGACGATGTCGGCCAGGGTCTGGTCGTAGCCGGCCGCCAGGGTCGCCTTGGCGGTCTTGAAGCCCTTGCTGGCCAGAAGAGCCTTGGCCTGCTTCGTGTAGGGCGAGGTCGGGGCCGGCGGCCGGACGTTGCCGAAGTCGACCTGGGCGGGCGGCTTGGCCGGTGTTTGGGCGGGCGCCTGGGCCAGGGCCGCGGTCGCCGCGCCGGCGCAAAGGACGGCCAGGACAGCCGCCGGGATCATGCGATGTTTCATGGGATAATCTCGATACTGATGATGGGGGATCAGAAGGTGCGGCGGACCATCACGCCCAGGGTGCGGGGCGTCAGGCTGACGACCTGGTCCAGCGCGCCGGCGGCCGAGGTGATCGAGACCGGGCCGACCGAGTTGGTCAGGTTCTGGGCGAAGGCGTAGGCGCCCCAGCCCTCGCCCTCGACGCCCACCCGAGCGCCCACGACCGTGTAGGCCGGGACCTTCTCGTAATAGACGTAGGTCGGACGGAACTGAGAGGCCGTGCCGCCGGTGTAGCTGGCGTCGAGGTGCACGAGACCGTTCATGCCGTCGGCCACCGGCCAGGTGTAGTCGGCGTTCAGCGAGCCGCTGAACTTCGGCACGAAGGGCAGGCGATCGCCGCGCAGGCCGGTCGAGCCCGACACCGTCACCGACGAGTTGGTCATGTCCTCGGTCAGCTTGGCGTCCGACACGCCGATGGCGCTGCTCAGGGTCAGGCCGGTCATCGGGCGCAGGGTGGTCTCCAGCTCCAGGCCGCGGATGCGGGCCGCGCCGGCGTTGGTGATGATGAAGAAGTTCGCGCCGACGTTGGCTTGCGCCTGCACCTGGATGTTGTCCCAGTCGATCTGGTAGGCCGACATGTTCACGGTCAGGCGACGGTCGAACCAGTCGCTCTTCACGCCCGCCTCGTAGTTCCACAGGCTGTCGGGCTGGAAGGCCACCAGGCCGCTGGTCAGACCCGGGATGTTGTTGGCGCCGCCGGGGCGGAAGCCCTTCGAGGCCTGGGCGTAGACCATCAGCGACTTGTTGAACTCGTAGTTGACGTTGACCCGCTCGACCCAGCCCTTGGCGCTGGCGTCCACCTGGCTGAAGGCGGTGACCGGCGAGTTGGAGATGACGTTGCCGATCGTCACCGCGCCCGAGACGGTCTTGTCGTAGTCGAAGCGACGGGCGCCGCCGGTCACCGTCAGGGCGTCGGTGACGTGATAGGACAGCTCGCCGAAGAAGGCGGTCTGCTTGACGTCGTTGTCGATGTAGCGCGCGCCCAGGGCGTCGAACGGCGTGACGGCCATGCCGGTGGTGGCGTCGGCGCGGGTCTGGATGCTGTCGACGTGGTCCTTGCGGGTCTCGTAGTAGACGCCGCCGGTCCAATCGAGCTTGTCCTCGAACAGGCTGCCGGCCATGCGCACTTCATGCGTCCAGGTCTCCAGGCTCATCGGCTGCCAGGAGACGGCCGGGCCGCGCGAGTCCGCCCAGGCGGTGTATTGGCTCAGCTGGGCGCTGGAGCAGGTCGCGCCCGACAGGCCGAAATAGCGGCCGCAGGCGGCGCTGCTGGTGCGGTTGTTGGCGATGTTGTTGGTCCAGTCGCTGTTCCGCAGCATCTTCCACTTGTAGTAGGACGACGTCGCCGTCAGCGTCGCGAAGTGCAGGTCCCACTCGGCGGTGACGTTGTAGAGCGCCAGCTTGGAGTTGCTCTGGGCGATGGTCTTGCGGTCGGACTTGTAGCGGCCCGCGGCGGCCGACCAGCTCGACTGGCCATCCACTTCCTCGTTCTGCAGCGCCGCCGTGGCGCGCAGCGTCAGATCCTCGGTCGGTGTGAAGGTGAACATCAGGCGGCCGCCGCTGGAGGTCGAACCGTTGATGTCCTGCTTGTTCAGCGGAACGCTGTCGACATAGCCGCCGCGCTCTTCACGATAGAGCACCAGGCGCGCGCCCAGCTTGTCCTGGATCAGCGGCACGTTGACCATGCCCTTGCCGTAGAAGCCGCCTTCGCCGCTCTTGGTGGTCGTCGCCTGGGCCTCGACCGCGCCGGCGTAGTCGTTGGTGTCGGCCTTGTTGAAGATCACCCGCAGGGTGCCGCCCATCGAGCCCGAGCCGTACAGCGTGCCCTGCGGGCCGCGCAGCACCTCGACGCGCTCGACGTCGAACAGATTGATGTCCGGCGTGGTCGAGCCGGCGTCCTGGGTGGTGCCGGTCGGGCCGGTCAGCGGGGTCTCGTCGTAGTAGAGGCCGGTGGTCGCCTCGCCGGCGCTGCGCACGCCGCGCAGGGTGATGCGGCGGTTCGACGGCGTGCCGCCGTCCAGCGCCAGGTTCGGCACCTGGCGGAAATAGTCGTTGATGCCGGTCGCGCCGATGCGGCTGAGCTGCGTCTCGCCCACCGCCGAGATGCTGAGCGGCGTCTCCTGCAGGCTGGTCGAGCGCTTCAGGGCGGTGACGATGATCTCGTCGACGGCCACGTCCGGCTGGGTGGCGGCTTCCTGGGCGTGGGCGCCGGCGGCGACCAGGCTGGCCAGCGCGCTGGTGGCCAGGGCCACGCTGCGCAGCGTGCCAAGAGCGGTGCGGTTCATGTTCTTATCCCCTTCGTTGAGGACCGGCCGTGAGCTCGGTTCCGGGCCGCAAGACGGGCGAGGGGCGTTTGCCCTTGCGACTTTTTTCGCCTCTCGGTGCGAAGGCGCGGCTCTGGTCAGGCTGTGCGCAATTTGGGCGCCTGCTGATGAAATGGGCGGCGCGGGCGGGAAACTGCGAGGCCTGGGGTGGTTCGCTCATCGCCACGCGGCCAAGTTCGCTTAGCCGGTCCTCCCGGCGGCGGGAGTACGGGGTGTCCGGACAATCGAGTTTGAGTCAGGCGACCTTCGGCCAGGCGGCGCCCGGCCAGACCCGGTCCGACGACATTGACCAGGTCGTCCGACGATATGAGGGCGTGCTGCGACGGTTCATCGCCCTGCGCGTCGGCGGCGGGGCCGATGTCGACGATCTGGTGCACGAGGTCTTCCTGCGCTTCGCCCGGCGTCCGCCCGACGAGGGCGTCGAGCGGCTGGACTCCTATCTCTTCCAGACCGCCGCCAACCTGATCCGCGACCGCGCCCGCCGCCAGCAGGTGCGCCGCCTGGCGGTTCCCGAGATCGAGGAGGCCGCCGCTTCCCAGGCGCCGGCCACCCCCGAGCAGACCCTGATCGACCGCGAGACCCTGACGGAGGTCCGTCGGGCCCTGGCCGACCTGCCCGAGCGCACCCGGCACGTCTTCCTGCTTTACCGGATCGACGGACTGCGGCATCAGGCCATCGCCGACGTCCTGGGGGTGTCGATCAGCACCGTGGAGAAGGACGTGCGACGGGCCATGGCCCATCTGACCCGACGGGTTCGCCGTCCATGACGCCCGTTTCCCAAACGCCCGACGAGGGCCTGGCCGACGTCTATGACGCTGCCGCCGACTGGCATGAACGCCGGCGCGCGCCGGGCTGGAGCCCGGCCGACGAGGCGGCCCTGACCGCCTGGCTGGAAGCCGACGCAGAGCACGTCGAGGCCTACGCCGCCATGGCCGAGGTCGAGGAATTCGTCGACGACGCCGTCGCCGCCGGCGGGCTCGAGCGCGAACTGGCCGAGGCCCGAGCCGCTTTCGCGGCCGGCAAGGCCCGCCGCTCGCGCCGCGCCTTAGCCTTGATGGCGGCGAGCGTCGCCGGCCTGGCCGTGCTGGCGGGCGCCGGCGGCCTGGCCTGGCAGCGCGCCGGTGTTTCCGAACAGAGCTACGCCGCCGCGCCGGGCCAGCGCAGCGCGGTGGTCCTGGCCGACGGTTCGCACGTGACGCTCGACGGCGGCGCGCGGCTCACCGCCCGCATCGACCGGCGAAGCCGCGCCATCACCCTGGTCGGCGGCCGGGCCTTCTTCGACGTCGCCCATGACGCCGGCCGTCCGTTCGAGGTCAGCGGCGGCGGCCATGTGGTGCGCGCCCTGGGCACGGCCTTCGAGGTCGACCTGACCCCGGCCGTGGGCGCCTACCGCGTCGCCCTGCTGCATGGCCGCGTCCGGGTGTCCGGCGGCTCGGCCCAGCCCGTTGAATTGGCTCCCGGCGAAGTCCTGCGGTCGGACGGGACGGAGGCCGGCTCGGTCTCCTCCGCCGACGTCGCCGCCGCCACCGCCTGGCGCGAGGGCCGGCTGGTGCTGAGCGGCGAGGCGCTGACCGACGCCGCGGCCGAGATCAACCGCCGGGGAGGCCGCCGGATCATCGTGCGCGGGAGCGCCAAGACCCTGAAGGTCAGCGGAGCGTTCGGCGGCGACGATCCCCTGGCCTTCGCCCGCGCGGTGGCTGTGATCCACGGCCTGACGATCGGCGAGGCGGCCGACGGGGCGATCGTCCTGTCTCCCGCCAAGGACGCCGGTGCGGCCGCGGACTGACTGGGCGGCGCGGGCCCTCGCGGGCGCCGTGCTGCTGGCTTCGGCGTCGCCGGCCCTGGCCGCGCCGCTTCGCTTCGATGTCCCGGCTGGCGCCATGGACGCCGCGTTGCAGGCCTATGCCGAGCAGACCGGCGTTGATCTGCTGTTCGCGCCCCAGGCCGTGGCCGGTCTGCGGTCGCCCGGCGGCCGCGACGTCGCCGAGCCCGAGGTGGCGCTGAAGCGCCTGCTGGGCGAAAGCGGGCTGACCGCGCGCCGTATCGGATCCGGGGCCTTCGCCATCACGCCGGCCCCTCGGCCGCGTCCGACGAAGGCCGCCGGCCGCAAGCCCCAGACTGTTCCGGCGAGCGATCCGGCCGAGGCGCTCGACGCCGTGCTGGTCCAGGCCCGCCGCCGTGACGAGCGCTTGATCGACGTGCCCGCCTCGGTCGCCGCGGTCTCGGCGGCCGATCTCGACCGGCTGGGCGGCGACGGCGTCCTGGCCCTGCGGCGGGCGGCGCTGGGGCTGACGGCCGCCGGCCAGGTCTCGACCGAGACCCCGACCCTGGTCATCCGCGGCCAGCGCCGGGCGACGGCCGGGGAGTCGGCCCTGTCGGTGATCACCTATGTCAACGAGGCCCCGCTGCCCAACAACGGCTCGATCCTGCCGTCCTTCGACCTGGCCGAGGTACAGGTGCTGCGCGGGCCGCAGGGCGTGCTGTTCGGGCGCAACACCACCGGCGGGGCGCTCTTGATCCACACCGCCGAGCCGGGGCGCCGTGGTCACGCCGGTGTCACCGTCGGCTCCTATCGCCTGCGCGAAGTCGAGGCGGCCGGCGATCTCACCCCATCCGGGGCGACGCTCGCCGCGCGGCTGGCGGTCTACGTCCTCAAACGCGACGGCCTGGTCGAGAACCTCGGCGCCGGCGACGATCTCGACGACCGCAACCAGGCGGCGGCGCGGCTGTCCCTGGCCTGGCGTCCAGATGGCCCTCTCTCGGCCCTGCTGGTGCTCGACGGCTTCCGCGCCGACGAGACTGGCAGCGCCACCATCCTGTCGGGGACCTATCCCAACCCGCCCGACGTCACCGGCGGCGGCACGGGGCGCACGCCCGAGGCCGCGCCCTATTTCGATTGCGGCGTGGCGGGATGCGACATCGACATCGCGCTGGCCCGGCAGAAGGCCTGGGGACCGCGCAAGACGCAGGTCGATCTCGCGCCGCGCTCGGACCGCCGCAACGACGGCGCGACCCTGCGCCTGGACTGGCAGGGGCAGGCGATAAACCTGCGGTCGGTCACGGCCTATCGGCGCAGCGTGCTCGACAGCGCGCTGGACTCCGACGGCTCGCCGCTGCCGCTCAATCAGCTCGTCCGCCACATCGACCTTGGCCAGCTGACCCAGGAACTGCGCGCCAGTGGGACGGGGGAGGGCGGCGCCTGGCAGGCCGGCCTGTTCTACCTGTCGACGACGCCGATCGGGGTGCAGAAGAGCCTCTGGGCCAGCGCGGTGACGCCGACCAATCCGGCGCGTGTCGAGTTCCAGTACCGCCGCGGCGAAAGCCTGGCCGGCTTCGTCGACGTCACCCGGCGCCTGGGCCGGGGTTTCGAGCTGGAGGCGGGCCTGCGTTACACCCGCGACGTGTCGAGCGCCTGCCTCGTCCGCGTCGCGGCCCCGGCGGCAGACATCTCGGAAGACGCCTGCGGCGAGGCCGGGCGCGCCCAGTCATCGGCCCCGACCTGGACCCTCGGCCTGACCTGGCGCGGCCAGCCGAACCTGACGGTCTACGCGGTGACGCGGCGGGGCTACCGCGCCGGCGGGGTCAATGCGCCGGCGTTCGGCTCGCTGCTGTCGGCCTATCAGGTCTATGCGCCGGAAAGCCTGACCGACGTCGAGCTGGGTCTGAAATGGGCCGGCGGCGCGGGCGACTGGCGCCATCGAGTCGATGCGGCCCTGTTCCGCGGCTGGTCGCGCGATGTCCAGCGGGCGCTGTTCCCGGCCGAGAACTTCGACGGCGACGGGATCGCCGCCAACGATCCGCCCAGCTTCATCATCAACGCCGGTTCTGCGACCATCAGCGGCCTGGAGCTGGGCTGGAGCGGCCGGTGGGACGATCGCCTGACCCTGTCGGCCTCGGCGACCCTGACGAAGGCCCGCTTCACCGCCCTGACCGTCCCGGCGTCCTTGGCCAGCCTGACGCCGACCGATCCGGACTCGCTGCAGTTTTCCTATTCGCCGCCCTACACGGTGCGGCTGGCGGCCGAGTGGCGGGCGGTCCAGTCGGCGCGGCTGGGCCTCTGGACCCTCTGGGGCGACGTCTACCAGAGCGGCCGCGTGCGCTATGTCGAGCGGGCGCATGACAGCAACGGCCTGCAGCACGCCTTCGCGGTCGCCAATCTGGGTCTTGACGTCAGGCCGCCGGGACGCGGCGACCTGACCCTCTCCATCGCCGTCCAGAACCTGTTCGACGAGGTCTACGCCGCCGGCGGCGGGGCGATCACGCCCGCCGTCACGGCGACGACCCTGATCTATGGCGAGCCGCGCACCGTGTCGGTCGGCCTGCGCAAGCGCTTCTAGCTGGCGGGCCCGCCGCCCAGCGCCCGCACCAGATCGACCGAGGCCTGCAGGCGTCGGGTCTCCAGCACCAGGGCCGAGCGCTCGGCCTGTAAGGCCGCGGTCTGGGCGGTGACGACCTCCAGGTAGTTGGCCGCGCCCTGGCGGTAGCGGATCATGGCCAGTTCTTCGGTGCGCTTGGCGAAGGCCATGGCGTCGTCCTGGTCCTTGGCCTCTTCGGCCAGGCGGTTGGACAGGGCCATCTGGTCTTCGACGTTGCGGAACGCCGCCAGCACCACGCCGCGATAGTTTTCGGCGGCCTGGGCGTGGGCGGCCTTGGCCGCCTCGACCTCGGCCTTGCGCTTGCCCGCGTCGAAGATCGAGCCGGCCAGTTGCGGCGCCAGCAGCCAGACTGCGTTGGGCGCGCTGAACAGATCGACCCCGCCGTCCGACTGCCAGCCGGCCTGGCCGGCGATGGTCAGGGTCGGGAAGCGCGCGGCCTGGGCCACGCCGATCTGGGCGTTGGCGGCGGCGGCGCGGCGCTCGGCGGCGGCGATGTCGGGCCGCCGCTGTAACAGCACCGACGGTACGCCGACTGGCGTCCTCGGCACGGTCAGCGACGCCTGGACCGGCGGCAGGTCGAAGCTGGAAGCGGTCTCGCCGACCAGGGCGGCGATGGCGTGCTCGTAGAGCGCCCGCTGGGCGGCCACGTCGCTGAGTTGGGCCTTGGCGGTCGACAGCTGGTTCTTCGCCCGGCTGACGTCGAGGCCGGTCGCCGCCCCGCCGTCGTGACGGATCTGGGTGAGGTCCAGCGCCTTCTGATAGGCCGCGACGGTGTCGGCCAGCAGGCGCGACTGGGCGTCGAGACCGCGCAGGGCCAGATAGCTGTCGGCCAGTTCGGCCTGCAGGCTCAGGCGCACCGATTGTAGGTCGGCGGCGCTGGCCTGCGCCTGGGCGCCGCTGGCGGCGACCTGATTGCGCACCCGTCCCCAGAGATCGATCTCGTAGGACGCGCTGGCGACGGCCTGGCGGGTCGAATACTCGTCCACGCCGCCATTGCGCAGGGGCGCGTTGTCGGATCGGCGCTGGCGGCTGGCCAGGGCGCCGCCGTCGATCGATGGGAACAGGCCCGCGCGCGCCTGGCCGGCCAGGGCGACGGCCTGATCGTGGGCGGCGGTCGCGGCGGCGAGGCCGGGGTTGGCCTTGGCCGCTCGCGCCTCCAGGTCGTTCAGCACCGGATCGCCGTAGACGGCCCACCAGTCGCCGCGCGGCTGGTCGTCGGCTGGCGCGGCCGGGGTCCAGGGGCCGGTCTCCTTGAAGGCGACGGGCGTGGTGATAGCCGGCGCGACATAGGCCGGAGCGCTGGCGCAGGCGGCTAGCACCGAGGCGGCGGCCGCGACCAGAAGCAGGGTACGCGCCTCAACCCTTCGCATGGGCCGCTCCCTGAGCGGCGCCGGCCACCCGCACGAGGTCGCCGTCCGACAAGGCTTCAGGCGGATTGTCGATCACCCGCTCGCCCGCTTGCAGACCCGCGCCGATCTCGACCTCGGTCCCCAGGTCGCGGACGATGGCGATGGTGCGCACCTTCACACGGCCGTCGCCGCCGACCACGGCCACGGTCGGGCCACCGTGCTTGAACAGGATCGCCGTCGCCGGGATCCGTGTCGTGGTCGCTGCGGCCGGCAGCTTGAACGCCGCCTGGGCGTAGGCGCCGGGCTTGAGGCGGCCGTCGGGATTGTCGATCTGCAGCTCGACCAGCATGGCGCCGTTGCGGCCCACCGACTGGGCGTCGTTGACCACCGAGGCGGTGAAGGTTTGGCCCGGATATTCCGGCACGCTCAGCTGGGCGCTCAGGCCGCGATGCACCAGGGCCGAATAGTTCTGCGGAACGCTGACATAGACCCGCATGCGGTGCTGGTCGGCCACCGTAAACAGCGCTGTGTCCGCCGAGCCGCCCACGGAGATCAGCTGGCCGATGTCGGTGTTGCGGGCTGTGACCACGCCGTCGAACGGGGCGGTGATGCGCTTGAACGACTGCTGGGCCAACAGGCGGGCCAGATCGGCCTGGGCGGCGTTGACCGCCGAGCTGCGGGCGGCCAGGTCGCCGGTCTTCTCGTCGGCCTCCTGGCGGGAGACGGCGTCCTGGGCGACCAGGCCCTCCCAGCGCTTGGCGGTCAGGGCCGACAGCCGCTGGTTGGCCTGGGCGGTGGCCAGGTTGGCGCGGGCCTGCAGCACCTGCTGGTCGAGGTCGGGCGTGTCGATCTCGGCCAGCACCTGTCCGGCCTTCACCCGCTGGCCGATGTCGACGTACCAGCGCTTGAGATAGCCGCTGGTCCGGGCGTGGATCGGGGCGGTGTAGAACGCCTGCACGTCGCCCGGCAGCACCAGGTCGGCATGGCCGCCGCCGGCCACCGGCGCCAGGGCGACCGTCGGAATGGCCTGGTCGTGGGTCCAACTCTTCAGCGACTGGTCGGCGTGGACGCGGGCGGCGAGGCCCCCCGCCACCACCACGGCGGCCAGGACCAGTCCGGCGGCGCCGGCCAGCTTCAGCCGGCGGGTCGAGATCGCGCCGTGCGAAGGAGCGGCTTGTTGATCAGGCATGGGACGATGCTCCGGTGGTCGGTCCGGCGGGAAGGGTTTGGTCGGCGGTCTTGCGGCCGTGGACGAGGCGGAAGACCACGGGCACGAACAGCAGGGTGGCGGTGGTGGCGAAGATCAGGCCGCCGATGACGGCCCGGCCCAGCGGCGCGTTCTGCTCGCCGCCTTCGCCCAGACCCAGCGCCATCGGCGCCATGCCGATGATCATGGCCAGGGCCGTCATCAGCACCGGGCGGAAGCGGGTGAAGCCGGCCTCGATGGCGGCGGTCAGGGCGTCGCCGGTGGCTTCCAGCCGCTCGCGGGCGAAGCTGACCACCAGGATCGAGTTGGCCGTGGCCACGCCCATGCACATGATCGCCCCGGTCAGGGCCGGCACCGAAAGCGTGGTGCCGGTGGCGAACAGCATCCAGACGATGCCGGCAAGGGCTGCGGGCAGGGCGGTGATGATCACGAACGGGTCCAGCCACGACTGGAAGTTCACGACGATCAGCAGGTAGATCAGCACGATCGCGGCGACGAGGCCGAAGCCCAGGCCCGAGAAGGCGGCGTTCATCGTCACCATCTGGCCGCGCAGGGCCACCGTCGCGCCCTTCGGACGCTCCTTGGCCAGGTCCTTCAGCACCTTGTTGATGTCGGCCGTCACCGCGCCCAGGTCGCGACCCTGCGGGGTGGCGTAGATGTCGAGCACCGGCTGGATGTCGTAGTGGCTGACCACGGCCGGCGCCGTGTCGCGCTTGATCACGCCGAGGCCGCCCAGCATCTGGGCGTGCTGCGCATTGGCCGCCGTCCCGGTGATCGGGATGCCGTTCAGATCCGACAGCGAGCCGGCGCGGTATTCCGGCACCTGGGCGACGATCGGATAGGACACGCCGTTCTTGGGGTTCAGCCAGAAGGTCGGCGAAACCTGCGAGCTGCCGGCCAGCGAGGCCACGACGCTGTTGGTCACGTCGCGTTCGGTCAGGCCCAGCTGGGCCATGCGCGAGCGGTCGACGTCGACCCGCAGCTGCGGCGCGCCTTCCGGCTGGTGCAGGCGCACGTCGGCCAGGCCTCGGATGGTCTTCAGTCGCGCCAGGATCTTGGCGGCGTAGGCGCGGTTGGCCGCGGCGTTAGGGCCGGAGATCTGCAGGTCGATGGGCGAGGGGGCGCCGAAGTTGAGGATCTGGCTGATGATGTCGGCCGGCAGGAACGAGAAGGTCGCGCCGGGGAACTGGCGGGGCAGCTCCTCGCGCAGCTTCTTGACGTAGTCCGCCGTCGGGCCGTGCTCGGGCTTTAGCGCGACGAAGATGTCGCCGTCCTGCGGGCCGATCAGGCCTGAGTTGCTGTAGACCATGTTGATGGCGCTGTTGGGGATGCCGATGTTGTCGACGATCGAGCCCACCTCGTCGGCCGGCACCACCTTGCGGATCGCCTCTTCCACCTGGCCGAACAACAGCGAGGTGTCGTCCAGCCGCGTGCCGACGGGGGCGCGGACGTGCAGGGTGATCTGGCCGGCGTCCACCGTCGGGAAGAAGTTGCGGCCCAGGAACGGCGTCAGGGCGAAAGAGGCCACGACCACCACCATGAAGCCGATGATGAACACTCGGCCCGAGCCCAGGGCCATGACCAGCAGGTTCTTGTAGCCTTCCCGCAGCTTGCCGAAGGCGGTCTCGAAGCTCCGCTGGAAGCGCACCAGCGGGTTGCGCGAGGGCTTGCCCGCGCCGCCGTGCTCGGCCGCGTGCTCGTAGTCCAGGCGCTCGCTGGCATGGGGCTTCAGCAGGTACATCGCCAGGGTCGGCACCAGGGTGCGCGACAGGATGAACGAGGCGATCATCGCGAAGACCACGGCCTCGGCCATCGGCACGAACAGGAATCCGGCCACGCCTTTGAGCATGAACATCGGCACGAAGACGATGCAGATGCAGAGCAGGGAGACGAAGGCCGGAACCACGATCTGGGCCGCGCCGTCGAGGATGGCCGTGCGCACGTCCTTGCCGTGCTCCAGGTGCCAATTGATGTTCTCGATGGTCACCGTGGCGTCGTCGACCAGGATGCCGACGGCCAGGGCCAGACCGCCCAGGGTCATGATGTTCAGGGTCTGGCCGATGGCCGACAGGGCGGCGATGGCGGCCAGGATGGCCAGCGGGATCGACACGGCGATGATCACCGTCGAGCGCCAGCTGCCCAGGAACAGCAGGATCATCAGGCTGGTCAGGGCCGCGGCGATGACGCCTTCCTTGACCACGCCCTCGATGGCGCCCTTCACGAACAGCGACTGGTCGTTCAGCGGCGTGATCTTGAAGTCGTCGGGCAGATTTTCCTTCAGGGCCGGCAGGCGGTCCTTGATCCCCTGCACGATGGCCAGGGTCGAGGCCGAGCCGTTCTTCAGGATCGTCGACAGCACCGCCCGCGCGCCGTCCACGTGCACCACGTTGGTCTGCGGGGCCGAGCCGTCGCGCACCTGGCCGACGTCGCGGATGTAGATCGTCGCGCCGTCGATCGTCTTGATCGGCAGGCTGTTCAACTCCTCGATCGTCTCGGCCGCGTCGTTGAGGCGGACGTTGTACTGGAAGGTGCCGATCTTGATCGTGCCGGCGGGCAGGATCTGGTTCTGGGCGGCCAGGGCGTTGGAGACGTCCTGCGCCGACAGCCCCTTGGACTGCAGGGCGACCGGATCCAGATCGATCATGATCTGGCGGACCTTGCCGCCGTATGGATACGGAATGGCCGCGCCGGGCACGCTGATCAGGTTGGGGCGCACCACCGTCTGCGACAGGTCGAACAGCTTCTGTTCCGACAGGCCCTTGCCCGACTGTGCCAGCTGCAGGATCGGCACGGTGGCGGCGCTGTAGTTGATGATCAGCGGCGGGGTCGTGCCGGCCGGCATCTGCTTGACGGCCGTCTGCGAAATCGAGGTCACCTGGGCGGTGGCCGTGCGGATGTCGACGCCGGGCTGGAAGTAGATCTTCACCACGCCGATGCCGGGCAGCGACTGGCTCTCGATATGGTCGATGTCGTTGACCGTCGTCGACAGCACCCGCTCATAAGGCGTGACGATGCGGCCCGACATCTCCTGCGGCGACAGGCCGGCATATTGCCAGGCCACGCCGATCACCGGCACGCGGATCTCGGGGAAGATATCCGTGGGCGTGCCGAGGGCCGCCAGGACGCCGAAGATCAGGATCAGCATCGCCATCACGATGAACGTGAGCGGGCGTTGCAGGGCGATGCGGACGATAGCGTTCAAGCGGCCTGCTCCGGACTTGCAGCAGTGGACGATCCCGCGCGCCCTGCGTCCGGGGGGGAGGGGCCGGGCGCGCGGAATCTGCGCGTACTCAAGCTGCGCCGCCGGGTGATGCGCCCGCCCGCCTAAACCTGCCGTCTCAGCCGGATGAAAATCCTGTCATGTTGAGGGCGCGGGACGAAAAATGGGCTGGACCGCGTCGGCCCCCGCAGTTGCGCTATTCGAGGTCCAGCCGGTAGCCGTGGCCGCGCAGGGTGGTCAGCAGCGGCCGTCCGAAGGTGGCCTCCAGCTTCAGGCGCAGGCGCGCCACCGCCGTGCGCACCCGTTCGGGGCGCGGATCGTCGCCTTCGCCCCAGACGTGCTTGAGGATCTGCTCGGCGCTCAGAACCTGGCCGGCGTGCTCGGCCATGTAGGCCAGCAGCGCGTATTCGCGGCTGGGCAGGACGAGGCTGGCCTCGCCCAGCGCGACCTTGCGGCCGGCGGCGTCGAACCGCAGGCCCGTCGGGGCCGCCGGACCCGGCGCCAGGCGGGCCAGCGCGGTCAGGCGAGCTTCAAGCTCGACGACATGCACCGGCCGGATCAGGCAGGCGTCGGCTCCGGCCCGCAAGGCGGCCGTGCGGGCGGCGGGCGAGGCCTGGTCGGCGATCAGCACCAGCAGGGCGCGCTCGCCCCGGCGCGACAGGGCGGCCAGCGGGGCGTCGGCCGGCGCGGCCACTTCCAGCAGCACCGCGTCATAGTCCTCGCCGGCGCTGGCGCTGGCCGCGTCGTCCAGGCTGTCCAGGCTCTCGACCACATGGCCGGCCTGGATCAGGGCCCGGGCCAGGTAGAGGTCGCGCGGCCGGTGGCTGGCGTGCAGCAGCCGCATCTAGGCCTCGAGCCCGCGCGGCCAGCAGTCGATGGCGATCCGCAGGCCCGGCTGCGCGTCCTCCAGCGACAGGGTGAAATGGTGCATGCGGGCGATGGCCGCGACGATGCTCAGACCCAGGCCCGAGCCCGGCCGATCCAGCGTGCGCTGCGAGCGGTGGAAGCGGTTCAGCACCGCCTCGCGCTCGTCCTCGGGCACGCCCGGCCCGTTGTCGACCACCTCGATGCGCGGTCCTTCGTCGAGCGCCAGCAGGCGCAGAGTCACCCGCCCGCCGCGCGGGGTGAACTTCAGGGCGTTGTCGACCAGGTTGCTGACCGCCTCGAACAGCAGGGCCGGATCGGCGAAGACGGTCGGGGCCTCGGCCGCGAAGTCGGTCTCGATAGCCACGCCCAGATCCTCGGCCGCCGGGTCGTGCAGCTCGAACACCTGCTCCAGCACATCCTGCAGCCGCACCGCCTCGAAACAGGCCTGGCGGTCGCGGCGCTCGATCTCGCCGATGCGGGTCAGGGCGCGGAAGCGCACCAGCAGTTCGTCGGTCTCCTCCAGGGCCCGCTCAATCATCTCGCGCCGCCCGGCTTCGTCCGGGCTCGTGTCCTGGGTGGCGCGGTAGAGCGCCGCGCGCAGCCGGTTCAGCGGCGTACGCAGGTCGTGGGCCACGTTGTCGCCGACGCTCTTGACCTCCCACAGCAGGCGCTCGGTCTCGTCCATCATGCCGTTGGCGAGGCTGGCCAGCATGTCGATCTCGTCGCGCCGGTGCGACACCGGCAGGCGCACGCCCAGCCGGCCGGCCAGCGCCGCACGGCTGGCGGTCCGCAACTGCTCCACCCGGCGCAGGGGCGGAATGCTGAGCAGGGCGGCGGCCGACAGGCCCAGCAGCAGGATCAGCGCCCCGCTGACCATCAGGGCGTTGACGATGATGTCGCGCAGCCCCGTCAGCACCTTGGCGTCGTGGACGATGAACAGCTGCTCGCCCCAGGGCAGGCGGCGCACCAGGCCCCGCGCGCCGGGCTGCAGGCCGGGTTCGTTCAGCGTGCGCGGCCGGTTGTCGGCCTCGGCGTTGTCGGGCAGGCGGCGGACATTGCCGGTGATCCACACCCCGTCGGCCGAGAACAGGCCGTAATAGGCGATCGCCCGGCCGTCGGCGGCCACGGCGGCCCGCACCCGCTCGGGCAGGGTGTCGGCCGGGCCGTTGGCCAGGACGGTGCTCTCGCTGACGATGATCGCGTCGAGCTGGCGGGTGATGTAGCCGGCGGTGCGCCAGTAGATCATGCCCAGCAGGGCCATCACGGCCACGGCGAACACCGCGCCGTTCAGCAGGGTCAGGCGGAACGGGCTGGCCCGCCAGAGGTCACGCGGGCGCATGCAGCGCGTATCCCGAACCCCGGACGGTGTGCAGCAGCTGCGGCGCGCCCGGCCGGTCGACCTTCCTGCGCAGGCGGCCCAGATGCACGTCGATGAGGTTGGTGCCCGGGTCGAAGTGATAGCCCCACACCGCCTCGAAGATCATCGTCCGGGTCAGCACCTGGCCGGAGTTGCGGGCCATGAACTCCAGCAGCTTGTACTCGGTCGGCATCAGCCGGATCTCGACCCCGCCGCGATGGACGGTGCGGGCCAGAAGGTCGATTACCAGGTCGGCCACGGTCAGGGTGGTCTGGCGTGGCGCGCTGGTCCGGCGGCGCAGCAGCACCTCCAGCCGCGCGGCCAGCTCCTCGGAGGCGAAGGGCTTGGTCATGTAATCGTCGCCGCCGGCCCGCAGGCCCTTCACCCGCTCGTCGACGTCGCTGAGCGCGCTGATCATCAACACCGGCGTCTCGACGCCCGCCCCGCGCATGACGGTGACGATGGCCAGGCCGTCCAGGCCCGGAAGCATGCGGTCCAGGGTGACGGCGTCGAAGTCGCCGCTGGCCGCCCGGATCAGGCCCTGGCGGCCGTCGGCCACCAGCTCCACCTCGAAGCCGTGCTGCTCCAGCTCGGCGACGATCTCCTGGCCGGTGCTCGGATCGTCTTCGATGGCGAGGATCTTGGGCATCTGGTCCCGCACTACTCCCTCCCGCCGCGCCCCTCAAGCGCGCCGAGAGGCGACCTTCGCCGTGCACTCGGTCTTCGGCGACGGGGCGGGGATCCATGACGCACCGCATGGCGAACGTCCGCGCGGGGTGCTAGAGGCCCGCGCGACGACCTCAGGAATTCGAGAAAACCAGGCGATGATTCAACCGGGCGCGACCTTCAAGGACAATCTTCAGCAGTTGCCGGCCATCGACGGCGTCGAGCGCATCGATCTGGTCGACGCCGATGGAGCGGTGGTCGCCAGCATCGAGAACCAGCCCGGCAAGCAAGGCTCGCTCGCCGTCTACCAGCATCTGAAGCAGCGCTTCGGCGCACTGAACGCGGAAGCTGCCGAGCACGGCCTGGCCGTGTTCGCCGAGCACTCGGCGGACGCGCGCGAGCGTCCGGGCGCGCATCCGAACGTCGACCGCCTGCTCGCGATCGCCGCCGGCGGCGCCCCGCTGAGCATCGAAGTCGTCGCCGTCGGCGGCTGACCGCTAGGCCGATGTCCCGCCCGCGTTCGGACGGGCGGCGTTCTGGAACGCCGTGATGTTCGCCGGCATCTCGGGCGGGATGTCGAAGGCCGCTTCGCCTGCCAGATTGCCGGTTCTATGGAGGTTCAGCGCCTGGGCCCGGCATCTTGACGGCGTGACGCCGTAGGCGGCGCGAAAGGCGCGCCCTGCGGCCGTGTGGCTCTCGAACCCCCAGCGGCGCAAGATCGTGACGATCCGTTCGCGTGCCTGAGAAGGGTCGGACAGATCGCGGAACACGCCGGTCAGCCGACGCCCGAGAATGTATTTTCCGATGCCTCCGTGTGGTTCGAACATGCGGTAGAGGGTCGGGCGCGTCACGAAGAACTGGGCGGCGAGGGCGGCCGGGCCGAGTTCGGGGTCGCCGATCTCCCTGTCGATGCGCCGGCGGATGGCCCGGAACTGGCTCCTGCGCAGCTCGGCGCGGGTCGCCGCGCGGCTCTGGCTGTTGGCCCGCACGACGCCGGCCAGCAGGGCCGCTGTGGCCTGGCTCCATTCCAGTCCCTGGGCGAGGGTCAGGCTCGAGCCTTGCCGCCACATCTCTTCCAGGTGTTCGCGAACGGCGACGCCGGCCTCGCTGTCTCGGCGCAGCACCAGCCCGTGCACGTCGCCCGCGTCCGCCAGCAGCGGCAGGAGCAGGTCGCGAGCGACGATGGCCGACAGGTTGTCGATCCCGTCCGTGCGCAAGGCGGCCGGGCGGGACAGGTCGAGCACGCAGACGTCGCCCGGTTTCACCGCGTGCTCGGCGCCGTCCAGCGTCAGGACGAAGCCGTGGGTCCGATAGAACTGGACATGGAAGTGATCGACGCCGGTTCGCGCGATGGTCTGCGGGCTACGGACCATGATCGACGCGGGGGCCTGGGACATGCCCAGCTTGATCGGCCCGTAGTCGTAGAGGGCGAAGTCCATGACGTAGTCGGCGCGGACCTCGGGCGACGGCGCTTCCAGCTCGAACATCGTCGCCAGCAGTTCGCGGCAGGCGGCGAAGCTGTCGGCGTAGTCGGCGCCGATCCGGGCCGCCAGGTGCGGCAGACGATCATCCTGGGCGCCGTTCGCCATGCGTCGAATCCCCGTGGCCAAGCTGTCGGCGACACCCTTTTAGCGCGGTCTGAACCTCGATCTTTCGACCAGGTGTCTCAAACTGCATCCCATCAGCGGCGTCTCAAGCCGATTGCGCGCCGGGCCGCCGGTCCTCGACGACGAAGCGAGCGAGGCTGGCCGTCGCACCGTTCGGATCGGCCTGGTCGGAGACCGCGCGCAGGTCGACCTCCAGCCGGTCGGGCCGCGCGTCGAGCAGCAGGTAGCCGGACCGCTCGATATCCGCAAAGCGCAGGTGCGGGTTGCGGGCGCGGGCCTCTCCATAGCGGGCGCGTGGCGCATGGCTGGCGGCCAGACAGGTGGTCACCAGTTCGGTGGCGACCACCGGCGTCTCCGGCCGTTCGGGCGTCGCATGCAGGTCGGCGACCAGGAAGGCGTGGATGTCGCCGCCCAGGGTCACGGGATTGCGGACGGCCGGCTGGGTCAAGGCGCCCATCAGCCGGCGCCGGGCGGCGGGGTAGCCGTCCCACTGGTCGGACATCACGCCCTCGGGCGTTTGGATCGGCGCGATCGGGGTCTGCTGGGCCAGCAGGGTCCAGCGGGCGGTCTCGCGCTCAAGGCCCTCGGCCAGCCAGGCCTCCTGGGCCGCGCCGAGCATGGTGCGGTCGGGCGCGTCGAGCTGCGCGCAGTCGCGGCGAGGGCGGTTGCCGGCCTGGCGCGGGGCGTTGCAGGCCTGGGCCGAGCGGTACTGGCGGCCGTCCAGGACCGGCAGGGCGACGAGGTCGCCCCAGGCCAGGCGGCGATAGAGCCTGGGCGCATCCGGTCGCGCCCACAGGCTGGGCCGCACCGGCATGTGCTCGAAATAGGCCTGGTAGGCGGCCTGCCGACGGCGGGCGAAGACGGGCGCCTCCAGCGCCTTCAGATTGGCGAGATCCGCATAGTCGTTCTCGACCTCGTGGTCGTCCCAGGTCACCGCCCAGGGCAGCAGGCGGTGGGCCTCGCGCAGGTCGGCGTCCGACTTGTAGAGCGCGTGGCGGCGGCGATAGCCCTCAAGATCCACTGGCTCCGGGCCGTCGAACGACCGGACCTTGGGAAACTGGGCGTAGCTGTTCTCGTAGATGTAGTCGCCCAGCTGGACGACCAGGTCCGGCTCGGCGGCGACGAGGTCGCGATAGGCGGTGAACCAGCCGAGCTCGAAGTGCTGGCACGAGGTCGCCGCGATCCTGGCCCGGCTCGCCTGGCGGGGCGCCGTGGCGGTGCGGCCGACCGGGCTGACCGCGCCCAGGGCGTGGAACCTGTACCAGTAGGGCCTGCCGGGACGCAGGCCAGTGATCTCGACGTGCACGGCGTGGGCCAGGGACGGCGACGCGGCCCGCCGCCCCTTGCGGATGATGCGGGTGAAAGTCTCGTCCTCGGCGACCTCGTAGGTCACCGGCACGGACGGCGCGTCCAGCGGCGCGCCATGGGCGCTGAGCCGGGTCCACAGCACGAAGCCGTCGAGACTCGGATCGCCGCTGGCGACGCCCAGCGCGAAGGGATCGAGGCCCGCCCTGCGGTCCATCTCCATCCCCAGCACGGCGTCGGCGCGCGCCAGGGCCAGGGCGGCCGAGGCGGCCACCAGGCCGCGGCGGGTGAGATGGGTCATGGCGGGCCTCCCTTGGCTCACGACATCAGAAGTCGAACCGCGCGCCGACGCCCCAGGTGGCCGGCGCCCCCACGAGGCGCGCCGCGCCGTTCAGTTCGGGGAAATAGACCTCGTCGGTGATGTTCTTGCCGTAGGCGTAGAGCGTCCAGTTCGACGGGGTCGCCAGCTCCATCCGCAGATTGACCAGGGTGTAGGGCTGGGCGGTGTTGCCCGGCAGGGCGTTGAGGCGGTTGCTCTCCTCGCCGTGATGGGTGACGCCCAGGCGGCTGCGCAGGTTCCAGCCGCCGTCCAGGAACAGCACGTGGTTCAGGGCCAGGGTCGCCGAGACGTCCGGGGCGCCCGGCAGCGGATCGCCGACCGTCGCCAGCACGTCGGCCACGCGGTTGGAGCTGAACGACAGCACCTCGGTGTCCAGCCAGGTGGCGTTGGCGTCCAGTTGCAGGCTCTGGCGCTCGCTGCGCAGCACCTGCACGTTCAGGCCGACCTCGAAGCCCTCGCTGCTGGCCTTGCCGACATTGGCCCGGCCGTTGGTGTCGTTGGCCAGACGCGTGGTGGCCTGCAATTCGCTGAACCGGTAGCGGAAGGCGTCGAGCGACAGGCGCACGCGGCCGGTGGTCCAGCGCAGGCCGGCCTCGTAGGCCTTCACGGTCTCGGAGGCGAAGGGCTTGGTCTCGGCGACCGTGAAGATCGAGGTGCCGTCGAAGCCGCCGCCGCGATAGCCTGTGCCGGCCGAGACGAAGACGTTGAGGTCGTCGGTGACGTCGTACTTGGCGGTCAGGCGGCCCGAGACGTTGTCGTCGTTGAAGGTCTCGTCCCACGAGAAGTTGGCCGTGGTGGCGAAGGTGGTCGTGAAGGTGCTGATGCCCCACGGATTGCGGTCGACGTTTCTGCCCTTGTAGTCGGCGTCGTCGCGCGTGTAGCGCAGGCCCGCCGAGATCTGCAGGCGCTCGATGGGCCGGTAGTCGACCTGGCCGAACAGGGCCAGGCTGGACCGCTGCTGCTTGTGCAGGTTGTCGTAGACGGTCAGGGCCGTGTAGCTGATCCAGTTGGTGTCGAACTTGACCTCGTCGGTGACGTAGAAGGCGCCGGCGATCCAGTCGACCTTGCCGCCGGTGTCGTCGGCCAGGCGCAGTTCCAGCGAGGCCTGGCTCAGCTTTTCGTCGGCGTCGAAGTACGAGGCCGGGTAGGGCGAGCCGTCGCCGTTGCCCTGGATCGACCGCGTCGAACCCTGCCAGCCGCCGACGGCGGTGAAGTTCAGGTTCTCCTTCACGCGATGGGCCAGGGTGGCCGAAGCGCCGTAGATGTCGATGCTCTGGGTCGGATAGCCGGTCGAGTAGAACTCGTAGGGGTCGGCGTTCTCGCCGGCGTTGGCGATGGTGGCGTCCTGGCTGCGGGCGATGCGGTCGTACTGGCGGGTGTCGCCGCGGTCGCGGCTGCCGAACAGCTTGACCGTCAGGTCGGTCTCGGGGGCGAGGGCCAGGTCGATGGTGGCGCGGGCGGCGAACAGGTCCTTGTCGCCGAAGCCTTCGCGGCGGCCGGGATCGGTCAGGGCCGGCACCTGGGTCTGGACCACGCCGCGCACCGACGGCTGGTAGCCGGCCAGCGTGCCGGCCCCCGCGCCGGTCATGAACCCGCCGCCGTTCTGGGCCAGCACCGCGATGCGGACGCCGAGGTTGTCGCTGACCGGACCGCCAGCCGAGGCCTCGAACTCGGTGTAGTCGTAGCTGCCGTATTCGACGCGGGCCGAGCCCTCGAAGTCCTTGCCGGGGCCGCGGGTGATGGCGTTGATCACGCCGGCCGTGGTGTTACGGCCATAGAGCGTGCCTTGCGGGCCTTTCAGCACCTCGACGCGGTCCAGATCGAACAGCGGCATGCCGAGATAGGCGTTGGAGGTCTGGTAGACGCCGTCGACGTGCAGGGCGACGGACGGGTTGCCGTTGGGCTTGTAGTCGTCGGCCCCGCCGATGCCGCGGATGCTGATCAGGCCGTAGTTGGTGCCGCCGAAGGCGTAGTTCACCGACAGGCCGGCCACCTCGTCGACGAGGTCGGTGACGCTGGTGACGCCCCGCCGCGAGGCGTCGGCGCCCTCGACCACGGCGACGGCCATCGGCACGTCTTCGATAGCGGCCGAGCGCTTCTGGGCGGTGACGACCACCTCGTCGAGTTGGCTGACCTCGGCGCGCTCTTCGACGGCGGCGGTGATGGTGAAGGTGCGCTCGCCGGTGGCGACGGCCTTCAGGCCGGTGCCGGCCAGCAGGCGCTCCAAGGCCTCGGCCGGGGTGCGGGCGCCGGCCACCGTCGCGCCGCGCTTGCCGCGCACCAGGGCGGGCGCATAGAGCAGCTGGATGTCGGCCTGGCGGGCCAGGGCCGGTAGGGCCAGCTCCAGCGGCTGGCTTTGCAGGCTCAGCGCCGCGGGGCCGCTCGTCTGGGCCAGGGCCGGGGAGGCCAGGCCCGACGCCAGGCCGAGGGCGGCCACCGCGCCGCAGGCCAGCAGGTTGCGTCGAAGCGCACGTGTAGTGAAGCTCGTCATGGATATGGTCCTAAACAGCCGCCGGCCCCCTGACCGATCGACTCCAGGAACCGCCGCCATGGACGAACCCTCATCCCGTCGTGAAAATTTCACGCAGCGAACGGCGGTCTCTAGGTCGCGGAGGCGGCCGTGATCGACCAGGTCGAGCTCCCGACCTGGCGCACGTCGAGGCCGAAAGCCGCCTGCATGGCCTGGGCGAATTCCCGCGCGCCGTCGTAGCGGAACGATCCGGAGATGCGGATCGACCCCAGTTCCGGCTGGGCCAGCACCAGCTGGTCGCGGGAATAGCGGTTGAAGGCGGCCACGACGTCGGCCAGCGCCTCGTCGTCGAACACCAGTCGCCCCGTCCGCCACGCCGTCAGCCCCTCCGCGTCCGACGCCGTCGTGACGGCCGGAGCCTCGGCCGGACCGGAGACCATCTGGCCGGCGCGGATCGCCAGCGGCCGGGCGCCGCCCGCGTCGGCGGCGACCTGAAGGGCGCCGTCCTCAAGCAGGATCTGCGCCCGCGCGCCGTCGAGCGAGACCTGGAAGCGTCCGCCGGCGCTTTCGGCGACCCGGTCGCCGGCGATCAGCCGGAACGGTTTGCCCTGGCGGATCTCGAAATAGGCCTGGCCCTCTTCGAGCCGCGCCGCGCGCTTGGAGCCGCCATAGCCGACCCGCAGTTTCGACAGCGGCGCCAGGGTGACGCGCGAGCCGTCGGGCAGGGAGGTCGTCAGCCGCTCTCCGGGACCGGTGCGGATCGTGGCCTGGGCCGCGCCGGCCATCATCAGACCGACCCCGCCGGCGATCGCCGCGGCGGTCGCGCCGCCGGCCATGCCGAGGACCGCCCGCCGGCTGGGTCCCGACGCCTTGCGCAGGGCGGCCGAGCGCATGCGCAGCAGCTCGCGGTCGCCGCCGGCCTCGCCCAGCGCTTCCCAGCTCCGTTCCAGTTCGTCGAAGGCCCGGGCGTTGTCGGCCTCGCCCAGCCAGTCGGCGAAGTCCCGCTGCTCGTCCAGCGACAGGCGGCCGCCCTCGACCTTGGCGAACCAGCGGGCCGAGGCGTCGGGAGCTTTCGGGGCGCCGGCCATCAGACCTCCTCCCGCAGGGCGTCGCGCAGCACGATCATGGCCCGGGCCAGATGCTTTTCGACGGCGCTGACCGAAATCCGCAGGCGGGCGGCGATCTCGGCGTGGGTCATGTCCTCGAACCGGCGCAGGATCACGATCGTCCGGGCGCGCGGCGGCAGCGACTTCAGGGCCGTGCGCAGCCGCGCCAGGTTCTGGCGTCCGCCGACCACCTGCTCGGCGCCCGGCAGGTCGTCGGCCGGATCCAGCGTCTGAAGGTCCACAGGACCGCCCTCGAGCCGCGCCCGGTCGCGACGCGCCTTGTCGCGCAGCAGGTTGGCGGCCGCCTCGAAGACGTAGCCGTCGACGTTCTCCAGCGCCATCAGGCCCCGGCGACGCAGCAGCCGCAGGAACAGGTCCTGCACCAGTTCCTCGGCGTCGAGCCGCGAGCCGGTGCGGCGGGCGAAGTAGCTGAGCAGCGGCGCGCGCAGGCGGCGGGTCAGGGCCTCGAAGCGCTCGGCGCCGTCGATGTCGCCAGACTCTCGAACCGCACAGCCGTCATAAAGGGGCAAGGGCATGGGCGGCCCATGCCAGCGGGCGGCGACAGTCGTGTGACACTCTGGGCGTCGCCACGCGGATCACATCGGCGCCGAGCGCGAGCCCCTATCGGGCCGGCGCGCGGTATTCGGCGTCCGTCACGGGACCCAGCCAGGTCACGCTCTTGCCGTCCAAGGCCTCGGCCACCGCCACGTGGGTCATGGCGCTGGCGGGCGTCGCGCCGTGCCAGTGCCTGACGCCGGGCGGCGTCCAGACCACGTCGCCGGGCCTGATCCGACGAACCGGCTCGCCCTCGGCCTGGACCAGGCCTTCCCCTTCGGTGACGATCAGGAGTTGGCCCAGTGGGTGGCTGTGCCAGTTGGAGCGCGCGCCCGGCTGGAAGGTGACGGTGGCGCCGCCGAGCCGCGCCTGTCCGTCGCCCTTGAACGGCGAGGCGACGGTGACCGCCCCGGTGAAGGTGGCGGCCGGCCCCTGGATCGGCTGAGCGCCCGGCGGAATGATCACCAGGCCTTCGGCGGCGGCCGGCGCCGGCGCGTTCGCGTCCAGGCCCTTGAACACCTTGTCGGCCACGGCGACCGCGGCGGTCGCCTTAGGCCAGCCGGCGTAGAAGGCCAGGTGGGTCAGCGCTTCGCCGACCTGCGCCCGCGTCAGGCCGTTTTCGAGGCCAAGGCCGATGTGAAAGGCCAGCCCGGCCTCATCGCCATTGGCCGCCAGCGCCGCGATCGTCGCCAGGCTGCGGTCGCGCGGGGTAAGATCGGGCCGTCGCCACAGGTCGCCGAACAAGACGTCGTTGGTCAGGGCCGCCAGCTTGGGCGCGACCGGCCCGATCGTCGCCGTCACCGTCCGGGCGCGCGCGGCGTCCGAAGCGGGAACGGGCAGGCTGGCGCTCGGCGGCGCGTGCAAGGACGCTATGTCGACGCCTCGGTCGGTGAACACCTTTTCGACGACCTCCAGCGACGACACCGCATTGGGCCAGCCGGTGTAGAAGGCCAGATGGGTGACGACCCCGGCGATCTCGCCGGGTTTGACGCCGTTATCCAGCGCGCGGCCCAGATGGCCGGCGAGTTGGGCGGTCTTGCCGGTGGCGATCAGCACCGACACCGTCACGAGGCTGCGATCGCGCGGACTGAGCGCGGGGCTCACCCAGACGTCGCCAAACAGCACGTCGTCGGTATAGCCGGCGAGGCCGGGGGCGACGGCCTGCATGGCCTTGGGCGCGACGGACTTGCGCTCCTGGGCCTCGACCGGGGTCGCCAGCGTCAGGGCCGCCATGGCGGCGACGACAGGCTTCATGGGAAACTCCTTCGAGTAGGAATGAGCATCAGATCTTGGCGGGGGCTTCGACTTCCGAGAAAGCCAGGACGCCTTCGGGGAGCCGCAGTCCCTGAATCTGGATCGCCGAGGCGGCGGCGTTCAGTTCGCCGAGCTCGGCGGGCGTGAAGCGGATGGCCGCGGCGCCGGCGTTGTCGATCATGTGCGCCATCTGGGTCGTGCCCGGGATCGGCACGATCCACGGCTTCTGGGCGAGCAGCCAGGCCAGGGCGATCTGGCCGGGCGTCGCCGACTTGCGCTGCGCCCAGGTCTTCAGCAGATCGACCAGGGCCAGGTTGTGGGCCAGGTTCTCCGGGGCGAACCGGCCTTCAACCTTGCGGATGTCGCCGTCGGCGAAGCGCGTGCCCGCGTCGATGGCCCCGTTGAGGAAGCCCACGCCCAGCGGGCTCCAGCACACGAAGCCGATGCCCAGTTCCTCGCAGGTCGGCAGCACCCACTTTTCCGGGCCGCGCCAGAGCAGCGAATACTCGTTCTGGACGGCGGTGACGGGCAGGGCGGCATGGGCGCGGCGCAGGGTTTGCGGGCCCATTTCGCTGAGCCCCCAGTGCAGGATCTTGCCCTGCTTCATCAGGTCCTGGATCGCGCCGGCGACATCCTCGATCGGCACGGCCGGATCGACGCGGTGCTGGTAGAGCAGGTCGATACGGTCGGTGCGCAGGCGCTTGAGGCTGCCCTCGACCGCCACCTTGATGTGCTCGGGACGACTGTTGAGGCCCGGGCCGCGCCGGCCGGTCTCGGGATCGATGTTCCAGCCGAACTTGCTGGCGACCGTCACCTTGTCCCGGAACGGCCGGATCGCCTCGCCCAGGATCCGCTCGTTCTCGAACGGACCGTAGGCCTCCGCCGTGTCGAAGAAGGTGATCCCCCGGTCGTGCGCCGCCCGAAGGATGTTCAGCATCTCCGGCCGGTAGGGGACCGTGGTCGGATAGGCGCGGTGCATGTTCTGCACGCCCATGCCGATGCTGGACACCTCCAGCTTGCCGAGCATGCGGTGGTCGCCCTGGGCCGTGGACGTTCTAGCCCTGGCCGGCGTTGCCGACGCGCCGGTAGCCGCAGCGGCGGCCGGCAGCGCCAGGCTGAGCGCCAGGAGATCGCGGCGTCCGACACTGATGGTCTTGGATGTCTTGTCGTCCATGGAAATCTCCTGTCGCGGCGGAATGGATCAGCGGCCGGTCTGGGCCAGGACGGCTTCCGGCAGGCGCGCGCCCTGGATCGGAATCTTCGCGGCGGCGCCGGCGATCTGGGTCAGGTCCGAGGCCGTCAACTCGACGCCGGCAGCGCCCAGGTTCTCTTCCAGTCGATGGATCTTGGTGGTGCCGGGGATCGGGATGATCCAGGGCTTCTGGGCCATCAGCCAGGCCAGGGCGATCTGAGCCGGAGTCGCTTGCTTCTGTTCGGCGATGGCCTTCAGCAGATCGACCAGCGCCATGTTGGCGGCGCGGGCGTCGGTGGCGAAGCGCGGCGAGATCGAGCGGAAGTCGGTCGGGTCCAGCTTGGTGGTCTCGTCGATCTTGCCGGTCAGGAAGCCGGTCCCCAGCGGGCTGAACGGCACGAAGCCGATGCCCAGTTCCTCGCAGGCCGCGAGGATCCCGTTGTGCTCCACGTCGCGGGTCCACAGCGAATACTCGTTCTGCAGGGCGGCGACCGGCTGCACGGCGTGGGCGCGTCGCAGCGACTCCACGCTAGGCTCCGAAAGTCCGAAATGCCCCACCTTGCCGGCCGCGATCAGGTCCTTCACGGCGCCCGCGACATCCTCCATTGGCACGGCGGGATCGACCCGGTGCTGGTAGAGCAGGTCGATATGGTCGGTGCGCAGGCGTTGCAGTTGAGCCTCGACGACCGCCTTGATGTGCTCGGGCCGGCTGTTGAGGCCGCCGGTTCGCGCCCCGGTCGCCAGATCGATGTCGAAGCCGAACTTGGTGGCGATCACGACCTCGTCGCGAAACGGCGCCACGGCCACGCCGACCAAAGCCTCGTTGGCGAAAGGACCATAGGCCTCGGCCGTGTCGAACAGGGTCACGCCGCCGTCGAACGCGGCCTGGATCACGGCGATCGCTTCTCCGCGCGGCGTGGCCGGACCATAGGCGGCGGTCAGCCCCATGCAGCCGTAGCCTAGGGCGGAGACTTCCAGGCCGGCCTGGCCGAGTTTGCGCTTTTGCATGTTGGTTCTCCGAGGATTGAGGGATCAGGCGCGGGCGATCTGGCCGAGCCAGTCGCGGACCTGGGTCATGGTGCGGCGCTCCTGGTCGGCCTCCATCGAGAAGGCCGGAGTCAGGCTCGCGTTCGGGGCCAGGCGCTTGAGGACCGCGAGGCTGTCGCCAAGGCCGTAGCCACCGTGGGTGATCACCGGCCGGACGGTCTTGCCCGAGAGGTCATGGGCGGCCAGGAAGCTGCGGACGACCGGCGGGACGGTCTCGCCCCAGATCGGAAAGCAGAGAAAGACCGTGTCGTAGGCGGCGAGATTGCGGACGCTCGCCTGCAATGGCGGCCGCACGCCAGCGTCCCGTTCCTGACGCGCCTGCTCGACCGTCTGCTCGTAGTCGTCGGGGTAGGGCGTGGCGGGCAGGATCTCGAACAGGTCGGCCTTCAGCTCGCGATGCAGCTGGCCGGCGATGACCCGGGTGTTCCCCGAGCGCGTGAAATAGGCGACCAGGGTGCGCGAACCGGCGACCCGGTCTTTTGCGGCGCAGGCGCTGGTTCCGGCGGCCAGGACGATGGCGGCGGACGCTCCAAAGGCGGTGCGGCGCGACATGCCCGGATCCTGGTCTTGCATTCGGTGCTCCTGACGTTCGCGAACGCGGAGCCCCCAGCGCCTTCGCATGACCGGCAAGATAGGCCTGGCCCGTTCCGGCGATTAGGCCCCATAATCGCGATGTCGTTTTTAGTGAGACTAACAAATGGGGCAGGGCTTCGACGAACTCGCCGTCTTCGCCGCGGTGGCCAGGGAGCGCAGCTTCACCCGCGCCGGCGCCAAGCTGGGCGTCTCGCCCTCGGCGCTCAGCCAGACGATCAAGGGCCTGGAAGGGCGGCTGGGCGTTCGCCTTCTGACGCGCACGACCCGCAGCGTCGCGCCGACCGAGGCCGGAGATCGCCTGCTTCAGACCATCGCGCCGCGTTTCGAGGAAATCGAACAGGCGCTGGTCGCTCTGGCCGAGATGCGGGAGCGTCCGGCCGGCACGATCCGCATCACGGCCGGCGAGCATGCCGCCCGTTCGGTTCTGCAGCCCGGCCTGGCCAGGCTGTTGCCGGACTATCCCGACATCCGCGTCGAGATCGTCGTCGACTACGGCATGGTCGACATCGTATCGGAAGGGTTCGACGCGGGCGTGCGCCTGGGTGAACAGGTGGCCAAGGACATGATCGCCCTGCGCATCGGCCCGGACATGCGGATGGCCGTGGTCGGCTCCCCGGCCTATTTCGCAAGCCGCCGGAAGCCGGAAAGCCCCCAGGACCTCACCGATCACAACTGCATCAACATGCGCCTGCCCACCTATGGCGGCCTCTTTCCCTGGGAGTTCGAGAAGGACGGCCGCGAGGTGAAGGTGCGGGTCGACGGCCAGTTGATCTTCAACACCATCCGCCAGCGGCTGGACTCGGCGCTGCAGGGCCTGGGCCTCGCCTACATGCCAGAGGACGTCGCCGCGCCCTGCATCGCATCGGGCGAGCTGGTCCGGGTGCTGGAGGACTGGTGTCCGCCGTTTTCCGGCTACCATCTCTATTATCCGAGCCGGCGCCACGCCTCGCCGGCGTTCGCCATGCTCACCGATGCGCTCCGGTTCAAGGACCGCTGACCGGGGCGGTCGGTCGATTTGTTAGAAGAGCTAACGAGACCAAGTCCTTTCCGCCCGCTAATCGCGCTTTCCGGGGCGCGATAGTCTTTCTTCGACACCGAAGGGAGACCCATCGTGGACCGGACGAACAGCTTTTCATCCCGCGCCGGCGTCCTGGCGCTCTGCGCGGTACTGGGCCTTCCCTTCGCGGGGACCGCGGCGGCGCAGACACTGAAGTCCATCCAGACGCCGGGCAAACCGCTGGTGCTGAAGGCCAGGGGCAGCTTCTTCGTGGGCGGACGATCGGTCGAGCAGAAGGCCGGGGAGATCCTGCTGGGTCCCGACGACAGCGTCACCGTCGACCAGATGTATGTCGAGTACATGGTCCCGACCGGCAGGACCAAGGTCCCGGTGGTGATGATCCACGGCGCGGGCCTCAGCGGAAAGAGCTACGACACCACGCCCGACGGCCGCATGGGCTGGTACGAGTATTTCGTCCGCAAGGCCCATCCGACCTATGTCGTCGATCAGGTCGGCCGGGCGCGGTCCGGGTTCAATCAGGCGGCGATCAACAACAGGCTGTCGGGCGCAAGCAGCGCGCCGTCGGGAGCGGTGGCGCCGACCGCGCCGGGCGCGCCAACCGCGATCGGGCAGGGGGCCTTTCGCTTTGGCGACCGTGTCGGCGTCTGGACCAACTTCCGCTTTGGGCCGAAGTTCGGTGAAGCGTTTCCGGGCGCCCAGTTCCCCATCGACGTCGTCGGCGAGCTTTCCAAGCAGGCCATCCCCGACCTGACCTCTCAGCTTCCCTCGCCCAATCCCACGTTCAAGGCACTGTCCGATCTGGCCATCGACCTGGATGGCGCGGTCCTGATCAGTCACTCCCAGTCCGGACCCTTTCCGATGGACGCGGCGCTGGTGAACCCGCGGGGCGTCGCGGGCATTGTCGCCGTCGAACCGGGCGCCTGCCGGGCCAGCTACACCGACGAGCAGATCGCCAGGCTGGCCAGGATCCCGACCCTGGTGGTGTTCGGCGACAACCTGTCGGTCCAGACCGGCCTTGGCGGCATCACTTGGCAGGACCGGCTGGAGGGGTGCCGCGCCTACGCCCGGCGCATCGAGGCGGCCGGTGGACGGGTGGATATCATCGCGACGGCCGAGCAGGGCGTCCGCGGCAACAGCCACATGTTGATGCAGGACCGGAACAACCTCCAGATCGCCGACCTGATCCTGGCGTGGATCGACAAGCGGGCCGTGCGCAATCCATAGGTCGGTTCCCGAGCGGCTGGACGCGGATCGCGCCAGGAGGCAAGACTGAGCCGTATCAGCGAGGCGGCTCATCCTGCACCATCACCATCACGTCTGGACCTTCGTCGCGCTTTCGTTCGGCGTCGCGGTCTTCGGCTCCTGGACCGCGCTGGACCTGGCCCGGCGCGTATCCGGCCATCTGGGCCGCGCGCGGCTGGTCTGGACCAGCACCGCCGCCATCGCGATGGGCCTGAGCATCTGGTCGATGCACTTCATCGCCATGCTGAGCTTCGATCCCGGCGTCCCGGTCGCCTATGATCCCGGCCTGACGCTTGCTTCCCTGGCCCTGGCGGTCGGTTCGACCTGGGCCGCCTTTCTCAGCGCGACGCGCGAGCGGGCGGGGCGGGCGAGCCTGCTGGCCGCCGGCGCGGCCATGGGGGGCGGGATCTGCCTGATGCACTATGTCGGCATGGCGGCGCTGCATTCGGCGGCGTCGCTGGGTTATCGGCCAGGCCTCGTCGCCATCTCGCTGGTCATCGCCGTCGTCGCCTCGACGGCCGCGCTGGTGGTCGCGCGGGGCGCCCATGGCGCGGCGGCCAGGCTCCTGGCGGCGGTGCTGCTGGGCGCGGCCGTGGTCGGCATGCACTACACCGCCATGGCCGCCCTGGAGCTGGCGGTCGTGGGAGGAGGGCGGCATGCGTCGCCGCCCGGCGTGCAGCCGTTCCTGGTCGGGGTGGGCGTGGCGGCCGGCACGCTGCTGGTTCTGTTCCTGGCGCTGATGGCCTCGCTTTACGACCAGCGGGGCAACGTCCTTCAGGCCCTCGGCGCCGGCGGGGTCGGCTACTGGGAGTTCGACCTGACGACCGGAGTGCTGCGCGTCTCCGGGCACGGCAAGTCGCTGTTCGGGCTGAAACCCGACGACGAACTGACCCTGGAGCGATGGCTGGGCGCCCTGTCGGAAGAGGACCGCGCGCGGCGCGAGAAGGCTTTCGAGAGCGTGCTGCGCACCGGCGGCGACTACGACATCGAATATCGCCTGGTCGAGCAGGACCGCTGGGTCAATGTGCGCGGCAAGGTGCTGCGCGACGCTCGCGGCCGGCCCCGGCGGATGATGGGCGTGGTGCTCGACGTCACCGACCGCCACATGGCCTTCGCGGCGGTCACCGCCAGCGAGCGCCGCCTGCGCCTGCTGACCAACGAGCTGAACCACCGGGTCAAGAACACCCTGGCCACCATCCAGTCGATCGCGGCCCATACCGCCCGGCGCTCGGGCTCCGTGGCCGAGTTTCGCGCCGCCTTCGAGGACCGCCTGATGGCGCTTTCGGGGACGCACAACATCCTGACCCAGTCCAGCTGGGAGGCGGTGGCGATCGGCGACCTCCTGGCCCAGGAGCTGGCGCCCTATCCCGAGGGCCAATACGTGCTCAGCGGCGAGCGCCTGGAGTTCGGATCGCGCCAGGCCCTGGCGCTGGGGCTGATCTTCCATGAGCTGGCGACCAATGCGGCCAAGTACGGCGCCCTGTCGGTCCCGACGGGCTGCGTCCACGTGACCTGGCGCGCACGGCCGTCGCAGGGCGGATCCGCGCGTCTGACCCTCGAGTGGCGGGAGGAGGGCGGTCCCGCGGTCACTCAGCCCAAGACCCTGGGCTTCGGTTCGCGGCTCATCCAGGTGAGCGGCCAGCAGGACCTGGGTGGAACCGTGCGCATGGCCTACGAGGAAACTGGGCTCGTCTGCGTCCTGGAGGCGCCGCTACCGGACCTCGCGCCGTCGGCGCCGCTCGACGCGGTTCTGGACTAGCGGCCGGCCGCTCCGGTCTCAGGCGAGCGTCGGCATGCCGTCCAGCAGCTTGTCGAGCGTCACAGGATAGTCCCGTACCCGCACGCCCGTGGCGTTGTAGACGGCGTTGGCCACGGCGGCGGCCACGCCGCAGATGCCCAGCTCTCCGACCCCCTTGGCCTTCATCGGCGACGACATGGGGTCTGTTTCGTCGAGGAAGACCACCTCCTGGTGCGGAATGTCCGCATGGACCGGGACCTCGTAGCCCGCCAGGTCGTGGTTGACGAAGAAGCCCAGGCGCTTGTCGACCGCCAGTTCCTCCATCAGCGCCGCGCCCGCGCCCATGGTCATGGCGCCGATCACCTGGCTGCGGGCGGACTTGGGGTTCAGGATCCGGCCGGCCGCGCAGACGGCCAGCATGCGGCGGATGCGGATTTCCGCCGTGGCCGCGTCGACGCCGACCTCGACGAAATGGCCGCCGAAGGTCGACTGCTGGTGGGTCTTGGTCAGGTCGCCGTATTCCATGACGTCTTCGGCGACGAGGGGGCCGTCGGCCGCTGCCCGGGCCAGCGGCGCGCCAGCGGCGCCGGCCTTCACCTGGCCGTCCGCGAATTCCGCGCTCGCAGGATCGAGGCCCAGCTTGGTCGCCGCCGCCTCGCGCAGCTTCATGCAGGCCGCGTAGACCCCCGCCGTCGAGCTGTTGCCGCCCCACTGGCCGCCGGACCCGGCCGAGACCGGAAAGGTGGAATCACCCAGCTTCACCGTCACCCGGTGCAACGGCACGCCCATCATCTCGGCGGCGGTCTGGGCGATGATCGTGTAGCTGCCGGTGCCGATGTCGGTCATGTCGGTCTCGACCGTGATCTGGCCGGAGGTCTCCAACCGCACCCGCGCCGCCGACTTCATGACCATGTTGTTGCGGAACGCCGCCGCCACGCCCATGCCAACCAGCCAGCGTCCGTCGCGAACCTGACCAGGGCGCGCCTGGCGCCTGTTCCAGCCGAAGCGGTCGACGCCCGTGCGCAGGCATTCGACCAGCCGCCGCTGCGAGAACGGGCGTCCGGGCTTTTCCGGATCGACCTGGGTGTCGTTGAGGATGCGGAGCTCGACCGGGTCCATGCCCAGCTTTTCGGCCAGTTCGTCGATCGCCACTTCCAGCGCCATCAGCCCTGGCGCCTCGCCGGGCGCGCGCATGGCGTTGCCCTCGGGCAGGTCCAGCACGGCCAGCTTCATCTTGGTCATGCGGTTGGCCCCGGCGTAGAGCAGCCGGGTCTGCTGGGTGGCGGTCTCGGGGCCGCCGCCGGGCAGGTCGCCCGACCAGCTCTCGTGACCGATGGCCGTGATCCTGCCGTCCTGGGTCGCGCCGATGCGGATGCGCTGGATGGTGGCCGGGCGGTGGGTGGTGTTGTTGAACATCAGCGGCCGGGGCAGGGCGATCTTGACCGGTCGCCCCGTCGCCTTGGCGCCCAGCGCCGCCAGGATCGCGTCGGCGCGGACGAACAGCTTTCCGCCGAAGCCGCCGCCGATATAGGGCGACACCAGCCGGACGTCGTCCTTAGGAATCCCAAGCGTCTTGGCCACGTCGCCCCGGCTCCAGGCGATCATCTGGTTGGACGTCCAGAGGGTCAGCTTGTCGCCCTTCCAGGCCGCGATGCTCGCGTGCGGCTCCATCATCGCGTGGGCCTGGTCGGGGGTGGTGTAGGCCTCGTCCAGTTTCACCGGCGCGGCGGCGAAGGCCGTGTCGAAATCGCCGACGGCGGTGTCGGGATTGTCCTTGGCCGGCGGCGCGCCGTCCTTGGCCGAGGCCAGGTCGAACGTTCCCTTCGCGCGCTCGTAGTCGACCTTGATCAGCGCTGCGGCCGAGCGGGCCTGCTCGAAGGTCTCGGCGACCACGACCGCGACGGCCTGGTGGTAGTGCTCGATCTCGGGCCCGCCCAGCAGCCTGGCGGTGTTGTTGTCGCCCTTGCCCAGCTTGCCGGCGGTCTGGGCGGTGACGACGGCCAGCACACCGGGCGCGGCCTTGGCGCGGCCAAGGTCCATGGCCTTGATCCGGCCCTTGGCGATCGCCGAACCCACGACATAGCCGTAAGCGACGCCCTCGAGCGCGTCGTGGCGCTCATAGGCGTAGGGCGCAGTCCCGGTGGTCTTCAGCGGGCCGTCGATGCGGTCGACCGGCTTGCCGACGATCTTCAGCTGGTCGATCGGATTGGTCGTGGCGGGGGTGTCGAACTTCATCGGATCATCCCCGGGCCTGGGCCATCGCCGCGCCCAGGGCGCGCTCGGCCAGGGTCAGCTTGAAAGCGTTCTGCGCGGTGGTGCGGGCGCCCGACAGCAAGGCGTCGGCCGCCGCCTTGGCGCCGCGCGGTATGGCGGCTTCGGCCGCCTCGACGCGCCAGGGCTTGTGCGCCACGCCGCCGAGCGCGACGCGGCCGGAACCGTCCTCGTGGATGATCGTCGCCACCGACACCAGGGCGAAGGCGTACGACGCCCGGTCGCGCACCTTGTGATAGGCCTGCTTGCCGCCAACCGGCTTGGGCAGGGTGACGGCGGTGATCAGTTCGCCGGGCGCCAGCGCCGTCTCGACATGCGGGGTCTCCCCCGGCAGGCGGTGGAACTCGGCGATCGGGATCATGCGGGTCGCGCCGTCCGGCCGGACGGTCTCGACCACGGCGTCGAGCAGCCGCATGGCCACCGCCATGTCGCTGGGATGGGTGGCGATGCAGGCCTGGCTGCTCCCCAGCACCGCGTGCGAGCGCGTGAAGCCGCCGATCGCCGAGCAGCCCGCGCCGGGGCTGCGTTTGTTGCACGGCATGTTGGTGTCGTAGAAATAGGGGCAGCGCGTGCGCTGCAGCAGGTTGCCGGCCGTGGTCGCCTTGTTGCGCAGCTGTCCCGAGGCGCCGGCCAGCAGCGCGCGCGACAGCACCGGATAGTCCTTGCGCACCCGCTTGTCGGCGGCGAGGTCGGTGTTGCGCGCCAGGGCGCCGATGCGCAGGCCGCCGTCCCGCGTGGCCTTGATCTCGTCCAGCTTCAGGTCGCCCAGGTCGATCAGGCGGCGCGGCGTCTCGATCTCCAGCTTCATCAGGTCGAGCAGGTTGGTGCCGCCGGCGATGAACCGCGCGCCCGGATCGCCGGCCGCCGCCGCGGCGGCTTCCGCCGGCGTGCGGGCGCGCTCGTAGGTGAAGGCCCTCATGTCCGCTCTCCCTGGGCCAGGCCCCCGGCGGCTTCGGCGATCGCCTCGACGATGTTGGAATAGGCCCCGCAGCGACAGATGTTGCCGCTCATCCGCTCGCGCAGTTCGGCCTCGGTCAGCCTGGGCTTGTCGGACAGGTCGGCGGTGACGTGGCTGGGCACGCCGGCCTTGATCTCGTCCAGCATCGCCTTGGCCGAACAAATCTGGCCCGGCGTGCAGTAGCCGCACTGGTAGCCGTCGTGCCTGACGAAGGCCGCCTGCAGCGGGTGCAGCCGGTCGGGCGTTCCCAGGCCCTCGATCGTGGTGATCGCATCGCCCTCGTGCATCACCGCCAGGGTCAGGCAGGCGTTGATCCGCCGGCCCTCGACGATGACCGTGCAGGCGCCGCACTGGCCGTGGTCGCAGCCCTTCTTGGTGCCGGTCAGCTTCAGGTGCTCGCGCAGGGCGTCGAGAAGGGTGGTGCGGGTGTCGAGGTTCAGGCTCTGCTTGCGGCCGTTCACCTCGAGCGTGACCGTGGCCAAGCTAGGCGCGTCCTGCGCCGGAGCGGCCGTGGCGCTAGGAGCGCTGACGACGGCGGCCGAGGCCGCGCCGACGGCCATCAGACCACGCCTTGAAAGGCCGGTGTCCGATTGTGCGACCATGCCATCCTCCGATCCTCCGCGCACCAACAACGACTAAGCGGGCGGGACGGCCGCCGGTTGCCACGGATCGGTCGAGGTTAGCCGAAGGAAGGCAAGCGGATTGGGGGCTTTTCCTCTACGAGGTGCTGAGCCGCGCTCATCAATCCGCATTTGACGCCCCGGAAGGTCGAGTTCGGAAGCGACGCTTCGAAGTCCGGGATCAGGCGACCCGTCGTGACGCGCCGCCGATCGCCTCGGGGGCGCCCACGTTCAAATGAGCCCGAAGCAGATCGACCAGTTCGAGATGCAGTTGCGTGGGGGCGCGATCGGCCCGGCTGACGACGTCGATCCCGAGGCCCGCCTCGACCGGAAAGAACGGCATCTTCGCCAGCGCCAGGCCGCCGCAACGGCTTTCGTGCTCGGTCATCAGCGCCAGCCGGTCGCTGCCCGCGACGAAGTGGCCGACGATGGCCCCCTCGGAGGCGGCGAAGGCGACCTGAGGCGGAGACATGCCGGCGAACAGCGCCTCGCGCGCGGTCTCGCGCGCCGAGCCAGGCGTTCCCCCCACCCAGTCATAGGCGATCAGTTGATCGAGCGTGGCGGTTTCAGAGCCGCTCAGGGGATGTCCAGGCCGTCCGAACACGAAATAGGGCGTGCTGACCAGCCGCTCCTTGATCTGGTCGCGACCGATTTCCTCGATGTCGCCGACGACAAGGTCGACCTCGCCCGCGCGCAGCCTTTCCACCAATTCGACGGGGCCCTCGCGAAGCACCGTGATGCGCGCGCCGGCATGCCGCGTCGCCAGTTCGGCCAGGACGCGCGCCAGGAAGCGGTTGCCGAACGCCTGGGCTGCGCCGACGACGATGGATGTCTCGGCGTTGGTCTGCTGCGCGTGCAGTTCGCGCACGCCGATCGCCAGGTCCTCTCGCAGGGCGCGAATGCGTTCGGCGAAAGCCTTGGCCCGCGGGGTGAAGCGGGTTCCGTCCGGCGTGCGCACGAAAAGCGGCCCGGTCAGCTTTTCCAGGACGCCGGCCGATCGACGAAGCCCCTCCCGCGTCACGCCGCCGGCGAGCGCGGCTCGTTCGAGGGATCCGGTCTCCAGCACGCCCGACAGGGTCCTCACCTGGGCGGGGGTCAGGCAATGCTCCACGGCCTTGCGGTCGGCCGGACCAAGGTCGGCGATCGTCTTGTCCAACTGGGCGCAGATCCGATCGACCCGGGCGTGGAGCAGCCTGCCGAGCGGGGTCAAGGTCATGCCGCTGGGGCCGCGCTCCAGCAGGCTCGCCGCCACCTTGTCCTGAAGCTGCGAAAGGGCCTGGGTCGCGGCGGGCTGGGAAACGCCGCAGGCGTGCGCGGCGCGCTGTATGCCGCCGTGATGTCCCACGGCGACGAACAGCCTCAGCTGCCTGAAGCTGATCGAGGCGCAGCGATCATGCACGTCCCTCGGGGTCATCGTCCGTCATCGATCCAGCGGCCACCGGCGGTTTGGGCCAGGATTGCCGATCTAAATACCACCTAGGCTTGGCCTCCAGCAAGCCGAGCGCCGGCCGATGAGGCCCGCCTTGCTCTACCTGCGACACGGACAGGGTCGGGCGACGCGCTGGCCTACAGCGATCCGTCATGCGTGAGGCGTGCGTGAAAATTATATAATGGCGACAAAAACAAATATGCATGCCCGCAGCCGCCTGCGTGACAGTGCGGACAAATAAAATAATCGACAGGGGAGTGAACGTGCCAATGAGCCATCGGCTTTCGAAGGGCTTGCTGCTCAGCGCCAGCGTGTCCGCACTGGCGTTGCCTGCGCATGCCCAGACCTCGGCGGACGCCAACGCCACGGTGAGCGAAGTAATTGTCACCGGTTCGCGTATTCCGACCAACGGCGACAACAGTCCCACGCCATTGACGGTCGTCAGCACCCTGCAGTTGCTGGCGTCGACCCCGACGTCCGTCGCAGCCGCCCTGCAGCAACTGCCGGTGTTCCAGAACTCGATGGGCCAGAACAGCGGCACCGGCGGCGGCAACGGCGGGCCCAACGGCGCGGCCAACGCCCCGAATATCCGCAGCCTCGGCCTTTATCGCACTCTCACCCTGTTCGACGGCAAGCGGCTCCAGCCCAGCACCGACACGGGCCTGGTGACGATCGACATGTTCCCGCAGATGCTGCTGCAGCGGGTCGACGTCGTCACCGGCGGCGTCTCCGCGGTCTACGGCTCCGACGCCATATCGGGGGTCGTGAATTTCGTCACCGACGCCAAGTTCAACGGCCTGTCGGTCAAGGCCCAGCGCGGCGTTTCTGCGCGCGGCGACGATCGGACGACCGACATCGGCGTCGCCGCCGGAACGAGCCTGTTCGACGGGCGCGGCCATGTCGAAGCCAGTCTCGAATACAACGACGATCCCGGCATTCTCGACATGTTCAGCCGCGATCTGGGGCAGCTCTGGCAGATCGAGGGCGGGGTGGCCGGCTCTACCGCGACGCCGGGCTCGGCGGCCAACCCGTTCAAGCTCTATTCGAACGTCCACAACGCTTCTCTGACGAGCGGCGGCCTGATCCGGTCGGGCCCGCTGGCCGGCCAGACCTTTTCATCCAATGGGGTCCTGTCGGCCTTTCAGAACGGCGCCGCCACCGGCACCTCGGGATTCCAGATCGGCGGCGACGGCGCCTACAACAACGACAGTTCGCTGAAAGGCGCGCTGCGCGCCAAGCGGGCGTTCGCGCGGTTCGACTACGACCTGACCGACACGCTGCACTTCTATCTGGAAGGGTTCGGCGCGAAGAACCGCAATGCGTACAACGACACCACGCTCACCATGAGCAACGTGACGCTGCGTTCGCAGAACCCGTTCCTGCCGGCCGCCTACCAGTATGGAACGGCCACGACGACCTTCACCCTCAGCAAGCAGCTCGGTCCGCAGCTTGGCCCGCACACCAAGGTCTTCGACCTCGGCAGCTACTTCGTGAACGGCGGGCTCAGGGGAAAGCTCGGCAACTACGTTTGGGAACTGGGCGCGGCGCACGGCGTGTCGACCCAGAAGTGGACCACGGAACGCAACATAAACCTGCAGCATCTGGCGGCCGCGCTGGACTCCGTCTCGGTCGGCGGGAACATCGTGTGCCGGATCAACGCCGACGCCATCGCCACCAACGACGACGCGGCCTGCGCGCCGTTCAATCCCTTCGGTCCGAACGCGGCCTCGGCTCAGTCGATCGCGTATCTGACCGACAGGACCGTCGGCAAGGCCAAGGGGACGATCGCCGACATCACCGGATCCATCACCGGTTCGCCGTTCGAGACCTGGGCCGGGCCGGTGAATGTCGCGCTGTCGGGAGAGTGGCGTCGCGTCGGCCTGTCGGCGACCAGCGAGGTGCCGCCGGAGGACAAGGCCGACTGCACGGGCATCCTCTACAACTGCACCCAGGGCACGACCAATCTTCACCAGGTCACCTTCGGCGTCACGCCGCTGGTGCACCAGACCGTCCAGGAGGCGGCGCTGGAGGTCGAGGTCCCGCTGCTGAAGGACGCGCCGCTGGCGCAGGACCTGAGCGTCAACCTGGCCGGTCGCTACGCCAATTATGACAGCTTCGGCGGCGCATGGACCTGGAAGGTCGGCGGCGTCTGGCGGGTCAATGACGAGCTGACGATCCGCGCGACCCGCTCGCGCGACTTCAGGGCGCCCAACCTCAACAACCTCTACGGCCCCGGCACGGTCAGCCGCTCCACGGTCATCGACCAGCTGACCGGCGCGACCCTGGTCAATGCACCCAATCAGGGCGGCGGCAATCCGGACCTGAAGCCCGAGATCGGCAACACCCTGACCGCGGGCCTGGTCTATCGGCCTGGCTGGCTGACCGGCGCCAGCGTCTCCGTCGATTTCTACGCCATCAAGATCAAGGACGCGATCACCGCCCTGAACGGGGCGAACGTGACGGTGCAGAAGCTCTGCATCGCCAGCGGGGGAACGTCCTCGCTCTGTGACCTGATCGTCCGGCCCAACGGCTACACCGACACCAGCACGGCGAACAACGCGACCTACTTCTACACCCGCTCGGTCAACGCCGCGGAGATCTACACCAGGGGCGTGGACCTCGAGTCGAGCTACGCGACCCAGCTCCTGGGCCGGCCGCTCTCGCTTCGGGTGCTGACCACCTATCAGCCGGTCCTGCGCCAGGACACGCCGAGCATCGGGGTTGTCGATATGGCGGGCTACGCCTACGCCCCGGCCGGCGGCCTGGGCGCCTCTCCGAAATGGCGCGTGACCAGCTTCGCCAGCTATGCGCTGACCGATCAGTTCAAGGCGACGGTGTCGACCCGCTGGCGCAGCGCTCTCGGGTGGAACGCTGACAAGACGCTGGCCTATGACGAGCCCAAGATCTCGTCCTTCTGGACAGCCAACCTCAATCTCGCCTTCTCGCCCGAGATCCAGGGCGCCAGGCCCGAGTTCTTCTTCAATATCCAGAACCTCTTCGACAAGTCTCCGCCGATCGCGATCAACTCGTCGGCCGACGCCGGGCGGTTCGGCGCCTACCTGCAGTCGGACGACCTGGTCGGCCGCTACTACACGACGGGCGTCCGTCTCAAGTTCTGATCATCGCGACAGCAACAAGCTCCTGGAAAGCACGAGACCATGGATCGTAGAATCTCCCGCCTGGCGTTGCTTGCGACGACGCTGATCGCGCCCCTGGCCATCGCCGCGGCCGTCGTGGCGCCGACGATCGCGCCGGCCCAGTCCGGGGCGCGCCCTCCGCCGACGGCCGCCCCGCCCGCGGACGGCCCGCTCCTGGCCGGGGCGGCGCGGATCGACATCACCCCCGCCGTCGAAGACCTGCCCAAGCCGTTCGAAACCATCGAGAGCCGGCTCCATGTCCGGACCGTGGTGCTGGACTCGGGCGGCAAGCGCGCGGTGCTGGTGGTCGGCGACCTGCCGATGTTCGCGCCCGACATCTTCGAAGACACGATGGCGCGCATCGCCAAGGCCTCCGGCGCGCCGCCGGAGAACATCCTGCTGGCCGTCACCCACACCCACGACACGGTGCGGATGGACAACAATCCCGTCGGCATCATCCTGCCGGGGTCCGAGAAGATCACCCGCATGACCACCGACGCCATCGTCGCGTCGGTGCAGCAGGCGATCGCCAACCGCCGGTCGGCGCGGGCGGGCTACGCCAACGGCGTTTTCCGGCTGGCCGGGCGCAACGAAGGCGGTCCAGGCGCCGAGGGGGCGGCCGAAAGCGGCCGGACCCAGAGCACGGACGCTTCGATCGGCGTGTTCAAGGTCGAAACCCTGCAGGGCGAGCCCATCGCCCTGATGGTCAGCAACGGCCCGGGCCCCGGCGTGCCGGGGCTGGGCGGCGGCAAGCGCTCGAAGGTCAGCGCTGACATGGTCGGCATGGTCGAGCGCTATGTCGAGCAGCGCTTCGGCGACAAGGTCGTGGCGATGTACACGGTTGGCGCGCCGATGGGGATCGCCATGAACCCCGGGCGCAAGGGAGCGGGCCTGACCCCGCCCGAGCCGAACGCGGTCAAGGGCGCGGTGGCGACCGTGCTGGGCGAGGAGGTCGTGGCGACCGCGCTCAGGATCAAGACCTCGGACAAGCTGACCATCGCCGGCTCGCTCGAAGTCCTGATGTGTCCCGGCAAGTCGACGTTCCCGCTCAACAATCCGGGCTCCTGCTCCGATGCGCCGGGCTCGAAGCTGCCCCGATGCGTGTTCACCGACACCGACATCGCGCCCGTGCCGCTGCGGTTCGGAACCATCCAGCTCAGCGATTTCACCATCGTCCACAGCGACGCGAACGTGATGCCGCCCCTCTGGGCCAGGGTGAAGCAGGGCGCGCCCCGGCCCGCCAGCACCATGCTCGTGTCGCTGGGCTACGGCCCGGTCCACTACGTCGTGCCCGACGAGGACTATCCCTCCAACAGCTATCCGGTGACGGCGACCATGGCCAAGCGCGGCTGCGCGGCGGGCGGCTTCGTCGACGGCGCGCTCAAGATGGTCAACGCCTCCAGGGCCAGCGGCGGATGACGACCCCGGAGCGACCTTCAACCCAATCGAGACCGACCATGACAGATGTCCAACCCGGCAAGTTCCACCCCAAGGCCGCGCTGAAAGGCTACACGCTCAATCGCATGTGCTTCACGCTCAATTCGGCGGAGAACCGCGCCGCCTTCACCGCCGATCCGGACGGCTACTGCGCGCGGTTCGGCCTCAACGACGAGGAAGTCGCTGCGGTGCGGTCGCGGGACAAGAAGCGGCTCTTCGCAGCGGGGGGAAACATGTACTTCCTGGCCAAGCTCGACCGGGTTCCCAAGCCGCAGGGAGCACGCTGATGGGCGTCGTCATCGGAGGACTGGGCACAAGCCACGTGCCGATGATCGGCCGGGCGATCGCGGCCAACACGCAGGCCGAGGTGCCGTTCGCGCCGTTCTTCGCCAGCTTCGACAGGGTCCACGCGTGGCTGGGCGAGGCCAGGCCCGACGTCGTGATCGTCTTCTACAACGATCATGGCCTCAACTTCTTCCTCGACAACATGCCGACCTTCGCGATCGGGGTGGCGCACGACTATCGCAACGCCGACGAGGGGTGGGGGCCGCCCGAGCCGAGGACCTTCCGCGGCGACGCGGAGCTCGCCTGGCACATCGTCGGGTCGCTGATGGCCGACGAGTTCGATGTCTCCACCTGCCAGGAGATGATCTTCGATCACGCCGGCATCACCGCCCTGGACCTGCTTTTCCCGGCCGACGGCGCGGGGCATGGCGACATCCCCGTCGCCACGATCCCGATCATGATCAACGGCGTCCTGCCGCCGCTGCCGACGCCCGCCCGCTGCTACAAGCTGGGGCAGGCGATCGGTCGCGCCATTCGCTCCTTCCCCGGCGATCGTCGGGTCCTGCTGGTCGGCAGCGGCGGGCTGAGCCACGAGCTCGGCATCAGCGGCAAGATCAACCAGGACTTCGACCGGCTGACCCTCGAGAAGATCGAGCACGACCCGCAAGCCCTGACTCAATTCACCAATGACGAGATCGTCGATCTGGCCGGCGCCCAGGGGCTGGAACTGATGACCTGGCTGGCCATGCGCGGCGCGGCCGCGGGCGGCGACATCGTCACCAGCATCTATCACGCCCCGATCTCGCATACGGGCGGCGCGATGATGCTGATCGACACACGCGAAGGCGAACGCTGATGACCAAGGCCGTTTCCCTGAGCGCGCCGACTGAAAAGGCGCCGTCGCGCGCCAAGCACTGGGGCATTCTGCTGCTGCTCTCGGTCGGCGTGCTGATCGCCTATGCCGACCGCTCCAGCATCTCCGCGGCGCTGGCCAACAAGGACTTCGTCCACCACTTCGGCATGACGTCCGTCGGCCGGGGCTGGGTCGGGGCGGCGTTCTTCTGGGCCTATGCGGCCGCCCTGATGCCCTTGGGCTGGGTGGTCGACCGCTATGGCGCGAAGATCCCCTACGCCATCTGCTTTTCGCTCTGGTGTCTGGCCACGGCGGCGACAGGGGCCATGCCGGCCCTGATGGGCATCGTGATCATGCGTTCGCTGGTCGGGGCGGCCGAGGGGGTCGTGATGCCGGCCAGCTACCGCTGGATCCGCCACAACGTGCCCGAGCGCCACACGGGCGCGGCGCTGGGCGTGTTCTCGTTCGGCAACAAGGTCGGAACAGCCATCGGCGCGCCGATGGGCGCCTGGCTGATCACGGCCTCGGACTGGCGGCTGATGTTCGTCATCACCGGGGCGTGCGGCCTGTTGTGGCTCGTCCCCTGGATGATGCGCGTGCAGAACGACTTTCCACGCAAGGACCAGCGCGCCGAGGCCCGGCGGCGGGCCGCCTCGGTGCCGTTCGGGCGCATCATCACCTCGCCGGTGGTCTGGGGCGGGATCATCGTCAACTTCTGCTACAGCTACTTCGTCTTCTTCTGCATGACCTGGATGCCGTCCTACCTGGTCGAGCAGCGCGGGCTGTCGCTGACCAATTCGGGGCTCTACACCTTCTTCAGCTTCGCTGGCATCGCGATCGTCGCCGTCGTCGCGGGCTGGGCGGCCGACCGCATCATCGATCGCGGCGGGGACCCGGTGGTGACGCGCAAGGTGTTCATCGTCGCCGGCTTCATCGGCGCGACGACGGTGCTGTTCGGCGCCTACGCCCACAGCCTGGGCGCGGCCCTGTTCTGGAACATCTTCTCGTTGTCTTGCCTTGGCCTCGCCAGCGCCAACAACCTCGCCCTCACCAAGGTCACGCTCATTCCGAAGCCGGCCATCGGCATGATCGTCGGCGTCCAGCACGTCGCCGCGGGACTGTCCGGCGGCGCGGCGGCGGCGATCTCCGGCTGGCTGCTCCACGTCAGCGGCGGTTACCAGCTGCCGATGCTGGTGATCGTGGTGTTCCTGGTGCTGGGGGCCACGACGTCCGTCGTGCTGCTGCGCCCCAGATGGTCGCCGAAGGTGACGGACGGGGAGGCGTGATCCGTCCGCCCCCAACCCCTTGTGACGCGCCGATCCCAGGTTTCGGAAAATTTCCGGCCGGCGTCCGGGGGGAACTCGCCGCCTGACGCATCTAACCCTCAAACAAACGGGCAAGCGCCCAAGAACGAGGGGAAACGATGAAGCGCTATCCGAGCATTTTCTGTGGGGTCTCGCTGGCGGTCATGCTCGCGGCGACCGGCGCGGCGGCGCAGGAGCGGACCTTCGACGTGCCGGCCGGACCGGCGTCCGACGCCATTCCGCTGTTCGCGCGCCAGGCCGGCGTCCAGATTATCGCTCCGGCCGGCCGCCTGAAAGGCGTCTCGACCCCGGCGGTGAAGGGCCGCCAGGACGCCCGCGCGGCGCTGAAGACCTTCCTGGCCGCGACCAATCTCGAGATCGCCGCCGACAACGGCTCGGTGATCATCCTGCGCGAGGCCGCGTCCCCCGCCGCCGCCCAGCAGACGTCCGCCAGCAGCGACGCCGACGAGGGCGGCGCCGAGCTGGCCGAGGTGATCGTCACCGCCGCGCGCCAGACCCAGAACATGCAGAAGGTCTCGGCCGCCGTGCAGGTGGTGGGCGGCGACGAACTGCGCCGGCAGGCGGCGAGCAACGTCTCGCAGGTCTTCGCCTCCACCCCCAGCGTGCAGGTCACGGCCCAGCCAGGCGGCTTCTCGATCGACATCCGAGGGCAGGGCGGCGACATGCCGTCGGGCACCACCCAGGGCTCGGTCGCGCTTGAGTTCGACGGGGTCTACAGCATCCTGTCGCAGTCCTCGATGGTCGGCTTCTTCGACGTCGATCGCGTCGAGGTGCTGCCGGGGCCTCAGAGCACCCGCTATGGCCCCAACGCCGACGGCGGCGTGGTCAATGTCATCACCAAGGACCCGATCCTGAACGACGCCTCGGGCGCGGCGACGCTGAGCGTCGGCAACTACGGCCTGGTGCGCGGCGAGGCGGCCCAGAACCTGGCGCTCGGCGACAAGGCCGCCCTGCGGATCTCGGCCGCGGCGATCCATCGCGACGCCTATCTGAAGCCGATCGGCGCCAACGCCGTGGGCCAGTCGGTGCGCCTGAAGTTCCTGGCGCAGCCCACCGACGACCTGACCCTGAAGCTGGCCTACCAGTACGACCACATCGGCGGCACGGGTCCGGGCGTCGAGCCCTATGTGATGTCCAAGGTCGCGCCCTACAGCGGCGATAGCATCAACGACGCCTCCAATCCCTGGGACATGGGCGACAGCTCGACCAACACCACCTCGTCGGACAACAAGGCCGACATCAAGCAGCAGACCCTGACGGCCAATCTCGGCTATCGGATCTCCGATTGGGGCGTGTTCGACGCCACCGCGTCCTACACCAAGGTGGCCGGCAAGGAGACCGACTGCTACGCCGGCGGCCCGCCCTGGATCACGGGCGGCGACCACGCCTGCTACCAGTACTATCAGTTCGCGCCGTTCCATCAGTTCTCGACCGAGGCGCGCCTGCACAACGCGCCGGGCGCCGAGATCCTGTGGAACCTGGGCTACTACCACTTCGACTATCGGCGCGGGACCTACAACAACACCTCGGGCAACGTGCCCTCCGGCATCGTCGGCGGCACCATCGCGGCCACGACCACCAACGCCCTGTTCGGCGAGTTGACCTATCCGGTGAGCGAACGTCTGCGCGTGATCGTCGGCGGCCGCCAGAGCTATGACACCCGTGAGCTGAAGCCGGCCGGGATCGCTGCCAACTATTCCCGCGACCTGCACCATTTCGACTATCGGCTGGGCGGCGAGTTCGACGTCTCGCCGACCTCAATGGCCTATCTGACCGTCTCGACCGGCTATCGTCCCGGCGGCCTGACCGGCTACGACACCACCAGGTCCAAGCCCTACACCTACGAGAGCGAGGTCAATACGGCCTTCGAGCTGGGGTCGAAGAACCGCTTCCTCGACAACCGCCTGCAGGTCAACGCCGACCTCTTCTACTACAAGCAGGACGGCTATCAGAACATCGACACCTACCACGGCTTCGTGCCGTCGACCGGCGGTTCGGCCTGCACGCCCAACGACGCGCGCCCGTCCTGCACGGTGCCGACCTTCAACCTCGACGCTCATGCCATTGGCTTGGAGACCCAGGTGCGGTTCAACCTGACGCGGGTCGACACCGTGGGCCTGAACGCCACCTGGCTGAAGGCCAAGTTCGACAAGAGCCAGGGGACCTGCGCGACCGTCGGGGCGCCGACCACGGCCGGTTGCTGGATCGGCTATAACGACCAGGGGACCGACGCCCTGCTGTTCTTCGACGTGGCCGGCGCGGTGCAGCCGCACTCGCCGAACTTCGCCGGGACCCTGACCTATCGCCACAGCTTCGAATTCGCCTCGGGCGCTTCGCTGGCCGTGGGCGGCGAGGTCTTCTACAGCGGCGGCTACTGGGTGCACCCGGTGCAGGACGCCTCGAAGTACGGCTGGCAGCCGGCCTATACGCAGGGCGGGTTGAACGCCAGCTACACCCCGGCCGACGGCCCGTGGAGCCTCAGCGCTTATGTCCGCAACATCAGCAACTACGCCGTCAAGCAGTCGACCTTGCCGGTGACCACGATCGGCGATCCGCGCACCTTCGGCCTGACGCTGAGCACCCGCTGGTGATCAACGACGCCCGGCCGTCCACGCGGCCGGGCGAAACATGCAGGCCCCGAACGGAGACGACAGATGGGTGCGAAGACCGGGATGGCCATGGGGGCCGCGATGATGCTGACGCTGGCGATCGCCGCCGTCGCGTCGCCGGCGATGGCGCAACTGCGGGCCGGCGCCGGCAAGGCCGAGATCGTGCTGGGGCAGAACCTGCTGCCGATGCAGGGCTTCTCGGCGCAGCACGATCCGCTGCAGGCTCGGGTGCTGGTGGTCGAGGCCGGCGGTCGCCGCGCCGCCTTGGCCGTGATCGACCTGACCTCGATCTTCGCCGACGAGGTCGCGGCCATGCAGGGCGTGGTGGCCGACGCGACCGGCGTGGAGCCGGCGAACGTCCTGATCGTCGCCAGCCACACCTTCTCGGCGCCGCACATCATGCCGGTCGGCCGGCCGTTCCCCGGGCTGGAGTCCGAGGCCGAGCAACGCAAGAACGCCCTGTTCAAGGCCGCGGTCGAGGACGCCCTGAAGCAGGCGGCCCTGGCGGCCAATCACCTGAGGCCGGCCAGGCTGGGCGCGGGCCGGGGCGTCAGCGACATCAACATCAACCGTGACCAGCACACGCCGGAGGGCTTCTGGCTGGGCGTCGACAGCGCCGGCGCGTCCGACAAGACCCTTTCCGTGGTGCGGATCGAGGACGAGGCCCGCCATCCCATCGCGCTCTTGGCCAACTACGCCGTGCAGCCGTCGGTCATGGACCAGGCGATCGTCTCCGGCGGCGGCAAGGCCGTCACCGGCGACCTGGCCGGCGCGGCCATGCGGCGCGTCGAGGCGCTGTACGGGGAGGGGACGGTCGGCTTCTTCCTGATCGGCGCGGCCGGCGACCAGGCGCCGATCCTGAAGGCCGTCCGCGCGGTTCCCGACAAGGATGGCCGGTTGACGAGCGTCGACATCGGCGAGCGCGGCTATCTGCTGGTCGATCTTCTGGGCGAGCGCCTAGCCCAGGACGTGGTGCGCACCAGCGAGCGCATGGCGCCGCCCGCCGACGTGGCGCTGGTCGACGTCGCCAGCGGCGCGGTCGATCTCACCGCCCAGGCGCGACCCAAGGCGCTGGCGGACCTCAAGCCCAGCAAGGCCTACGCCTTCACGCCGGCGGGTCCCACGACCGCGCCGTTCACGATCCTGCGTCTAGGCCCTGTGGCCATCGCCGGGGTCCAGGTCGAGCTGTCCAGCGAGACGGGACGGCAGATCCGGTCCCAGTCGCCGTTCGCCGACACGCTGGTGACGACGATGGTCAACGGCGCGGCCAAGTACATGCCCGAGACGGCCGCCTATGACAAAATCACCTACGAGGCCATGAATTCGTCCTTCGCCCGCGGCTCGGCCGAAACGCTCGCGGCCGAGGTCGTCGGCCGGTTGCGGGAGCTCGGCGCGGGCCAGTCCAGCAAGTGATCACGGGACCTCCCGCTGGTCCGGGAGCCCACCAGCGTTCTCCCGCCGGACGGCGCGAGGATCGAGAATGAGAAGGGTTTGAGGAATGGGACGCATGAAAGGCCTGTCGCGGCGCAACTTCGTATCGATCGGCGCGGCCCTGGCGTCGGCCGGCGGGCTGGGCGTGCGCAAGAGCCGGGCCCAGGCCGACGGCTTCACGGCGGCGACCTCCGCGGTGGGCGTCAGGCGCAAGAGCGCCGGCCCCGGCCTGCAGGCCATCGATGCGCTCTGCGAAGTCACCGGCGGTGGTCAGAAGGTCTACGGGATCGCGGTCGAGTACGACGTGGCGATCGACCCCGCGAGCCTGGCCCTGGACACCTACGGCGCCGCGGTCTTTCCGGCGGCCAAGGGCTTCTTCGCGGGCATGCCCCAGTCGGTCGACAAGAACGCCACCACGGCGCAGGCCGCGGCGCGAAGCCCGGTGGCCGTCTACACCAACGCCACGCCCGCCCTGCGTGCCGATCGCGCCAGCGTGGCTGGTCCCTATGTCATCGTGGAGTTCGCGCGAGACCCGGACCTCAGCCTCCCGACGGGCGACAGCGACAAGGTGGCCCTGACGCAGGACAAGGATGTCAGGACAGCGGCCGGCGCCGTCTATCCGGCCAGCAAGACCGTCTGGAGCAATGCCGGACCTCGCGGCAACAGCGTCGTCATTCGCGGCGTCGACGCCTGGGAGCAGAACCACTGGTGGTGGGACGACACGCGCTCGGCCTGGCTGGAATACAGCATCTATCTGCCCAAGTCGTTCCTGGCGAAGGGCGGCGAGAACAAGGCCTATCCGCTGGTCCTGGCCGTCACCCACTCGGGAACCAGCTATGACGGCACCTGCGCCCAGACCCTGACCGAGCAATGCATCGCCAGCATCTGGAGCCTGCCCGAGGAGCAGGCGCGGAACGAATGCGTGGTCATCACGCCGCGCTACGAGCGCACGACGATGAACGACTACTGGGAGCACACCGCCGACGTCGAGAACACCTACAGACTGGTGCAGTCGTTGCTCAGCAACAGCTGGAACTTCGGCAATCCCAACCTCGACGACCGCAGGGACAAGGTGCTGAAGATCGACCCCAAGCGGGTCTATTGCACCGGCTGGTCGATGGGGGCCATGACCTCCCTGTGGCTGATGGCCAAGCACCCCCAGACCTTCGCGGCCGGCCTGATCATCGCCGGCCAGCAGCGGCCCGCCGACGTCGCGACCCTGGCCAAGCAGAAGCTGCTGATCATCACCGGGACGGAGGACAGCAAGGCCACGCCCTGGAACGAGCAGTGCGTTCCGATCTGGGAGCATACGGGAGGCAAGGTGACCCGGCCGGCCGAACGCCTGGACCCCGCCCTGATCTTCCCGGTCGAGAAGCAGCAGGCGCTGACCTCCCAGATCGACGGCTATCTGGGCAAGGGCGGGGACATCACCTTCCTGACCTTCGAGGGCGTCGACCACATGGCCTCGGCTCGAAAGTTCTTCCACATCCAGGCGGCCCGCGACTGGCTGTTCAGGCAGGTGAAGGCCTAGAGGCGCCTTTCCTTTCTACCTCCGACGACTTCGCCCGGCGCCGTGCGCCGGGCTTTCTTCGTTCGGAAGTACAGGCGATGCGATCGGAAAATAGAAACACGGCGCTGGTGATAGGTTCTGCGCGCGCCGTAAATCATCGCCTGACCATCGTGTTACCGTCCAGCAAAGATCATGCTTTGGGAGGTTGGGCGTGAGCGGACAGGTTTCTTTCGAACGCTATTCACGGGTGGCCGTGTTCCTGCATTGGGTGATGGCCGCGCTCATCCTCGCCAATCTGGTTCTGGCGGTGATCTCGGCCAATTCCGAGGGGGATACGCACCGGTTCGTGCTGAACCTGCACAAGTCGATCGGCTTCAGCGTGCTGCTGCTCAGCCTGATCCGGCTGGCCTGGCGGCTCTATCGCCCGCCGCCGCCGATGCTGGCGGGCAAGGCGGCCTGGGAGCGTCCCGTCGCCGGGATCGTGCACACGGCCTTCTACTTCATGATGGTGCTGATCCCGTTCCTGGGCTGGTGGGTCAGCTCGGCCGCGCCCAAGCGCCATGCGATCAACGTGCTGGGCTGGGAGGCGCCGTTCCTGCCTGTCATGCAGGGCAAGGCCTTCGCCGGCGCGGCGATGTCCGGCCACAAGGTGCTGGGCTTCACCATGGCCGCGCTGCTGGTGCTGCACATCGGCGCGGCGCTGAAGCACCACTTCATTGATCGCGACAAGGTCCTGAGCCGCATGACCTTTCCGCCCCTTCGGCCGCGCGCCTGACGCCTGAAAGCCGCTTCGCGACCGCGCCGGAATCAATGCACGCCGTCGTCGATTGAATGATCGCCGCGGCCTGGCTTTGGTCATGCTGGCGGTCACGATGCGGCCCAGCGCCGCGTCGTCGGGCCGCCGTCTCGGCGTCGGCCCCAACGACTTGGGAGGACGGCGCCCGTGAAGAGGCCCGCAGAAGACCAGGCGCTTGAAGCCCGCGCCTATTTCGACCCGGAGCGCGCGCTCTGGCTGTCGCGCAACATCCTGCCTCACGAACCGGCGCTGCGCCGATGGCTGCTGAAGCGTCGCCAGCCGCCGGCCGACATCGACGATCTGATCCAGGAGAGCTACGCCAAGATCTCCGGGCTCAAGTCCGTGGCCCACATCGATCATCCGAAGGCCTATTTCTTCCAGACCGCCCAGTCGTTGATCCTGCGCCAGGCCAGGCGCGCCAAGGTCATTCCCATCGGCGCGATGGAGAGCCTGGATATTCCGAGCCTTACCGACGAACTCTCGCCCGAGCGCCAGGTCGCCGGCCGGGAAGAACTGCGCCTGATCAACGAGGCGCTGGAGACCTTTCCAAGCAAGCGCCGCGAGGCCTTCCGCATGCGCAAGGTCGAGGGGCTGTCGCAGAAGGAAGTCGCCGCGCGGCTGGGCCTGACCGAGAAGGCGGTGGAGAAGCACGTCGCCCGCGCGGTGGGCCTGCTGATAAATCTTTACAGCCGTGGCGGGAAAATGGGTTCTGGCGCATCTATCATGGAGACCATCCGCTCCCGGTTCAGGCGTGACTAGACGAGACACTAGCCAGGAAATCGACGAAGCCGCCGCCGCCTGGGCGGCGCGCATCGATCGTGGCCCCTTGACCGACGACGAGCGCGGGGCGCTCGACGCCTGGTTGGACGGCGATGTCCGCCGCCAGGGCGCCTTCGCGCGCGCCAACGCCGTCATGGCCCGTCTGGACTCCGCCTATCCCACGTTGGAGGCCGCCTACAGCCTGCGCGGATCGGCCATGCTGCGCCGTCGCCTGATCGGCGGCGGCCTGGCCGCCGGGTTCGCCGGCGTCGTCCTGGTCGGCGCGCGGTCCTGGAGCGCGCCCCTGGTCCTGAAGTCGTCCAAGGGCGAGGTGCGGCGGGTGCCGCTGCCGGACGGCTCGAACGTGACCCTCAACACCGCTTCGCTGGTCAAGGTCCGCTACACCTCCAGGGCCCGCGACGTTCAGCTGCTGTCGGGCGAGGCGCTGTTCAACGTCGCGCCGGATCCACAGCGGCCCTTCCTTGTGCGGGCCGGCGAGGTGAGCCTGGCCGGGCAGTCGGGCAGCTTCGTGGTGCGCAAGGATGAGCAGGGACCTGTCCGGGTCCTCGTCCAGGGCGGACATGTCGAGATGACCTGCAAGGGCGCGCCCGCGCCACGCCTGGTCGCCGCCAACACGGCCGCCGTCGCGCCCGACGGCGATCTGGGCGGTCGCGAGGCGCCGCATCCCGTCAGGCTGGACCCTGACGAGGTTTCCCGGCGCCTCAGCTGGCAGGACGGCCTGCTGTCCTTCAACGGCGAGACCCTGGCCCAGGCGGCCAGCGAGTTCGCGCGCTATTCCTCGACGCGGATCATCGTCGATGATCCGGCCTTGGCGTCCGAAACCCTGACCGGCCTCTATGCCTCGAGCGATCCGGGCGGTTTCGCCCGCGACGTCGCGGTGTCGCTGGGCGCGCGTACGGTCAGCACGGCGGACGGCGTGCACATCCTTCGCTAGTGTTGCGGACCTGAAAATATATTGCCGCTGGGGAGGGGGAAATCTCCTCTCGGCGCATCTTTTCCCAAAACAACGGGCGACAGCCCACGCAGGGGGAAACGATGACCACCACTTCACGCATGTTCTGCGGCGCGTCCTTGGCGGTTCTGCTTTGCGCGACCAGCGCCATGGCCCAGGACCGCACCTTCGACGTCCCGGCCGGTCCCGCGGCCAACGCCATTCCCATCTTCGCCCGCCAGGCCGGTCTCCAGATCGTCGCGCCGGCCGGCCGCCTGAAGGGGGTCTCGACCCCGGCCGTAAAGGGGCGTCACGACGCCCGCGCCGCCCTCAAGACCCTTTTGATCGGCGCCAACCTGGAGATCGCCAGCGACAACGGCTCGACGATCATCCTGCGCGAGGCCGGGAGCGCCGCCGGCCCCCAGCCCGACCGGGCGGCCGAACCCGCCCAGGCCGCCGGATCCACGATTGAGGAAGCCTCGGCCGTCACCGAGGTGGTGGTCACCGGTTCGCGCGTGATCCGCAACGGCAACAACAGCCCGACCCCGATCACCGTCGTTCCGGCCGAGGACATCCAGCGTGTCCAGCCGACCACCATCGCCGACGGCCTGAACCAGCTGCCGGTCTTCTCCAGTCCGCGCAACCAGTACGGCAATCCCAACGCCGGCGTCGGCGGCGGGGCGGGCGGCAACGCGGCCGCCAACCAGCTGAACCTCCGCAACCTGGGCTCGGTGCGCAACCTGATCCTGCTCGACGGCCATCGCGTGCCGCCGACCTCGGTCAACGGCATCGTCGATGTCGACATGATCCCGCAGATGCTGCTGCAGCGGGTCGATACGGTCACCGGCGGCGTCTCGGCCGTCTATGGCTCGGACGCGGTGACCGGCGTCGTCAACTTCGTCACCGACACCAAGTTCAACGGCCTGAAGCTGGCCGCCCAGGCGGGCGTCTCCAAGTACGGCGACGACGAGCAGCAGAGCTTCGGCGTCGCCTACGGCCGCAAGATCCTCGACGGTCGCGGCCATTTCGAAGGCAGCTACGAGTACCGCAACGACGAAGGCGTGCTGCGCCGCTCGGATCGCCCGTGGTTCAAACAGCAGAGCATCAGCGGCGCCGGCACGACGGCCGCGCCCTACCAGCTCTACAGCGACGTGCGCCTGCTGAACTTCCCGTTCGGCGGCAAGATCACCAACGGCGCGCTGTCAGGTCAGTATTTCGCTACCGACGGGGTGCTGAGCCCCTTCGTCAACGGGACCGCGATCAACGGCTCCAGCTGCTGCCAGGTCGGCGGGGCAGGGGGCTACTACGATTCTTCGCTGAAGGCGCCGCTGCGCAGCCACCAGGCCTATGCCCGCTTCGACTACGACCTGACCGACGACGTGCACGCCTATGCGGCCGTCAGCTTCAACGACAAGCGCAACGAACAGTATCTGACCCCGCCGCTGCTCAGCAACGTGACCATGAGCAGCACGAACGCCTACCTGGCCTCGGCCTACCAGACCCAGCTGGCTACCGCCGGCCAATCGACCTTCACCTTCAACCGCATGTTCGCCCAGGCGCCGCGGCTGAACCCGGTCGCCGAGGAGCGCCAGACGACGGTCAATATCGGGCTGGACGGCAAGCTCGGCGACTACAGCTGGGGCCTGAACTACACCCACGGCGGCGCGCGCCTGAAGACGACGCTGAACAACAACCCCAACAACCAGCGCCTGGCCGCGGCCCTCGACGCGGTGATCAGCCCGACCACGGGCCAGCCGGTCTGCTACGCCTCGCTGACCAACAGCGCCTACGCCAACTGCGTGCCGCTGAACGTCTTCGGCCCCACCTCGGCCAGCCAGACGGCGATGGACTACATCATGGGCAGCACGCACATGGTCGCCGACACGGGCCTGGACGCGTTCTCTGCCGAGATCGGCGGCGCGCCGTTCTCGACCTGGGCGGGGCCGGTGAACATGGCGCTGTCGGCCGAGTGGCGCCGGCTGGAATACCAGTCTTCCAGCGACGCCCTGCCCACCGACCGGGCCAACTGCGCGGGCCTGCGCTACAACTGCGCGAGCTCGACGGTCCTCTACCAGAACACCTTCGCCGCCCGCTCGCCGGTCAGCGACGAGGTCAAGGAGGCCGCCGCCGAGATCGACGTGCCGCTGCTCGACGGCGTCGTCCTGGCCAAGTCGCTGAACCTCAACGGCGCGGCCCGCTTCACCAGCTACGCCAGCAGCGGGAACTACTGGACCTGGAAGCTGGGTCTGGACTGGCACCTGACCGACGACCTACGGGTGCGGGCCACGCGCTCGCGCGACATCCGCGCGCCGACCCTCGACGACCTCTACGCCCCGGCCTCGGTCAACGTCCTGACCAACAAGGACGAACTGACCGGCCTGACCCCGGGCCTGACCGCCGGCACCTCGCCGGTGCCGGGTCTTTCGGCCGGCAATCCCGACCTGAAGGCCGAGATCGGCCACACCAGCACGGTCGGCGTCGTCTGGCAGGCCCTGCCGCGCCTCAGCTTCGCGCTGGACGCCTACTGGATCCGCATCAGCGACGCGATCACCAACATCCAAGGCTTCAACCCGACCATCCAGAAGGCCTGCTACGACAGCGGCGGCTCCTCACCCTACTGCGCCCTGCAGGTCCGCCCGCTTGGCTACACCAACACCTCGGCGGCCAACCTGGTCACCCAGTGGATCTCGACGGTGATCAACATCGCCGAGATCGAGAGCAACGGCGTCGACTTCGAGGCCAACTACGGGACCGAGCTCTTCGGTCGCTCGCTGTCGCTGCGAGGCCTGGCCAGCTACCAGCCGCACATCTACTACCGCACGCCCGCGCTGGTGACGATCGACGCCGCCGGCAGCGCCTTCGGCACCAACGGCCTGCAGGCCAGCCCCAAGCTGCGCCTGACCGGCTTCCTGCGCTACGTCATCACCGACACCCTGACCATCGACGTCATGGAGCGCTGGCGCAGCGAGCTGAAGCACAGCGCCGATCCCACCCAGGTCTGGACCGACAACCACGTCGATGCCTTCGCCACGACCAACGTCAACCTGCTGTTCCGACCCAAGGACGCGTTCGGCGACGCCGAATACTTCCTCAACGTCCAGAACCTGTTCAACGCCACCCCGCCGGCCACCGCCTTCTTCGGCGCGGCCACCATCCCGGGGCAGTTCGGCGGCTTCGCCATCGGCGACGATCCGACCGGCCGCTACGTCACGGTCGGCGCGCGGATGAAGTTCTAGCGTCCCCCCCTGGGTGTTCCTTCATCCCCAGGGATCCTGCGCCGAGGCGGCGGCCTTCTTCTCCGCGCCGCCGCCTCGGTTCTTTTCGGCCTCGCTCTGCTCGGGCGCCGCCGAATAGTGTGAGAACGACATGATGCACGGCTTCCGCGGCGCTGCGGCCCTGATGGCGCTCCTGCTTCTGGCCCCGGTGGCGGCCGGGGCGCAGACGGCGCCCGCGCCCTCGATCGGTCATGCGCCGACCCTGCTGACGGCGGCTGTCCCGACGCCGACGGGCGCGCGCCTGACCGTTTCTTCGCCGGCCTTCGCCGATGGCGGCGACCTGCCGATCGACAACACCCAGTACGGCGCCAACCGCTTTCCGGGGCTGGCCTGGTCGGCGGGGCCAGCCGGAACGCGGTCCTATGTCGTGGTCCTGCAGGGGCAGGGCGGCAAGGCCACCTCCATCCATCTGACCCTGTTCAACATCCCCGCCGGCACGACGAGCCTGGCTCCCGGCCTGACGGATCCGCCGTCGGGCGCGATCTACGGCGTCAACGTCCATGGCGCGAACCAGCCCTATGTCGGTCCCCACACCCACGGCGCGGCCAAGGTCGCCTATCCCTTCCAGGTGTTCGCCCTGGACCGGACGTTGCCCGCCGATCCGAGCCTGAGCTTCGAGGCGCTGACCGAGGCCATGCGAGGCCACGTGCTGGCCAGTGGAACCCTGACCGCGATGTCCGCCCGCCCGCCCGGCGCGGGCGACGAGGCCGCGCGGGCGCCCATAGGGATCGAGACTGGCCTCCTGGCCGGCGTCCCTGGCCGCGATCCGACGATCACCGTCTACAAGGGCGTGCCCTATGCCGCCGCGCCCGTGGGCCCCCTGCGCTTTCGTCCGCCGGCCGCGCCAGCGGCCTGGGAGGGCGTCCGCCAGGCCGACCGCTTCGGCGCGCTCTGTCCCCAGCCGCAAGGCGGCGGACCGCCGCCGGCCGGCCCGATGGACGAGGACTGTCTGACCGCCAATGTCTGGACCGCCGCATCGGCCGGCGAGAAGCGGCCGGTCCTCGTCTGGATCTATGGCGGCGGCTTCCTCACGGGCACGGGCGCCAGCCCCGAGTTCGACGGCGAGGGTCTGGCCCGCAAGGGCGTCGTCGTCGTCACCTTCAACTATCGCCTGGGCGCGCTCGGCTTCCTGGCTACGCCAGCGCTCAGCGCCGAGGCCGAGCATGGCGCCTCGGGCAACTACGGCCTGCTCGACGACATCGCCCTGCTCAAGTGGGTCCAGCGCAACATCGCGGCCTTTGGCGGCGATCCCGACCAGGTGACCATCGCCGGCCAGTCGGCGGGCGCCGGATCGGTCGGTTTCCTTTCGATGTCGCCCCTGGCCAAGGGACTCTTTAAGCGGGCCATCGCCCAGAGCCATTCGCGCTATCCCCGCGACCCGGACCTGCGCTTCCTGTCGGTGTCCTATCGCACCCGCCCCGCGGCCGAGCAGGCGGGGCAGGCCTACGCCCAGGCCCATGGCGCGACCACCGTGGAGGCCCTTCGCGCCATGCCCTGGCGCGACCTGATCGAGGGCAGCGACGCGGTCGAGGCCGGCGTCGAGACCGGCTCGACCGGAAAGCCGCCCCTGTTCCGGCCTGTGCTGGACGGCTGGGTGATCCCCTCCACCTACGAGGTCGCCCTGGCCAAGGGCGCGTTCAACGACGTGGTCGTGGTGACCGGCAACAATCGGGACGAGACCGGCGCCGTCCCGGTCACCGCCTTCGCGGCCCTGCGCGCGCGCTCGGGGCCGCCCAGGGCGGGGGCGCCGCAGGTCAGCGTCACCCTGGCGGCCTATGTCCAGGCCGCGCGCGCCAAGTACGGCGCCATGGCCGATGCGTTCCTGCGGCTCTACCCCGCGACCAACGACGACGAGGCGGCCCTGGCCAGCAACGCCGCCGCCTACGACAACAACCGGGTCTCCACCTACCTCTGGGCGGCCGAGCGCGCCAAGGGGACCTCGCGGCCGATCTTCACCTACTGGTGGACCCACGCGCCGCCCGGCGCCGGCCACGACCTGCGCGGCGCCTACCATGGCTCGGAGATCACCTACGCCTTCGGCAATCTCGACGCCAACGACCCTCCCTGGGCGGCCGAGGACCGGGCCATCGCCGAGCGGATGTCGTCCTACTGGGCCAACATCATCAAGACCGGTGATCCGAACGGGGAGGGGCTGCCGGCCTGGGCGCCGTTCGACGCCAAGGCTCGCTCGGTGATGATGCTGGGCGACCAATGGGGCGCGACGCCCGTCGCCGCCAGCGCCGCGAAACTCGAGTTCTGGCGCCGCTTCTACGCGACCCAGGCCGCGTGGTGAGCACGACCATGCGCCTGGCCGCACGGGCTCTTTCGGCGGCGATGCTCCTCGCTGCGAGCGGAGCCATTGCCGCGCCGCGGGACCAGATCCCCTATATCGACGCCCATTCGCACTTGCTGACGGTGATCTCGCCGGACGAGGAGATCGCCCTGTTCCGCGAGGCCGGCCTGGCGGGCGTGGTGATCATGTATCCCGACATCGAGGCGCTGGAGCGCGTCGCTGCGCGTAATCCCGGCTATGTGATCCCGTCGGCCAGCGTGGCTCGTACGGCCGAGGCCGCCGGCCTGCGTCTTGGCCCCAAGACGGCGACCGTCCTTGGGCGGTTGCAAGGGCAGGGGGCGATCTGCGGGTTCGGAGAACTGCCCACCCGCTTCGCGCCCAATCCCTATCCCAGCGACGCGGCCTCGCTCACCGCCCCCGAGCGTCGGGCGATCTACGTCCTGGCTGCGGCGCGCGGCGTGCCGGTGTCCGCCCATGTCAGCCTGGAGGCGCCCGAGACCATCGCCGCCGTCGAGGCCATGGCCGATGCCTATCCCGGCATGCCGCTGATCCTCGCCCACGCTGGATGGGGCGCCGACGCCGCGTTGATCGGACGGCTGATGGCGGCGCACCCCAATCTCTACGCCGACCTTTCGATCCGGCTCGATCCGGCGCGCGCCGACAATCCCAATCTGGCGCTCTCGATCCTGACGCCGGACGGCGCGCTCGAGCCCGCGTGGCGGGCCGTGATCGAGCGCTTTCCCGGCCGCTTTCTGTTCGCCATGGACATCACCGAAAGCCAGCGCCACGGGCGCATGTCCGAACTTCTGGCCGCCGCCCGCACGGCCTTCGCGCCGCTCGCCCCGGAGGTCGAAGCCGCCGTGGCCCACGACAACATCCAGCGCCTGATGCGCGGGTGTCCGGCGGGCCCGTCCACCCGTCCATGATCCGGAGATTCTCAATGCTGAAAGCGTTCTCGCTGGCCAGCCAGCTGGCCGTCGTCTCCCTGCTGGTCTCGACGGCGGGGCAGGCGCAGCCCGTCGAGCATCCGATCGGCCGCGCCGGCGCCCTGGTGAGCTATTCCGACGCCGACGTCACCCTGAGGGACAAGGAAGGCAAGGACCTCGTCGTGGCGATGACCCCGGGGTGGACGGTGGTCACCGCGCGCAAGGTCGCGCCGGACACGATCAAGGCCGGCGACTTCGTCGCCACCATCAATACCGACCTCGGACCCGACGCGGGCCGGGCGACGGAGCTGCGCCTGTTCGAGCCCGGCTACCGCCCTGAACTGGGCACGCACGCCATGCCGCAGCCGGCGACGTCGATCACCCACGGGACGGTGACCCTCGTCCGCAAGACCGACGCCGGGCTGGAGCTGGAGGTCGGTTATCCTGGCGGCGCCCGCCGCATCGAGGTTCCGGCGGCGATCGCGCCGATCGCCTACGAGGTCCACGACCGTCTGTTCGCCCAGCCCGGAATGCAGGCGACGGCCGTCACCCGACGAGACGCCGACGGCGTATGGCGCGCGGGCCGCATCATGCTCGAGCCGTAGGGGCGTTGGTGACGGTCAATTCCGGCGTTGACGATACTGTTTGTCAGGCATACGAATTGATCAACCAATGAACGCGCCAGGGAGCGAAGCGTGGAAGAGATCGAGGCGTTCGGCGCCTTGGGCGAACGCCTGGGCCTTCAGCTCCACTATGCCGACGTTCGCGCCATGGCGGCCCTGGCCGAGCGCCTGGCTCCGCTGGGCGTGACGCCGGCCCGGGCGACCGCCGTCGTCTACATCGCCCTGCACGAAGGCTGCGATCAGATCACCCTGGGCCGCGCGCTCGGGGTCAATCGGGCCAGCACCATGAAGGCGGTCGACGAGCTCGAGGCGCTGGGCGTGCTCGAACGCCGGCCCGGCCGCGACCGCCGCACCAACGCCCTGCACCTGACGCCGGCCGGCGCGGTCCTGCGCCACCAGGTCGAGGCCGTGACCCGCGAGCACGACATCGCCGCCTTCGCGCCGCTCGACCCGGCCGAGCGCGCCGAATTGAGCCGCCTGCTGGCCAAGCTCCGCCTCAACGACGACGTCGCCGATCAGGGCGACGCCGCGATCGCCGCCTCCAAGGAAGGATGACCATGAGCACGACGTTCGAACGCCGCGATCCGGTGACCGGCGCGGTCGCCAGCACCTCCGAGGCGATGACCGTGGCGCAGGCTCAGGCCGCCGCCGGCGCCGCCCAGGCCGCCTTCGCCGGCTGGAGCGCCCTGGGTCCCAACGCCCGCCGCGCCCTGCTGTCCAAGGCCGCCGACGCGCTGGAGGCCAAGGCCGGCGCCTTCGTCGAGGCGATGATGGGCGAGATCGGCGCCACCGAGGGCTGGGCGCGGTTCAACCTGATGCTGGCCGTCGGCATCGTCCGCGAGGCCGCCGCCCTGACCACCCAGGTCGCCGGCGAGGTGATCCCGTCCGACAAGCCCGGCTGCATCTCCATGGCCGTGCGCGAGCCGGCCGGGGTGGTGCTGGGCGTGGCCCCCTGGAACGCCCCGATCATCCTGGGCGTGCGGGCCATCGCCACGCCCCTGGCCTGCGGCAACACCGTGGTGCTCAAGGCCTCCGAGACCTGTCCGCGCACCCACAGCCTGATCATCGAGGCCTTCGCCGAGGCCGGTCTGCCTGCCGGCGTGGTCAATGTGGTGACCAACGCACCCGCCGACGCCGGCGAGATCGTCGGCGCCCTGATCGACCATCCGGCCGTGCGCCGCGTCAACTTCACCGGCTCGACCGCGGTCGGCAAGATCATCGCCAGGCGCTGCGCCGAGCACCTGAAGCCGGCCTTGCTGGAGCTGGGCGGCAAGGCCCCGCTGATCGTGCTCGACGACGCCGACCTGGACGAAGCGGTCAAGGCCGCCGCCTTCGGGGCCTTCATGAACCAGGGCCAGATCTGCATGTCGACCGAGCGGATCATCGTGGTCGACGCTGTCGCCGACACCTTCGTCGAGAAGTTCCAGGCCAAGGTCGCCACCCTGACGGCCGGCGATCCGCGCGCCGGCAAGACGCCCTTGGGCGCGGTCGTGGACCTGAAGACCGTCGCCCATGTCGAAGGCCTGGTGGCCGACGCGGTCGGCGCCGGCGCGGTGCGGGTCAACGGCGGCGGGGCCGACGGCGTGCTGATGCCGGCGACCGTGGTCGACAAGGTCACCCCCGACATGAAGCTGTTCCGCGAGGAGAGCTTCGGTCCGGTGGTCGGGATCATCCGCGCCCGCGACGAGGTCCACGCCATCGAACTGGCCAACGACACCGAATACGGCCTGTCGGCGGCGGTCTTCACCCGCGATACGGCCCGCGGCCTGCGCGTGGCCCGCCAGATCAAGTCCGGCATCTGCCACGTCAACGGCCCCACCGTGCACGACGAGGCCCAGATGCCGTTCGGCGGGGTCAAGGCCAGCGGCTACGGCCGGTTCGGCGGCAAGGCCGGGATCGAGGCCTTCACCGACCTGCGCTGGATCACCATCGAGACCCAGCCTGGCCATTTCCCAATCTGACGCGCCGCGCGTCGTCCCAAGTTTCAAGGATCAGTCATGACCGAGGTCAACGACACCGCCACCTTCACGGTCGAGAACCGCATCGCCTGGGTGAAGTTCAACCGCCCCGAAAAGCGCAACTGCATGAGCCCGACTCTGAATCGTCGGATGATGGAGGTGCTGGACGAACTGGAATATCGCGACGACGTCGGGGTGGTGGTGCTGACCGGCGAGGGCTCGGCCTGGTCGGCGGGCATGGACCTGAAGGAGTATTTCCGCGAGACCGAGGCCAAGGGTCTGGGCGCGGTGCGCCAGGCCCAGCGCGAGTCCTACGGCTGGTGGCGGCGCCTGCGCTGGTACAACAAGCCGACCATCGCCATGGTCAACGGCTGGTGCTTCGGCGGCGGCTACGGCCCGCTCTATTCCTGCGACCTGGCGATCGCCGCCGACGAGGCCCAGTTCGCCCTGTCGGAGATCAACTGGGGCATCCTGCCGGGCGGTGGAGCCACCAAGGTCGTCGTCGACCTGATCCCGATGCGCGACGCCATGTACCACGCCCTGACCGGCGAGCTGATCGACGGCCGGAAGGCCGCGCAGTGGCGGCTGGTCAACGAAAGCGTGCCGCTGGCCCAGCTGGAGGCGCGGGTTCGCGAGCTCGCGCAGGTGCTGCTCAAGAAGAACCCCGTGGCCCTGAAGGCGACCAAGGACGCCGTCCGCAGGGTCAAGGAAATGACCTACGACAACGCCGAGGACTATCTGGTCAGGGCTCAGGAGGCGGCCAACTCTTTCGACAACGACGGTCGCAAGGAGGGGATCAAGCAGTTCATCGACGACAAGACCTACAAACCCGGACTGGGCGCCTACGATCTGGCCAAGCAGAGCTGAGACGGGGCGGGGAGGAAACGGCGAAAAGGGGAGGGTTCCATGAGCGGCCCCATCGACCATGTCGGCCTGCAGGCCAGGCTCCAGCCCATGCGCCTGGCGGCCGTCGATCTGGCCAGCGAGCGGCGCTGGACCTACGCCCAGCTCGACGCCGACGTCGCCGCCTGCGCCCGGGTGCTGGTCGAGCGCGGCGTGGCGCTGGGCGAGCGGGTCGTCAGCCTGGCCCGCAACCGGGTCGCGCTGGCAGTCCTGCACCTGGCCTGCGCCCGGATCGGCGCGGTCTATGCGCCTCTGAACTGGCGCCTTAGCCCGGCCGAGATCCTGGCCCTGGTCGAGGACGCCGATCCCAGGCTGGTGGTCGGCGACCAGGAGCTCGACCGCGTCGGGCTGGAGGGGGTGTCCCCCGACCGCCTGGCCGCCGAGATCGCCACCGCCGAGCCGCTTGCAGCCTTGCCGTTCGATCGCGGCCGGCCGTCGCTGATCCTCTACACCTCGGGCACCTCCGGCCGTCCCAAGGGCGTCGTTTTGTCCGAGCGCAACCTCGACCACACTGCCGTCAATTTCGGCCGGCTGGGACAGGTGACGCACCAGAGCGCCTTCCTGATCGACGCGCCGATGTTCCACGTCCTGGGCCTGGTCACCACGGTGCGCCCGCCCTTGCTGCACGGCGGGACGATCCTGGTCTCGGATGGGTTCGAGCCGGCCCGCACCCTGGCGCGGCTGTCCGATCCGGACTTGAGCGTCAGCCACTATTTCTGCGTGCCGCAGATGGCCCAGGCCCTGCGCCATCACCCGGACCTGGCGCCCGAGCGCCTGGCCGGCCTGACCGCGATCTTCACCGGCGGGGCGCCGCACGCGGCCGCCGACATCCGCGCCTGGCTGGCGATCGGGGTGCCGGTGGTCGATGGCTTCGGCATGAGCGAGACCGGCACGGTGTTCGGCATGCCGGTCGATCCGGCGCTGATCGACGCCCGCGCCGGCTCGGTGGGCGTGGCCCTGCCGGGCGTGCGCAGCCGCATCGTCGACGCCGCTGGCCGCGACTGCCCGGACGACCAGCCCGGCGAGCTGCTGCTCAAGGGCGACAACGTCTTTTCCGGCTACTGGCGGCGCCCGGACGACACCGCCGCGGCCTTCACCGCCGACGGCTGGTTCCGCACCGGCGACATCGCCCGCGCCGACGCAGACGGCTTCCACTGGCTGGTCGATCGCAAGAAGGACATGTTCATCTCGGGCGGCGAGAACGTCTATCCGGCCGAGATCGAGGCGGCCCTGGCCGACCATCCGGGCGTCGCCGAATGCGCGGTGCTGGGCCTGCCCGATCCCCGCTGGGGCGAGGTCGGGCATCTGATTCTCGTGCCCAGGCCAGGCGCGGTCGTCAGCCATGCCGGCGTCGTCGCGCACCTGGAGGCGCGCCTGGCCCGCTACAAGCTGCCCAAGGCCACGACCATCGTCGACAGCCTGCCGCGCACGGGCTCGGGCAAGATCCAGAAGGCGATCCTCAAGGCCCTGATCCTGGAAAGGACCCCCGCATGAACCCTCCGCCCATCAGTCGACGCGGGCTGGGTCTCGGCGTCGCCGCGGCCGGCCTGGCGGGGACGACACAAGCTGTCGCGGCGAACCCGCCGCCGACCCTCGCGCACGTCTTCGACCTCGCCGTCGAGGTCGGCCCGGCCCAGGAACTGGGCGAGGTCGGCGGCGGCCGGCGGCGGGTGATCCCGATCACCGGCGGCAGCCTTACGGGTCCGTGCCTGTCGGGCGAGGTGCTGCCCGGCGGCGCCGACTGGCAGACGATCCGGCCTGACGGCGTCACCCTGCTGCAGGCCCGCTACACCGTGCGGATGAGCGACGGGGCGACGATCGGGATCATCAACACCGGCGTGCGCCGGGCTGACGCCGACGTCGTGCGCCGCCTGACGGCCGGCGAGGACGTCGATCCGGCGCTCTACTATTTCCGCGCCACGCCGATCTTCGAGGTCGGGCCGGGGCCGTATCTGTGGCTGACCGAAAGCGTCTTCGTCAGCGCCGGCGCGCGGCGGCCGCGCCGGGTGGAACTGGGCGTCTTCAAGGTCGCCTGACGGGCCTGGGAAACAACAAGCGCCCGCGAAGGGCCGGGAGGAAACGATGACCACGGGATCAGAGCCTGCGCGCCGGCCGGCCATGGAAAGCGGGGCGATCACCGTCCTGCTGTGCTTCCTCGTCGCCGTGCTCGAAGGCTTCGACATCCAGGCCATGGGCGTGGCCGCGCCGAAGCTGGGACCGGAGCTGCACCTGGCCAAGGCGGTGCTGGGCGAGGCCCTGGCGGCCAGCAACATCGGCCTGGTGCTGGGCGCGGTGCTCGGCGGCTGGCTGGCCGACCGCCTGGGGCGCAAGGCGGTGCTGATGGGGGCGGTGCTCGGCTTCGGCGGTTTCACCCTGCTGACCATGTTCGCCCACGACTTCTCGATGCTGTTCGCCGCGCGGCTGGGCGCGGGCCTGGGCTTCGGCGCGGCCCTGCCCAATCTGATGGCCCTTGCCGCCGAGGTGGCCCCGGCCGGCAAGCGCGGCTCGACCGGCACGATGATGTTTTGCGGCATGCCGCTGGGCGGCGGGCTGGTGGCCCTGGTCAGCTGGCTGAACCCCCACCTCGACTGGCGGCATCTGTTCCTGATCGGCGGCCTGGCGCCGCTGCTGCTGGCCCCTCTGATCCTGGTGCTGATGAAGGAGACCGCGCGGCCCGCGCCTTCGCTCTCCGGCGGCGCGGCCTGGACGTGGCTGGGCCTGATCCCGCTCTACGGCCTGTCCTATCTGGCCCTGACAGGGCTCGGCGGTCTTCCCGGCCTGGGATCGCTGCGCGGCCTGGCGCCGTGGCTCGCGACGCTGCCGACGGTGATCATCGCCTACATGGTCGTGAACCGCGCCGCCCTGTTCGGCGAGCGGCGGGCCTTGCCCTCGCTGCTGCTGTGGGCCGTGTTCTTTCCGACCCTGCTGATCCTCTACCTGGTGCTCAACTGGCTGCCGACCCTGGTCATCGCCAAGGGCTTCGCGCCCCAGGCCAGCCTGGCCTCGGCCTGCTTCAACTTCGCCAGCGTAATCGGCGCCCTGATCCTGGGACGGCTGGTCGACCGCTTCGGCCTGCGCTGGCCGATGATCGCCGGCTATGTCGGCCTGACCGCGAGCCTGATGCTGCTGGCCCGGGCCGACGGCCTGGCGGCGGTGCTGGTCCTCAGCGGGGCGGTCGGCTTCTTCGTGCTCGGCGCCAACTACGCCCTCTACGGCGCGGCGGCCTCCTACTATCCGGCGTCGGCGCGGGGCAGGGGATCGGGCGCAGCGGTCGCCTGGGGGCGCCTCGGGGCCGTCGTCGGACCCCTGGTCGGCGGGCAGTTGCTGCAGGCGGGCGACAGCGCCGGATCGGTCGTCGCGGCCATGACGCCGCAGGCCCTGACGGCGCTGGTCGGGATCGTGCTGCTGACGCTTCTCGAGCCGCCAAGGCATTAGAGGCGCTCCAGGCCCAGGGATGGGAGCGAGCGAGGGGCGCGGCGGATGGTCCGGTGAAAGCCTGTGCGGCGAGCCGCGATTTTCGGCATGTTTTGCGCACGAAAATCCGCTAAGCCCTTGAAATCACTCTCCATCGCCTCGGCTCACATGAGTTGATCCTGGCGAAGAATATGATTTAAAATCAAACGCTTATGACGAAATTCTCCGTTGCCCCGATGATGGATTGGAGCGACCGCCACTGTCGGTCGCTGCACCGCGTGCTGTCGTCGCAGGCGCTGCTCTATTCGGAGATGGTCACCACTGGCGCGGTGCTGCACGGCGATCGTGAGCGGCTGCTGGGCTATACGCCCGATCAGCATCCGGTGGCCCTGCAACTGGGCGGCTCCGAGCCCGCCGACCTGGCCGCCGCCGCGCGCATCGGCGAGGACTACGGCTACGACGAGATCAATCTCAATGTCGGCTGCCCCTCCGATCGCGTGCAGAGCGGCCGGTTCGGCGCCTGCCTGATGCGCGAGCCCGACCTGGTGGCCGAGTGCATGGCCGCCATGGCCGACGCGGTGAAGGTCCCGGTGACGGTCAAGTGCCGCATCGGCGTCGATGACCAGGATCCGGAAGAGGCGCTGTTCACCCTGGTGGACAAATGCGTCGCCGCCGGCGTCACCAGCTTCATCGTCCATGCCCGCAAGGCCTGGCTGCAGGGCCTGTCGCCCAAGGAAAACCGCGACGTCCCGCCGCTCGACTACCCGCTGGTCTATCGGCTCAAGCGCGAGCGCCCGGACCTGTTCATCGCCATCAACGGCGGCGTGCCCGATGTCGATGCGGCGCTGGAGCACCTGAAGCACGTCGACAGCGTCATGCTGGGCCGCGCGGCCTATCACGAGGCGGGCCTGCTGGGCGAAGTCGACCGCCGCGTCTATGGCCTGGACGTTCCCGACGTCTCGCCCTTCGAAGCCGTCGAGCGCTATCGCCCCTATATCGAGCGCAGCCTGGCCGAGGGCTGGCGCCTGGCCGGGATCACCCGCCACATGCTGGGCCTGTTCCACGGCCTGCCCGGCGCTCGCGCCTGGCGGCGGATCCTCACCGTCGAGGGCGTGGTCGAGGGCGCGGGGATCGCGGTCGTCGACAAGGCCCTGGAAGCCGTCCGCCGCGCGGTCGAGGAGCGCGAGGCGAGGGGGCTGGAGCCCGCCGCAGGCTGAGCCTTAGGAACTCTTGCCGTCTTTCAAGGGTTTGCCGCCCGAACAAGACTTCAAGGGACGTCCTGAAATGAAGATTCGATTTTTCGTGGCGGGTGTCGGCGCGGCGCTGCTGGCGGCCGCCGGTTCTCAGGCCCTGGCCCAGGACGGCGGAAACTTCGCCGTCGGCGGCAACATCGGCACGCCCGGCGTCGGGCTCGAGGCCCAGTATCGCCTGAACGACAGCTTCGTGGTCCGCGGCGGCGGCGACTGGCTCGACTTCGACCGCGACGAGACCTATGGCGACGTCGCCTACAGCGGCAAGGTCAAGTCCAAGACCGCCGGCCTGTTCCTCGACTGGCACCCGATGCAGGGCGGGTTCTTCGTCTCGGGCGGCAGCTATTTCGGCAAGCGCAAGCTGAACCTCTCCGGAACCCCGACCCGCAACACCGAGATCGGCGGCGTCACCTTCACGCCCGAGCAGATCGGCACCATCACCGGCGACGTCGAGCTTTCCGACGCCCAGCCGTTCCTGGGCCTGGGCTGGGACAACACCTTCAGCGACGAGGGCGGCTGGGGCTTCCGCGTGCTCGGCGGCGTGTCGTTCAGCGACAGTCCCAAGGTTGACCTGACGGCCTCGGGCGGCACGCTGTCCAACGACCCGACCTTCCAGCAGCGCCTGCGCGAGGAAGAGGCCGAGGTCCGCGACGACGCCAAGGACTTCAAGTACTTCCCGGTGGCCCAGATCGGGCTGACGTACCGGTTCTAAGCCACCAGCGCCGCCCGGATCGCGCCCGCCGCGGCCTGGGCGTCCGCCGGCGCCAGCAGCACCTGCAAGCCCCGCTGGCCGCCGTTGATGAACACCCGCTGCAGCACGAAGGCTTCGTCCTCGATGGCGGTGGGGACCTTCTTGCGCTGGCCGAAAGGGCTGACCCCGCCCACCTTGAAGCCGGTCAGGCGCTCGGCGTCGGCCGGCTTCATCATCGCCGCCGCCTTGCCGCCGAAGGCCGCCGCCAGTTTCTTCATGCTGACCTCGCGGTCGGACGGCACGATCACGCACACCGGCTTGCCGTCGACCTGGGCCATCAGGGTCTTGAGCACCTGGCCGGGCTCCACGCCCAGGGCCTCGGCCGCCTGCAGCCCCACGCGTTCGGCATTGGGGTCGTAGTCGTAGGTCGCCACCTCGAAGGCGACGCCGGCCTTGGAAAGCGCCAGGGTCGCGGGCGTGCTCTTGGACATCGGTCATCCCCCTTCAACTGTCGCGGTTGATGGCGCAAACCGCAAAACCCGTCTAGCAGTCGGCCTCTGTTTTCCGACGGACCGCCTGCCGATGACCCGCGCCGAGATCGAACCCTTCCACGCCATCGGCATCAGCCGCCTGGCGCACCAGCTGAAGGGGGAGGGGGCGTCGATCATCCACATGGAGTTCGGCCAGCCCTCGACCGGCGCGCCCGCGCCCGCCATCGCCCGCGCCCACCAGGTGCTCGACAGCGACGGCATGGGCTATTGGGAGAGCCCGGCGCTCAAGGCCCGCATCGCCCGCCACTATCAGGAGACCTACGGCGTCACGATTGAGGCCGAGCAGGTCATCCTGACCTGCGGCGCCTCGCCGGCCCTGGTGCTGGCCCTGTCCAGCGCCTTCTCGCCCGGCGACCGGGTAGCCCTGGCGCGGCCCGGCTACGTCGCCTATCGCAACAGCCTGAAAGCCCTGCACCTGACTCCGGTCGAGATCGCTTGCGGGCCGGAGAGCCGCTACCAGCTGACCGCCGCCGCCCTGGCCGCGCTGGAGCCTGCGCCGGCCGGCGTCATCATCGCCAGCCCCGCCAATCCCACCGGCACCATCATCCCGCCGGAGGAACTGAAGGCCATAGCGGAGGTCTGCCGCGAACGCGGGATCCGCATCGTCTCCGACGAGATCTATCACGGCCTCTCTTACGTCGGCCCCACGCACTCGATGCTGGAGTTCGAGCCGACGGCCCTGATCGTCAACAGCTTCTCCAAGTACTTCAGCATGGTCGGCTGGCGGCTGGGCTGGCTGGTCGCGCCGGCCGATCTGACGGCCCGGGCCCGAGCCTTCGTCGGCAACCTGTTCCTGACCGCGCCGTCGCTCAGCCAGCACGCGGGCCTGGCCGCCATGGACGCCCGCGACGAGCTGGAGGGCCACGTCGCCGTCTATCGCGCCAACCGCCAGCTGCTGCTCGACGCCCTGCCGGCGCTGGGTCTGACCGCCATCGCCCCGGCGGACGGCGCCTTCTACATCTGGGCCGACATCGGCCACCTGACCAACGACAGCCTGGCCTTCTGCGAGCGCCTGCTGCGCGAAACCGGCGTGGCCACGGCCCCCGGCCTCGATTTCGACCCGGTCGAGGGGCGACACTTCATCCGCTTCAGCTTCGCGGTCTCGACGCCGCTGGTGAAGGAGGCGCTGGAGCGCATCACGCCCTGGTTCGCGGCTCAAACAGCATATTCCAAATAATGCATTGACTATCCATTATGTGAGAATAAACCTGCGCTCGTTCCGGTGTTGAATGGGCGGGTAGTCTTCCGTCTGCGCGGCGTCTCGACCGCCCCGGTACGGGAGGGCGCACCGCCATGGATCCTTTCAATCGTCGCGATTTCCTGCGTACGGCCGCCGTGGCCGGGGCCATGGTCCCCGTCGCCGCCCAGGCCGCTCAGGCCGCCGCACCGGCCCCTGTCGCCCTGGACGCTGACGGCGTCCGCTGGCTCGACGGCGCGCCGCCCGCCGCCCACGAGGGCCAGACCTTCGGCCTGCCCTGGCCGCGGGGAGCCCAGAAGGCCAAGACGACCTTCACGATCGCCGGTTCCGACGGTCAGGCCGTGCCCGTCCAGACCTGGCCGCTGGCCTACTGGCCCGACGGTTCGCTGAAGTGGACCGGCCACGCCGTGCCGGCCGGCGCGGGCCTCGGCGCCGTCGCCCTCAAGGTCCAGCCCGGCAAGCCGGTCGCGCCCGCCTCGGGCGTTTCCGTGCGCGAGACCGCCGACGCGGTCGAGATCGTCAGCGGCGAGCAGTCCTGGCTGATCCCCCGCAAGGGTCCCAACGTCATCGCCCGCGCCACGGTGGCCGGCCGCGAGACCCTGCGCGACGTGCGCCTGGTGGCCCTGACCCAGGACAAGCCCGACTTCGACGACGGCCCCGTCGCCCAGACCCGCTTCGAGGGCGAGGTAACCGCCGTGACCGTCGAGCAGAAGGGTCCCGTCCGCGCCGTCGTGAAGCTGGAAGGCCAGCACCGCCAGGGCGACCGCGCCTGGCTGCCCTTCACCCTGCGCCTCTACGTTTATGCCGGCGCCCGCTCGCTGCGGATCATGCACAGCTTCATCTTCGACGGCGACGAGAACCGCGACTTCCTGCGCGGCCTCGGCCTTGTCGGCACGGCCCCGCTGACCGATCCGCTCTACGACCGCCACGTCCGCTTCTCGGGCGAGGGCGACGGGGTGTGGGGCGAGGGCGTGCGGCCGCTGACCGGCCTGCGCCGCGATCCCGGCAAGGCCTGGCGCGACGCCCAGGTGGCCGGCCAGAAGACCCCGGGGCTCGAGGGCATGGCCCCGACCGTCTCCAAGCGCCTGGACCTGATCCCGGCCTGGGGCGACTTCACGCTGAGCCAGCCCAATTCCGACGGCTTCAGCATCAAGAAGCGCACCAAGGCCGGTCACGGCTGGATCGACGCCGTCACCAGCGGCCGGGCCACGGGCCTGGGCTATATCGGCGGGGCCAGCGGCGGCGTCGCCTTCGCCCTGACCGACTTCTGGAAGCGCTGCCCCACGCGCCTGGACATCCGCGACGCCCACACCGACGCGGCGCAGTTCACCATCTGGCTGTGGTCGCCCGACGCCCCGGCCATGGACCTGCGCTTCTATCACGACGGCCTGGGCCAGACCGATCATGCCGCCGAGCGCGAAGGCCTGGAGATCACCTACGAGGACTACGAAAAGGGCTGGGGCCGCCCGCTGGGCATCGCCCGCACCAACGAGATCACCCTCTGGGCCCTGCCGACCACCCCCTCGCGGGATGAGTTCGCGGCCATGGCCGGCCGCCTGCGCGCCGCCCCGCGCCTGGTCGCCACGCCGGCCCGCCTGAAGGCGGCGCAGGTGTTCGGCGACTGGAGCCTGGTCGACCGCTCCACCCCGACCCGCCGGGTCATCGAGGACCAGAACGACGGCCTGCTCGACTTCTACATGAAGGACGTCGAACAGCGCCGCTGGTACGGCTTCTGGAACCACGGCGACGTCATGCACACCTATGACAGCGACCGTCACGTCTGGCGCTACGACATCGGCGGCTTCGCCTGGGCCAATTCCGAGCTGTCGCCGGACCTGTGGCTGTGGCTGTCGTTCGTGCGTTCGGGCCGCGCCGACGTCTTCCGCTTCGCCGAGGCCATGACCCGTCACACCGGCGAGGTCGATGTCTGCCACCTTGGCCCCTATCGCGGCTTCGGCACGCGCCACGGCGTCCAGCACTGGGCCGACAGCTCCAAGCAGCCGCGCGTCTCCAACGCCGCCTATCGCCGCTACTACTACTACCTGACCGCCGACGAGCGGGTCGGCGACCTGATGCACGACCTGATCGGCTCGGACGAGACTCTCAGCCGCGTCGATATCAGCCGCAAGCTGCCGAACGGCCCCGCCTCGCACCCGCCGGGCGTCGTCGACATGGGCTTCGGCACCAGCTGGAGCGCCTTCGCCGCCGCCTGGCTCACCGAGTGGGAGCGCACCGGCGACAAGCGCTGGCGTGACCGCCTGCTGGCCGGTATGGACAGCATCGCCGGCTTCAAGCAGCAATGGTTCGCTGGCGGCGCCGACTTCGACCTCAAGACCGGCCGCTTCCTGGGCGCGGGCGACAAGGTCAGCGTCTCGCACCTCAACGCGGTGTTCGGCGCCGTCGAGGTCCATTCCGAGCTGTTCCAGCTGATCGACGACCCGGCCTACAAGAACGCCTGGCTCGACTACTGCCAGTACTACAACGCCTCCGACGCCGAGTTCCGGGCCAAGACCGGCGCGCCGGCCAAGGGGCGCAACCTCAAGGAAGGCCATTCGCGCCTGACCGCCTACGCCGCCTTCCAGCGCAAGGATTCGGCACTGGCCGAACGCGCCTGGATGGAGTTCTTCAGCGGCGACGCGGGCCTGGGCATCGGCGCCGTGGCCACCGAGCGCCGCATCGAAGGCCCGGCCGTCATCGAGCCGATCGTCGAGATCCCCCGCGTCTCTACCAACGCCTCGTCCCAGTGGGGCTTGGCGGCCATCCAGAACCTCGCCCTGGTCGGCGACGCCCTGGAATCCGCCCGCGCCAAACTCCCCACCGCCCCCCGCCGCTCCAACGGCGGCGACGCCGGCAAGGACGCGTTCTGAACCTGCTCCTCCCCCGTGCAATCCCCGCGAACGCGCAGCCGCCTGATCCCTCTCCCCTTGCGGGATAGGGTGGCCTCCCGGAGGGAGGTCGGGTGAGGGGTCTCTTAGACCTCGAAGCTGCGTGCGTCGGTCAGGCCGGGTGATGCGTCTCAAGTTTGAGAGACCCCTCATCCGTCGGCCTTCGGCCGCCACCTTCTCCCGCAAGGGGAGAAGGATCGCGGACGGGGATAGAGCGCTGCCAATCCTCGTCACGCCCGGACCAAACCCCAACCAATCCAGCCCCTTGCAACTTTCTCAGCGCCCTGGATCAGACGCGCTCAAACCCGCTGCATAATCACTGGGTCTCGCCGCACCGAAGGGGCGCGCGGCCAGCGACCATGCGGCGGCGGGATGCGATCGAGCGGGACTGGGGCGGATTGGGAAGATCCGTCGCGTCCGGGGACCTGGCGCTGGCCAGGCCCGCCCGCCGTCGGCTTGGGCGAGGATTACAGAGCACACCCCCTCTCCTCGCCGCCGCCCGACAGGGAAACCTCGAAGGCGGTCCTGGTAAGGCGTTAAGAGCGCCGCCGCCCGGGAAGCCGGCAGCCAAACGACCGCGCGGAGCGCACGGGCTTCGTCGAAACGGTATCTGTCTACACACCTCCGGGCGTCGCCCGGGCGCTCCGCTCCCTTTCGATCAACTCAGCGGTTCACCGCGTGAGATCGAGAGGCCGTGCGTCCAGGAACCTCCCCCTGTGGGGGAGGTTCCTCGCAAGCCGCCGCCACCTTCTCCCGCAAGGGGAGAAGGATCACTCCGCCGCGATCGGCAGGGGCGGTTCGGTCTGAGTCCCGCCGCGCTGGGCGGCCAACGGCAGGCGGACCTGGGCCATCAGGCCGCCTTCGACGTTCTCCAGACGGATGTCGCCGCCATGAGCCCGGACGGTCGAGCGCGAGGTGGCCAAGCCAAGCCCGACGCCCTGCTTGGTCGAGGTGCGGGCCGCGACGCTGCGGTAGAACGGGGTGAAGACGCGCTTGAGCTCGTCCTCGCTCATGCCCGGACCCTTGTCGCGGATCTCGGCCACGGCCTCGTCGCCGTCGACATAGAGGCTGACCCGGGCGCTGTCGCCGTACTTGACGGCGTTGTCCACGAGGTTGGTGAACACCCGCTGCAGGCCCAGCACGTCGATCTCGACCTGCGGGGTCTGGCCCGGCTCCAGGGCCACGTCGCCGCCGGTGACCTCGGCGTCGTCGACCACGCATTCGAGCAGCGAGCGCAGGTCCACGTGCTGGCGGGCGCCGGCCTCGGCGTTCTCGCGCATGAAGGCCAGCACCGAATTGATCATGGCCTCCATCTGGTCGATGTCCTGGCCGATCTCGCGGCGCAGGGACGGCGAGGCCCGCTCGAGGCGGAAGCGCATGCGGGTCAGGGGCGTGCGCAGATCGTGCGAGATCGCCCCGATCATCGCCGTGCGGTCGTTGATGAACCGGGTCAGGCGGGCCTGCATCTGGTTGAAGGCGCGGGCGGCGCGGCCCACCTCGGCCGGACCGTCGGCCGCCATGACCGGCGAGGACGGGTCGCGGCCCAGGGCCTCGGCGGCGTCGGCGAAGCCGGCCAGCGGCGCGACCAGGCGACGGGCGAAGACGTAGCCGATCGGGCCGACGATGGCGAACGAGACCAGGAACCACAGCAGCACGCGGCGCTGCCAGCTGTTGGGGAAGCCCTCGGGCTTGGGTTGCAAGGTCACCCAGCGACCGTCGGAGACGCGCATGGCGGCCACGAAGTCGCCCTCGATATAGGGCGCGGGGGCCAGGCCGAAGAGGCCGCGGGCCACGGGCGCGGCCAGCGGGCGGCCTTGCGGCTGCGGCTTGGCCGCGGGCTTGGCCGGCGCGGCCGAGGCCAGGCGCGGCGCGGCGCCGATAGCCTCGCTGGCCGGCTTGGCGCGGGCGGTCAGGGCGGGGGCGACGGCGACCGTGTGGCTGGTCACCGGCGCGTCGTCGTCGCTGATGTCTGGCGGTGGCAGGGCCTCGATCGGATCGACCGCCTGCGGGGCGCCGATCGTGAAGCTCGACGAGCGGAACGGGGCGGTGAACAGCGGGTCGGTGGCGAAGCGCGGTTGCAGGCGCTGGCCGACGCGCGGCGGGGCGCCGCCGCCGATGATCCCGCCGGGCGGAACGCCGCCGGCGCTGGTCCCGGGAAAGCGCTGCTGGCCGTAGCGCGAAGGCGTCCCGCCGGGGCGGTAGTCGGAACGGGCGCCGCCGTTGCTGCCAGCCAGGGCCGCGCGGGCGGCGCGCCACATGGCGGGATTGTTCTGGGCGGCGCTGACCGGGAAGCCGACCGAGCCGGGGCCGACCGACGGCTGGGCCATCATGCCGCCGCCGGGGCCGGCCATGCGGCCGCCGGGAGCCGGACCCTGGGCGTAGGCGCTGGAGCCCAGCACGGCGGTGAAGGGCAGGGCGGCGGCGTCGGCCCGGCGGCTGGCCGCGCCCGCGCCGGCGAAGGGCGGCGGCGCGTAGAACAGCAGGCGCACGTCGTCGGGATCGGCGTTCAGCAGGCGGGCGAGATCGGCGCTCGACTTTTCGGACGCCACCCAGCCGGGGCTCGACAGTGACGGCGGCTCCTTCTCGACCGTGCGCACCAGCGGACGGGTCTCGCTGGCGTCGATCGGTCCCCCCTTCAGGCCGGCGGCGATGTCGGCGAGGCTGTGCTGGGCCGGCGGCTTGGGCGGCAGAAGCAGGGTCAGGGCCAGGGTCGCCAGCTGCGCCACGACCAGGCTGGCCAGCAGCAGGGCGACGATCTGCAGGGCGATCGGGGCGCTGGGACGGCGCAAGGAGGCGGCCAGCGACTTCATTCGACCACCACCTTGGCGTCCAGCACGTAGCCGACGCCGCGATAGGTCTTGATCAGTTCCTGGTCGCACTGGGCCTCGATCTTGCGGCGCAGGCGGCTGATGTGCAGGTCCACGCCCCGGCCGACGGTCTCGGCGGCCTCGCCGCGGATCACGGTCAGCAGGTCCTCGCGCGACACCACCGAGCGGGCGTTGTCGAGCAGCAGCGACAGGATGGCCAGCTCGCCCCGCGTCAGCAGCAGCAGCGTGCCGCCGGGCGCGGTCAGCTGGCGGGCGGCGAGGTCCAGGCGGAAGCCGGCGAAGGCGTAGGTGTTGCGCTTGGGGTTCTTCCCCTGGGGACCGGCGGCGCTGCGACGGCGCAGCAGGGCCTTGACCCGGGCCAGCAGCTCGCGTGGCGGGATCGGCTTGACCACGTAGTCGTCGGCGCCCAGCTCCAGGCCCAGGATCCGGTCGACCGGCTCGCCCATGGCGCTGAGCATCAGGATGGCGGGGCCATCGCCTCGCGCCAGCTGGCGGCACAGCGACAGGCCGTCCTCGCCAGGCAGGTTGACGTCGAGCACCACCACGTCGACGGCGCGGGCGTCCAGCACCTCGCGCGCCGCGCCGACCGTCGAGGCCTGGCGCACCGCGTAGCCCTGGGCGCCGAGGTAGCCGGCCATCTCGCGGCGGAGGACGTCGTCGTCTTCCACCAGGAGGACGGTCGCGGTCTCGGTGATCGAGGCGTCGGGGGTCATCGCGTCTGGACTATGACACACCAAAAGGCTCCGAGTCATAGGGGGAGGGCCTGCAAGCGGGCCTCTATGCGCGTCACGACGTCGCGCGGGGGTGGTATTTGCGACCGAGGCGGGAAACCCGATCATCGTTCCGCTCCGCAGTTGAGCGTCAGGATGTCGAGAATCCGTCGTTCGCCGCCGATTCGGCCAAGTTGCACGACGACGTCGACCATGGTCGACACGTAGTCGATGGTCTCGCGCCGCGAGAGCGCCAGGCCCGCCTGCATCGTCATGAGGGCGATCTGCTCCAGGGCGCCGCGCGGCGTGCTGGCGTGCACCGTGCTCAGCGACCCTGGGTGGCCGGTGTTGATCGCCCGCAAGAACGTGGCCGCCTCGCGGCCGCGCATTTCGCCCAGGATGATCCGATCGGGACGCAGCCGCAGGGCGGCCTGCAGCAGGTCGTCGACATCGACCCTGGCCTCGCCCTCGTCGCCCTTCACGGCCACCAGGCCAAGGGCGTTGGGCTGGGAGAGGGCCAGTTCCGGCGCGTCCTCGACCAGCACGATGCGGTCGTCGGCCGGGGCGGTGCGCAGCAGGGCGTTGAGAAAGGTGGTCTTGCCCGACGATGTGCCGCCGGAGATCAGGATCGTCTTCCTCGCCGCGACGGCGTCTTGCAGGAAGCCGATCGGATCCTGCCGCGCGGCCTCGTCCAGAGCCTGGGGCGAGGGAGGGGCGACGGGCGGCGGCAGCGGGCCCTTGCGGAAGGCCTCGAGGGTCAGGTCGGCCAGGCGATGGCGGCGGATGGCCAGGGCCCAGCCGGCGCGGGTGGCCGGCGGTCCGACCATCTGCAGGCGCTCGCCGCCGGGCAGGGTGGCGGCCAGCAGCGGGCTCTGGCGATTGACGCCCTGGAAGGTCCAGCGCGCCACCTGGGTGGCCAGCCGCTCCAGCAGGCGGTCGTCGATGGCGGGGACGAGCACGCGCTGCATGCTCCGCGCGCCGGCGGTCTCGATCCACACCTCGCCTGGCCGGTTGACCAGGATCTCCGAGACGTCGGCGCGCTCCAGCCAAGGCGCGAACGGCGCCAGGTAGGTGCGCAGATAGACGTCCTGCGGGGGAAAGGCCGCCGGGGCGTTCACCGGCCGAACTCCAGGTCGCGGGCGACGAACACCTGCACCGGCGTACCTTGAGCCACGCGGATGGTCGGCGAGATCTTGCCGTCGGTCTGCAAGGCCTGGCTGGCGGCGCTGGAGGCGTCGCCGCTGGAGCCGATCACCACGGTGCTCGACGAGCCGTTCCCCAGCGACGAGGCCGCGCCCGAGACCACCGACAGCAGGATCGCCGCGCCGAACCGCTGGGCGAAGTGGCGATCCACCTTGCCGCCGACCCCGGCCTGGCCGCTCTCGTCGGTGACGGGCGAGGCCAGTTGCACCGAGACGCCGTCGGGGCGGATCAGGCGGGTCCAGACCACGAAGGCGCGGCTCTGGCCGGTCGCGACGCCGCTCTTGTATTGGCCGATCAGCCGGCTGCCGCGCGGGATCAGCACCCGCGAGCCGTCGAAGCCGCGCACGTCGCGGCTGACGATGGCGCGGGCGTAGCCGGGCAGGTCGGAGTTCAGCGCCGTCTCCAGCACCGCCGGGATGATCGCGCCCTGCACGACCGTCCCAGCCGGGTCGGAAAGACTGGACGCGCGGGCGCTGGGCGGGGCGTCGGCGCCGGCCCGCAGCGCGAACTGCTCGTCGGCGCTGAGCTGGCCCTGCGGCGCGGCCGAGGTCGCCGGACCGCCCGAGACGCGCGGCGCCGAGGCCTCGATATTGGTGTTGTCGATCACCATCGGCCCGGCCCGCGACTGGTTCGGATCCACCCCGACGAGCGGCGGCGGTCCGGGCGCGACTTGAGGCGCTGCGGCGGGCGGCGGCGCGGCGGCCAGGACCACCGGCGCGGGCGGGGCCGGCGTTGCGGGGACGGTGGCCACCGGCGCGGCTTCCAGCTTGGCGGCCGGCGGCGCGGTGCGCTTGGCGTTCAGGGTCAGCATGGTGATCCCGCCCAGCGCCACGGCCGCGACCACGCCCGCCGCCAGGCCTAGGCCGTCGGCGGCGGAAGGCGGCCGGGCGACGTCCGGCGCGGCGGTCGTCGAGGCCAGCCGCAGGTCGTCGGCCGAAAGCCGGCGGCGCGGGTCGTGTCCGGAGCGGTCGGCTTCAGCGAACATCGGACTTGCCCTTGCTGGAGGAGAACAGCGCCAGGCGCGAGCGCTTGGCGGGCGGCTCGGGGCGCGGCTGCGGCGAGGCGGCGTCGAGCGCCGGGGTCTGGTAGGAATCGTTGTGCAGCACGGCCACGGCGTTGCCCCGCCGCAGCACGAAGGCCGGCGCCACCTGGCTGGCCACCAGCCAGTCGCCCTGCGAGGTGAAGCTGACCAGGCTCTCGGACTTGTCGGCGGCCACGGCGTAGACGGCCGGCGTGGTCGTGCCTTCGGACCAACGGAAATAGGTCGCCTTGCCGTTGTCGAACACGCGCATCGGCACGGTGTCGGCCGCGCCGGTGAAGGTGTAGGCGAGGTTGCGCTGTTCGGGCGGCGGAACCTCCGGCTCGGCGGGCGCGGTCGGAACGGGCGCGGCGCCGGCCAGTTCGGCGACGGGCTCGTGCGGATAGCGGAAGCGCAGGTCGTAGACGACCTGGCCCTTGGCGCAGGCCGCCGTCGGCCTGGCGACCAGCTCGAAGCTGTAGCGCCGCCTGTCGGTCGAGACGGTCATGTTGCTGTGGCTGGTCTTGTAGGCCGGCTTCACGAACAGCATGTCGGCGCGCTTGTTGGGCGCGACCAGCCATTGGGCGGCGTCGCCCAGGCCGACGTTCTCGATCCGCTCGCCGGGGGCGAACTCGATCATCGTCTGGAAGCCGAAGCAGCCGTCGACCCGCACCACGACGGCGTCGTCGTAGTCGACCATCCGGATGCGGCCGTCCGAGGCTTTAGCGGCCAGGGGAAGGGCGAGGGCGGCGAGCGCCGGCAGGAGCAGGGCGTGTCTCATGATCCAGGGTTCGCGGTCAGGGGGGAGGCGGCGGGCTGGGGGCGATGACGCTGGCCCAGGCCTTCGGTGCGGGGACGGGCGGCGGCGCGACGCGGGGACGGCGCGGCCGAGTACGCGGCGGTCGGTTGTGGGACGATTTCCACGCGGCGATCGGCGGGAGCGTCGCGTCGTGTCGCCGGCTGAGCGGAGACGGCGGCGACCACGGCGGCCGTGCGGGCGTCGACCGGCGAGCGTCCGTCGACGCCGACGGTCCCGGCGGCGGCGTGCATGGTCCGCGCCGGTTCGACGGGCGCTGGCGCGGCGTCGCTCGCAACACCGAACGGCCGCCAGCCGCGGGTGATGTTCCAGGCCGCCCAGGCCAGCGCCAGCAGCAGCATCACGTAGATGACCGAGCCCAGGAACAGGGTCAGGATCGGGCGGGTCTCGGCCACGGCGGCGGCCGGGTCGTCGCCGATGGCCGCGATCACCGGTCCCAGCGCCGCCAGCACGCCGGCGCCACCCAGGGTCAGCAGCATCGGGGTGAAGGCCAGGGCGCTGGCGGTCTTGATCCAGCCTTCGAACAGGCCGCGGGTGCGGGGAAAAAGCGCCAGCACGACGAACACGGGGCCGACCGCCAGCAGCACGGCCAGCACGATGCGGGCGACGATCAGCAGGCCCGCCGTGCTGATCAACAGCATCAGGGCGCTGGCCCAGGTCAGCTTGACGGCCGTCTGCACCTGCGGGTCGTTGGCCGGCCCGGCCTGGCCGAGGTCCTTGGCCAGATCCGCCACCTGCTCGAACACCACGTCCAGCCGTGCGGCGAAGGCCCGGGCCGCGCCGTGCGGCGCGCCCAGCAGGGCCGAGGCGATCTGGTCGGGTCCGCCGGTCAGCAGGCCGTAGACCACGGCCTGATAGGCTGGCCAGGCCGTGGCGAAGGTCAGGACGAGGCCCAGCACCACCATGCGCGGCGTCAGGCTCGACAGGCCCAGCCGGGTGCGGCCGGTGATCAGGCCGTAGGCGACGAAGGCGACATAGATGGTCAGCAGCCCGGTCAGGGTCGCGCCAAACACGCCGCCCATGCCGAACAGTCGGCCGTAGCCGGCGCTGACCGCCAGGTTCAGCTGGCAGTCCAGCGCCGCCATGCCATCGGCCAAGCCGCCGTCGGCGCTCAGCAGGGCGGGGCAGGCGCTCACGAGACCGCGCTCCGCAGCGGGATGACGTCCTCGCTGGCGGCGGCGATGACGGCCACGGGCGTCGGGCCGGGATAGGGCGTCCCGGTCAGTTCCTGCCACCAGAAGGCCGGGTGATCGCCCAGCCGGCGACGCAGTTCGTCCAGACGGCGCACCGTGGTCTCGCGGCCCGACAGCACCGTGACGATCTCGGGCATGTCCGACAGGTCCAGCCGCGCCACCACGCTGTGGGCGCCGTGCTTGACCAGGAAGCAGCGGGCATGGGCGGGCAGGGCGCGCACCAGGTCCAGCTCGTGCTCGGTCAGGCCGAAGCCGTCGGCGTAGTCTTCCGCCTGGGCCCGAGGATTGGGCATGAAGATCTGGGTGGCGGCCTGCTCGATGATCGCCGTCGAGACCTGGCTTTTCAGCGCGTCGCGGGCGCTCTGGGTGCCAAAGCCCAGGATGGCGTTGCGCTTGCGCAGGGTCTTCATCCAGTCGCGGATGCGGGCGGCGAACACCGGATCGTCCAGGGCCTTCCAGCCCTCGTCGATCAGGATCATGGTCGGCTCGCCGTCCAGCCGCTCCTCGACGCGATGGAACAGGTACATCATCGCCGGCGTGCGCAGGACGGGAGAGTCCAGCAGCTGGGTCATGTCGAAGCCCAGCACCTTGGCGTCGAGGTCCAGGCGGTCGGTCTCGTTGTCGAACAGCCAGGCGTGCGGACCATCGCCGCACCAGGGCGCCAGCCGCGCGGCCAGATCGCCCGGCGCGGGACGGCGACGGCCGCCCAGCAGTTCGCGGAAATAGCGCAGGCGGCGGAAGGCCGGATCCTGGTCGTAGTTGGCGTCGACCGCCCCGGCGACCAGCACCGCCTCGTCCGGCGTCAGGGCCTCGCCCGGACCGCAGGCCAGGCGGGCGATCCAGTCGCGCAGGAAGGCGCGGTTGACCGGGCTGTCGGGCAGTTGCAGCGGGTTGAAGCCGGTCGGCTCGCCCGGCCGCAGCACCGAATAGCCGCCGCCGATGGCCCGCACGAAGATCTCGGCCCCACGGTCCTTGTCGAAGATCACGGTGCGCGGGCGGGCCTTCTGGGCCTGGGCGGCCAGGAAGTTCATCACCACCGTCTTGCCCGAGCCGGACGGGCCGATGATCGTGAAGTTGCCCAGGTCGGCGGCGTGGAAGTTGAAGAAATAGGGCGTGGCCGAGGTGGTCTCGAGCACGGTGATCGCCTGGCCCCAGTGCACGCCCTTGGCGCGGCCGGTCGGGAAGCTGTGCAGCGAGGCCAGGCTGGCGAAGGCGCCGGTCGAGATCAGGGCCCGGCGCGCGCCATAGGCCTCGTTGCCGGGGAACTGCGCCCAGAAGGCCGGCTCCAGGCCGATGTCCTCGCGCACGGCGACGGCGCCCAGATCGGCCAGGGTCGACAGGCAGGCGGCCGCCGCGCCGTCCAGGCTGGCCAGGTCCGGCGCGCGGACCAGCAGGCTCATCTGGTGCTCGCCCAGCACCGAGCGGCCGGACGACAGGTCGTCCTTGGCCTCGACCAGGCCTTGGCGCAGGCTCGCGCCATCGTCATCGGCCGCGCGGAAGCGGCGCAGGGCGGTGTCGACCCGCTCCAGCCCGATCTGTCGATCGACGAAGGCGAAGCTCTCCGACAGGGTCATCTCGAAGGGCAGGCGCAGCAGGGCGTCCAGCATCCCCGGCGCGGCCGAGGGCGGATAGTCTTTCAGCGACAGGATCGCCGCGTAGTCCTTGCCCTGGCCGAGGTCCGACCGTTCCAGGGCGTCGAGGCCGAAGCTGACCCGGCGATAGGGCAGGTGCTGGCCGACGTCTCCGGCCGGCCACAGCATCGGCCGCAGCTCGCCGTTGAACAGGGCCGACAGGAACTCCAGCGGCTCGGCGCAGCGGCCGGCGGGGGTCTCGTAGCTGGCCAGTACGCGGGGGCCATAGGCCTGCAGGGCGGCGCTCAGGGCCTCGCGGGCGGCGTCCAGCTCGCGCAGGTCGCGGGCCTCCTGCGCCTGGCGGGCGGTCTCGCCCATGCCGGCGTTCAGCAGGCGGGCGGCGCGGTCCACCAGGCCCGCCTTGCCGCGCGCCGGGCGGTGCAGGATGGTCAGGAACAGGTCGTTGACGAACAGGCTGCGGCCGGCCATCCGCGCCTGCCAGCGCTGGTCGATCATCCGGCAGACCGGGTCGGAGAAGCTGGCCGTCAGCCCCGCCTGCACGCGCCGGCGCAGGATGTGGTGGCGAACCACGAAGCGCGAGCCGCCGATCGCCCGCAGCGCTGCCTCGCGCAGGGCCTGGCGGTGGTTCAGCTCCTCGGTGTCGGCGGTCTCGAAGGCGAAGCCTTCCAGGTGCAGCACCTGCATCAGCGAGCCGTCGCGCAGGCGCACCGTGCGTTCGTCGATCAGGCCCTCGTAGGGTAGGCGGTCGCCGGCGCGCTGCTCGCCTTGCGTCCAGGCGGCGAAACCGGTCCAGCGGGGCTTTTCGCGGGTCATGGCCATGCTCTCAGGGGGCGTAGCTGTTGCAGCGCCAGCGGCGCCAGTTTCCGACACGGGGGCACCTGCTCACCCGGGTCAGCCACAGGTCGAAGATCCGCGGCTCCTTCAGGCAGGCGAAGTAGCCGATCGCGTGCACCACGACCGCGACGATCAGCGCCCAGAACGAGCGGGTCACCAGGAAGGCTTCCGTCGTCACGATCCCGTTGATCACGAAGAAGCTGTAGGTGACGCCGGCGAACATCTGCGGCTGGGTCAGGGCGCGGAAGATCGGGGTGCGGACGAGGTCGGCCATGACCGGTCAGCCCGCCGCGGCGCGGATGCCCGCGACGATGGTGCCGGCCCCGAACAGGATGAAGCAGCCCAGCACCACCGTGGCGCCGAACCGCCAGTTCATCCGGCCGGTCAGCATCAGGAAGCCGACCATGGCCACGGCGATCACCGCCACGGCCGTGGCGACGTTGCCCAGCAGCGTGCCCTGCACCCAGGCCACGGCGTTGGCGATCGGCTGGGCGCCCTGCGGGCTGGCGAAGGCCGGGGCCGAGATGGCCAGGGAGGCTGCCAGTACGGGAGTGAACAGGCGAGCGGTCATGGGGCGTCTCCAGAGAAGGGGGAAGCGGCCTGACTGGCTTTGGCCAGTCGGTCGAGATTGGTCGCCACGTAGGCGCGGGTTTCCTTGAAGGGCGGCACGCCGCCGTACTGCGCCACGCGACCGCCGCCGGCGTTGTAGGCGGCCAGGGCCAGGTCCACGGCGCCGTCGAAGCGGTCGAGCTGGGCGCGCAGGTGGGCCGCGCCGCCCATGATGTTCTGCGCCGCATCGGTCGGGTCGACGCCCAGCGCGCGGGCGGTGGCGGGCATCAGCTGCATCACGCCGATCGCGCCGGCCGGCGACACGGCCTTGGCGTCGTAGCCCGACTCCGAGCGAGCGACGGCGTCGATCAGGGCGGGGCTGAGGTCATAGCGCGCGGCCGCAGCCAGCACGGCGTCGCGATAGGGCGCGGGGATGTTAGCCGTTTCGGCGCGTGGGGCAGGGGCGGTTTCGACGGCCTGGGGCCAGCCGCCGCCGACCTGGCGCACCGCGCCGTCGTCTTCGATCTGCAACACCTGCGCGTGGGCCGCGCCGGTCGCCGCCAGCGCCAAGCCGCAGGCGGCCGCCAGCTTTCGCGATTGCTGCTGAAAAGTACGGAATCTTTGCGGTTCCCAACCCATGCAGCCAGTATTGGGAGGTCAAGTCGTCCGCAATTTGTCGTTATGTATTGGTTTTGTATCGCCTTTCGGGGTGCTGATACGCCCGAAATACCCATCCGGCATATTTCCAGCGAATTACACTGTTTCAAAAGCAGGACGCCGAAGCGCCGGCCCGAGCAACGCGGGCGGCAGCTCCGGACGCACGCACGGAGGAACAGCGACATCATGCACGACGACCACCCCATCGAAGAGCACGATCTGGGCCTGCAGCATGACCTGGTGATCATGAACGCTCGCATCGTCGAGCGTCGCCGCATGCTGGCCTGGCTCGCCACGGGCGGCACGGCCGCCCTGGTCGCCGCCTGCGGCGGGGGCGGCGGCTCCAGCTCGGGCGGTTCGACCTCGTCTTCCTCGTCGAGCAGCAGCTCCAGCTCGTCCAGTTCCTCGAGCTCCAGTTCCAGCAGCAGCTCGTCGAGTTCGTCCTCGGTCAGCAGCTGTATCGCCGACCCGACCGAGACCAACGGACCCTATCCCAGCGACGGCTCCAACAGCGTCAACGGCACGGTGTCGAACATCCTGGCCGTCAGCGGCGTGGTGCGCAGCGACATCCGGTCCAGCTTCGGCAGCTCGACGACCACGGCGCCGGGCGTGCAATTGACCCTGACCATTACCCTGGTCAACACCAACAACAGCTGCGCGGCGCTGTCGGGCTACGCCATCTACATCTGGCACTGCACGCGCGACGGCAACTACTCGCTCTATTCCAGCGGCATCCAGAGCGAGAACTACCTGCGCGGCGTGCAGGTGACCGACAGCAACGGCCAGGTGACCTTCACCACCATCTATCCGGGCTGTTATTCGGGCCGCTGGCCGCACATCCACTTCGAGGTCTATCCCAGCCTCGCCACGGCCACGGGCTACGCCAATCGGGTGCTGGTCTCGCAGTTCGCCATGCCCAGCGCGATCAGCGACACGGTCTACGCCGGGGCCACCGGCTACAGCGCCAGCGTCACCAACAAGGCGGCGATCACCATCGCCAGCGACAACGTCTTCGGCGACAACACCAGCGCCCAGATCGCCGCCCAGACGCCCAGCCTCAGCGGCAGCGTGTCGGCAGGCTACACCGGCACGGTCGTGGTCGGCCTGGCGGTCTGACGCATGACCGTGGGGGCGGGAGCAGCGACGGCGAAGGAGCGATGGCTGGCGACCCTGCTGGTCGCCGTGCTGTCGGCGCTCGTCCTCGTCCCGCGCCTGGGGGCTCCCGCCCAGCCGACCTGGGACGAGGCCTACTACCTGACCTCGACCCAGCGCTATCTGGAGCGCACGGCCCAGTTCGCCTCGCACCCGCCGCTTGGCCTTATGCTGATCGCGGCGGGCGCCCTGGTGGTGAACGACAATCAGAACCTGCCGGTGCACCGCCTGGCCGAGACCAAGTCGGTCAAGGGCGAGGACGTCCCCGTCGGCTACAGCTACTGGGGCGTTCGCGCCGCCTCGGCGCTGTTCGGCGTTCTTGGGGCGGCGCTGTTCTTCCGGCTGGCTCTGGTGCTGGCCGGCGGCCGCCTGGGCGCGGCCCTGGCCTTCACCAACCTCTACATCTTCGACAACGCCCTGGCCGTGCAGTTCCGGGCCGGACATCTGGACGCCTTCCAGTCGGCCTTCGTGCTGGCGGCGCTGCTGGTCCTGGCCATCGCCGCGCGACGGGGGCGACCCAGGCTCGTCGAGGCCCTGGCCTTCGGCGGCCTGATTGGCCTGGCGGCGATGGTGCGGCTGAACGCGCTCGTCCTGGCGCCGATCGGCCTGCTGCTGCCAGCGCTCGCTTTGCGCGGACCGCGCCCGTGGCGAACAGCGACCGTTCACGCCGGCGCCCTAGCGGTCGGCGGCTTGGTGGCGGTCGTAGCGACGATGGTCGTCCACTTGGCGGTCGCGCCGCTGCCGCCGATGCGCGGCGAGCCGGCCGGCGCGCGCGACGCGGCCTTCGTCTCGCCGACCTACCAAGCCTACCTCGAAGGGCGCCGCTCGCTGTCGCCGGCGGTGGTCTGGGCGGCGGGCGTGGACTATCGGCGCTACATCGCCGCCGACTTCACCGGCACGCCCAAGGCCGACCCGAACGGCTCCTCGCCCCTGGCCTGGCCGGTGATGGGCGGAGCGATCAACTACCGCTGGGACAGCGACGGCCGCACGACCAGCTACCTGCAACTGGCCGGCAATCCGGCGGGCTGGACGATCGGGCTGCTGGGCGTGCTCGGCGCGGCGGCTCTGCTGGTCCTGCGCGGGGCGCGAGATGACGAGTCGGCCACGCGTCGCCGCCTGATGCTGACCCTGCTGGCGGGGTGGGTGATCTTCATGGCCGCGCACCTGATGCTGGCCCAGCAGAGGGTCCTGTACCTCTACCACTACTTCCCCGGACTGCTGCTTAGCTGGGCCCTGGCGGTCCTGGCCTTCGAGGAGGCCTGCGCCAACTGGCCTGCCTTCGCGCGCTGGCGCGGCCTGCTGCTGGCGGGTGGGGCGGGCGCGGTGCTGCTGGGCTTCCTGTTCTACGCGCCCTTGACCTATCACCGGCCCATGACCCACGCGGCCTGCGCCGCCCGGACCCTGCTGGATCCCCGCGTCGTCGATTGCCGTTAGGGCAGGGCTTGCGAGGTGATCGCGTCGCCCGCTACCACAGGCGTTCGCGGTCGTCCGCGAAGGGCCGAGCGGGACGCATGAGCGACATCACCATCGTCGATATCGCCAAGCAGGCGGGCGTCTCGATCAAGACCGTCTCGCGGGTGATCAATCGCGAGGAGGGCGTCGGTCCCGAGACCCGCGCCAGGGTCGAGGACCTGATCACCAAGCTGGGCTACCGTCCCAACGTCTCGGCCCGCTCGCTGTCCAGCCGCCGCAGCTACCTGATCGGTGTCGTGTTCATGCGGGTCGGCGCCTACCACTATGTCGGCGAGGTCCAGGTCGGGGCCATGCGCGCCTGTCGCCGGGCCGGCTATCACTTGGTAATCGAGCAGGTCGACGACCTGGGGCAGGGCAGGGGTCCCACCTTCGCCGAGGCGCTGAAGGCTGGCCGGTTCGACGGTCTCGTCCTGACGCCGCCGATCTGCGACGACCCCGAGATCCTGGCGACGATCGAGGCCCAGGGACTGGCCTATGTGCGCGTCGCGCCCGGCCGCGACTTTGGCCGCTCGCCCTACGTGTTCATGGACGATCAGCAGGCCGCCCATGACATGACCGCCCGCCTGTGGGATCTCGGGCATCGGCGGATCGCCTTCATCGACGGCCCCGCCGACCACGGCTCGGCTCGTCGTCGGCGCGAGGGCTACATGACCGCCATGGCCGAGCGTGGCGCGCGCGTACGGCCCGAATGGGTGGCTAACGGAGACTTCATGCCGCTGTCGGGGCTGGAGGCCGGCGACCAGCTACTGTCGGCGTCCGAACCGCCGACGGCGATCTTCGCGGCCAACGACGCCATGGCCCTGGGCGTGATCTCGGCGGCCTCCAAGCGCGGTCTTTCCCTGCCGCAGGATCTCACCGTGGTCGGCTTCGACGATGGTCCGCTGGCGGAATCGTCCTGGCCCAGCCTCACCACCGTGCACCAGCCGATCGCCGAAATGGCCGAGGCGGCGGCGCAGATGCTGATCGAAGGATTCGGCGACCCCCGTTTCCGCAACCGCACGGCCGCCAGGCAGCTCGACTATCACCTCGTGGAACGCGGCTCATCGGCGGCTCCGAAGCCCTAGGCTCCCGGAGTGGTTGAGGTCGATTGTGATCGATTATTCGAAGAAATTGGGATTCTGAATTCCCAAATTTCCGCAATTTAGCGATCAAAATTCCAGACAGCGGTGTCTTTTGAAAATGGCATAGACAACGTTGTCGTATCGTGGTGTCAATTTACGACAACGTTGTCGTCGTCGGGACATCCCGCCAGCGCAGCGTCGGCTCAAGCCCCGGGACAAGGGGCGGAGGAAACATATCCCGGACGTCAAAACGGCGCCGGGAACCGGCTGGAACCGGCGACGCGAAAGCGTCGATCCGTCGTCCGGTCCGCGCAGGAAAGGGGACAGACATGCGCACCATGCTCTTCGCTTCGGCCGCCCTGGCGGTCGTCTGCTTCAACGCGCCCGCCGCCTTCGCCCAAGAGGGCGAGGCCGTGCAGCTCGACGAGGTCGTCATCACCGCTCAGCGGCGTAGTGAAAACCTGCAGAAGACCCCGCTGACCGTCTCGGCGGTCACCGGCGACAAGCTGGAATCCCAAGGGGTCAAGACCGTGGTCGACCTGGCCAGCCAGGTGCCGGCCCTCCAGATCACCAACAGCGGCGCCGGCACGGCCCAGGTCTTCCTGCGCGGCATCGGCAGCACCAACACCACCGAGGTCGGCGACCCGGCCGTGGCCTACCACATCGATGGCATCTACCAGGCCCGCGCCACCTCGCTGGGCGCGCTGTTCTACGACATCGATCGGGTGGAAGTGCTGCGCGGTCCGCAAGGCACGCTCTACGGCCGTAACGCCACCGCCGGCGCAATCAACGTCATCACCAAGAAGCCGGTCCTCGGCGAATACCAGGGCGCGGGCTCGCTCGACGTCGGCAACTACAGCGCCATCACCACCTCGGGCATGATCAACGTGCCGCTCGGCGAAGACCTGGCCGTCCGCGCCTCGTTCCAGCAGAGCCGCCACGACGGCTACGTCAACGCCATCAACGCCGGCCCCGGCACTGGCGGCAACGACCGCTACGACCAGGACGACAAGTCGGCCCGCGTTCGGGTGCTGTGGAAGCCCAGCGACAGCTTCTCGCTGCTGGTCAACGCCGATTATCTGCACCAGGGCGGCGCAGGCGGCGGCGACCAGACCTATGGCACCACCAAGGTCACCGGGGATCCCTGGACCTGCTACTGCGCCACCAACATCTATCGTAACAACCGCTTCTTCAGCACCGGCGCCGAAGCCAACTGGGACCTGGGCTTCGCGACCCTGACCTATCTGGTCGGCTACAACTTCTCCAAGCTCGACCGCAGCGGCGAGAACGCCAGCACGGGCGCGCCGAACTACTTCCTGGGCAAGGACTACACCTGGTCGCACGAGCTGCGCCTGGGCGGCGACACCGGAAAGCTGAAGTGGGTGGTGGGCCTCTACCGCTTCACCGAAGACAACAACGTCGACTTCCGCGTCTTCCTGGCGACCAACTCGTACCTGTCGTTCATCCAGCCCGAGATCACCGCCGAAAGCATCGCCGTCTTCGGCCAGACCACCTACGAGGTCACCGACCGGTTCCGCGTCACCGGCGGCCTGCGCTACACCGAAGACAAGAAGGGCCGCACCGGCGGCACCTACCTGACCAATTCCAGCGGGGCGATCGTCTCGACGGTGGTGGCCAACATCGCCAACGCCAAGTGGGACGCCACGAACTGGAAGATCGGCGCCGACTTCGACCTGACCTCGACCTCGATGCTCTATGCGAACATCGCCACGGGCTACAAGGCGGGCGGCTACTACGACGGCGTCACCGACAACGTCTATGCGCCGGAGAAGATCACCTCCTACGAGGCCGGCGTGAAGAACCGCTTCCTCGACAACCGCCTGCAGGTGAACGCCACGGCGTTCCTCTACGACTATCGCGACTTCCAGGTCAGCGCCCTGGGCACCATCGGCGGCCAGGACGCCACGGTCACCCTGAACGCCGACAAGGCCAAGATCTACGGCCTGGAGTTCGAGACCAACCTGGCGATCACCGAGCACGACCGCATCGACGCCACCCTGGGCTGGCTGCACGCCGAATACACCGACTTCGTGCTGCCGCGCGGGGACTCGTTCTCCAACAACAGCGCCAATGCGTCGGTGGCGGCCTGCTACACGACCAACTACTCGGCCGCCGCGCCGCGCTCGACCGACTTCTCCGGTTGCCGCATGGCCCGTACGCCCGAATGGAGCATCAACCTCGGCTACCAGCACATCTGGGAACCGAGCTTCGGCGGCACCCTGACCGGCCGCATCCAGAGCCACTACGAAAGCGCCAAGAACCTCGAGTACCACGGCTTCGCCCAGAACCGGGAAGGGGCCTTCACCAAGACCGACGTCAGCCTGACCTACGCCAGCGCCGACGATCGCTGGACCCTGCAGGGCTATGTCCGCAACCTCGAGGACGACGCGGTCCGCACCGCTTCGTCGCCCAACTCGACGACGGGCCTGGCCACCAATGGGGCAGGTGAATACTACGCCCCGCCGCGCACCTACGGCCTGCGTCTGGGCGTGACCTTCTAGCCTTCTCTACTTCCCCCTCGCGCCCGGTGGACCCTGCCCGCCGGGCGCGCTTTGTTTTTCGTGTTCGCAAGCGAGTCTAGCCGATGATCCTCGACCGCCGACTTCTGCTCCTGGCCGCCTCGGCCGCGATCCTCGGCGGTGCGGCCTCCGCCGCACCTAAGCAACCCGAACTGGGCGTCCGCGACGGCAAGGTCATCACGGTCGACGGCCTGAAGTTCCGCGACCTGGACCGCGACGGCAAGCTGGAGCCCTACGAGGACTGGCGCCTGTCTCCCGAAGTCCGCGCCGCCGACCTGACCAAGCGCATGACGCTGGACGAGAAGGCTGGTCAGATGATGCACGGCACCCTACCGGCGACCGGGCCGATGGGCGTGGCCGGCATGGGCTCGGGCTACGACATGGCCAAGGCGACGCCGCTGGTCATCGACCGCCACGTCACCACCTTCATCACTCGCCTGGCGGGCGCCCCGGCCTTCCTGGCCGAGCAGAACAACGCCATCCAGGCCGTCGCCGAGAAGGGCCGCCTGGGCGTGCCGGCGACGATCAGCACCGATCCGCGCCACCACTTCCAGTTCACGGCCGGCGCCAGCGTCGAGGCCGGCGGCTTCTCCAAGTGGCCCGAGGCCCCGGGCCTGGCCGCCATTGGCGACGCCAAGCTCGTCAAGCGCTTCGGCGACGTCGCCCGCCAGGAATATCGCGCCGTCGGCATCCACCAGGCCCTGTCGCCGATGGCCGACCTGTCGACCGAGCCGCGCTGGCCGCGCACCAACGGCACCTTCGGCGAGGACGCCGATCTCGTCGGCAAGATGACCAAGGCCTACATCCAGGGCTTCCAGGGCGGCGACACCGGCCTTGCGGGCAACGGCGTCTCGGCCGTGGTCAAGCACTGGGTCGGCTACGGCGCTTCGGCCAAGGGCTTCGACGGCCACAACAGCTACGGCCGCTACGCCGTCTTCCCCAAGGGCCAGTTCGACCTGCACGTGAAGCCGTTCGACGAGGCGTTCTCGGCCGGCGTCGTCGGCGTCATGCCGACCTACGCCATCCTGCAGGGCGTCTCCCTCGAAGGGACGGCGCTGGAGCCGGTCGCCGCCGGCTTCTCCAAGCAGCTTCTGACCGACCTGCTGCGTGGCAAGCACGGCTTCAAGGGCGTGGTGGTGTCCGACTGGGCGATCACCAACGACTGTGGCGAGACCTGCCGCAACGGCTTCCCCGCCGGCGTGCGCCCCAGCTTCGAAGGCTTCTCCACCGCCTGGGGCGTCGAGGACCTGGCAAAGGTCGACCGCTACGCCAAGGGCGTCAATGCGGGTTTGGATCAGTTCGGCGGCGTCGAGGACACGGCCGAGTTGGTGGCCGCGGTGAAGGCCGGCAAGATCACCGAAGCGCGCATCGACGAGTCCGTGAAGCGCATCCTGGTCGTGAAGTTCGAGCAGGGCCTGTTCGAGAACCCTTATGTCGATCCCAAGGCCGCCACCGCCGTGGTCGGTTCCAAGACCTTCGTCGCCGAGGGCAAGGCGGCCCAGAGCGCGGCCCTGACGGTGCTGGAGAACAAGAACGGCCTGCTGCCGCTTAAGGGTGCCGGCCGCAAGGTCTGGCTGAAGGGCGTGTCGCCCGACGTCGCCAAGGCCTACGGCCTGACGCCGGTCGATGATCTGGCCCAGGCCGACCTGGCCATCATCCGCGCGGCGACGCCGTTCGAGACCCTGCACCCGAACTACACCTTCGGCAGCTTCCAGCACGAGGGCGACCTGTCGTTCAAGGACGGCAATGCCGACTACGAGGCCATCAAGGCCGCCTCGGCCAAGGTTCCCACCATCGTTAGCGTCTATCTCGACCGCCCGGCGATCCTGACCAATGTCCGCGACAAGGCCGCCGTGCTGATCGGCGACTTCGGCGCCAGCGACGAGGCCTTCCTCGACGCCGTGACGGGCAAGGCGCACGCTCGCGGCAAGTTGCCCTTCGAGCTGCCGTCGTCGATGGCCGCCGTCGAGGCCCAGGCCGAGGACGCCCCGCACGACAGCGAAAAGCCGCTCTATCCGATCCACTACGGCCTGACCTACTGAGGACCCGCGACCATGATCCGTCTGACGACCGCCGCCAGCATCGCGGCCCTTTCGCTGGCCTCCGCCGCGTCCGCCCAAACCGCCCAGCCGTGGATGAACACCAAGCTCTCGCCCGACGAGCGCGCGGCCCTGCTGGAGAAGGAACTGACCCTCGACGAGCGCATCGGCCTCGTCCACGGCCCGATGTCGATGCCGATTTTCGGCATCAAGAAACCCGAGGGCGCGATCGGCTCGGCCGGCTACATCCCCGGCATCCCGCGCCTGGGCGTGCCGGCCCTGCAGGAAAGCGACGCCAGCCTCGGCGTCACCAACCCGCTGGGCGTGCGTCCCGGTGACGGCGCGACGGCCCTTGCCTCGGGCCTGTCGCTGGCCGCCACCTTCAATCCCAAGCTCGCCTATGACGGCGGGGCGGTGGTCGGCCGCGAAGCGCGCGCCAAGGGCTTCAACGTCCAACTGGCCGGCGGCGTGAACCTGGCCCGCGACCCGCGTAACGGCCGCAACTTCGAATATCTCGGTGAAGACCCCTGGCTGGCCGCCAACCTGGCCGCCGCCCAGATCAAGGGCATCCAGGATCAGGGGATCGTTTCGACGATCAAGCACTTCTCGCTGAACGGCCAGGAGACCAGCCGCCACTTCGCCAATTCGGTGATCGACGAGGCCGCCCATCGCGAAAGCGACCTGCTGGCCTTCCAGATCGCTATCGAAAAGGGCCAGCCCGGCTCGGTGATGTGCGCCTACAACCTCGTCAACGGCGACTACAGCTGCGGCAATCCCCACCTGCTCAACGACGTCCTGAAGGGCGACTGGGGCTACAAGGGCTGGGTGATGTCGGACTGGGGCGCGGTCCACGCCACCGACTACATCCTCAAGGGCCTGGACCAGCAGTCGGGCGAGCAGCTCGACGCCAAGATCTGGTTCGGCGAGCCGCTGAAGGCCGCCGTCGAGAAGGGCGAGGTCCCGGCCGCGCGCCTGGCCGACGCCAGCCGCCGCATCCTGCGCTCGATGTTCGCCGCCGGCCTGTTCGACAAGCCGGTGACCCCGGGCGGCGCCATCGACTATGACGCAAACGCCGAGATCGCCCGCGCCGCGGCGACCGAAGGCGTGGTGCTGCTGAAGAACCGCGAAGGCCTGCTGCCGCTGGCCAAGACCGCCAAGACCATCGCCGTGATCGGCGGGCACGCCGACGCGGGCGTGCTGTCGGGCGGCGGCTCCTCGCAGGTCGTGCCTCCGGGCGGCGCCAAGCGCGTCGTGCCGTTGGGCGGCGAGGGCATGATGGGCGCTTTCCGCAGCCAGTACTTCAACGGCTCCTCGCCGCTGGCCGCGATCCGCAAGAGCGCGCCGGACGCCAAGGTCACCTTCGACGACGGCCGCTACATCGCCTCGGCCGTCGCCGCCGCCAAGGCCGCCGACGTGGTCGTGGTGTTCGGCAACCAGTGGATGGGCGAGGGCGAGGACGCCTTCGATCTCTCCCTGCCCAACGGCCAGGACGAGCTGATCGCCGCGGTCACGGCCGCCAACCCCAACGCCATCGTCGTGCTGCAGACCGGCGGCCCGGTCTCCATGCCCTGGCTGAACGACGCCGGCGCGGTGGTCGAGGCCTGGTACTCGGGCGCCAAGGGCGGTGAAGCCATTGCCGATGTGCTGTTCGGCGCGGTCAATCCGTCGGGCCGTCTGCCGATGACCTTCCCGGCCTCGCTGAGCCAGTATCCGCGCGAAGCCCTGCCGGGGCGCGGCCTGCCCGAGAAGACCCAGTTCGACGTCAACTATACCGAGGGCGCCGACGTCGGCTACCGCCGCTTCGCCGCCACGGGCGACAAGCCGCTGTTCCCGTTCGGCTATGGCCTGTCCTACACCTCGTTCGCCTATTCGAACCTCAAGGTGGAAGGCGGGCAGACGGTCACGGTCAGCTTCGACGTCGCCAACACCGGCAAGGTCGAGGGCAAGGACGCCCCGCAGGTCTATCTGACCGGCGCGGCGGGCAAGCCGTTGCAGCGCCTGATCGGCTTCGACAAGCTGGCCCTGAAGCCCGGCGAGACCCGCCGCGTCACCCTCACCGCCGATCCGCGCCTGCTGGCCAGCTTCGATGCCAAGGGCCATCGTTGGGTCGTCACGGGCGGCGACTATCAGGTGGCCGTCGGCGCCTCGGCGACTGATCTGGCCCTGAAGGGCGGGGTCAAGGTCAAGGCGCGGACGCTGAAGCCGTAGGGAGGGCGTAGTGATGAAGTCTTTGGTTTCGGGCCTGGCGCTCGCGCTCGCCGTCGGGCTTCCCGTTCTCGCAGGCCCCGTGGTCAAGACCACGAACGGTTCGGTCGAAGGCGTCGAGACCGGTCCGGTCGCGGCTTTCAAAGGCGTGCCCTTCGCCGCGCCGCCGGTCGGCCCGCTGCGCTGGCGCGCGCCCCAGGCCCCCAAGGCCTGGACGGCTGTCCGCTCCGCCGCCGAGTACGGCCCCGACTGCGCGCAGAACCCGTTCCCGGGCGACGCCGCGCCGCTGGGGGTCAAGCCGGCCGAGGACTGCCTCTATGTGAACGTCTGGACGCCGAAGGACGCGATCAAGGCCAAGGCGAAGAAGCCGGTCATGGTCTGGATCTACGGCGGCGGCTTCGTCAACGGCGGCTCCTCGCCGGCGGTCTATTCGGGCGATCGCTTCGCCCGCGACGGGGTCGTGCTGGTCAGCTTCAACTACCGGGTCGGCCGCTTCGGCTTCTTCGCCCACCCGGCGCTGTCGGCCGAGAACGCCGACGGCGGCCTCTTAGGCAACTACGCCTTCATGGACCAGATCGCGGCCCTGAAGTGGGTCAAGGCCAACATCGCCGCCTTCGGGGGCGATCCGGACAACGTGACGATCTTCGGGGAGTCGGCCGGCGGCATGTCGGTGCACGCCCTTCTGACCACGCCGCTGGCGCAGGGCTTGTTCGACAAGGCCATCATTCAGTCGGGGGGCGGACGGCCTCGCCTGCTGCCGTCGCTGCCGATCAAGGCCGCGCCGGGCGAGCGCTCGGCCGAGAGCGTCGGCGTGGCCTTCGCCGCCAAGGCCGGCGTGACCGGGGAAGGGGCTGACGCCCTTGCCGCCCTGCGCGCCTTGCCGGCCGATGCGGTGGTCGACGGCCTGAACATGGCCACCTCCGGCGTGCCCACCTGGAACGGCGGCCCGATGGTCGACGGCAAGCTCGTCACCAAGCCGGTGCTAGACGCCTATGCGGCCGGTGAGTGGACCAAGACGCCCGTGCTGGTCGGCGCCACCGGCGCCGACGGCTTCTTCTTCGGCGGCACGCGCGACCAGGTCTTCGCCCCGTTCGGCGACAGGCGCGCCGAGGCCGAGACGCTCTACGACCCGACCGGCGACGGCGATATCAAGGTCTATGGCTGGAAGGCAGCCGGCGACCGGATGTTCATCGAGCCGGCCCGCGAGGTCGCCCGCACCCTGGCCGCCCAGGGCGCGCCGGTGTGGTCGTTCCGCTTTTCCTACGTCGCCGAAAGCCAGCGCAAGGACTGGTGGAGCGCCCCGCACGCCACCGAGATTCCGTTCGTCTTCGACACGGTCGACGCTCGCTACGGCGCGGCCCTGACCTCGGCCGACGCGGCCGCCGCTAAGGCCGCCCACGCCTACTGGATCGCTTTTGCGACCAAGGGGAAGCCCGACGCCGCCGGCCAGCCGGCCTGGCCGAAGTACGACGCGGCGAGCGACGTGATCATCGACTTCACCAATGACGGGGTGAGGGTCGGTCCGGATCCGTCGAAGGCGCGCCTCGACCTCGTCAAGGCGACCACGCCGCCGTCGGCGGGGAAGTGACATGGCCGAGCGTCTGGCCGACGCGGTGATCGACCGCGAGACTTTCCTGGCCCTGCGTCGGGTCCTGCCGGCGGCCACCAAGGCCTGCCTGCAGGACACCTTCGGCATCAGCGAGACCACCTGGGTCAAGCTGCGGGACGGCCGGCCGGTCAAGCGGGCGACGCTGGACCGGCTGCTGGAGCGCTATCGCCGGATGTGCGGCGAAACGGAGCGGCGGGCGGCTTAGATCGTCGGCAACCCATCCATGATCGCCGTCAGGGCCAGCACCGTCTGGCCCTCCATGGCGCTGTGGCCCGCGTCGGTCTTCACGTAGCTCGACGGCGGCGCGCCGACCTCGTTCAGCGCCGCGACCAGGCGCGAGGCCTGCGACAGCGGACAGACCTGGTCGAAGCGGCCGTGGACGATGTGGATGTCCAGCCCCTTCAGCGCGCCCGCGTTGCGCACGATGTAGTCCGGCTCCAGGAACAGGCCGTTGGCGAAGAAGTGAGCCTCGATCTGGGCGAAGCACAGGGCGAAGTCGGCCTCGCCGAACTTCCCGGCGTCGGCGTTGTCGGGGATCATGTTCGAGATGGTGCCTTCCCAGACCGACCAGGCCACCGCTGCTTCGAGCTGGCGCTGGCGTTCGACCTCGCTGGTGGGGACCATGTCGAAGATTTTCTTGTAGGCGCCCATGATGTCGCCGCGCTCTTCGGGGGCGATGACCTCGACGAAGGCCTGCCACTCGTCGGGATAGGCGATGTAGGCGCCGGGCTCGGTCAGGGCGTACGGGGTCTGGGTGAAGGCCGCCGCATTGCCCTGGTACATGTAGAGCAGGTCTTCGGTGGCCCCGAGGAAGATGCCGCGCAGGATCAGCGAGGCCACCTTGTCGGCGTGGCGAATGGCGTAGGTCAGGGCCAGGGTGCTGCCCCAGCTGCCGCCGAACACGTGCATGCGGCCGGTGATCCCCAGCGCGTCACGCAGCTTGTTGATGTCGTCGACCAGATGGTCGGTGGTGTTGTTGGTCAGCGCCACTTGCGGGCCGGCCGAGGCCACGGTCGGCTCGCTCTTCCCGCAGCCGCGCTGGTCGAACAGGATGACGCGATAGCGCTGCGGATCGAAGAACCGCGCCATCGGCGGGGCGCAGGCGCCGCCCGGACCGCCATGCAGGAACATCACCGGCTCGCCGTCCGGATTGCCGTATTCTTCCCAGTAGAGCTTGTGGTCGGGCGCGGTGTCGACCTGCAGCAGCCCGCTCTTGCTGGCGGTCGGCTGGCCGTACTTCCACTCGGTGGTGACCTTGCTGGTCGTGCGCAGCGTCGAGAAATTCATGACCGGTCTTCCGTAAGCGACTCCGAGACGGAGGCTTACCAGTTCGGACCGGGCGAGGCTTGCAGCAAATGGCCTCGGCCGCGCGCACTGGGGAGCGCGCGGCCTTGGCTTTCAGACACTTAGTATTTGTAGGTGAAGCCCATGAAGAAGCGGCGACCGAAGTAGCCCTGCTCGATGAGGCGGATGTCGCCGGCCGTCGAGATTTCCTCTTCCTTGGTCAGGTTCTTGCCTTCGACGAAGAGCTGCAGACCCTTCGGACCGGGCTTCCAGGTGACCTTTCCGTCCAGATAGCCGGTCGGCTCCTTGAACACCGGCTGGCCCGAGGTGTCGGCGGCCGAGGACAGGTACTTGGAGCGATAGTTGTAGGCGAGGCGGGCGTTGATCGGGCCCTTGTCGTACCAGACCGTCAGGTTGGCGCTGCTCTTGGAGAGACCCGGGAAGGGCAGCGGCGAGCCGTCGAGCGTCGAATAGAGCTCGACGTCCTTGGCTTCCTGATAGGTGTAGTTGGCGTCGACGCCGAAGCCCGACAGCGCGCCCGGCAGCCAGGTCAGGGCCGTCTTTCCGGTCAGTTCCAAGCCCGAGATCTTGGCGCCCTGGCCGTTGATGTAGGTGTTGTAGTTGTAGAGCACCCCGTCGCCGTAGACATCGACCTTGCCGATCAGCGTGCGCGAGCTGACGTAGAACGACTTGATGTCCTTGTAGAACAGACCAAGCGACAGCTGGGTGTCGCTGTTGGGGTACCATTCGAACGACAGGTCGTACTGGTTGGCGCGATAGGGCTTCAGGTTCGGATTGCCCGCCGAGCAGCTGGGCTCGTCGAATTCGCCATTGGCGTCCGGCGAGTTGTCGGTCGTGCAGCTGACCGTCGGCATCAGATAGTCCATCCGCGGACGGGCCATCAGCTGGGCGAAGCCGGCGCGAGCCGACAGCTTGTTGGGCTGCAGCCACAGGCCCACGTTGAAGCTCGGAAGCCAGACCGTGTAGTCCTTGGTCATGCTGGCGATCGAGTTGCTCAGCACGTAGGTGGTCGAGGTGCCGCCGTTGGTGGCCGCATAGGTCTCGCTACGGGTCTGCGCGCCGGTGCCGGTGGTCTTGGTGTGGACCCGGCGCCAGCCGAAGTTGCCCACGACGTCGTAGTCGAACAGCGGGAACTCGTAGTCGAACTTCAGGTACAGCGCGTCGGTCTGCTCCTGGATCTGATACGGGATCTGCTCGTAGGTCTTGCCGTCGTTGCCGGTGGTGGTCGTCAGGTTGTTCAGGTTGAAGTGCGACGTGTCGAGGTACTGGGCGACCTGGTTGAAGTTCGGGTAGAGCCAGGTCGAGGGCAGGGAGCCGCCGCCGTAGTAGAAGGCGTCGGGCAGCTGGGTCATCGCCTGCGAGAACACCGCGTTCGAGAACGCGCGCGACCAGGTCTCGGTCGTCGACCAGTAGCCGGTGGTGTAGGCGGCCGAGGCGGCGGTCGGGCTGGTCTGGTCGGCCGTCTGGGTGCTCAGGATCGTCGCCGTCGAATTGACCGCATTGGTGTAGATGACGGTGTCGTCGGCGGTGGAGTAGTCGTTGGTCCCGCCGTCGATGATGTAGCCGCCGTAGCCGTAGCCCTTGGTCGAGAAGTCGGTGCCGCGACCGCCGAACTCGATCTTCTTGATGAACGGCAGGTTGGTCTCGTAGTCGAAGTCCAGCTTGTACTGCTTCTCTTCCGAGGCCGAGTTCGACGGACGGTACTGGATCTGCCACTGGCGGATCGCCGAGGCGTCGCTGGGGCTGTAGCCGGTCGCGAAGGTGAACGACGGCGCGCCGGTGGTCGGGTCGAGGGTGACCGTCATGCCGGGGGTGTCGAAGCTGACGCTGACGTTGTTGGTCTGTGAGACGGTCGAGGTCTCGGCGCTGGAGGCCTGGAACTCAATCTGCAGGCGGTCGCCGCGGTAGTTGGCCCCGACGTTGTAGTAGTCGCTCGTGGAGTCGTAGGCGAAGTCGCGCGAACTGATGCCGAAGCCGTTGTAGCCGCCGGCGCCCGAGGTGGTGAGGCAGTTGCCCAGGGTGTACTGGATGACGTTGTGATTGGCGTCCACGACGACGGAGCTGGCCGTGGTGTTGGTCGACGAGCAGGCGGTGGCAGAGGCCGCGTTGCGCAGGCGCGTCGTCGAGGTGAAATCGGTGCCGTAGTTGATGTCGTTCAGGCGCTGCGACCGCTCATTGCGGTTGTAGCTGGCCCAGACGTCGATCTTGTCGCTCACCCGGTACTGAGCGGTGAACTCGGCCGAGAGGCGCTCGTCCTCGCGGGTCCAGACGCCGTAGCGGGCCACGCGCGGGGCGTAGTCGTACCACTGGCTCTGGCAGGCCGTGCGCAGGTTGGTGGTCGAGATCTGGGTCGAGTCCGGCGTCGTCAGGCTGGAGCAGCCGGCATAGGTCGTCACGTCGCGGGCCAGTTCGTTGATCTGGTCGCTGTAGGCCGTGGAGTAGTAGTCGACGGTCTTGTCGGCCGAGTTGTCGAAGTCGGCGAACCGGCCCCACGACGAGTTGCGGACATAGTCGCCGCGGGTGTTGACCTTGTCGTAGGTGACGTTGGCCATCAGGCCGAGGCGCCCGTCGAACAGCTGGGTGGCGGCGAACAGGTTCGTACGCGGCTTCCAGCCCTTGACGGTGTCCAGGTTCTGCAGCGAGCCGGTGAACGAGACCGTCGGCTTCTTGAAGTCGAGCGGCTTGCGGGTCGTGACGCTGACCGTGCCGCCGACGCCGCCTTCGGTCATGTCGGCGGTGAAGCCCTTGAAGACGTCGATCGACTTGACCAGTTCGGAGGCCAGTTCGCGGAAGTCGTTGGCCCGCCCGCCGCCGCCGTAGACCGCCAGGTTGCCGGCCGTCGACAGCGTGCTCATGCCGTTGATCTCGACCCGGTTGAGGTCAGGCTCGACGCCGCGGATCGACACCGCGTTGCCCTCGCCGAAATCGCGGGCTAGCTGCACGCCGGTCACCCGGCCCAGGGCCTCGCCGACGTTCTTGTCGGGGAACTGGCTGATGTCCTCGGCGACGATCGAGTCCGAGATCGTGCCCGCGCGCTTCTTGCGGCCCATGGCCGACTGCAGGCTGGCGCGGGTGCCGACGACGACGATCTCCGCGACCTTGTTCTCGACCGTGGCCTCCGGCGCGGCCTTGGCCGTTTCAGTGGTCTGGGTCGCTTGCGCCAAGGCGATCGACGAGCTCGAGCCCAGGATGGCCGCGGCCAGGCCCGCGGTCATCAGCAGCTGGGTTTCGAAGCGTGGTCTGCGGACGTTCTTCATGAGTTCCCTCCGAGAGTGCAGGCGGTGACCGCCCTTGTTCAGCGCGGCGCCCCCTCCGGTCGCCGCGGTGTGTGTTGGCCGAAATCGAGACGCGCCAGGTCGAGCCGCCGGACGCCGCTGTGGTCGCGGGCTTGGCGGTTGGATCGAAGCTGGCGTGTGGAGACACCGGGGCCTTGGCGATCGGTCGCCGACGCTTCGTTGCGTCGGGAGCAGCGCTCGCTGGCAGAACACGAGCGCCGAAGTTTCGACGTCATGCCTCGATGTGTTGGCGATCGTACGCGGGGGTTATCGCGGCGTCGCCTATGTGAGCGGTCTTCACGTTCGCTGCGGATCTTTGCGATCTCTGCAACGATTTTGGCAATCTTGTCGAAGTCGATGTTTTGTCAATTCGGAAGCGTGCGCTTCATGACTATATAACGGCGAATTTCGGCCAATCTGCATTAAGAGAAAACGAATGGAAATCTATTGGAAATCTATGTTTCAAAATTGAATTGAAATTTCATCCTTCGAGGCGTTGTCTCCCAATTTGTGAAACGCTCGGCAGGCTTGTGGGAATCAAGATCGCCGCGCCCGAGGCCTGTTCACGCCGCCAGCGGTTCGGCGAACTGCCGACGAGGGCGCGGAAGGTGCGGGACATGTGCGCCTGATCGCTGAAGCCGCAATCCATCGCGATCTGGCACAATGGCAAGCGAGTGTGCAGCATCAGGGTCTTGGCGCGCTCCAGGCGTCTGCGGATGACATATCCGCGCGGGGCGACGCCGAAGCTGCTCTTGAAGCAGCGCGAGAAGTGGCTGGGGCTGAAGCCGACGCCTTCGGCCAGTTCTCCGACGCTGATCGGCTGACCGAGGCGCTCGTCGATGTGGCGCACGACCCTGCGCTCCTGCCATGGCGCGAGCGTCAGCTCCGAACGCCGCCTTGGCGCGAGGCTGACCTCACGGACCGGCGCCAGAAGGCGCGACGCCTGGCCGATAAGGATCCTGGCCTGACGGGGATCGACCTCCACCGCCTGGTCGGCGCAATCCAGCATGTCCAGCACGGTCAGAACCATCGGATCGATCGGCGAAGCGAGCGCCAAGGCGAGGTCCGTCTTGTCCATCGAAGGGTCGCACATCGTCTTCTCCGTCGGCGACCGTCGCTTGCGTCCGCCCGGGGAGGCATTACGCACGGCCGACGAAAACCCTCATTCGGCAGCGGGGCGCACCGGGTGATCCCGCCGGCCGCGCCGGGAAATGTTTTTGATGAGGACTTTCGCCAGTGCTGCGTTCTGCCCTCTCGAAAGCCCGCGCCACATGTCGTTGGACAGGGATCGGAGTCTCTGATGGGAATGGCGCGAGGGGAGCCCATGTCCGACGCCTCCGAGGCCGCTGCGCGCGCGGACGTCTTCGCCCGCCAGGCGTCGGCGATGCGCGGACCGCTGGCCGCCTATTTCCGACGCCGGGTGCGCAACCCCGTCGAGGTCGAAGACCTGGTGCAGGAGGTGTTCCTGCGCCTGACCGTACGCGGCACGCCCTCGAACACCGATCATGCCAGCGCCTACATCTTCCAGATCGCCGCCAGCGTTCTGGCCGACCGCTATCGACGTCGGGCGGTCCGGCATGCCGACGGGCATGTGGTGCTGGACCCGAGCCTTCGCGACGAACACGACTTCGACCCTGACCGCATCTATGCCGGCAAGCAGGCGCTGAACGCCGCCGCCGCCGCCCTGATGACCATGCCGGAGCGAACGCGGACCATCTTTCTGCTCCGCCGGATCGATGGCCTGCGCCATCAGGCCATCGCCACGCGCCTTGGCCTTTCGATCAGCACGGTGGAAAAGCACATGGTTCGCGCCATCGAGCACCTGATGGCCCACGCGGGAGACGCCCGATGACCCGCGACGTCCCGACCCCCGCCCAGGCCGCGGCGCGCTGGCTGGCCCGCGACGACCTCGATCAGTCGCCTCAGCGCGAGCAGTTCGCGGCCTGGCTGGAGGAAAGCCAGGACAACCGCGACGCCTGGATCCAGGCCCACCGGGTCTGGGACGTCTTCGAGGACGCCGAGGACAGCGACCTGATCGCCGCCATGGCGCGGGCGGCGCGGCGGGCCAGGCCCGAGCCGGCCGCCAAGCCGTTCTGGCCCCAGGCGGTCGCGGCGTCGATCGCGGTCCTGGCGGTGTCAGCGACGCTGCTCGCGGGCGTTCAGCAAGGCTGGTTCGGCCGCTCAGGCGAGCCGGCCAGGGTGGCGGTCGAGGCGGGACCTTCGCTCACCGCCTTCGGCCGGGCGGACTACGTCACCGGCAAGGGCCAGAAGTCCATCGTCGACCTGCCGGACGGCACCCGGGTGACGCTGGACGTCGACAGCGGGATCGACGTGGCCTTTTCGGGCGGCCGGCGCGAGGTGCGCCTGCTGAGCGGCCGGGCGTTCTTCGACGTCGCCCACGACCGGGCCCATCCCTTCGCGGTGCGCGCCGGCGGGCGCGTGGTCACCGCGCTGGGCACCCAGTTCGACGTGCGCCTGACGCCGGGCGCCTTGCGGGTCGTTCTGGCCGAAGGCGCCGTGTCGGTGGCCCCGGTCCAGGGGAGGGCCAGCGAGCCGCCGGTCCGGCTCGCGCCCGGCCAGGCCTTCACAGCCAGGGACGGCGCGCAGGGCAGGGTGGCGCCGGTCGATCTCGACGAGGCCCTCGGCTGGAAGCAGGGCGTCCTGGAGTTTCACGACCAGCCGCTGTCCGAAGCCGTCGGCCTGTTGAACCGCTACACCCGGGCCAAGATCGTCATCCGCGACCCGAAGGTCGCGGCCCTGCGCATCACCGGCGTCTTCAGGACGGGCGACGTCAGGCGGTTCGGACGCTCTGTGTCGCAGGTGCTGCCGGTCCGGATGGTCGCCCGCGACGCCGACACCTACGAACTCGTCTCCACGCGGCGCTGAACTCTGGCTTTCGATCGAACGAAAGGGGCAAGGCGTCGGCCTTGCCCCCAGGGTCGCGGTCGTCAGGGCTTGGGCGCGTCCGCCGCCTCGACATAGTCGGTGCTGGTCGGGCCGAAGCCGGAGATGTAGACGCTGGCGCCCTCCGGTCCGGTCATGGCGAAATGCTCCACCCCGGCCGGCTCGCTGTAGAAGCTGCCCGGTGGCAGGGTCTTGACCAGGGCCTCGCCGGCCTTGCGCCCGTAGCCGAAGCGCCAGACGCCGGCGACGACCACGGCGGTGCGGTCGTCGCGGTGCCCGTGGGCGGCGATGCGGGTGTTGGGCGGCACCTGCAGCGCGATGGTGTACGGGCCGGCCTTGGTCGGGTCCCCGTACAGCACCGTCGTGCGGATGCCCGATACGCCCGAGGTGCCGGCCGTGGCGCCGCCCTTGGCCAGGCCGTCGATCTCGGTCGGCGTCAGGCGAACCTGGGCCTCCGCCGCACAACCGCCGCCCGCGATGGCGACTGTCGCCAGCAGGAGCGCAGCGCCGGCCGATATGGCAATGAGGCGGCTCACGGCTTGGCGTCCAGGAACTCGCGCACCATCGCCACGGTGGCCTTGGGGTTCTCTTCCATGATCCAGTGGCCGGAGTCAGGAACGACGCCCTCGGTGACATTGCTGGCCGCGAAGCGCATCACCGTCGCCATCATCGGTCCGAACGACTTCTCGCCGCCCAGGGCGAGCACTGGCACGGTCAGCTTGCCCTCGGCCACGAAGGCCTTGTTGTCGATGGCGTCCTGATCGAAGGCGGCGAACTGCGAGAAGCCGCCGTGCATGGCGCCCGGCTGGGCGTAGAGCTTGGCGTAGTGCTGGCGCGAAGCCTCGGTGAACCGGGCGGGATTGGCCGAGAACTCGTTCCAGAAGCGGTCGAGATAGATGCGCTCGCGGCCGGCGACCAGGCGCTCCATGTCGGGACCGCCGAACCGGAAGTGCCACAGCAGCGGGTTCTTCAGGATCTCGTCCCACGGCCCGACGCCGGGCAGCGGAGCGTCGATCAGCACGAAGCGGCCGACCCGATCGCGATGCTCGGCGGCGAAGGCGTAGCCGACCATGTTGCCGATGTCGTGGGTGACCAGATCGGCCTTGGCGATCTTCAGCGCGTCGAGCACGCCGGCCACGTCCTGGCCCTGGTTCTTCTTGTCGTAGCCGCCGGAAGCGGGTTTTGACGACAGGCCAAGGCCCCGCAGGTCGGGTACGACGACGGTGTGATCCTTGGCCAGTTCGACGGCCAGCGGCTCCCACATGTCGCCGGTCTCGCCATAGCCGTGCAGCAGCACGACAGCCGGCCCCGAACCGCCGACCCGGACGTGGATCGTCGCGCCGTTGGTGGCGATCTCCTGGGTCTTGAAGCTGGCCGGGAACGGCTTGACCTGCGCCATGGCGGGAGTCGCGAGAAGTAGGGTCGCCAAGGCGATTGGCGCGAGCTTGAACACTGCTGTCCTCCAGGAATGAGCGCGGCGCGAAGCCGCGTCTGGACGTCCGGGCGGACGCCTTCAGCGGGGGAGAACGCAAGTTTTCCAGGAACCCTCATCCGGGCCCGCCCGGCCCTAGAAACGACCGACCAGGCCGAACTCGAAGCGCCGCCCGCGCGGGTCGCCATAGGCGCTGTAGGGCAGGGAGCGGTCCGACGGGCTCGGCTGCGCGATCAGGGGCGGATCGTGATCGAAAACGTTCTGCACGCCGAAGCGCAGCTGGACGTCCCGCAGGCCGCCGGCCGCGGTTTCGAGCGCCACACGGCGGGTCGCGTAGAGATCGACATAGGCCTGCGGCGGAACCCGGCTCGCGCCCTGTTGCAACAGCTTCCTGGCCACGGTGTCAGCGCTGTCGGTGCTGTCGAACACGCGATAGCCGTCATAGAAGGAGACGTTCACGCCCAGGGTCGTGGCGCCTTTCGCCCAATCGAGGCCGCCGTTCGCGCGCCAGACCAGCGGACCGTCGGCATAACCCGCTGCTTCGACCGCCTCGCTCCGTGGATCGGCGCGTCGTCTCAGATGCGGCTGCCAGGTCGCCGCCGCTCGCAGCCTGAAGTCCCCCAGGCGCGCGGTCGGGATCAGGTAGTCGCCCTGCAGGTCGATCGCCTCGACCAGAGTTCTGCCGATGTTGAGGGCCGTGGTATCCACGGCGGTGACGACCCCTGCGGTGAAGCCCTTGGCGCGGTCGGCGTCCGTCAGGGGCGCGCGCGTCACGCGACCGGGGAACAGCGCCTCGTTGCTGAGGAAGTAGTCCACGTCATAGGCGCTGGAACTGACGATCTCCCGCCGCTTGTCGATCCGGGTGTAGTCGATGGAGAGCCGCAACCGCTCCAGCCAGGTCGGCGTCAGCACGACGCCGGCGGACAGGCTGCGCGCGCGCTCCGGCAGCAGGTTCGTCGATCCGCCCTCGACGATGTCGTAGCCGCCCGCGAGGCCCAGCGCTTCGCCGCCGCGCCTGGGGTCCTTAGGGGCGAACGAGGCCGGCAGGTAGAGATAGCGCGACGAGTTCGCGAATGTGTCGGGGTCGGAGGTGTAGGAGCCGGTCGTCGACCACAGCTGGTCGGTCCGAGGCGGCAGGAAGCCCGACGCCGCGCTGGCCCGAACCATCAGGCCGGTGACGGGAAAGACCTTGAAGCCCGCGGTGTAGACCGTCGTGGTCTGGGCGGCCTCCTTCGTGGTCGCGTAGCGGGGATCCTCGGCGGCGAGGTTGGCGGGCAGTCGTTCCCGGTTGCGTTCGCTGCTGAGGGCCAGTTGGAACTCCAGGCCCTTCAGTCCGACCGGGCCGTCGCTGCGGTCCGTCAGCGGTGCGCGGAGCTCGGCGTAGTAGTGGCGGGCCGATTGGGTCAGGCCCGGCATCGGCGCCTCGGTGGCGAGGCCGGTCAGCGGGTCCCATCGACGATAGACGGCGCTCGGGACATGGTCGCGCCGGTCCTCCGCCGTCAGCGACAGGGTCAGTGGACCGCCGCCCAGGTCGAGGATCGGTCCCGCCAGCCGGATCGACCGGTCCTCGAAGCGGTCGACCTGCGAAAACGCATAGCCGGCGTCGACGGCATGACTGGCTAGGGCGCCGAGGAACGCGTCCAGCCCGCCGAGCGGACTGAGCGGCGCGCCGCCATCGAGGCCTCGGCCCTGCATGACCGCGGTGGAGACGATCGGCTCCGGCGACCTGGCGGTCAGGGCGACGTCGATCCGCGCGCTGCCGGCGCTGTAGTCGGCGCTGAGCTTCCAGCCGCGCGACAGCTCCGCGATCACCCCGACCGTTCCTCTCGTCGTCCGACTGCGGTTGCGGACGACGGGGTCGAAGCCGGGCGCTGGAAAGGTGACGTAGATGTCCTGCTGGAACGGATTGGTCGGCGCGCCCGCGACGATGCGGACGGCTTGCGACGTGTTCCACGGGATCACCGCCTCGCCGTCGTTCTCCAGGACCAGCAGATCGGCATAGGCCTCGATCGCGTCGCCGAACCTGCGGCGGACGCTGCCGATCAGGGACGAGGTCTCGCGTTTGCTCAGGAGCGTCTGGCGCTCGCCGCTGACATCCGGCGACAGGCTGAGGTCCAGTCCTCCGGCGTTGGCGAGCAACAGGGCGCCGCCGTCGGTCGTCGCGCCGCCGTAGGACGCGGGCGCGAAGGTCGTCGCCGCGCCCAGGCTGGCGCCGCCATAGGCGGGATCGAGCACCAGGGCGGCGCCGGAGGCGCTGAAGATGTTGATCGACCGGCTGACCGGGCGGTCGGCGAGGACGGAGGCTGGATCGTTCGCGACGCGTCGCGCGCGGGCCCTGGCGCTGTAGTCGCGGTCTCCGGCGCTCAAGGCGTCGGCCCGCAACAGGCCGAACGCGATCATCACTTCCGTGCGGCCGTCGTCGGGAGAGAAGCCGACCCGTCCGTCGAGCCGGCGGGTCGCGGCGTCGCCGCCGTCGGTGATCCCGTAGGCGCCGGAGAGATCCGCCCCCTGATAGTCGCGCTTGAGCACGACGTTGATCGCGCCGGCGGTCGCTCCCGATCCGTAGACGCCGCCGGCCGTGGAATTCAGGATCTCGATCCGCTCGACCGCCGCGAACGGCAGGCCGTTGAGGTCCGATTGCAGGAGGGTCGCGGACGCGCTCGAGGGCAGGGCGGGCATCCGCCTGCCGTCCACCAGGACGAGGGTCTGGTTGGAGCCCAGGCCCCGCAGGTCGACCTCGGAGCGGTTGCTGGCGTTGCTGTCGGCCGGGGTCTGCCGGGCCGACGCGATCTGGGCGTCGGCGGTTGTCGTCATGCGCAGGAAATCGCTGATGTCGGTCGAGCCGGCCTGCTCGATGCTACGACTGGTCCAGACCCTGTAAGGCTGGATGTCGTTCTCGGTGCGCTGGATGTCGCTGTTCTGGCTGCGGGCGGTCACCAGCAGTTCGGGCAGGGCGACCGGGACATCCGACGCCGGCGGCGTAAGCCGCGGCGCGACCTCGATGATGTAGATGCCGTCGGCGGTGCGACGGTGGCCAAGGCCCGATCCCGCCAGCAGCAGCGGCAGGGCCTGGTCGAGCGTGTAGCGGCCTTTGAGGCGGGGCGCGCCCCGATCGCCGATCGTCGGCGCGGACAGCAGCAGTTCGCGTCCCGATCGTCGGGCGATGTCGGTCAGGGCCGTGGCCAGTGACTGGCCCGTCGTGTCGATCTGCACAGCACGCGCACTCTGCGCCTGCGCAGGCGACGCCGAGATAGCCGCCGCGGCGATGCCCCAGGCCAACAGCGCTGCGTACGCACCGTTCCTGCGCATTCGGGATCCCCTCACGCGCCGCCACTAGCAGGTCGAGTAACGACGATCAATCAACCGCGCCGCAAGAAGGAGCGATTACCGGATCCGCCGTCGTGGGTGCAGCAGCGTCGGTCAGCCCATCCAGCGGCTGACCGGGACGGCGGCTTCTTCCAGCGGCTGGGAGATCACGTCGATCAGGGTGGGGCCGTCGTGGGCCAGGGCGGCGCGGACCACGCCGTCCAGGTCCGCCGGATCGGTCACCGACCAGGCCTTCAGGCCGAACGCCTCGGCGATGCGGGCGTGGTCGGAACGTCCGAAATCGACCGAGAAGTAGCGCTCGCCATAGCCGCTCTTCTGGCTGGCCTTGATCCAGCCGTACGAGGAATTGGAGAACACGATCAGGGTGATCGGCAGGCGCTTGCGGACGATGGTCTCCAGCTCGCCGACGGCGAAACCGAAACTGCCGTCGCCCATCACCGCCACGACCTTGGAATTGGGCGCGCCATAGGCCGCGCCGATCGAGGCGGGCAGGGAGAAGCCCAGCGCTCCGTGGGCCCGGTTGGTGATGAAGCGCCGGCCCGTGACGTTGAAGTCGAAGTAGCCCGAGAAGTAGGGGCAGGGCGTGCCGGGGTCGGCGACGATGATCCCGTCGCGGGGCAGGGCGGACTGCAAGGCGGCCAGCACCCGCTCCGGCCGGATCGGGCGATCGGTGGAGCGGGCCAGATCTTCGAACCGGGCGCGCTTGGCCAGGCGCATGGCCTTCAGTCGGTCGGCCGCGCCGGTGTCGCGCGCCCCGCCGTCCAGCCGGCGGGCGATCGCCGCGCCCAGGGCCGCCAGGCACAGCCGCGCGTCGCCGACCAGGCCGGCCTCGACGCGATAGTTGGCCCCGACCACCATCGGATCGATGTCGATATGGACGATCGGCACGTCGCGGCCGGGGACCTCGCCATGCTCGGTGGTGGTCGAGCCGGCGCGGCAACCGACGAAGATCACCGCGTCGGCGCCGGCGACGATCTCCCGCGTCTGATCGACCCCGCCATTGGCTCCGACCACGCCGACGGCCAGCGGATGGTCGTCGGCGATCGCGCCGTGGCCGCTGACGGTCGAGGCGACCGGCGCGTCGAGCAAGGTCGCCAGGGCCGCCAGTTCGGCGCTTGCGCCGGAGATGATCACGCCGCCGCCGACCACGAACACCGGCCTCTTCGCCGCCAGGATCACCTCGGCGGCTGCCTCCACGAGATCGGGCGACGGTCCGGTCCGGAAGGCGGGGAACGATCCGTGCTCGGCCTGAGCCCACAGGTCGAAGTCCGCCGTCTGCTTCTGCAGGTCGTAGGGCAGGCCGATATGGGTCGCGCCCGGACGTCCGGTGGTCGCTGCGCGAAAGGCGGTGCGGAAGACGTGCGGGATGTGGCCGACGTGATCGACCACGGTGTTCCACTTGGTCAGCGGCCTGAAGAGGGCCTTCTGGTCCAGCTCGGTCAGGGGATAGCGGCCGCGCGCGGTCACCGGCACGTCCGAGGTGATGGAAAGCAGAGCGATCGACGACTCGTTGGCCTCGACTACGCCGGGCAGGATGTAGGTCGCGCCGCCGCCGCTGGGACCCTCGCAGACACCCACCTTGCCGGTCACCCGGGCATAGGCGTCGGCCATGTAGGCGGCGCTGCGCTCGTCGCGGGTCAACACGTGCTCCATGCCGTGGTCCAGGCGGGCGAGCGCGTCGTAGAACGGCAGGCTGGTGTCGCCGCACAGGCCGAAGATGTGTTTGACGCCGTGATGCTGCAGCATCCGCACGGCGGCTTCCGCGCCCGTGGTCATGGTCCTGGCTCCTCCCGTAGCCGTCCTTGGTACGGGGCGGCGGGATGGGCCGGCCATTCAAGACGGGCCGGTGGCTATCGGTTCTGTGCGAAGGAACGCGCCCCAAGGACGCGCCCCGCGTGACTGTTCCGTCCGGGCGGCGCTAAAGGTGCGCACCGCCGCCGTCCGATCGCGGCCAGGAGTATCCGATGGCCCAGCCGCGCCACCCCTTCGCGTTCGCCAGTTTCCGCTATTTCTGGACGGCGCGGATGTGTTCGGTGCTGGCCCAGAACATCCTGGTCATCGTCGTCGGCTGGCAGGTCTACGACTTGGCGCGCGCCACCATGGACACCAAGGACGCGGCCCTTCAGCTCGGCTTCGTGGGCCTGGCCCAGTTCGCGCCGTTGTTCGCCCTGACCTTGGTGACCGGCTGGGCGGCCGACCGCTACGACCGCCGGCTGATCGTCTGCATCACCACCAGCCTGCAACTGCTTTGCGCCGCCGCCCTGGGCTGGCTGACCTGGTCGGGCGGGGCGACCATTCCGGCCCTGCTGGTGGTGGCGGTTTTCCTTGGCGTGGCGCGGGCCTTCTCGATGCCGGCCCTCAACGCCCTGGGTCCCAATATCGTGCCGCCGGAGGTGCTGCCGCTGGCGATCGCCACCAACGCCATCGCCAGCCGGGTGGGCGCGATCCTCGGCCCGGCCGCCGGCGGCTATCTCTACGCCTGGTCGCCGCCCGTCCCCTATGTCGCCAGCGTCGGCCTGTTCGCCCTGTCGCTGGCCTGCATGCTGGCGGTGCGCCCCGCGCCGCGCACGCCGGGACCGCCGCGCAAGCCCTGGAAGCTGATGATCGAGGGTCTGTCCTACGTCCGCGCCAACAAGCTGGTGCTGGGGGCGATCTCCCTCGATCTCTTCGCCGTGCTGCTGGGGGGAGCCACGGCCATGCTGCCGATCTTCGCCCGCGACATCCTGCATGTCGGCCCCGAAGGCCTGGGCCACCTGCGCGCCGCCCCGGCGGCCGGGGCCATGGCCACCGCGCTGCTGTTCTCCTGGCGGCCGCTGAAGCACGACGTCGGCGTGAAGATGCTGGTCTCGGTCGCCGTGTTCGGCATCGCCACCGTGGTCTTCGGCCTGTCGCGCTGGCTTCCGCTGTCCCTGGCCTGCCTGGCCGTGCTGGGCGCGGCCGACATGCTGTCGGTCTATGTCCGGCAGTCGCTGATCCAGCTGTCGACGCCCGACGCGATGCGGGGGAGGGTGGCGGCGGTCTCGTCGCTGTTCATCTCGGCCTCCAACGAACTGGGCGAGGCGGAGTCCGGCTTCCTCGCCGCCGCCATCGGACCGGTGCCGGCGGTGGTGTTCGGCGGCGTCGGCGCCATCATCGTCACCGGCCTCTGGGCCTGGTGGTTCCCAGCCCTGCGCCGGGCGCGGACCTTCGAATCCGCCCAGGTCGAGGAGCCTCCGCGCCGAAATGGATAGGGCCGGACGCAAATCTGATCGACACGCCGGGGCTTCCTCCGGCTTAGCCTAGAAGAACAAGAAGACGGAGCCGACGCCGTCCGACGAACACCAAGCCGCCGCGTGACAGGCGGCGCGTACCAGGAGGAATACATGGATCGCCGACACTTCCTCGCCGCAGTCCCGGCCGCGTTCATGGCGGGCAAGGCGATGGCCGCGGCGGCCAAGACGACGAGCTCCAAGGGCGTGATGCTGATGAACCGCATCGGCCCGTCGTCGTCCGAGCTCTACATCGCCAACGCCGACGGCTCGAACGAGCGCAAGCTGCTCCAGGCTTCGGTGTTCGACTATCACGCCAGCTTCAGCGCCGACGGCAAGTCGGTGGTCTTCACCTCCGAGCGCAACGGCGACGGCCAGTCGGACCTGTTCCGCGCCAGTCTCGATGGCTCCAGCATCCAGCCCCTGGTCGTCGGTTCGGCGGTCGACGATTCCGGTGAGCTGTCGCCGGACGGTACGCGCCTGGCCTTCGTCTCGACCCGCCAGGGCTATGTCGCCAACGTCTGGATCCTGGACCTGAAGACCAAGCGCCTGACCAACCTGACCGGCGCTCCCGAGGTTCAGGGCGATCCCAGCCTGCCCAACGGCTTCTTCCGCCCCGCGTGGTCGCCGGACGGCAAATGGATCGCCTTCTCGTCCGACCGCAACACCGACTGGCGCGGACACCACGAAGGCAAAGGCTGGGAGCACACCCAGGAGCTTTCGATCTACGTCATCGGCGCCGACGGCAAGGGCTTCCGCCGCATCGCCTCCAAGCCGGGCTACTGCCTGGGCTCGCCCAAATGGTCGCCGGACGGCAAGCGCGTGGCCTTTTACGAGCTGACCACCGAAGACACCTGGTTCACCCGCCGTCCCGACACGGTCGGCGGCGTCACCTCGCAGATCGTCTCGGTCGATGTGGCCACCGGCGCGCGCACCGAGCTGACCTCGGGTCCCGGCTTCAAGCTTTTCCCGCAGTTCCTCAGCAACGACGTCGTCGCCTACCAACTGAAGGGCGGACCGGAGGAGGGGCTCTACACCACCGACGGCAAGGCGCCCGTGAAGCGCGTCGTGCGTTCGCCCGTCTGGTCGCCCGACGGCAAGAGCGTGATCTACGAGAAGGTCGGCTTCAAGGCCCGGGGGCAGTTCAAGCCGCTCTACAGCTGGGACCCGAAGTTCGACTACCTGCACACCGACGTCTTCCCGGTCGTCTCCAAGGACGGCGTCCTGGCGATCACCGAGAAGCAGCAAGGCAATTCCTCGCTGGTGACCATGAACCGCGACGGCTCGAACCGCCGCGTGGTGTTCGATGTCGAGGGCAAGGGGCTGGACCCCGTGCTGCTCAAGAAGGGCCTGGCCGGCGCCTTCATGCCGGGCTGGTCGCCCGACGGCCAGTGGCTGACCTTCGGCATGGGCGTGTGGTTCCAGGAACGCGCCAAGGGCAAGGCCACGCTGATGCGCGTGCGCGCAAACGGGACCGACTACGAGCCCCTGACCGACGGCACGGTGCATTCGGGCTTCCCCAGCTACTCGGCCGACGGCAAGGAGATCGTCTTCCGGGTCTGGGGCGAGAGCGAGAAAGGCCTGCGGGTCATCAATCTCGACACCCGCCAGATCCGGGTGCTGACCACCGGCTACGACAACCTTCCGTTCTGGTCGCCGGACGGCAAGCGCATCGTCTTCACCCGAAAGGTGGACGCGGTGAACTTCGACGTCTTCACGATCCGCCCGGACGGCTCGGACCTGCAGCGCCTGACCACCAACCGCGGCAACGACGGCCACGCCGTCTGGAGCGCCGACGGCCGCATCCTGTTCAGCACTGGGATGTACGGCTTCCGCGAGGAGGCCGCGCTCTATGACAACACCTTCCAGCCCTACGGCCAGATCATGGTCATGAACGCCGACGGCACGGGCAAGCGCCTGCTGACCGACAGCCTGTGGGAAGACTCCATGCCCATGTACCTGCCGGCCAGATAAGGGAAACGGCGTTCGGTAAAGCTATCGGGCGCTGCGGGTTTTCGATCCCTCTCTTCCGCCTTCCGCCTGATCTACTTCAACTCGGAGATCAGCGGGGGCGGGAGAGACCTCAGAGGATCGTCAGCGGAACATCGAGAGCGCGTCTCGGCGCAGGGCTCCGCATGCGATGTCGCGGCGGGCGTGCGAGGCTCCGCGTCTTGATCTCTGGCGATCCTCCGAGGGCTCGATCCCCGCGAAATTCAGGTCGACGACCGGTCGTGTGCGGGACCGTCGATCCAAGAACCAATCAACGACCCCAGTCCAAAGAGGCGGGGCGATGACATATGAGGGAGGTTACGAATGAGGGGTCAAACCATGCCCGGACGTCGCCCGCTGAAGGCCGCGCTGCTCGCCGGGGCCGGCATCGCGATCGGCTGGAGCGCCGTCGCCAACGCCCAGGCCGCCGGCCAGGCGCCGGTCGAGCCCGCCGCGCTCGAAGAGGTGGTCGTCACCGCCCAGAAGCGCAGTGAAAACGTCCAGAACATTCCGGTGGCCGTTACCGCCATCAGCGCCGACAGCCTGGAAAAGCAGGCCGCGCCGAACCTGCAGGCGCTGCAAGGCTCGGCGCCCAACGTCGAGATCAATTCCAGCAACGCCGCCACCGGCGTCGCCATCCGCGGCATCTTCAGCACCAACGACGGCCCTCAGGGCGACCCGGCCGTCGCCTATCACATCGACGGCGTCTATCTGGGCCGGCCGCAGTCGACCGGCGGGCTGATCTACGACATCCAGCAGGTCGAGGTGCTGCGCGGTCCGCAGGGCACGCTCTACGGCCGCAACGCCACCGCCGGCGCCATCAACGTCATCTCGGCCCGTCCGCGCTTCGACTTCGAGGCCGCCCTGGGCGCCGAATACGGTTCCTACAATCAGGTCGGCGTCAGCGGCATGGCCAACCTGCCGCTCAGCGACAAGGTCGCCGCCCGGGTCGCCATGCGCACCCTGAAGCGCGACGGCTACGCCGCCGACGGTAAGACCGACGACCAGGACTCGCGCGCCTTCCGCGGCCAGCTGCTGGTCAAGCCGACCGACGACCTGTCGATCCTGCTGGGCGCGGACTACGACCTGCGCAAGGGCGAGGGGCCGGCGGCCTACAAGCTGAACGTGGCGGGCGTCGATCCGCGCTCGACCAACACCACCAATCCCGGCGCCCATATCGACAACCGCAACTGGGGCGTCCACAGCGAGATCACCTGGGACTTCGGCCCGGCGACCCTGACGGTGCTGCCGGCCTATCACGAGATGAAGCTGGACAACCTCTACGCCAGCGATCGCCGCATCCAGCTGAACCAGGAAGCCAAGCAGCAATCGGTGGAAGTGCGCCTGGCCTCGCCCGGCGACCAGACCGTGTCGTGGATCCTCGGCGCCTATTACTGGGGCGAGGCCCAGAGCTCGTACCAGGTGCTGCTGGCGCCGCCGACCCAGGTCACCTTCGGCTATCCGGACATCGACGCCTTCTCGCGCGCCCTGTTCGGCCAGGCCACCTGGCACGTCACCGACAAGCTGCGCCTGACCGGCGGCCTGCGCTACACCAACGACCAGAAGAAGCAGACCGGCAGCACCCAGGTGCGCAACGCCGCGGGCGTGCTGCTGTCCAACATCACCAACACCGCCAACGCCGAGTGGAAGGCCACCAACTGGAAGGCCTCGGCCGAATACCAGCTAGCCGAACGCTCGCTGATCTATTTCACCGCCGCGACCGGCTACAAGGCCGGCGGCAACTATGACGGCCTGCCGCCCAACTCGTATGAGCCCGAGAAGGTGCTGTCGTTCGAGGCGGGGTCGAAGAACCGTCTGTTCAGCAACGCGCTGCAGCTGAACCTCACGGCCTTCCACTACGGCTACAAGAACTACCAGGCCAGCCAGCTGGGCTGCCTGAACCTGCCGTCAAACCTGGCGGCCTGCACTGCCTCGGGCCGGATCACCTACAACGCCGACAAGGCGACGGTGTACGGCCTGGAGCTGGAATCGCAGTGGGCCATCACCTCCGCCGACCGCCTCGGCGTGGTCGCGGCCCTGACCCACTCGGAGTTCAACGACTTCGTGCTGCCGGTCACGCCCTATTCGTCGGGCGGCGACTTCTCGGGCAATCCGCTGCCCAAGTCGCCGAAGTCGACGGTGACCGTGGACTACTCGCACCGTTTCGACCTGCCCAACGGCGGCAGCCTGACGGCGGCGGCCCGGGCCCGGTTCGTCAGCAAGCAGTACCTGCTGTTCGACATCCGCAGCCCGATCATCCGCCAGGACGCCTACACCACGGGCGACCTGAACCTGAGCTACGACTCGCCGGAAGGCGTGTGGTCGGTCACGGCCTACGCCAACAACATCACCGACGAGCTGGTGAAGTCCTACGCCTTCGCCACCTCGACGGCCGGCGTCTACTACGGCTCCTACCTGCCGCCCCGCACCTACGGCCTGCGGGTGGGCGCGAAGTTCTAGCGCAAGGCCTGGCCGGAGGCGCTGCAACGTCTCCGGCCGCTTTTTGCGAGAATGCAGAAAGGGCGAAGCCGCCGAGGCTTCGCCCTTTTTCGTTTGCCTCTCGACCGCCTCCCTCGCCCTTGTGGCGAGGGCCCATGCCGGCGGGTGCTCAGGCCCGGGCAGGTTCGCCAAGGTCTGAGAAGCTGAACGATGGGTCCTGGGCGCGAGGCCCAGGAAGGCGTTCTGGTTTTGCCGTTGAAAGCCGCAAAGGCGGAGACCCTAAGCCAGCACTTCGTCCGGCAGCAGCTCGGTGTCGATCTGCGCCTGGGCCTCGGCCGGGTAGCGCGGGCCGCGCACGGCGTCGCCCACGAACAGGGCGTCCACGCGGGCGACCGCATCCGCCGAAAGCTCGACCCCAGCCGCGCTCAGGTTCTCCTCCAGGTGCGCCACGCTCGTGGTGCCCGGGATCGGCAGGACGTGCTCGCCGCGCGACAGGGTCCAGGCCAGCGACAGCTGGGCCGGCGTCAGGCCTAGCTCGGCCGCCAGGGCGTCGAAAGCCCTCACGGCGACCAGGTTGTGGGCCAGGTTCGGCTCGACGAAGCGCGGCATCCAGGCGCGGATGTCGCCCTTGGCGTAGGCCGCGCTGGTCACGCCGCCAGCCAAGAGGCCGCGTGCAACGGGCGAGAAGGCCACGAAGCCGACGCCCAGTCGCCGGCAAGCCGCCAGCACCGCCACCTCGGGATTGCGAACCATCGGCGAATACTCGCTCTGCATGGCGGCGACCGGGTGGACGGCGTGGGCCCGCTCCAGCGTGGCGGCCGACATCTCCGACAGGCCGATGGCCCGGATCTTCCCCGCCTCGACGGCACGCGACAGGGCGCCGACCGAGTCCTCGATCGGCACATTCCGATCCAGGCGGTGCAGGTAGAAGAGGTCGATGTGATCGACGCCCAGCCGCTGCAGCGAGCGGTCGAGGCTGGCGGTGATCGCCTCGGGCGAGCCGTCCAGCACGCGCCGGGCGCCGTCCATGTCGAGCACGCACTTGCTGGCCAGCACGTAGTCGTCGCGGCGATGGCCGACCGCGCGGCCGACCAGCTTCTCGTTGTTCCCGCCGCCATAGAGGGCGGCGGTGTCCAGCAGGGTGACGCCGAGGTCCAGCGCCCGGTTCAGCAGCCGCTCGCCGTCCTCGGCGGGCGGCGGCGCGCCGTAGGCGTGGCTGAGGTTCATACAGCCCAGGCCGATCGGGGCGACCTCGAACGGGCCGATCTTGCGGGTAGGGGAAGCTTTCATGGGATGTCCGTCGATTGGCGCGACCTAGCGGGCGGCCAGGAACGCAAGGCTGGTGGGCTTGCCGACCGCCAGGGACTGGTCGGTGGGGGCGAGACGACCGGAGGCCGGGTCTCGCGCCAGGACGGTCACCGTATTCGAGCCCTGGTTGGCCGCCAACAGCCAGCGGCCGGTCTGGTCGATTCCGAAACTCCACGGCGTCTGGCCGCCCGAGGCGATGCGCTGGATCTCGCTCAGGGCGCCGGTGCGCGGATCGACCGCGAAGACCACGATGGCGTTCTCCACCCGCACCGAGGCGTAGACGAACCGGCCATCGCGGCTGATGGCGATCTCGGCGCCGCTGGCCTTCGGAGCCTCGGACAGCACCGGCGTCGTATGCGCCAGGGTCAGGCGGCCGGTCCTTGCGTCCCAGCCATAGGTGCGAACCTGCGGGATCAACTCGCTGACCAGGAAGACGAAACGGCCCTTGGGATGGAACACCAGATGGCGTGGGCCTGTCCCGGGCGGCAGCGTCGCGGACTGCTCGCTTGCCGGACCCAGCCGGCGCGCGGCGCGGTCATAGGGATGGACGAACAGCCGGTCGGCGCCCAGGTCGGCGGCCAGCACGAACCGGCCGGACGGATCCAGCGCCACGCCGTGGGCGTGCGGTCCCTTCTGGCGCGGCGAGGGCCCGGACCCCTGGTTGGCCTGCACCGAGGCGGCGACTTCAAGGCCGTCGTCCGCGCGGACGGGCAGGGCGGCGACATGGCCCGTGCCGTAGTTGGCGACCAGCAGGCCGCCGTCGGCGAGGCCCAGGTGGGTCGGCCCGCCGCCGCCGGAGTTCACCGTCGATATCGCCGTCAGCGCGCCCGTCCTCGGGTCGGCGCGCAGGGCGTAGACCTTGCCCTCGGTCTTGCCGTCGTTACCGGTCTCGCTGACGGCGTAGAGCACCGGATGCTTGGAATGGGCCAGCACCCAGGTCGGGCGGACGATTTCGGCGACGACGCCGATCGGGGTCAGCTTGCCGGTACGGGCGTCGAGCCTGGCCGCGACGATCCCCTGGCCGGCTTCCGTGGCCTGGGTTCCGACATAGACCAGTTGCTCGCCCTTCGGCGCGGCCTGGGCGGTTCCGGCCGCCAGCAGCGCCAGGGCGCCGGCGCCGAGCGTGCGACGGGTGAGAGCGGGGGCGGTCATCGGGCCTTTTCCTTCAGCACGCCGTCGAACAGCGGGACCAGCGTGGCCCAATGGTGCTCGGCCTCGGCGGGATCGTGCACCGGCATGTCGCTGGGCACCCAGCCATGCTTGGCGGGATAGGTCTCGACCAAGTGGTCGACGCCGGCCTCGGTCAGGGCCGCCTCAAGCCGCGCCTTCTGGGCGTCGTCGAAATTGGCGTCCTCGATCGCGCCGGCCACATAGACCCTGGCCGTGATTTTCGGGGCCAGCAGGTGCGGGCTCGACGGCGTGTCATTGGCCAGGCCGCCGCCGTGATAGGAGGCGACCACGGCGATGGCATTGGGATAGGTCCCGGCCGCGATCAGCGCCAGCCGTCCGCCCATGCAGTAGCCGACCACGCCGATCGGGCCGTCGGCCACCTCGGGCGCCTCGCGCAGGAAGGCCAGGAAGGCGACGGTGTCGGCCATCACCCGCGCCGGTGTGGCCGGGGCCATCAACGTCTCGCGATGAGCCTCGCGCAGCTTTGGATCGGTGAAGACGATCTTCGGATCGACGGGCCCGTAGGGACCGGAGCGGTAGAACAGGTCGGGCAGCAGCACGGCGTAGCCGCTGGCGGCCAGCCGCTCAGCGATCTCGTGCATCGCCGGCCGGATGCCCGGACCGTCCATGTAGAGGATCACGCCCGGCCAGGGGCCTTGGCCCTGCGGCGTGTGCAACCAGGCGAGGCAGGGGCCGTCGGCGGCCGCGATTTCCAGGGTCTTCATGCAGGGACTCGAAACAGCCGGATCGGACGGCGATGATAGCCGCCGCCCGATCCGTCGGCGCCAGGTTCGGCGCGCCGGGCGATCGAAACGCCGTCAGCCGGCGTGCCGCACCAGGGTGGGGGTCGTGGTGTCGGCGGTGTGGCGGCGCAGCAGGTCGATGAACTCCTGGTGCAGGGCCGTGGGCAGCCAGCCGGCGCGCATGGTCACCCCGATGGCCGGCGCCGGTCCGGCGGGGCCGAAGGGCAGGGCGGTCAGGTCGCTTTCGTGCATCACTTCGTACGAGGTCATCAGCGCCAGGCGGTCGCTGCGGAGCAGCAGGTGGCGGACGATCGGCAGGGCGCTGGTGGCGATCGAGGTCTTGGGACCCGGGCCGCCCTCGAACATCCGCTCGAAACAGGCCCGGCGGCTGGCGCCCGGCGTGCCCACGACCCAGTCGTATTGCAGCAGGTCCTCGAGCCGGATTTCGCCCTGCCGCGCCAGCTTGTGGCCGCGCCGGGCGACGACGGTGTAGGGCGTGCGCGCCAGGGCCTCGTTGACCAGGTCGTCGGCCGTGGTCTCCTGCACCAGGCCGATGACGAAATCGACCTCGCCGTCCCGCAGGCGCTTGAGCATCTCCGAGGCGCTTTCGTTGACGATCTTGACGTCGACCTTGGGGTTGGCCTGGACGAAGGCGTCGAGCACCGAGGCCAGCAGCATGCTGCCGCCGAACGGCATGGCGCCGATGGCGATCTGGCTGGCGACGCTGCCGCGCGCGGCCTCGATCTCCTGGATGCCCCATTCAATCTCCTGGGTGGCCAGCTTGATCCGGCGGCCGAACTCGACCCCGGCCGGCGTCACCATCACCCCGGCGGCGGTGCGGTAGTAGATCGACTTTTTGAGGTTGCCCTCCAGGTCGCGCGCCGCCCGTTGCAGCGAGGCCTGCGACAGCTCCAGCGATTGCGCCGCCTGGGCGAACGAGCCGCTTTCGACGATGGCGATCAGGCTGCGGGCCTGGGAGCGGGAGATGCGTTTGGCGATCACCGGCGCGGTGTCTTCGGGCACGCCCAGGATCGTCAGCGCCTGCTCGAACTGCTCGAACAAACGGGTGGTGCGGCGGTGGAAGATCTCGCCCAGCTCGTTGAGATAGCTGCCGCTGGCGCGGCGCTCCAGCAGGACGGCGCCGATCTGCTGCTCCAGCTTGGCCAGGGCCTGGGTCACGGCGGGCTGGGAGAGATTGCACTCCTCCGACGCCCTGCGGACGCTGCAAAGCCGCCCGACGCTTTCGAACAGCTTCAGCTGGCGAAAGCTCAGCGACGCGGCCCTGTGTTCAGGATCCATGTCGATCATTTTTCTTCCTCCGATCGCCAACGGGTAACAGGAATCAATCGGGGTGCAAGTCGGGCGGGGAGGGGGCGGATACGGTCGGTTCGGGCGTCGAACCCGTCGCGGCGGCGCCTCTGCGAGCCCGCGTCTCGTGAGTGAAAACAACGAAATCTCTCGGAGATTCCGCAGTCATTCCGGGCGCTTGGCTAGGGTGTTTGGTTGCGGCTGAAACGCGTGCATTTGCGCTTAAGTGCGACTTCAGGGTGATAAGAAACACGTCTCTAGACGCATGATCTATGAGGCCGTAAGGCGCAAAACTTATCGACTGTCGCGCCGAACCTATCGCCGCTCCCGCTCGCCGCCGATAGGAAATGGAGCGCGCCCTGAAGGTTTCGCGGCGCATCGGTTGCGATCATCCGAGCGTCAACGCCTCTGTCGGTGCGAACGGGGACGACGCTTGGTCCGATGACCGCCGGCCATTCCCCGGATACAGACAGATCCAAGGAGAGGAACTTTGGCCGGGAAGAAGGTGCCCCTTAAGATCGCCGTGGCGGAACATCCGCACACGTCGGCCATCCGCGACGGCTCGATCCCCATCGAGGGCGTCGAGGCCGAGATCATCACCGTCAAGCCGCAGATCGGGGCGTTCCGGCGGATGGTGCGCGACGTCGAGTTCGACGTCTGCGAGATCGCGCCCACGACCTACATCATCGCGCGGGCCTATGGCGCGCCGTTCAAGGCGCTGCCGATCTTCGTGGTCCGCCGCTTCCACCATTCGGGCATGCTGATCCGCCCCGACGCCGGCATCGTCACGGCCAAGGACCTGGAGGGCAAGAAGGTCGGGGTGCGCGCCTATTCCGTCACGACCGGCGTCTGGCTGCGCCAAGCCCTGATGGACGACTGCGGCCTGGACCCCTCGAAGGTCACCTGGGTGGTCGATGACGAAGAGCACGTGCAGCAACTGAAGCTGCCCGGCAACGTGATACACGCCACGCGCCCGCTGGCCGACATGATGGCCGACGGCGAACTGTCGGCCGGCGTCGAGGGCGCGGCGGGCATCGGCCGCACCGGCGCCCCAACCGGCGGCTGGCAGGAGGTCGAGGCCGACTATCCGGACCTGCTGCCCAACGCCGCCGAACTGGAAGCCGACTACTTCCGCCGCACCGGCGTCTATCCGATGCACGGCACCATCGTGGTCAAGGACTCGGTGCTTGAAGAGCATCCGTGGGTGGCCCAGTCGCTCTACAAGGCCTTCAAGCAAGCCAAGGACGAGTGGCTGGAGCGCGTGCGCGCCAACGGTCCGCAGAACGCCACCGAGAAGAAGTACGTCAAGCTGACCGAGATCGTCGGTCCCGACCCGCTGCCCTACGGCATCGAGGCCAACCGGCCGACCATCGAGGCGCTCGAGCGCACCGCCTACGCCCAGGGGTTGACCCCCAAGCGGATGAGCATCGACGACCTGTTCGTCGATCCGGACAAGCAGTGAGCGTTGGGGAAGACACGATCATGATCATCGATTGCCACGGCCACTTCACCACCGTTCCGAAGTCGTTCCGCGACTGGCGCCAGCGCCAGGTCGACGCCGCCGACAGCCCGTCCACCGCGCCGCCCGTCTCCGAGGCCCACGTCAGTGACGACGAGATCCGCGAAGGCGTCGGCAACGGCCAGCTCAAGCTCCAGCAGGAGCGGGGCAGCGACGTCACCCTGTTCTCGCCGATCGCCGGCCTGATGAGCCATCATCTCGGCAACGAGCGCACCAGCCTGCAGTGGGCCGAGGTCTCCAACAACCTGGTCAAGCGGGTGACCGAGATCTATCCGGACAACTTCGTGCCGGTTTGCCAACTGCCCCAGTCGCCCGGCGCGCCGCCGGCCAACTCGATCCCCGAGCTGCGCCGCTGCGTCGAGGAGCTGGGCTTCGTCGGCTGTAACCTCAACCCCGACCCGACCGGCGGCTACTGGACCGGCAAGCCGCTGACCGACCGCGAATGGTATCCGCTGTTCGAGGCCCTGTGCGATCTCGACGTGCCGGCCATGGTGCACGTGGCCGCCTCGTGCAATCCGAACTTCCACGGCACCGGCGCCCACTACCTGAACGCCGACACCTCGGTGTTCATGCAGATCCTGCAGAGCGACCTCTTCAAGGATTTCCCGACCCTGCGCCTCGTCATCCCGCACGGCGGCGGCGCGGTGCCCTATCACTGGGGCCGCTATCGCGGCATGTCGCTGGAGATGGCCAACCGGCCGCTGGAAGGCCTGCTGGACAACATCTTCTTCGACAGCTGCGTCTACCACCACCCGGGCGTCGACCTGCTGACCAAGGTCATCCCGTCGAAGAACGTGCTGTTCGGTTCGGAGATGATCGGCGCCGTCCGCGGCAAGGATCCCGACACCGGCTACTATTTCGACGACACCAAGCGTTACGTGGACGCGTGCGTCAGCCTTACCGAGGAAGACCGCTACAACATCTACGAAGGCAACGCCCGCCGGGTCTATCCGCGTCTCGACGCCCATCTGAAGGCGAAGGGAAAATAGGCTAGCATATCAAGGCCCTAGAAGGGCGCGGCGCGGTCGATCCGCGCCGCGCCCTTTGTCGTTCTGACCGGCTTTCGGAGCGGCCCGAAACTTATACCTCGCCGCATAGCTTCGACTGCTCCCGGCCTGCGATCTCGCGTTCCATGGCCCTCGAACAACGGCGGCGAACAACCCGCCGGAGGCCAGTCTAGGGAGCGCTTATGTCCTCGGTGATCGACATCCATCCGCACGTGATCTCGGATGACGAGGGCCGCTATCCGCCGGCGCCGCTGTTCGGCAAGCGCTCGGACTGGTCGCAGGAGCGCCCCTGTGTGGTCGAGACCCTGATCGCGGCCATGGACGAGGCGGGCGTGGCCAAGGCGGCCGTCGTGCACTCCTCCACCACCTACGGCTTCGACAACAGCTATGTCGTCGACGCCTGCAACCGCTATTCGGATCGCCTGATCGCCGTCGGCTCGGTCGATGTGCGTGCGCCCGACGCGGTCGAGACCATCAAGGCCTGGACCGACAAGGGCCTGGCCGGCCTGCGGATCTTCACCGGCGGCAGCACCAAGGACTTCGATCCCACCGAACTGGAGGACGAAAGCGCCTATCCGGCCTGGGAGCTGCTGGGGGAACTGGGCCTGACCATGTGCATCCAGACCGGCCCCGTCGGCCTGCCGCAGGTGCGGGCCCTGGCCGAGCGCTTCCCGAACGTGCCGATCATCCTCGACCACCTGGGCCGCCCGGAGGTCGCCGACGGCCCTCCCTACGCAGACGCCCAGAGCCTGTTCGACCTGGCTGACCTGCCGTCGATCTACATGAAACTGACGCCGCGGATCATGGGCGACAGCACCAAGGGCTCGGCTACGCCGGAAACCTGGTTCCCCAAGCTGGTCGAAGTGTTCGGCGCTCAGCGCCTGGCCTGGGGCTCCAATTTCCCCACTTCGCCGGGGACGCTGTCGGAGATCCTCGACACCGCCCGCCAGCGCCTGGCTACGCTTTCGCCGGCCGATCAGGAATGGGTCTTCGGCAAAACCGCCCAGACGCTGTATCCGAAGCTGGGCGCATAAGATGACAAACGCTCGGGAGGAAAACATGGCCAGCATCGATCCGGCCGCCACGGCCGCCCCTGCCGCCACCAAGGCGGTCGAGAACACCGCCTGGAAGCGGTGGGCCATTCTGGCGCTGCTGGCCGTCGGAGCGCTGATCGCCTTCGTCGACCGCACCAGCATCTCGTCGGCCTTGGCGGTGCCGTCGTTCAAGGCGCACTTCCATCTCTCCAACCTCGACCGGGGCTGGATCAACTCGGCGTTCTTCTGGTCTTACGCGGCCCTGCAGATCCCGATGGGGTGGGTGGTCGACCGCTACGGCGTCAAGGTGCCCTACACGATCTGCTTCGTGCTCTGGTGCCTCGCTTCGGCCCTGACCGGCCTGACGACCACCCTGGCGGCCCTGATCGTCATGCGCCTGATTGTCGGCGCTGCCGAGGCGGTGGTGGTGCCGGCCAGCTATCGCTGGATCCGCAACAACTTCCACGAGGGGCAGAGCGGCACGGCCGTCGGCCTCTACATGCTGGGCAACAAGTTCGGTCCCGCCATCGGCGCGCCGGTCGCGGCCTGGCTGATCGTCGCCTACGACTGGCGGGCGATGTTCGTGATCACCGGCGCGGTCGGCCTGCTGTGGCTGGTGCCGTGGCTGTTCGGGGTCAAGAACGACCTGCCGGCCAAGGGCGATATGGTCGCGGTGAAGGCCAAGGCCTCGGCCGTGCCGCTGAAGAACATCCTGGCCAGCCCCCTGGTCTGGGGCACGCTGGTGGTCAACTTCTGCTACAACTACTTCACCTTCTACTGCATGACCTGGATGCCGGCCTATCTGGTCGAGCATCGCGGTCTGACGCTGGAGAAGATGGGGCTTTACTCGTTCTTCAGCTTCGCCGGCATCGCCATCGTGGCGCTGGCCGCCGGCTGGACGGCCGACAAACTGATCGCCAGGGGCGGCGACGCCGTGGTGGTGCGCAAGAGCTTCGTGGTCGCCGGCTTCCTCGTGGCCTCGACGGTGATCCTGGGCGCCAAGACCGAGAACACGGCCCTGGCCCTGTTCTGGAACGTGTTCTCGCTGTCGGGCCTGGGCCTGGCCACCGCCAACAACCTGGCCCTCTGCCGCCTGACCCTGATCCCCAAGCCCGCCGTCGGCGTGGTCACCGGCATCCAGCAGGTGGCCGTCAGCTTGGCCGGCATGGTCGCGCCGATCCTGTCGGGCTGGCTGCTCGACGTCAGCGGCGGCTACACCGTGCCGATGTACGTGATCTTCGCCTTCCTGCTGCTGGGCGCCCTGACGACCCTGTTCGTCCTGCGCCGCGACTGGGCGCCGAAGGTGCCCGAGGGCGTGGTGGTCTGATCTGAATATCCCGGCGTGAAGCGATCACGCCGGGCCTGAAACGAATTGGCGGGGCCTGGGCGAAGTTCCTAAGGCCTCGCCGATCAAGGAGACGCGTATGGCCAAGATCGTATTTGGCATGGCTGTGCCGCACAGCGGCATGCTGGGGCAGGCGCCCGAGGACTGGCTGACCAACGGCGAGCGGGACCGCAAGAACCCCGAACTGTGGTTCCGCAACCGCACCTGGACCTATCCGGAGTTGGAGGCCCATCGCGGCGCGGCCTTCGAGCCGTTCCTGAGCATTGAGGAGCGCACCGAACGCGCCGGCCGCTGCCGCGCCGCGCTCGACAAGATGGCCGACGCCTACGCCCGGGCCAAGGTCGACGTGGCCATCGTGCTGGGCAAGGACCAGAAGGAGATCTGGCCCGACCAGTCGCCGTCGATCACCATCTACACCGGCGAGGACGTCCACAACGGCCCGCCGCAGCGCCCGGTCTACGCCCCCGACCACCACGTGGTGCACAAGGCCTATCCGGAGCTGGCGACCTATCTGATCAAGGCCTTCCAGACGGAGGGCTTCGACCTCAACGACCTGCAGGCCTGGCCCGACAACGTCTGGATGGAGCAGCGCCAGGGCATGAAGCCGGACTATCCGGTCGTGCCGCACGCCTACAGCTTCGTCTATCACCAGATCATGGGCGACCAGCCGCCGCCGCACGTGCCGGTGCTGTTCAACCTGTTCTATCCGCCGACCCAGCCGTCGATGAGCCGCTGCATCGAGTTCGGCCGCGTGCTGCGCGAGGCCATCGAGGCCTGGCCGGCCGACGTGCGCGTGGCGATCATCGCCTCGGGCGGGCTGTCGCACTTCGTCAACGACGAGGAGTTCGACCGCGACGTCATGGGCAAGCTGGCGGCCTACGACTACGACGGCCTCGCCGCGATCCCCGACGGCTACTACCAGTCGGGCACCTCCGAGGTGAAGATCTACAGCATCGTCATGATGGCTCTGCAGCATACCGGCGCCCAGATGACCCTGGTCGACTATGTGCCCTGCTGGCGCACCGCCGCAGGCACCGGCGAGGGCATGGGCTTCATGTACTGGAACCCTGAGGAGACCGCCGTCTCCGCCTGATCCTCCCGATCCTCTTCTCGAAGCGCATGAGGACGACTCGCGCGCGGGGGCTTGACCGGCTCCCGCGCGCTTTTTCTATCGGTGGGGAAGGTTCATCGATCAGGGCGAGACGGCCGCGCGGGTCTAGCTCAGTCGGACAGAAACCACGGGGAAGAACCATGACCGACACCCGCCTGAACGGCGTCATCCGCGCCTGGGAAGCCGGCAAGCCCGCCTTCACCTGCTTCGCCAAGGCCGACAAGCAGAGCGCCATCGACCTCTCGGACTCGCCCTATGATGGCCTGGTGTTCGAGATGGAGCACAATCCCTGGGACATGGCCGCCCTCGGCGATTCCCTGCAGTACCTGCTGAACCGCAAGCAGATCCATTCGGCGCCGACCTTGGCGCCGCAGGTGACGCCGATCGTCCGCGTGCCGGCCAACGGCGTCGAGATGAACCAAGCCTACGCCAAGCAGGCGCTCGACCGCGGCGTCTACGGCGTGATCTGGCCGCACATCAACGACGTGGCCCAGGCCTATAACGCCGTCGCCTCGTGCCGCTACGCCCGCCCCAAGAACGCCCCGCTTTACGAGCCGCGCGGCGTGCGCGGCGATGGTCCCGCCACCGCCGCCCGCTACTGGGGCCTGTCGATGGCCGACTACTACGCCAAGGCCGACGTCTGGCCGCTGGCCCCGCACGGCGAGCTGCTGGTCGGCCTGATGATCGAGAGCGTCAAGGGCGTCGAGAATCTCGACGAGATCCTGAAAGAGGTGCCCGGCATCGGCTTCGTGCTGATCGGGGAGGGCGATCTTTCCCAGGAGATGGGCTTCCCGCGCCAGTACGATCATCCCGACGTGCGCGATGCGATGAAGAAGGTCGCCGAGACCTGCGTGCGTCACGGCGTGCCGGTCGGCAATCCGCACACCAACGCCGGCAATCTCGAGCGCCTGCTGTCGGAGGGCTATCGCTGGCTGATGGCCGCTCCGCAGCGCTCCTACGGCGTGGTCGGCAAGGGCAAGGAACTGGCCGGCTACTGACGTCGGAAGGGCGTTTGACGCGCCCTCTCCACTACTCACCCGTCATTCCCGCCCTTGTGGCGGGAAACCCTCTATCGGCCGCAGATGCGAGTGAGGCGACGTGCTGAAACACGTCGCTTGCGCCTCACATATTAGCTGAACCAGGGGTTCCCGCCACAAGGGCAGGAATGACGGTCGAGGAGGGAGTTGGTTCAGAGAACATCCGGAAATCTATCACTTTCCGGCCCGATTGGATTGGAGGCAGCCCCCTCCGCCGTGGTCTCAACTTCCCATGATCGAACAAGACCCGGCCGCGTAATCGCCGGGGAACGGGGAGTGACCATGAACGGCGCCGAAAGCCTTGTGAACACGCTGGCCGACCAGGGCGTCGAGGTCTGCTTCGCCAATCCCGGCACCTCGGAAATGCACTTCCTGGCGGCGCTGGAAAATCCCCGTATCCGCAGCGTCCTGTGCCTGTTCGAGGGCGTGGCCACCGGCGCCGCCGACGGCTGGGCCCGGATGAAGGACAAGCCGGCCTCCACCCTGCTGCACCTGGGGCCGGGCCTGGCCAACGGCCTGGCCAACATCCACAACGCCAAGCGCGCCGGCGTCGGCATGGTCAACATCATCGGCGAGCACGCCGCCTCGCACCTGAAGTACGACGCGCCGCTGACTTCCGACATCCAGGGCCTGGCCCGGCCGCTGTGCCACTGGGTGCGCACCACCGACGGCTCGGAGTCCATCGCCGCCGACACCGCCGCCGCGGTCGCCAAGGCCAACGAAGGCCTGGTCTCGGCCCTGATCCTGCCCGGCGACGCCAGCTGGGGCGAGGCGGGCGAGGTTCCGCAGCTCCCCAAGCGCGAGCCGACCCGCCGCGCCCCGCCGGCCGACAAGGTCGAGCACATAGCCAAGGTGCTGCGGTCGGGCGAGCCGACCCTGATCATCTTCGGCGGCAAGTCCATGCGCGGCCGCTCGCTCGAGCTCGCTGGTCGCGTCGCCGCCAATACCGGCTGCCGCATCGCCACCCAGTTCTTCAGCGTCCGCATCGAGCGCGGCGCGGGCCGCACGCCGCTGGAACGCATCCCCTACGCCGTGAACCAGGCCGTGGCCTTCCTCAGCGGCTTCAAGCACATCGTCACGGTCGAGACCGGCGAGCCGATCGCCTTCTTCAGCTATCCCGACAAGCCCAGCGTGCTGAAGCCCGCCGGCTGCCAGGTGCACGAACTGGTCGCCAAGGACGAGGACAGCATCCTCGGCCTGGAGATGCTGGCGCAGGCCCTGGGCGCGCTGAAGACCGATCCAGTCCTCCAGGCGCGCTCGGAGCAGGCGGCCCCGCAGGGCGCGCTGAACCCCGTCAGCATCGCTCATGCGCTCAGCTACGCGATGCCGGAGAACTGCATCCTGGTGGACGAGTCCCTGACCACCGGCCGGGAGTCCATGGGCCTGACCGCCGGGGCGCGGCCGCACGACACCATCCAGAACATGGGCGGCTCGATCGGCTACGGCACGCCGGTGGCGACGGGCGCGGCCATGGCCTGCCCGGACCGCCGGACCTTCTGCATGGTGGGCGACGGCAGCGCCATGTACACGATCCAGTCGCTGTGGACCCAGGCCCGCGAAGGCCTGCCGGTGACGACGATCATCTTCGCCAACAACAGCTACGCCATCCTCAAGGCCGAATATTCGAACATGGGCGCGGGCGCCGCGCCGGGGCCGCGCGCCTTGTCGATGATCGACATCGGCAATCCGACCATCGACTGGGTCGCCATGGCCAAGAGCATGGGCGTGCCGGCGGTCAGCGTCGAGACGGCGGAAGACTTCACCCAGGCCATGATCAACTCCACCCGCGAGGCGGGCCCGGTGCTGATCGAAGTCAAACTCTAAAAGAACGAACCGGGAGGGACCGCGTCATGAGCGACGTTGCGACCGAAGTGCTGACCCTGAAGACCAACCTGGCCGACTATCCGGTGACCAAGGCCATGAAGGACGGCCGGGTGACGTCCGACATTGTCACCCTGGACTTCTGTGGCCCCGAACAGGCCCACAACGGCTTCAAGGACATGGTTCGCCGCAACCAGTACGACGCCGGCGAACTGGCGATCGTCACCTATCTGCAGGCCAAGTGCTACGGAAAGCCCTATGTGCTGCTGCCGGCCCCGATCTCGGGTCGCTTCCAGCACCATTGCGCCGGCTTCAACAAGGAACTCGGCCACCTCGACCCCAAGGACATCGAGGGCAGGGAAGTGGGGGTGCGCACCTACGCCCAGACCACCGGCCTGTGGATCCGCGGCGTGCTGCGCCACGAGTACGGCGTCGATCTGGACAAGGTCACCTGGCGCACCACCGGCGACGGGCACCTGGAGGAATACTCCGATCCGGCCAACTGCGTGCGCCTGCCCAAGGGCTCGGACATCGGCCAGATGATGCTGGACGGCGAACTGGCCGCCACCCTGCAGGGCGTCGACCTGCCCAAGGATCCGCGCGTGCAGTACCTGGTGCCGGACCCGTTCAACGCCGCCAAGGCCTGGTTCGAGCGCGAGCAGGTCGTGCCGATCAACCACATCTTCGTGGTCCATGAGGATGTCGCCAAGCAGCGCCCGGACGTGGTCCGCGAGATCTACCGGATGATCGTCGAGAGCCGCGCCCTGACCGAGGGCGGCCCGCCCGCCGTCTATCCGCCGTTCGGCCTGGAGGCCAACCGCAAGGGCCTGCAGCTGGCCATCGACTGGGCCTTCGACCAGAAGATCATCCCGCGCAAGCTGTCGGTCGATGAGCTCTTCGACGACCTCACGGCCAGCCTCGGCGCCTGATCCAGATTATCTCGGTTTCTTCGACGCCGGCGCGCCCGGACCTCGCGGTCCGGACGCGCCGGCGTTCGTCGTTGTGAAGTCGTCACAGAATATTTCTTGAGATTCCGGCCGGTCTCGGCGGCGAAAAATGAATAGGCCTGCCCGGTAAAGCAATCATCGAGCGAGCCGAAGGCGCGTCATCCTCCTGACGCTGCGTCAATGAACGCGGCGAACCATAAGAACAGGCCGACCGGACAGCGGATACGGCGTGGAGGGAACGATGAAGAACCTCGGAAGGACCGCCGTCTTTCTGGCCGGAGTCAGCGCGCTCGCGCTCGCCACCTCGGCCTTCGCCCAGACCAATCCGCCTGAAACCCCGCCCGCCGGCGACACCGTCGAGACCACCGTCGACGCCGTGGTCGTCACCGGCTCGCGCGTCATCCGCAACGGCGACGCCAGCCCGTCACCGGTCACCGTCGTCCAGGCCGACGACGTGCTGCGCGCGGCCCCTGGCAACCTAGCCGAGGCCCTCAATGTCCTGCCGGTGTTCGCCGGCTCCCGCGGGGCGGGGGTCAATCCCACTTCCACCGGCAGCGTCGGGGCCGGCAACGCCTCGGCCAACCAGCTGAACCTGCGCAACATCGGCGCCAACCGCACCCTGATCCTGCTGGACGGCCTGCGTGTGCCGCCGACCCTGCTGAACGGCGTCGTCGACGTTGATTTGATCCCGCAGATGCTGGTCCAGCGGGTCGACACCGTCACCGGCGGCGTCTCGGCCGTCTATGGCTCGGACGCGGTCACCGGCGTGGTGAACTACATCGTCGACAAGAAGTTCGAGGGCCTGAAGATGCTGGCCCAGGCCGGCGTCTCCCAGCAGGGCGACGGCGAAAAGATCGATGTCGGCCTCGCCGCCGGAACCCGCTTCGCCGGCGGCCGCGGCCATGTCGAGGCCAGCTACGAATATCGCGACGAGAAGGGCATCGCCTACCGCTCCGACCGCGACTGGATGAACGTCTGGGGCGTGGCCGGGGCCGGCACGGCGGCCAACCCCTATGTGCTCTACAGCGACCTGCGCCAGGCCGGCTTTCCGTTCGGCGGCCTGATCACCAGCGGCGTGCTGTCGGGCCAGACCTTCGCGAGCAACGGGACCCTGCGGGCCTTCGTTCCGGGCACGGCAACCGGTTCGGCGGCCCTCCAGGTCGGCGGCGACGGCGGCTATTATGACTCCTCGCTGCTGGCGCCGATGAAGGGCCACCAGTTGTTTGGTCGCGTCGATTACGACCTCACCGACAACGTCCACGGCTACCTGCAGGTCGGCGGCAACCTCAAGACCAACGCCAACTATTCCGACTATGTCCGGCTGACCAACATCACGCTCAGCTCGACCAACGCCTTCCTGTCTCCGACCTACCAGGCGCAGCTGGCCGGGGCGAACCAGTCGACCTTCCGCCTCAGCGAGCTGATGAGCAGCGGCGGCCGGCTGGAGGCGCGGTCGAAGTCCCGCCAGTGGATCTACATGGGCGGGCTGAACGGTTCGCTCGGCGACTACAAGTGGGGCCTGGACTTCACCCGCGGCCAGACGCGCCTGGGCACGACCCTGGCCAACAACCTCAACAACCAGCGCCTGGCCGCCGCCCTCGACGCCGTCGTCGATCCGTCCAGCGGCAAGATCGTCTGCAACGTCACCCTGACCAATCCGAGCCTGGCCCAGGGCTGCGCGCCGCTGAACGTCTTCGGCCCCACAGCCGCCAGCGCGGAGGCCATCGACTACGTCTTCCAGGAAACCCACTACACCGCGCGAACGGTGATGGACTCGGTGTCGGGCCACATCGACGGCTCGCCGTTCAGCACCTGGGCCGGCCCGGTCGGGATGGCGCTGTCGGGCGAGTGGCGCAAGCTGAGCTTCGAATCCGCGAGCGACGCGGGTCCGGCCGACGTCGTGAACTGCACGGGCATCCGCTACAACTGCAGCGCCGGTTCAGCCCTGTGGGCCCAGACCTTCGCCGGCAGCCCCAAGGTCAGCCAGACCGTCAAGGAGGCCGCGCTGGAGGCCGACGTGCCCCTGGCCGAGAACCTGCCGCTGATCCGCTCGCTCAGCATCAACGGCGCGGCCCGCTTCACCAGCTACGACACCAGCGGCGACTACTGGACCTGGAAGCTGGGCCTCGACTGGCGACTGAACGACACCGTGCGCCTGCGCGGCACCCGCTCGCGCGACATCCGCGCGCCGACGCTCTACGAGCTGTTCGCCCCGGTCAATTCGGTGCCGGTCAGCACCCAGGACCTGCTGACGGGGCTCAGCCCGACGGTGGCCTCGGTCGATCTGTCCAACCCCGACCTCAAGGCCGAGATCGGCGACACCGCCACCTTCGGCGTGGTCTGGAGCCCGATCCCGCGCTTTTCGGTGGCGCTGGACGCCTACCACATCACCGTCAAGGACGCGGTCACCCAAGTGAACGGCGCCACGGCCGCCTACCAGCGGGCCTGCTACGACAGCGGCGGGACCTCGCCGTTCTGCGCCTTGCAGGACCGCCTCAACGGCTATGCCGACAAGAGCGCCTCCAACGTCGTGCAGCGCTGGTACACCAAGTACTACAACATCGCCCAGGTCGAGACCTGGGGCGCGGACCTGGAGGTCAACTACGCCACGACGGCCTTCGACCGGCCCGCCTCGCTGCGCTTCCTGGCGGCCTTCCAGCCGCACGTCTACTACCGCCAGCCCGGGGTCACGACCACCGACCAGGGCGGGGTCGCCTTCGGTCCGCTGGGCGCGGCCGCCGGTCCATCGCTGCGCCTGACGGCGCTGGCCCGTTTCCAGCCGCTGGAGAACCTGACGGTCGACGTCATGCAGCGCTGGCGCGACGACATGAAGCTGGGCGGCGACCCGTCGCAGATCTGGGCGAACAACAAGATCGACGCCTTCGCCACCACCAGCCTGACCCTGACCTACCAGGCCGACACCCGGGCGGGGCGGACGGACTTCTTCCTGAATATCCAGAACCTGTTCGACGCCGATCCGCCGCCAGGGGCCTACGCCCTCAACGGCACGCGGGCGGGCCTGCGCGACGGCTACGCCATCGGCGACGACGTCATGGGGCGCTACTTCACGATCGGCGCGCGGCTGAAGATGTAGAGACGAACGAAAACGGCCGGAGAGCGTCTCCGGCCGTTTCACGTCATGAGAAATAGGAGGGGTCAGCCGACGGGGTGACCCTCGAACCAGAAGGCGGCCGAGGCCAGCATGAGCGTCCAGGCGGAGGCCGGGCGCGCGACTTGCGGGCGAGGGGGCTTCTGCGCCGGCGAACGCATGGAAATCGAGGCGCGGGGCGCCGTCGTGGCAATTGTCCTGGACACTTCCAACCCTCGTATTTTTCGCAAGTAGGCGCGGAAGGCGCGGGCGAAGCAACGGGGCGGGCCGGCGAGGGCCGTGGCCGTGCGCGAAACTTATCGCGCTGAACGACAAACTAATAGGTTGGCCGCATCATTGCGCGATCGGCGCCTCTCCATGCGAGAGCGCGGCCTGGACGCTGTCCTCGGGTTCCGTTCAACGCACAGGCGGCGGAAGCGTTGAAACCGTGTGGAACATCTTGCGCAGGGTCGGTCGAACGCCAGACCGGCGTTCTCTATCTTATTGAATTTAAAGAAGGAAAATGGTGGATGCTGCAGGGATTGAACCTGCGCCCCCCTCGGTGTGAACGAGTTCCACGCGGGCGGAAAATCGTTATATTTTATAGGGTCTTATGGGGTTTCGTGACGAACTTTTCGATCTGATTTTAGCTCATTCTGGCAAGTAACTGGCAAGCAGGGGCGCGTTAGGGAGGCGCCACAGGCACCGTCTTGGGGGGGCGTCCGTACCTGACTCATCAGAGAAGTTGCGAACGTCCGCATTCGGCGAGCGATGTTCGATCAAGCCGATGCTCCAGTAGTGTTGCATGAGGCCGCGAAGGTGACCGTCGGTTGGTCACGGGATCATCCTCCGTGGCTGACGATGACTCCTCGGCGACGCTGTTGGGTCGATCTGCGCCGGTGCGAATTATCTTTTGCCCGCGAGGGCCATGAGCCTCGCTAAAGTCGCGCCTGTGGCATGTGCGTTCCGGTTGCCGTGGATCGTCGTCACCTCATATAGTTGGGGAGTCGTCGCTCGGGGCGTGCAGGCGAGAAGAACAAGAGCATGAAGTTTGTCATCCTGCGCGTGCTCACCCACAGCGAGCTCGGCATGTTCCACGAATATCGCCGGCAAGGTAAGGAGGGCTCGAAGCAGCGCGCCATCAACTTCGACAGCGACGTCGTCGATCGCGTGTTCCCGACCGCGCTCGACAGTGATCGCATCCCCTTAAGCTTGGTCTACGACACCGACACGGGACCGCAGACCAAAGCCCATTGGCTGGCTCGCCAGGGTAAGAACTGGCGGCTCGAGGGCAACTGTCCCCAGGACCGGCTCTACGCCTTCGTGGAGAAGGGGTGTCTGTTCGCCATGGAGGTGGACGCGAGCCGGGCGGTGGCCACAGGCGCGTGGGTGGTCCTCCCCAAGGACGACCCCGCCACCCGTCTGGTGCTGGCCAACGGCGCGACTTCGCGCCTGACCACCGCCGGCATGATCGCCCTTCATGGAGAGGAGGGTGATCGCGTGCGCGAGGCCCTTGGTGAGCTGCGCCCCGACATGTTCACACCGCCGGACCACAAGACACCGATCACGGCCGCGCCCGCCGCGCCCGGTCCGGGCGGAAAGCACCTGCCGCCCAGGCCCCAGCGCCTTGCCGAGATCATCGGTGGCACGGGGCACACGCTCTCCAGCGCCGTGGCGGATATCGTCGACAACTCCATCGGCGCCGAGGCCACCGAGATCGACATCACGTTCTCCGAGCCCAACGGCGGCCACGGACGGTGGCTGAGCGTTGTCGACAACGGCTGGGGGATGACTGAGGCTGAGCTCGACGAGGCCATGACGCTCGGCAGCGAGGTCTCCTACGACGAGAACAGTCTGGGCAAGTTCGGCTACGGTTTGAAGGGCGCCTCCTGGTCCCAGGCCCGCGTGTTCACCGTCGTCTCGCGCAAGCGGGACGGGTTGATCTCCCATCTGACCTGGGACAAGAACAATCTGGGCGACTGGCTCGCCACCAACGAACCTCTAGAGGCATGGCAGGCCGACGCCACGCGTCTGAGCGAACAAGGCACCGCGGTTCTCTGGAAGGACATGAAACCGCCGATGACCGGTCCAGCCGTGCCCGGAACCTCCCCGTATTCCGCGGAGATCATCGACCTGGACAGGCACTTGTCGCTCGTCTTCCACCGGTTCCTCGAGGGCCGGGTCGTGGGACGTCGGAAGGTGACGATCCGCATCAATGGCAAGGCCGTGGAACCCAACAACCCCGTCGGGCATCGACTGGTCGATCCCTACGACACCAAGTCCATCCGTGTGCCGACGACCACCACTGACGAGATCGTCACTGTCCAGCCGTTCGTGATGCCGTCCGAGGACGAGATCCGCCAGCATCACCGGCAGCAAGGGCCCGAGGCGGTCAACGACGCCCTGGCGCGCACCGGTCTCTATGGCAAGCGCAATGAGTCCCAGGGTCTCTTCGTTTATCGCAACGACCGCCTCATCAAATGGGGCGGGTGGCATCAGATGTGGTCGACCAACGACGAGAAGACCAAGCTGGCGCGCGTCGTCGTCTCGTTCGGTAGCAAGCTCGACACGCTGTTCGACATCAACATCACCAAGCGGTCCGTCAACCTGCCGTCGTTTCTGCAGGAGGAGATCAAGAAGCTGGCGGCTCCCGCGCGCAAGGCCAGCCAAGCCAAGTACAGCCGCAAGAACGTTCCAGCCCCCGCGCCGCCGTCAGGTCCCTCGGTCAAGCAACCGCCTGGACCCGCAGCGCCGCAAGACGGTGCGAGCGCACCCTCGGCCACCGATGGGAGCGTTGGGGAGGGGAGCGCGCCGATCTGGGCGCCGTTCCCGTCACCATCGCCCGTTCCGGTCGCCGGACATGTCGGTACTGCGTCGCCGCCCAGTTCGTCGCCACCGAGGCCCGCGGTGACGCTCAAGCCAGTCACCACCTCGCTCTTCGCCTGGAAGAACGCGCAGAATCTCACGGGCGGTCGCGATCTGCAGATCAGTGGCCAGCTGCCGGAGCTCCAGGCCCTGGCCGGACGTGTGGCCGGTGATCCCGAGGGGGTGGCCGATCTGGCGGCTTTCCTCGCCCTGCTCGACGCGCGGGGTCTGCAGGAGCACCTCTTACGCGGCGACGAAGAGGGCTGATGTCCCAGCTTCGCATCCTGGCCACTCGCCCCTCGGCGCCGGTCTGGACCGATCGGCTCGGGGAGGGGGACTGGCTCGCCTGGAGGCGTCTGGAACGCCGGCTGCAGGACGGTGGTCGCTGGAAGTCCGAGCAGATCGCCTCTCTCGCCGCGGAGTCGCTGCGTGTCACACGTCATCTACGCGACCCGATGACAAACGCGCCCTTCAGCGGGCGTGGCCTCGTGGTAGGCTACGTCCAGAGCGGCAAGACGGCCAACTACACCGCCGTGGCGGCGCGCGCCGTCGATGCCGGCTATCGTCTCGTCATCGTCCTTTCGGGGATCCACGACGCCCTGCGCAACCAGACCCAGACTCGCTTGGAACGCGAACTGGTCGGTCTGGAGCCTGGAGGAGACCCCGCGGCGTTGGGGTGGACGCTTCTGACCAGCACCGATGAGGACTTCAAGGGCGGGGACGCCGGAGCCCTGGCCGGGCCGGGCACTTTCCTGATGGTGATCAAGAAGAACACCCACGTCCTGCGTAAGCTCAACGCCTTTCTCGCTCAGGGCGAGCCTTGGCTCGAGGGCATGGCCGCGCTGGTCATCGACGACGAGGCCGACCAAGCCTCGATCAACACCCGCGGAAACCGCCCTGCCGATCCCAGCTTGGACGAAGGCGTGGCCGAGGACGGCGCGTCTGCGCCGTCTCCGACTAACAGGCTGATGCGCGAAGCGCTGAGGTTGCTACCCCGCGCGAGCTACGTCGCCTACACCGCCACCCCGTTCGCCAACGTCTTCATCGATCCCCAGGCTCTGGACCGGGAGGTCGGCGAGGACCTGTTCCCACGGGACTTCGCCCTCCAGCTGCCGCGTCCCGAAGGCTACACAGGCACCGAGGAGCTGTTCGGCGTCTCGGCGCAGGGGCGCGACGTGCTCAGACCCGTCGCGGACGAGGACGTGGGCCTGTTGAAGTCCACCCGCGCCAGGAGGAGCGCCGGCCTCACGGTCGGGCCGGCCCTGGCACTGATCCCGGACTCCCTCTCCGACGCCTTTCTGACGTTCTGTCTGGCCGGGGCGATCCGCGAGCTGCGCGGAGACCTCTCCGGTCAGTCCCACACCATGCTTGTGCACGTCAGCTCGCGCACGAGCGACCAAGCCAAAATCGCGGGCGCCTTGTTGGAGCAGCGCGACGTCTGGCGCGAGGCGCTGCGCCACGGCCAGGACCTTGGCGATCTCTTCAGCGACATCCTTCGGAGACATCTGGCCGGCGTGGACCTTCCCGCCGACGAGCCCGTCGTGATCGCCCGCGCCGAAGGAGTTCTCGCCGAACTCGACGTCATCGAGCTCAATAGCGTGGCCGGCGAGGACCTCGATTATGGTCGCCGCGTGGCCCGCCACTTGGTCGCTGTCGGAGGCAACCGGCTCTCGCGGGGACTGACGCTGGAAGGGCTGACGGTCTCCTACTTCCTACGCACCACCAACATGGCCGACACGCTCCTGCAGATGGCGCGCTGGTACGGCTTCCGGACCGGCTACGAGGACCTCATCAGGATCTGGACGACCGACGGCATCGCCCACTGGTTCACGGAGCTGGCCCTGGTCGAGCAGTCGTTGCGCGACGCGCTGCGGGCCCTGGCCCGCGCAGGCCGCCGGCCCGACGAGATGGCGATCCGGCTCAGGGCGCACAGCAGCCTGCTGTTGACGGCGCGAAACAAGGCCGGCCAATCCACCGAGGTGCGTGAGTCCTGGTCGGGCGAGCACCCGCAGACGGTGATCCTGCCCCTCGGCGACAGCGGTCGCATGGCCGCCAACCGGTTGCTGACCGAACGCTTCGTCCTGGGGCTGGGACGCGCCCGTCAGGTGTCCGGCGGCTGGCTCGTGCAAGACGTGCCGCCTGAGATCGTCTGCGACTACCTACGCCTCTACCGCACCCATGATGACGTCGTCGTGTTCCGTGGTGACGCGATAGCGGACTGGATCATGGAACGTGTCGCCGCCGGCGAGCTCCTCACCTGGTCGGTGTTCGTCGCCGGCTCCCGGGAGGGCGCGCAGACTAGCGTCGGCGGTCTCGCCACCGGGGTCGTCAGCCGCAGCAGAACGAGCTCGGAAAGCATCGGCATCCTGATCGATCCCCGTCACGAGGGCGTCGACCTCCCCGGCGGGGCCGAGGCGTTCCGTCGCAAGAACGGCAACTACGACGCCGAGGCCATGCGCGCGGCGCGCGCGGCCACGCAGGGCCTGTTGATCGTCTATCCGCTCGATCCAGGGCCGCTCGGGGTCAGCGGTCAGGACGCGGTCGTCGCGCTGGCGCTCAGCCTTCCGCGCACGGCCGACGACGCGCGCAGCAGCATCGTCAACCGCGGGGTCGCCGGTGGTTGACGAACCCACGTCCGAGATCTGGGCCGAGCTGCGCGCCGCAAGGCCCGTGGTCGACGGAGAGTTCGTCACCCGGCCGGTCCAGGTAGATGGCGTCGAGACTGCGCTGCTGCTCGGCATGGACCCCGATGGCGATCTCCATCTCCTCTTTCCCCTCGAGAGCGGGCCTTCCGGGCAGGAGATCCCCGACCTAAACGGACTGCGGGTCCGTCATCGCGTCACCGCGATGGGTGATCTCCTGGACGTCACGGCCACCGCGCCGCACGAGCGCGTGTTCACTCCCGTTTGCAGGGACCTCGTCCAGGCCCTGCACGTCGAGGGGCGCGAGCCCTGGTCGGCGGTTGCTTCCATCATCCGCCAGTGGCAGTCCGCCTGGAAACCGACCCGGCTGCAGATGAGCCGCGCCGTGCAGGTGGGTCTTGTGGGCGAACTGATCGTGCTGTTGCGCGTGCTCCTTCCGGCTCTAGGCCCGGACGCCGTCCTGCGGTGGAGCGGGCCGGAGAGCGAGCGCCATGACTTCGTCGTCGAGCGCGTGCACATTGAGGTCAAGACTACGCGGGCCAGTCGTCACGAACACGAGATCTCACGCCTGGACCAGCTCTGGCCGTCTGCCGGCGGGCGTCTGTTCCTGGTCTCCGTGCAGCTCGAGCAGACGATCGGCGGAGCCGTAACGCTGGCCACGCTGATCGACGAGGTGATCGATTCCATCCGACACGATCCGGGTGCCGTCGACGACTTTCTGATCAAGCTCTCCCGTCTGGACTGGTCGGACGAGATGCGGCGTTCGGGCGAGCTAGTGAGGTTCGAGCTGCGAGAGGCCTCGCTGCACGAGGTGGATGACCACTTCCCGCGACTGCCCGAGACCTTCCGTCCTCCGAACGGTGTGATCGCCGTGCGCTACACGGTCAGTCTCGCCAACCTGCCGGCCGTCGGCCTCGACGAGATCATCGAGGCGGTCAAGGACGCCGCCGCGTCCTAGCGCGGTGCCGCGACGAGCGGCGCAGCGACGGCGGCCGCCTCGAGATCCTCCCGGATCACCTGGGCGAGCGCGAATGACATCAACGGTGGGACCGCGTTGCCGATCTGCCGGAACGCCGGGTTCATGGTGCCGCTGAAGGCGAAGCCGTCGGGGAACGACTGCAGTCGCGCGGCTTCTCGCACCGAGATCGTGCGAGCCTGCGCCGCGTCGTAGTGGATGTGCGAATAGGTGTCCTTGCCCAGGTGGGCCATCAGCGTGCGGACCGGGAAGTCCGGCCGCAGCTTCCACCAGCGATTGGGGAACTTGGTCACGTCGTACGGTGGCACGATCCGCGCCTTGAACGCCTCGTATTCCGGCGTGTCGGTCGACAGGCCCCGTTCGCGCGCCATGCGCTCGGCCACCTTTACGGCGGTGGCGTGGGCCTCAGGATACTCCGCACCGGGCCGCATCTCGGCGAAGGTATGGTGATCGCGGGGAAGGGCGCGGATCACGTGGTCCCATACGCCGTCCGGGGATGAGAAGCCCTTCCAGGTCCGCATCGTGGCCGCGTAGCCCGAAGGCGCCACGTCCGACTTGTATTCCGACAGTTCGTTGAACCGGCGTGTGCCACGCGACACCGAGCGGCCGTCTATCGTCGGCAGGTCGCCCAGCGCCTCGCTCGCCGTTACCGGTTGGGGCAGGCCGTCGTGTCCGAGATCCGGAGGCGCGTAGCCGGCCGCGCCCAGACGGTCGACATAGCGCAGAGCTACGGCCCGTGTGCCCTGGTAGCCGGGCGGCAGCTGGAAGTGATGGGTGGCGGCGGGGAACCTGACGGTACGATCGAGTTCCTTGCGGTAGGCGATCAGATAGACCCGGTCGCGCATCTGCGGCACGCCGTGGAAGGCCGAGTTGATCAGCGAGTAGCGCGCCGTGTAGCCGAGCGCGTCGAGCGCCTCGACGATCTCCTCGGCGATGTTGTGGTGGCCGTAGTGCAGGATGTCCGGGACGTTCTCGATGAGCAATGCAAGCGGTCGGAAGGCCCGCACGTAGGCGAGATAGCGCAGATAAAGGTTGCCGCGCGGATCGACCTTGAAGGCTTCGGGATGGGCGGCGACCTCCCGGAGCTTGGCGCGACCGACCCGTGCATAGGCCTGACAGGGCGGTCCGCCGACCAGGACGTCGATAGCGTTCGGAACAGGGCCCAGACCGAGTTCTGCGACGAGATCGGCCGGCTCCATCCGGGTCATGTCGCGTGGACGAGCGTGAGCCTCGAACGCCTCGTCGGACAGGTGGCCGTGAAAGTTGGTCGCATGCGTCAAGGCCGCGAGCGGATCGATCTCGAGCGCGCCCTCGATGCTGAACCCGGCGCGGTGGAACCCCAGACTGATACCGCCGGCACCGGCGAACAGGTCCAACACGCGCGGTGCCGCGCCGGCGCGCAGGCGCTCGAGCTTGGCCGCCAGGATGGTATCGTCGGTGCTGAAGTTCGACATTGCGTTCATGGGTCTTCGACTCTCCGTCCTCCGACGGTTTGTGGCGACTCGGCGGCTCTCTGCGAATGACTACCACACACGGAGAGGGAGGGGGCTCCCCCTACGCGCGGGGCGGGCGACAGGCTGCCGCGGCCGGTCGTGTCACGGTACGGTCGCCTGCGATTGCGTCTCGCATCAGTCTACACCTAACAGTTGCGTCAAGCGACAGAGAGACGTTGAAATGGGCCCCTCGAGTCGGGGGACGCGCCATGATGCTTTTCGACCGTCGGCGAACGCCCTCGCCGGCCTTTCTTCGTGGTTCCGAGGCCCGGGCGGCCCGCGTCGCGTTCCAGGCGTGGCTCGCCGTTGCTCCTGAGATCCGCGCACAGACCCCGTCCCCCGCCGGCGGCCTGTCACTGGCGAGGCCCGACGTCGAGGGGGCGCTGTCCCGCCTGTTCCATGGCAAGTGCGCGTTCTGCGAGGCGATGGATACAACCCGACCGCACCGTTTCCGGCCTCCCACCGAAGCCTCCCCGGTCCTCGGCCGCGGTGAAAGCCACCTGTACTACGGATGGCTGGCCGAGGCGTGGGAGAACGTTCTGCCGGTCTGCGAAGCCTGTTACCCCCGCGATCCCACCCGCTTTCCGGTGCGCGGCTCTCGGGCCAACGTGCCGGACGAACGGACGATGTCGGCCTACATTGAGCGAGGGGGCGGCTCGTGGGGTCTGGCGATCGAAGAGGAGCCACTGTTGCTCGATCCCTGCGGGGACAGAGATCCTGCGGTGCATATCCAGTTCCGCATGGATGGCGGCGTCGCCGGCCACACGATGTCCGGCGACGAGACTATCAGGCAGTTCCGTCTGGCTCGCAAGGATCTGAGGGGGCGACGTCGCGGCGCCTTCCAGGCCTAAAGCGCCGATCTGCTGCGCAAGCTCGACGAGCCCGACGCCGACCTGGAGATGCTGTCGTTCGAGACCATCGAGTTCGGCGGGGCGTGGTCCAATCTCCTGCGGCAGATCCTGGCCCCCATAGGTGGCGATCACGCAGACCCGGACAGGCTGCGCCGCTTCGTGATGGAGCTGCGGCAGACTCCGGGCGCCAGGACGCGCCTGCTCCAACTGATCCGCGAAGTGCAGGCCGCGCAGAAGGCCACCAAGGAAGTCGACGGGGCTGAGGGGCGTCGGGCGGCGTCGCAAGCGCGACGCGAGCGCCGCACGACAGCCGACGAGCGGTTGCTGGTGAGTTTCCGACTGTATCGCTTCAAGGGGGTGGAGGAGCTCTTTATCGAGATGCCTCGAGGTGTGCCTCCCGCAGCCATAGAGGGCGAGAGCGACGGCTGGCTCCCGGTGAAGCCGTCGCTGCTGGTCCTGGGCGAGAACGCGGTGGGCAAGAGCTCCGTCCTTGAGGCCCTGGCGCTGGGCTTTGCCGAGCGCCCCATGATCGACGATCTCACGCGCCGTTTCGGGGTCGATCCCCGAGGGCTCGTGATGGATCCAGTCCAGGTCGCCGACGGACCTCGTCGCGTGGTCCGCGAGGCGCAGATCGAGTTGAACTTCGACGACGGGGATACTCGTATCGTCACCGTGGGCCGGGAAGGCTTCAAGACCTACGGACGCGAGGACCTGCCGCCGGTCTTCGCCTACGGCGCGTTCCGACAGTTTCTGGTCGGGCAGGGCGAATGGACGCGAGCCAGCCCCGTCGCCACTCTGTTCCAGACCGATCATCTCCTGCCCGACCCGGAGGCTTGGCGGGTCAGCCTTCGCGCGGACCGCTTCAACCTGGTCATCCGAGCGCTCCACGACATCCTCAGCTATCATGGTCCGTTTGACGTCGTGCAGAGGCGCGGCGGGCGGGTCTTCGTCGTGACCAGCGAGCCCGGACCCGATGGCGAGGAGGTGGCGCGTCGCACGCCGCTGTCCGTGGTCTCCTCAGGGTTTCGTTCGGTCCTCGCCATGGTCTGCGACGTGATGCGGGGTCTCATGGACGACGAGGTCTTCGACACTTTCACCAACGCCAGAGCCATCGTGTTGATCGACGAGGTCGAGGCCCATCTGCATCCGCGCTGGAAGATCCGGATCATGAGAGGGCTCAGGAGAGCGCTGCCTCAGGTCACCTTCATCGTCACCACTCACGATCCGCTCTGTCTGCGCGGGATGGAGAGGGGCGAGGTGGTGGCGCTGCGCCGCGGAGCCGATCCGACGGTCTCGCAGCTTGGACTGCCGGCGTATGTCGAAGCTCTGACGGACCTGCCTTCCCTGGACTATCTCACCGTCGAGCAACTGCTGACGTCGGACCTGTTCAGTCTCCATTCGACCGACCGGCCCATCGCCGAGTTCAACTTCGCCCGGATCGGAAGGCTGCTGAGTGGGGCGGGAGACCCTCCGGCGGAGGCGGCACGCTCGATCGCCTGGTTCCAGCGGGAGATCGCCGAGGCGCTGCCGGTTGGCAGCTCCGAGGTACAGCGGCTCAGGGGGAAGCCGTGGCCGACTATCTTCGTGAGCGGCGGGTGGTGCGTGCAGAGCGGCTCAAGGAGCTGCGCCAGGGGACACGCGCTCGGATCGTCGAGGCGCTGAAGCGAGTGGCGGGATGATCAAGGCCGCACGCACCCAGCCGCCACCCTCGGCGCTGTCGGCCATGGACAAGAATGGCCTGACCGAGCTCGGGCGCGCGAGTGCCCACTACGCGACCGCTCCGCCGCCCAAGGTCGCCTACAAGTTCAAGGTCTACAAGCACGACGACGTCCGGCGACGTCTCGAGGCGATGTTCCATGGCAAATGTGCTTACTGTGAGAGCCACTACCGCTCCACCGCACCGATTGACGTCGAACACCACCGCCCCAAGGCGAGTCCAGAGGGGGATCCCGCCCATCCTGGCTACTGGTGGCTGGCCGCAGACTGGGACAACCTGCTGCCTAGCTGTATCCACTGCAACCGCCGCAGCTACCAGCGGATCGTCGGCGTGCGCGACAGCCTCGCCGCACAGGACGAGTCCGCGCTTCAGACGGCGCTCTGTGGCAAGGAGAGCGCGTTCCCGGTGGACAAAGTGCGCGCGACGCAGGCGGCGCCCGACTTGGCGGCGGAGGAGGCTCTCTTGCTGGACCCTTGTCGCGACGAGCCGGATGAGCATCTCATCTTCATGACCGGGCAGGGCGGACCGATCTCGTTGGTCGTGCCGGCCGGGATCGTCGATGAGGTGGGTGTGGTGCGACCCAGCCGACGTGGCGCGGCGTCGATCCAGGTCTACGGCCTCAACAGGCTGGGCTTAGTGCAGGAACGCACGCGGGTGCTGCGGCGCCTGGAGTTCCTGTCGGACCTAGTGCTCGAGCTGGAGGCTCTGTTGGGGGACATCGCCGCAGGCGACCCTGAGCTGGCTAAGCGTGTGACACCACGCCTGGACCTCCTGATCGACGCGATCCTACAGGAGATGAGTGCGATGGGCCGGCCCTCCGAACCTTTCTCGGCGATGGCGCGCCACTGGCTGGACAATTTCGTGAACAGCGCGGCTGTGGCGTGAACACGCAGCCCATGACGGCCTCGTCGGCCCCGCGAGACCACTCGAGCTTGGCGCTCACGGGGGGCTAAGTCTCCTGCTGCGAGCCGCGCGAATGGCCCGGGCCTCGTCCCGACTGCCGTCGCTCGCGGTCGTGCCGGTAGTGCTCGGCCAGAAGAGCCAACCGCTCGAGCACGATCTCGGGTTTCCTCGTCTCGCACTCCCAGATGACGACGGTGCGCCAGCCTCGCGCCTTGAGGGCGGCAGCCTTGGCGGCGTCCCGCTCGACGTTGCGAGCGAACTTCCCTTGCCAGAAGTCGGCGTTCGAGCGCGGAGTAGTGGCGAAGCGGCACCCCTCGTGGCGGTGCCAGAAGCACCCGTGGACGAAGAGCGCGGTCTTCGCGCCGAGGAACGCCAGATCAGGCCGGCCGGGGAGGGTTCGCGGCGCGATGCGATAGCGTAGCCCAAGCAATGTAGCCGCCTTGCGGACCCTCAGCTCCGGTTTGGTGCCGGTCTGCGGGATCGCGGCCATGACGGCGGACCGCTTTTCTGGCGAGAACACGTCCATGCTTCCAATCTAGGGATCGCGGACACCCGCGTCGACACAGCTGCGCGCTCGCGCCGCACGCAGGTCCGACGGTGTCGGTCCGACGCCAGCCAGCCTTTCCACGCCAGCTCGCTCTCAGTCGAGGAATTAGCATGGGCGCTCGGCAGCTCGACGTCGCGGCCTCTGACGCGCTGAATGTTAGGTAGCTGATGCATCAACGGCAGCTAATGGCGCTTGTCCGCCATTCAGAACGCCCTGCTGGCGACGCCCTGAAAATCTGATCGATGGTGAGCGTAGTGGCGCTCGAGCGTGATGGCGCTCATGCCGAGGTACGAAGCCGCCAGCCAGATGTCGACATTGGCCTCCATGAGCAGGGTGGCGACCGTGTGGCGTAGCCAGTGGGGTGTGACGGCCTCTGGCAGCCCCGCATCGGCGGCGCAGGCCGAAAAGCCCTTCCTCACGCCGACGATGCCTTGATCGCCGCGGTGGATCACCTTGTCGACGTCCTCGCCGTACAGTGCGACGTCGCGCCTATGCCAGCGCTGCATGTGGGCCAAGAGCCGTACGGGCAGTTTCGCTGGTGGGCGTGACTTGTTGGCGAAGTCCTGCTCGGCGGTTCCTCGCCGATAGATGAGACCTCTGGAGAGGTCGACCCAGGCGCAGGTCGTGCTCCTGTTCCAACTCAGACCTGTGATCACCGAGGTCCGAGAGCCCGTGTAGAGGGCGATGAGCAAGAAGCGGCGCAGATGGGCGCGGTTGACGATGGCTGAGGCGCCCAGGCGTGTCCAGCGACCGTCTGGCTCGCATCGCCAGCCCATGGTCGCCTTCAGTAGGGCTGCGACCTCGGTGCGGCTCAAGGCGTTTCGACGGGTTTCCGCCTTGGGCGGCAACCAGACCAACGGGCGATAGAGGAGCCTGTCTTCAGCGTCCCAGTATCTGGTCGGACACGTGCCGCGTGGTCCGGCGTCCGCCGATGAGCGCCGTTTCCTGCGTCCGGTCGGCGACATAGGCCTTGCAGGTCGAACGCCTGACTTGGTCCAAGGTGCGGTCGCCCCACCAGGCGCTGAGGTGGCTGATCCACCCGTCCATCGAGGCTTGGTCGGCCGCCAGTTCCGGTGCGCGTTCGGCGGCGTACAGCGAGAGAACCTCACGCACCAAGATGCGGGTCGGATCTTGGCGCCGGTCTGGATCGGCCGGCGGCAGGGCCAGCTTGGCGGCGACATGGCTGGCCAGCTCCCGTTCAGCCTGCTTTTGCTGATCAGGCCCGCAACCAGTGCTGATTTCCGAGCGTCCATCCCGAATGACGTAGCAGGGCGTCGCCCGTCGATGTTTGGCGGCTGAGCGGAGGTAGAGGCGTGGGCCTTTGGTCGGACGAGGCATGGCGGAACTCGCAAGTAAAGCCGGCGTGCGCTGGCGTGTAGGCGATGTTCAACCTAGGTGAGGAGCGGTAGGTGCCATAGATGCCCAAGGCGGGGCGGAAACTCCGGGAATTAGAAAGAAGCTACGGACCCCGGCTGCGGTGAGAAACGCAAGAGGTGTGGTTCTTCTGAGAGGGAGAACGCCTCGGGCGTGCCGATCTGACCTCAGCTTTGAAAACCCAGTACTCGCAAGTCTTCAGTCTGCGGCTGGCAGGTTTGAAACTGGGGCTTCTGGGGAGATTTGCGCAACGCTTAGCTCGCTGCTGGCGAGTTAAGTGTCTGATATTTAAGGGAAAAATGGTGGATGCTGCAGGGATTGAACCTGCGACCCCCTCGGTGTGAACGAGGTGCTCTCCCGCTGAGCTAAGCATCCGCCGGGTGGGCCGGGCCTTCCGAAGAAGTCCCCGCCGCGAGAGGAAGGGGGCTATAGACCGCTCTTTTCCGCGCCGCAAGAGCCCAAAAGCGAGATTGCGGCCTCAGGGACCTCGGAAAAGCGATCTATCAACAGATCTCCGCCGAGGGACTCGACCGGGGCCTCGGTGTAGCCGAACGAGACCAGCAGGGCCGGCACGTTGGCGGCCTTGGCGCTCAGGACGTCGTTGATGCTGTCGCCGACCATGACCGCGCGGGCCGGATCGCCGCCCACGGCGGCGATGGCCGCCAGCACGTGGCGCGGGTCGGGCTTGGGCGCGGGGGCGTCGTCGGCGCCGACCACGGCGTCGAAGAATCGGGTCAGGTCGACGGCGTCCAGCAGGGCCACCGACAGGTGGGTCAGCTTGTTGGTGCAGACCACCAGGCGCGCGCCGGCGGCCTTCAGGTCGGCGAGCACCTCGACCACGCCCTCGAACGGCGCGCTCTCGTGGGCGATGCGGCCCAGATAGATGGCGATGAAGCGCTCGACCAGCCGGGGGGCGCGTTCGGCGTCCAGCGGCGCGCCGGCGGCGGCGAAACCGCGTTCCAGCAGCGCCTTGGCCCCGCGTCCGACCATCTTGCGCACGTCGTCGAAGGGCAGGGCGGGCAGGCCCTCCTCGGCGAGGATGGTGTTCAGCGCGCCCACAAGGTCCGGCGCGGTGTCGACCAGGGTGCCGTCGAGGTCGAAGGCGATCGTCGTATCTTTGAGGGCGTGCGGAAGAGACATGCTCTGGCCTTTCGGCTAAAGGCGCGGCTAATGCAACTTTGGTTCGCTTCGGAGTCGCTCTGGTCATGACTACGACCGCCCCCTCTCGCCCCCGCGCCGCCGTGATCCTGGCCGCCGGCCAGGGCACGCGGATGAAGTCGCCGACGCCTAAGGTGCTGCACAAGGTCGGCGGTCGGCCGATGCTCGATCACGCCATCGACGCGGCGCAGGCCCTGGGCTGCGAGCGCATCGTGGTGGTGGTCGGCGCCCACAGCCCGCAGGTCGGCGAGCATGCTCGCAAGCGCCTGGGTCCGAACGCCACCGTTGTGCAGGATCCGCCGCTGGGCACCGGCCACGCCGTGCTGGCCGCCAAGGACGCCCTGGCCGACTTCGACGGCGACGTGGTCGTCACCTATGCCGATTGCCCGCTGCTGAACGCCCCGGTGATCGCGCCGCTGTTCGACCTGCGCGCCGCCGGGACCGACGTCGCCGTGCTGGGCTTCGAGGCCGCCGACCCCGGCGCCTACGGCCGCCTGGTGCTGGCGCCCGGCCACGTGCTGCTGCGCATCGTCGAGGCCAAGGACGCCGAGCCGGCCGTCCTGGCCCTCAAGCACTGCAATTCCGGCGTCCTGGCCGCCGACCGCGCCCAGCTGTTCGACCTGCTGGCCGCTGTCGGCAACGACAACGCCAAGGGCGAGTACTATCTGACCGACATCGTCGGCATCGCCCACGACCGCAAGCTGGCGACCCGCGCGGCCTTCGCGCCCGAGGCCGCCGTGCAGGGCGTCAATTCCCAGGCCGAGCTGGCCGCCGCCGAAGCCGTCTGGCAGGCCGGCCGCCGCGCCGTGCTGATGGCCGAAGGCGTGACCATGCCCGCGCCCGAGACCGTCCACCTGTCGTGGGACACCACGATCGCCGCCGGCGTCACGGTCGAGCAGTTCGTGGTGTTCGGCGCCGGCGTCAGCGTCGCTTCGGGTGCGGTGATCAAGGCCTTCAGCCATCTGGAAGGCGCGTCGGTCGGGGAGGGGGCGCTGATCGGCCCCTACGCCCGCCTGCGTCCGGGCGCCGAGATCGGCGCCGAGGCGCACATCGGCAACTTCGTCGAGGTCAAGAAGGTCAAGGTCGGGGCCGGCGCAAAGGCCAACCACCTGACCTATCTGGGCGACGGCTCGGTCGGCCCGAAGGCCAACATCGGGGCCGGCACGATCTTCTGTAACTACGACGGCTTCGAGAAGTTCGAGACCCATGTCGGCGCCGGCGCCTTCATCGGCTCCAACTCGGCCCTGGTCGCTCCCGTGCGGATCGGCGACGGGGCCATGACCGGCTCGGGCTCGGTGATCACCGCCGACGTTCCCGCCGGCGACCTGGCGCTGAGCCGCGCCCCGCAAGCCAACAAGACCGGGTGGGCGGCCAAGTTCCGCGCCCTCAAGCAGGCGAAGAAGGACAAGAAGGCATGAGCGCCGACGACCAGAAGAGAATTTCGGGCGAAGCGGCCGCGCAGCTCGTCGAATCCGGCATGGTCGTGGGCCTGGGCACCGGCTCGACCGCCGCCTGGTTCGTGAAGGCCCTGGCCGCCCGCAAGCTCGACATCCGCGGCGTGCCGACCTCGGAAGCCACCGCCAGCCTTGCCCGCGAACTCGGCATCACCCTGGTGGCGCTGGACGACGTCAAGACGATCGACCTGACCGTCGACGGCGCCGACGAGATCGGCCCGGGCCTGTCCCTGATCAAGGGCGGCGGCGCGGCCCTGCTGCGCGAGAAGCTGGTCTGGGAAGCCTCCAGCCGCTGTGTCGTCATCGCCGACGCCGCCAAGCACGTGAAGGTGCTGGGCAAGTTCCCGCTGCCGATCGAGGTGGTGCGCTTCGGCCATCCCCATACCGGCTATCGCCTGGCCGACATCGCGGCCGAGTTCGACCTGCCGCCGCCGCGCCTGCGCATGGCCGACCGCGGCGTCGTCGCCACCGACGGCGGCAATGTGATCTACGACATGGCCTCGGGCGCGATCCCCGACCCGGCGGCCCTGGCGGCGGCGCTGAAGACCGTCACCGGCGTCGTTGACCACGGCCTGTTCCTCGACCTCGCTGACGAGGCCCTGATCGGGACGGACGATGGGGTGGTCAAGCTTCTGCCTTGATCCCATATCCCGATCCCGCTGTTTCCAGTTCGCTTTGATCCGGAGCCGATGATGGCTGAGTACGACTTCGACCTCTTCGTCATCGGCGCCGGCTCGGGCGGCGTACGCGCCGCGCGGCTGGCGGCCCTGTCGGGCGCCAAGGTGGCCGTGGCCGAGGAATATCGGGTCGGCGGCACCTGTGTGGTGCGCGGCTGCGTGCCCAAGAAGTTCATGGTCTACGCCAGCGAGGTCTCCAGCCAGCTGAAGACCGCCAAGGGCTACGGCTGGACGATCGGGCAGGCCAGCTTCGACTGGAAGACCTTCCTGCACGACAAGGACGTCGAGATCGCGCGGTTGTCGGGCATCTACGTCACCAACCTGCGCAAGGCCGGCGCCCATCTGCTGCACGGCAAGGCCCGCATCCTCGACGCCCACACCGTCGAGGTGCTGCCCAAGGAAGGCTCCGAAGGCGACGCCGGCCGCTACACCGCCAAGCGGATCCTGGTGGCCACGGGCGGTCGTCCGGTGCGCCCCGACTTCGAGGGCGCCGAGCATGGCGTCACCTCGGACGAGGCCTTTCACCTGCCGACCCTGCCCAAGCGGGTTCTGGTGGTCGGCGGCGGCTACATCGCCGTCGAGTTCGCCGGCATCTATGCCGGCCTCGGCGTCGAGACCACGCTCTGCTACCGCGGCTCCAACATCCTGCGCGGCTTCGACGACGACGTCCGCGCCCATCTCGCCGACGAGATGGAGAAGCGCGGCGTCAAGGTGGTGCTGGGCTGCTCGCACAAGTCGATCGAGAAGACCGACACGGGCCTCGTCAGCACCTTCAACAACAACCTTACCTTCGAGAGCGACGTCGTCCTCTTCGCCACCGGCCGCGACCCATACGTCGAGGGGCTGGGCCTGGAGAACGCCGGGGTGAAGCTGAACGACAAGGGCGCGATCGCCGTCGATGCGCACTCCAAGACCAATGTCGACAGCATCTGGGCCGTCGGCGACGTCACCGACCGCATCAACCTGACGCCGGTGGCTATCCGTGAGGGCGCGGCCTTCGCCCAGACCGAGTTCTACGGCAATCCCACCACATTCGATCACGACCTGGTCGCTTCGGCCGTGTTCTCGCAGCCGCCGATCGGCGCGGTCGGCATGAGCGAGGCCGAGGCTCGCCACGCCTTCGGCAAGGTCGACATCTACCGCGCCGTGTTCCGGCCGATGAAGCTGACCTTCTATGGCGGCCAGGAGCGCTGCCTGATGAAGCTGGTCGTCCGCCAGGACAACGAACAGGTCGTCGGCGTGCACGTGGTCGGTCCCGACGCGCCCGAGATCATCCAGATGGCCGCCATCGCGGTGAAGATGGGCGTGACCAAGCCGCAGTGGGACAGCACCTGCGCGGTCCACCCGACCCTGGCCGAGGAACTGGTGACCATGCGCGAGAAGTACGTTCCGGCCGAGGTGGGCGGCGTATGAACCAGACGGCCGTGACCGAGAAGCCGACGCCGTGGCTGGGCGGCGTCATGATCTTCCTCTTCGTGATGACGCCGCTGCTGGGCTATCTCGCCCAGCTTGGTTTCGCGCCCCTGCTGTCCCTTGTCGGGCTGCTGGCCTTGCCGGTGATCGGCCGCCCGCGCGCACCGATCGCGCCGGCGCTGATCCTGCTGCTGCTGGCCCTGTGGGGCGTGTGGAGCATGGCCTGGAGCCCGGCCGCGCCGCCGCCCGGCTCGCTGAAGGCCTATGACGACATCGAGAAACTGACGGCGGCCAAGCTGGTCCTGCAACTCCTGCTGTACGGCGCCGCGGTCGCCGCGGCGTTCCGCCTGTCGGCCCGTGCGGCCGACCGGGCCACGACGGTCATGGGGTTCGGTGTCTTGGCCCTGGCGGTCGTCGTCGGCCTGGACGCCATGGCCGGCGCCTCGATCTTCCAGCAATTTCGTGAGCTGACCGGCGATCCGGTGCGGCCCGACATAGCCAAGGTGAAGATCAGCATCGGCTGCTACGTGCTGGCGGTGATGTTCTGGCCGGCCGCAGCCGCGCTGGCGCGGCGGAGCAAGGCGGGGGCCGTGCTGCCGCTGTTGGCCGGGACGATCATCACCTCGGTCCTGTCGAGCGCCGACTCCTGTCTGGTCGCGCTCGCGGCCGGACTGCTGGCCTGGGTGCTGATCAAGTTCGGCGGCAAGATCGGCGGCCGGGTGCTGACCGTAATCGTGGCCTTGCCGTTCATCGTCGCGCCCATCGCCGTGCTCTGGGCCATCCAGAGCGGCTTCTGGGCCTGGCTGCACGCCCTGGTGCCGCCGTCCTGGGACGCGCGTCTGAACATCTGGGCCTTCGCGGCCGACCACGTGCAGGCCCATCCGTTCCGGGGCTGGGGTCTGGACGCCAGCCGCACCTTCGGCGACGCGATCCCGCTGCACACCCACAACGCCCAGCTTCAGCTGTGGCTCGAGCTCGGCGCGATCGGCGCGGCCCTGGCCGGCGCCTTCTTCTGCTGGCTGGCCTATGGCGTGGCCCGCACGGCCGAGACCGACCGCGGCGCGGCGGCCACGGCGGGCGCGGCCCTGGTCAGCTACCTGGTCATCGGCGCGCTCAGCTTCGGGGTCTGGCAGGAGTGGTGGATCGCCGTCGGCGCCCTGGCGATCATCGCCTGTGTCGCCCTGCGTCGTTCGAGCAGCGAATACAGCGACGGGTTGGTTGAAATTTCCCCGCTGGGCTAAAATATACAGCTTCGCCGCACGATTTTTGCTTTTACCCTCGGGGTGCGCTATCAGCGCTCCCCTTTAGAACGTTCGAGAACATCATGACCGCCCGGTGGACCCCCGCGACCTGGAGAGCCAAACCCGCCAAGCACGTGCCGACGGATTATCCGGACGCCGGCGCTGTCGAGCGGGTCGAGCAGACCCTCCGTCAGATGCCGCCGCTGGTCTTCGCCGGCGAGGCGCGCCGTCTGAAGAGCCTGCTGGGCGACGTGGCCGAAGGCCGGGCCTTCCTGCTGCAGGGCGGCGACTGCGCCGAGAGCTTCAAGGAATTCCACGCCGACAATATCCGCGACACCTTCCGCCTGATCCTGCAGATGGCGGTGGTGCTGACCTTCGCCGGCGGCAAGCCGGTGGTGAAGGTGGGCCGCATCGCCGGCCAGTTCGCCAAGCCGCGCTCCGAGCCGATCGAGACCATCGGCGAGACGACCCTGCCGTCCTATCGTGGCGACATCATCAACGGCATGGACTTCAACGAGGCCGAGCGCGTTCCCGACCCGGACCGTCTGCTGAAGGCCTACGGCCAGTCGGCCGCGACGCTCAACCTGCTGCGCGCCTTCGCCAGCGGCGGTTATGCCGACCTCTACAACATCCACCGCTGGACCCTGGGCTTCGTCGGCGACAGTCCGCAGGGCGCGCGCTACCGCGAACTGTCGGAGAAGATTTCCGAGGCCCTGACCTTCATGTCGGCCGTCGGCGTCACGCCCGACACCCAGCCGGACCTGAAGCGCGTGGAGTTCTTCACCAGCCACGAGGCCCTGCTGCTGGGCTTCGAGGAAGCCATGACTCGCGTCGATAGCACCTCGGGCGACTGGTACGACACCAGCGCCCACCTGCTGTGGATTGGCGAGCGCACTCGCCAGCTGGACGGCGCCCACATCGAGTTCATGCGCGGCGTGAAGAACCCGATCGGCCTGAAGTGCGGTCCGACCATGGAGGGCGACGACCTCCTGCGGCTGATCGACGTGCTGAACCCCAACAACGAGCCGGGCCGTCTGACCCTCTACGGCCGCTTCGGCTCGGACAAGATCGCCGACCGCCTGCCGCGCCTGATGAAGGCCACCAAGGCCGACGGCCGCGCGGTGGTCTGGGCCACCGACCCGATGCACGGCAACACGCTGAAGGCCTCGACCGGCTACAAGACCCGTCCGTTCGACCGCATCCTCTCCGAGGTGAAGAGCTTCGTGGAAGTGGCCCATTCGGAAGGCGTCCACCCCGGCGGCGTGCACCTGGAGATGACCGGCCAGAACGTTACCGAATGCCTGGGCGGCGCCCGCGCCGTGTCGGAGACCGATCTCGCCGACCGCTACCACACCCACTGCGACCCGCGCCTGAACGGCGAGCAGGCCCTGGAGCTGGCGTTCCTGGTGGCCGAGAAGCTGAAGGCCGCCCGCGACGATCAGCGCAAGGCCGCCAACGGCTAAGCACAGTTCAAGCTGACCTTAAGGGAAAGCTCGAATCCGAGACCAAAGGGGCCGCGTGGATCAGTTCCACGTTGCCCTTTCAATAGTGCCCTTACGGCATGCGAGACGATTTCGCCCCTGCGAGCGATTGCGTTTCGCAGATGCACACGCAAGACCTTCCAACGACTTGACCGCTAGCCCGGCGCTCTCCAATGGTTGTTTGAAGGGAGTGAATATATGCGTCTGCAGGCCAAGTTGAAGCGGGAGTGGCGGTTCCTCAAGGGGCTGACTCGCACTCTGAAGCGCGTGAACTCGATAGCGCCGGACAGCGACAACCTGATCTGCGACGACCTCGAGGCCGCCGTCGACAAGTGGAAGTCGAGCCCCGCGATCACCTTCGAGGGCAAGACCATCACCTATGGCGAGCTCGACGCCATCGCCAACCGCTACGCCCATTGGGCGAAGGGGCAGGGGATCACCCGGGGCCAGACCGTGGCCCTCTTCATGCCCAACCGCATCGAGTACCTGGCGATCTGGTACGGCCTTTCGAAGGTCGGCGTCGCCACCGCTCTCATCAATAACCAACTGACGGGCGCCGCCCTGGCGCACTGCCTCAACATCTCCCAGGCGCTGCACTGCATCGTCGACCCGGAAACCTCGCCCTGCTTCGAGCAGGTGAAGGACCAGCTGGGCCGTCATATCCAGCAGTGGGTTTTGGGCCCCGTCCACGGCGACCAGCGCGACCTCGTCAACGCGCTCAAGAGCTGCAGCCAACTGCGCCCCGACCGCGAGACCGCTCGCGGCGGCCTGACCGCCAAGGACACCGCACTCTACATCTTCACCAGCGGCACCACCGGCCTGCCCAAGGCCGCGCGCATCACCCACATGCGCGCCCAACTCTACATGCGCGGCTTCGCCGGCTCGACGGACTCGCGGGCCAGCGACCGCATCTACGTCACCCTGCCGCTCTATCACGCGACCGGCGGCCTCTGCGCCATGGGCGCGGGCCTGCTGAACGGCGGCAGCATCGTGCTGCGCAAGAAGTTCTCGGCCACCCACTTCTGGAGCGACATCGTCGCCGAGAAGTGCACCATGTTCGTCTATATCGGCGAGCTGTGCCGTTACCTCGCCAACCAGCCCGAGAACGAGTACGAGCGCGCCCACAAGATCCGCCTGATCTTCGGCAACGGCCTGCGCCCCGACGTCTGGGACGACATGCTCGACCGCTTCAAGGTCGGCGGCGTGCTGGAGTTCTACGGCGCGACCGAAGGCAACGTCTCGCTGTTCAACTTCGACGGCCGTCGCGGCGCCATCGGCCGGGTGCCGGGCTATCTGCGCAAGAAGTTCAACATCCGCATCGTCAAGTTCGACGTCGAGACCGAGACCCCGGTGCGCGGCCCCAACGGCTGCTGCGTCGAGGTCAAGCCCGGCGAGATCGGCGAGTGCATCGGCCACATCGCCAGCGACGCCCGCTCCAACTTCACCGGCTACGCCGACAAGGCGGCCACCGAGAAGAAGGTGCTGCACGACGTCTTCGAAAAGGGCGACGCCTGGTTCCGTACCGGCGACCTGATGCGCCAGGACAGCGACGGCTACATCTACTTCGTCGACCGCATCGGCGACACCTTCCGCTGGAAGGGCGAGAACGTCGCCACCAGCGAGGTCTCCGAGCGCCTGGCCGGATTCCCGGGCGTCAAGGAGATCAACGTCTACGGCGTGCCCGTGGGCGACCTCGACGGCAAGGCCGGCATGGCCTCGCTGGTCGTCGGTCCCGAGTTCGAGATCGACAACCTGGCCGAATATGTCGACCGCGAGATGCCGGCCTACGCCCGTCCCGTGTTCGTGCGCCTGCAGCCCGAGATCGAGACCACCGGCACCTTCAAGTACCGCAAGATCGATCTGGTCCAGGAAGGCTTCGACCCGGCCAAGATCAAGGATCCGCTGTACTTCCGCGAGCCCGGCAAGGGCTATGTGAAGATCACCAAGGCGGTGCACACGAAGATCCTGGCCGGCGGGTTCAAGCTCTGAGCCTGTTGCTGGCGGCCTTCGCCGCCCTGACGCCCAAGGACCCCGCGCGCCGCCTGGCGCGCGGGGTTTCCTATGGGGCCAACCCGCGCCAGCGCCTCGACGTCTACGCCTCGTTGGGCGGGGCGAAGGACGCGCCGGTGCTGCTGTTCTTCTATGGCGGGGCCTGGAATTCGGGACGGCGGGCCGACTACGGCTGGGCCGCCCGGGCCCTGGCAGCCCAGGGCTTCCTGGTCGTCGTGCCCGACTACCGGCTGCACCCCGAGGTGCGCTATCCCTGCTTCCTGGAAGACGCGGCCCTGGCGACGCGCTGGGCGGCTGATCACGCCGAAGCCCTGGGCGGCGATCCGTCCCGGCTGCTGACGGCGGGGCATTCGGCCGGCGCCTATATCGCCGCCATGCTGGCCCTGGACGGCCGATACCTCCAGGCCGCCGGCGTCGATCCCGGCGCGGTTAAGGCCTTCGCGGGCCTTTCCGGACCCTACGCCTTCTTGCCGCTGGACGGGGCGATCTCGACCCGCACCTTCGGCCATGTCGAAGACCTGCCGGCCACCCAGCCGATCAGCTTCGTCCGCGCCGACGCCCCGGCCGCCTTCCTGGCCACCGGCGAGGCCGACACCACCGTCCGGCCGCGCAACACCCGCAAGCTGGCCAAGGCTCTGCGCGAGGCCGGCGCCGTCGTGGAAGAGCAGGTCTATCCCGGCCTTGACCACGCCGCTCCGCTGTTGGCCCTGTCGCGGCCGCTGCGGAACAGGGCGCCGGTGCTGGCGGAAATTGCGGCGTTCCTGAAGGCCGCGGCGGCTTGATCGGCGGTAGCCATCCACCGCGCCGTGCTGCGCTGCGATTGAACGGGAGCCCCTTCCTGTCTATATGGCCGTGACTGAACGCGGGTCATGTGTGTGGCGACCTCGCGAAATCCCAGTGACTCAAAGAGATAAGAAGGGGCGTCGCGATGCTTCTGACCATGATGAAGGCCAAGCTGCACCGCGCCACGGTGACCCAGGCCGACCTCGACTACGAAGGCTCGATCGCCATCGACCGCGACCTGCTGGACGCCTCGGGCATCCTGCCGAACGAACAGGTCGACGTGCTCAACATCACCACCGGCGCGCGTTTCACCACCTACGCCATCGAGGCCCCGCGCGGCTCGAAGGTGATCGGCGTCAACGGCGCCGCCGCCCGCCTGGTGCAGAAGAACGACACCGTCATCGTCGTCACCTACTGCCAGATGCCGGCCGAGGAGGCGCGCAACTACGCCCCGACCGTCGTGCTGCTCGACGAAGGCAACCTGATCAAGAAGGCCGCCTGATGCGGTCCGGCGCCGTCCTGGTTCTCCTGGCCGGCGCCATCGCGCTGGCCGGCTGCGCTCCCAAGCTGCCCAAGGGCGTCGACGAGGACGCCCTGACCCAGTACGTCGGCCGCGCCATCGGCTCGGCCTCGACCTGCGTGCTGGTCGCCGACGCCAAGGGCAAGACCGTCTGGACCGGCGGCGGCTACGTCACCTGCGCCCGCAACCTGCCGACCTGCGAAGGCAAGGTGACGACGGCGCAAGAGGTGTTGAAGGCCAATCTGTCGGGCGAGGCCCGCTTCCTTAGCTGTGACAGCGCCGGCGCCAACACCGTCGGCTGGGCCATGGGCCCGGTCCCGGCCGGCAAGGGCCGCCAGCCCTCCGGCCTGCGCTATCTCGCCGTCATGGAGGGCGAGCGCGCCCTGCCGGGCATCGAGATCCAGGACCGCGTCGAGCGGGCCTTCGTCCGCGCCGGGTTCTAAACCGGCGCGGACTTCGCATTCGCTTACTGGCGCGCCTCGTAGGTCGCGCTGACCTCGATCCGCACCTTCAGTTCGCCGCCCGAGATCGCCGTCGAGTCGGCCATCTCGCGCTTGGCCATGGCGAACATCGGCACGGGCTGCGGGGAGGGGGTGTAGCCGCCGGCCTCGTTCAGACTGACTAGGCGCACCACCTTGTAGCCGGTGGCCCGGGCGTAGAGGTCGGACTTGGCCTTCAGGGCCTCCACCGCCTTCATGCGCGCGGCGTCCTCGGCCTTCTGCGGGTCCTGCAGGCCAAAGCTGATCCCGCCCACCGTGTTGGCCCCGGCCGAGGCGGCCGCGTCGACCGTCTGGCCGAGCTTGGAAAGGTCGCGCGCCAGGATCGTCACCTGGTTGCTGGCCTGGTAGCCGGTCAGGCGCGGCGGTTGGTTCTGCTCGTAGACGTACTGCGGATTGACGTTGAGGTTCGAGGTCTGGATGTCGCGCTCGGCGACGCCCGCCTTCTTCAGCGCCGCGAGCACCTTGTTCATCGCCGTCCCGTTGGCCGACAGGGCCGCCTGGGCGCTGGCGCCTTCGGTCTGCACGCCCAGGGTGATGGTCGCCATGTCCGGCGCGATCACCGTCTCGCCCGTGGCCGACAGGTTGAAGGTGGTGGCGCGGAACGCCGCGTCATTGACGCTCTGGGCGCTCGCAGGCAGGGCCGACAGGGCCAAAGCAGCGGCGCCGAAAGAGGCGATCGCCAGGGCGGTCGTGCGGGTGCGGGTCATGCTCGTTCTCCAGCGAAGGGCAGGACGCCACAGTGCGTCGCCCCTCGGTTGGTTCCCGTGTCGCAAACTCAACCTGAACCGCACCTTTAAGCCGCGTGCAGCCCATGCTAATCGACCCGTCCTCGCCCGCGCCGACTCTACTGTTCCGCGCGGTCCCTGGGGGCCTGTAGCTCAATGGTTAGAGCCGACCGCTCATAACGGTCTGGTTGGGGGTTCGAGTCCCTCCAGGCCTACCAATTTCCTCAGCTGTGGCTGCCCAGGTACTTCCGCACCTCCTCGGCCGACACGCCGGCGTGCTCCACGGCCGTGTGCAGTTGTTCCTCGCTGACGCCCAGGGTCTCGGTCCAGTAGCGGACGGTGCGGGTCTCGGCGAGGTCGATGGCGTCGTCGCGCGGGTCGGAGAAATCCGGCTTGCGAGCGAGAGGGATGGTGCGGGTCGGATCGGCGTCGGGCATGGCGGGCCTCCTATGGTCTAGGAAGCCGCAGCGGAGCCGGACGTTCCCGTCGCCCCTGCGGCCGCCGCCTCGCCTCCGGGGGCGGGGAGGGGACGAGGCGGCGGTCGGGCGGCCGTCTTGGGGGGAGAGGCGAGGCCGCGAGAGGTGGTCGGCGCCGCGGTGAAGGGCCCGACCAACGCCGTCATGTTGCCGCTCGAGCTGCGCCCAGGATTGGAGATCGTCTCCGGCTTTTGTCGAAAGCTGGCGCATCCGGCGTCGGGAAAGGCCGAGACCCTGGTTTTTCCCTCGTCTTCGGGGTGCGACATGTTGCCTCTGCGCCGAGTCCGGACTTTGCGGAAAAGAGCGAAATTCCGTTGCCATGGCTCAGCTTGTGTAACGACGGTCGGAAATCGACGTTTTCCTTACTGACTCAATCTTTCCGGGTCCCGAAAGTGGACTGACCGCCACTTTCGATAGAGGGATGTATCGAAATTCCCCGCTCAGGCGAGTGAACCTGTGTGGCAGGCCGTCGCGGCCCACCCCTAATACACGTTAATCACTCGGCAAGGGCGAGCGCAGCAAGTCTTACGCGAGTGAAAACCTGTTCGAATTTCCAGAAGGGGCGGCCGGACATGAAAAAAATAGCGACTTCAGTTTTCGTCATTGGAACCCTGGCGGTCATGGCGATGTCTGGTTCGGCGACGGCTGCGACGGCGTCGAGTTCCTTTCAGGTCAACTTGACCATCCAGGGCGAATGCAAGGTGCAGTCGGCCTCTAACCTGAGTTTCGGGTCGCGCGGCGTCATCGACGCCAATATCGACACTACGAGCACCATCGGCGTGCAGTGCACGAACTCGACGCCTTATACCGTCGCCCTGAGCGCCGGGGCGGGGACGGGGGCCACCGTGGCCGCGCGCAAGATGACCAGCGCCGCCAACGACACGGTCAGCTACGCCCTCTACCGCGACGCGAGCCGCACCCAGATCTGGGGCGTCACCCAGAACGTCGACACCCAGGCCGGCACCGGCAACGGCGCCGTGCAGTCGTACACCGCCTATGGCCGCGTCGCGGCTCAGTCCACCCCGGCCGAGGGCGCCTACAGCGACCTCGTCGCGGTGACGATCACCTACTGACATGCGCGCGGTCGCTCTCCTGGCCGGTCTGGCCCTGGCCGCGCTCGGCGGCGCGCAAGCGACCGCCGCGTCGCTGCGCGTCAGCCCGGTGAGCCTGGACCTGCCTGCCGGCCAGAACGCGACCACCCTGACGCTGCAAAACGACGACACGGCGGCGCTGAACGTCCAGATCCGCGTCTTCCGCTGGACCCAGGCCAACGGCCGCGACGTGCTGGTGCCCGCCACCGGCGTCGTCGTCAGTCCGCCGATCGCCAAGGTCGATCCGGGCGCCAGCCGTACGGTGCGGGTGGTGCGGCTCGATGGCCGCCCGCCGGAAGGCGAGGAGTCCTATCGCCTCATCGTCGATGAACTGCCGCCGCCGCTCAGCGAGACCGGCCGGCAGGTGACGCTGCTGATGCGCCATTCCATCCCTCTCTTCTTCGGTTCCGGTCGCGAGCGGCCCAAGATCGAGTGGCGTCTGCGGCCGTCCGAGGACGGCGGCGCGGCTCTCGTCGGGCGCAACACCGGAACCCGTCGCCTGCGCCTGGCCAACCTGCGTATCGGCGACGCCAGCGGCGCGGTCCTTGCCGAACGCAAGGGCCTTGTGGGTTATGTCCTGCCCGGAGCGGAAGTCTCCTGGCCCGCGGGGGCGTTCCAGCCCGCCGCCGGCGTGCGGCTGATCGCCGACACCGACACCGGGCCAATCGATGCGCCGCTCAAGAGCGACTGAAGCGGTCGCCCTCAGTCTCGCCTTCGCCGCCTTGGGAACCTCGGCTTCCGCTCAGGACCTGCCGCTGCCGGATCTGAAGGCGATCGAGACGATGCGTGAAGACCTTCAGCTGGAAGTCTGGATCAACGGACGCAACACCGGTCTGGTGGCCGCGGTCGCGCGCGAGGCCGACGGCCGCCTGCAGATGCCCGCCGACGAGATGCGCGCCGTCGGCCTGACCGCCAGCGGCGCGGGGCTGGTGGATCTGTCCGCCCTCCGCGGGCTGTCGGCGGCCTATGACGACCTCGGCCAGCGGCTGATGGTCAATGCCGACATCGACCTGCTCGCCATCCAGCGCTTCAACCTGGCCGCCCACCGCGATGCGGCCGGGACGCCGCGCCAGGACCTGGGCGCGGTGCTCAACTACGTGTTCTCAGCCGACGGCGGCCAGGTCGACGAGAGCGACGGCCTGGGTGTGGAGTCGCTGGGCCTGGCGCTCGACGGCCGCGTCTTCGGCCGCTTCGGAACCCTCTCCAGCAGCGTGGCGGCCAGCCGCGTCGGCGACACAGGACGGATCGTGCGGCTCGACACGACCTGGTCCTGGTTCGAGCCCCGGCGGATGATGGGCTTGAAGGCGGGCGACTACATCAACGGCGGCTTCGCCTGGACCCGGCCGATCCGCATGGCCGGCTTCCAGCTGCGGCGCGACTTCGCCATCCGCCCCGACATCGTCACCATGCCGTCGCCGCGCCTGGCCACAACCGCCGCCGCGCCCTCGACGCTGGAGCTCTACGTCAACGACACCCGGATCCTCAGCCGGCCGGTCGGCGCTGGTCCGATCGAGATCGACGGCCTGCCGCCGGGCCAGGGCTACAGCGACGTGCGCCTGGTCCTGAACGACGCCGCCGGGCGGCAAGTGGCCGTCAGCGCGCCGTTCTTCGCCACGCCCCTGCTGCTGCGCAAGGGCCTGGCCGACTTCTCGGCCGAGGCCGGCTTCGCGCGTCGGGGCTTCGGCGTCGAGTCGGCCGACTACGCAGGCTCGCCCATCGCCTCGGCCAGCCTTCGCTATGGCGTGCTCGACGCCCTAACGGTGGAGGGCCATGTCGAGGCCGGCGCGGGCCTGATCCAGGGCGGCGGCGGCCTGACGGCCCAGGTCGGCGGCCTGGGCGTGGTGTCGGGCTCGTTCGCGGCCAGCCGGACCGACGACGAGAGCGGCGCGCTGGCGGCCGTGGTCTTCGACAGCCGCTTCGCCGGCTTCTACCTGTCGGGCATGAGCATGCGCGCCACGGAGGGGTACCGCGACCTGGCCGCCGTGACCTCGCGCCCCTCGTTCTATCGCAACTGGAAGATGGGCGGCGACGAGCCGCCGCGCGCCATCGACCAGCTCACCGTCTCGACGCCTCTGCGGCTGGCCCTGCTGATGCGCAAGGGCGAAGCGCCGGTGGCCAGCGCCTCCTACAGCGCCCAGACCGCCGCTGCCGGCCCGCGCCGCCAGGTCTGGAGCGGCTCCCTGCGCCACACCTTCGGCGAGCGCCTGACGGCCTACCTCACCGGCTATGTCAGCCGGGGAGAACAGCGCGACACCGGCGCCTTCCTGGGCCTGTCGGTGCCTTTGGGCTCGCGCAGCTCTTCGTCGGCCGGCGTGCAGGTACAGGGCGGCGACACCACCGCCTTCGTCGAGGCCAGCCGGGCCGAGACCCAGGCCGACGGGACCTATGGCTGGCGGGCTCGCATCGAGCAGGGCGCTCACCAGGGCTTCGAGGGGCAGGCGGCCTATCGCGGCCGCAACGCCCGCGTCTCGGCGGCCGCCCAGTACGCCGACGGCGCGGTGCGCGGCCAACTGCAGGTCGATGGCGCGGTGGCCTGGCTCGGCGGCGTCGCGGCGACCACCAACCGTCTCGAAGGTTCGTTCGCCCTGGTCGAGGTCGGCGCCCCCGACGTGCCGGTGCTCTACCAGAACCAGAAGGTCGGCCGCAGCGACCGCAACGGCCGCCTGCTGGTGCGCAATCTCGAGGCCTTCGACGTCAACCGCCTGTCGATCGACAGCCAGGACCTGCCGCTGGAGCTGGAAGCCGCCCAGACCGAGCGCAGCGTGGTCCCGATGGCCAACGGCGGCGCCATCGTCCGCTTCGGCGTGGGCAAGAGCCCGCCGGCCGTGCTGCTGACCCTGCGCCGTCCGGACGGAAGCTTCGTGCCGCCCGGCGCCGAGGTGATCCGCGCCGGCGTCGCCGAGCGGGTCATCGTCGGCTATGACGGCCAGGCGTTCCTGACCGGGGTGGGCGAAGACGCCGACCTGCGCGTTGTCGTCGAGGATGGAAACGAATGCTTCGCGCGCCTGGTGATCGGCGCCGCCAGCGAGGGAGGCCGGCATGTGGTCGACGCCGTCTGTCGTTAGGATCTGGCGGGCGCGTCTCGTCGCCCTGACCGGCCTGCTGGTCGCCGCCTTCGTCTGGTTCGGCGCGCCGTCCTCGGCCCAGGCCGCGGCCAGCTGCACGGCCTCGGTCACCAGCGTCAATCTGGGCTCGACCCTCAGCCCGCTGACGGCGGGGACCGTGGACGCCACGGCCAACCTGAACTTCAGCTGCACCGGGCTGGGCTCGCTGCTCTCCTACACCCTGTGCCCCAATCTCGATGCGGGTTCGGGCGGCTCGAACGGCTCGGGCGGACGCTATCTGGTCGGTCCCGGCGGGGCGACCGTGGCGTTCCAGATTTATCAGGACGCCGGCCGCACCCAGCCCTGGGGATCTTCGTCCCTGCTGGTGTTCGGCACGGTGCCGACCATCACCGCCAGTCCCGGCACAGGCACCTCGATCAACGTCAACCAGACCGTCTATCTGCGGCTGACGACCACGGCCACGACCGTTCCCGGCGCCTATTCGACCAGCTTCACGGGCCAGAACTTCTTCTGGGGCCTGAACCTGCTGACCTGCGCCGGCGTCACCATCGGCTATGCGGTCGTGCCGGCGACCTTCACCTACAGCGCCACCCTGATCCCGGACTGCACGATCTCGACCGGCAATCTCGCCTTTGGAAACGCCGGCGTGCTCAGCGCCGCCAAGGACGCCCAGAGCGCGATGTCGGTGACCTGCACCAAGGACACGCCCTACGCCATCGGCCTCGACAACGGCCAGCAGGGAACCTCGGCCACGGCGCGGCGGATGAAGGCCGGGACCGAGTACGTCACCTACGGCATCTACCAGGACAATGCGCGGGGCTCGCCGTGGGGATCTACGGCCGGCCAGACGGTGGGAGGAACCGGCACGGGCGGCGCCCAGTCCCTGACCCTCTACGGGCGCGTGCCGGCCCAGACCACACCGGCGCCCGCGACCTACGGCGACCAGGTGGTGGCAACGGTCACCTACTGATCAGGCTCTCAGCCAGATCCCACGCGAAAGCCTCGCCCTCGAAGCAGTCGGCGCCGCGTCCGATCGCCTCGATCGCCGCTGACATCCGTCCCGCCCGTCCCAGGGCCGCGTCGGCCAGGGCGACCATCAGAGCGTTGGGCGTAGCCGAAAGCGACAGGCTCCGCAGCACCTGGGCCAGATCCGTCTCGTCGCGGTCGGGACGGCGGACGCAGGCCAGGATGTAGGCCGCCGCCGTCGAACGGCTGACCCCGGCATAGCAGTGTAGCAGCAGGGAGCGCTCGCCGGTCCATCCGTCGGCGAAGGCCAGCAGGTCGGCGATCATGGCTGCGTCCGGCGTCACGAGATCGGGGCGCGGCTCGGTGATGTCGTGGAAGCTCAGGTGAAGGCGTTCGACGCCTTCGACCGCCGGCGGCGTCGCGGCGGGCGACAGCAGGCTGACGAGGTGCGAAGGCCGATGCGCCGCCAGGTGCTGGTCCAGCCGGCTCAGCGGACAGACCGCCAGGATCACGTCAGCACCGCCGCCAGGCCCAGCAGCGCGCCCAGCTCGGCGACCTGCTCGATCCCGCCCAGCACGTCGCCGACATAGCCGCCGATCAGCCGGCGGGCCACTAGGGCCAGGGCGATGGCGAGGACGGCGGCCAGCGACAGGCTGACCAGGGCGGCGGTCGGCGGAACCAGCAACAGCGGCCAGACGCCCAGCAGGGCGGCGATCAGCACCTCGGCCGGCTTCACCCCGTCGGGCGCGGGCTTGTACTTGGCGTCGGTCCGGTCGCTGACGTGGGGCAAGGCGGCCATGGCGGCGACCGCGGCGACGCGTCCGACGCCGTGCGCGGCCAGCAGGGCGAGGGCGGCGTTCAGGGGCGTCAGCGTCGCCAGGGTCGCGGTCTTGGCCCCCAGCACGACCAGCAGGGCCAGGACGCCGTAGGTCCCGACCCGGCTGTCCTTCATGATCTCCAGCCGCCGCTCGCGGGTCTGGCCGCCGCCCAGGCCGTCGGCGGTGTCGGCCAGGCCGTCCTCGTGGAAACCGCCGGTCAGCAGGAAGCCCGCGCCCAGCGCCAGGATCGCCGGAACCCAGCCGTCCCACACCTGGCTCGCGCCCAGCAGCACCAGCGCGCAGAGCCCGCCGACCAGCAGGCCGACCAGCGGGAAGTAGCGGGCCGAGCGGGTGATCCAGTCGGGCTCGAAGCCGCGCAGGGCAGGGGTCGGCAGGCGGGTCAGGAACTGCACCGCGCAGAGCAGCAGCTGGACCTGCCGGCCGATCATCCCAGCACGTCGGCGAGGTCGGCGACCTCGGTCAGCAGGTTGGCGGCCGCCGCCAGCAGGGGGGCGGCCAGCGCCGCGCCGGTGCCTTCGCCCAGCCGCAGGCCAAGGTCGAGCAGAGGCTCGGCGCCCAGGGCGGCCAGCATCGCGGCGTGGCCCTTCTCGGCCGAACCGTGGGCGAAGACGCAGTAGTCCAGGGCCTCGGGGACGAGACGCACGGCCGCCAGGGCCGCGGCGGTGGCGATGAAGCCGTCCACCAGCACCGGCCGTCGGCGCGCGGCCGCGCCCAGCACCGCGCCGGCCATCATGGCGATCTCGCAACCGCCGAACTCTCCCAGCACGGCGAAGGGCTCGGTCGCGTCGCTGCGGGCGGCGGCGCGGCCGATGGCGGCGGCCTTCTTGGCCAGACCAGCCTCGTCGTGCCCCGTCCCCTGGCCGACGCAGGCCTCCAGCGGCGCCGGCGCCAGGCGGTGCATGACCAGCGCCGCGGCCGAGCTGTTGCCGATGCCCATCTCGCCGATGGCCAGCACATCGGCCGCTTCGAGGGCGCGACCCGCGATCTCGATCCCGCGCGTCAGGGCCAGCGCCGTCTCTTCCGGCGTCAGCGCGGCTTCGCGGGCGGCGTTGCGGGCGCCCTGACGCACCTTGGCGTCGATCAGGTCCGGATGGGCCGGCAGTTCTGCGGCGACGCCGGCGTCCACCACCTTCACCGACACGCCGGTGGCCTTGGCGAAGGCGCTGACGCTGGAGCGGCCGCTCAGGAACAGGCCGACCATCGCGACGGTGACGCTGGACGGATAACTGGAGACGCCTTCCTCGGTCAGCCCATGATCGCCGGCGAACACCAGCAGGGCGGCGCGGGCGGCGCGGGGCGAGAGGCTCCCCTCGATCAGGCCCAGCTGGACGGCCAGGTCCTCGACCCGGCCCAGCGACCCCGGCGGCTTGGCCTTGCCGTCGAGCTTGGCGCGCAAGCTCGCTTCCAGGGCGCGGTCGACGGCGGCGATGGCGGGGGGCGTGAAGGTCATTGCACAAGTCTCCAGCCGGCGGCGCAGGCCAGGGCCACCAGCAGCCACAGCAGGGCGCAGGACCGGCGGTAGATCCGCAGGCCCCGGCGCAGGTCGGTCAGGTCGGGCGCGCGGCCGTCGCCGAAGCTCGGACGCTCCGTGGCCTCGCCGTCATAGCGGGCCGGGCCGCCCAGCTTGACGCCGAGGGATCCAGCCATGGCGGCCTCCGGCCAGCCGGCGTTGGGCGAGGCGTGCTTGCGGGCGTCGCGGCGCATGATCGCCCAGCCGCCGCGCGCACCCGAGGCCAGGCAGATCAAGGCCCCCGCCAGTCGCGCGGGGACGAAGTTCATCACGTCGTCGGTCCGGGCCGCCGCCCAGCCGAACGATCGCCAGCGCGGCTCCATGTGGCCGATCTGGCTGTCGGCGGTGTTCACCGCCTTGTAGGCGAAGAGGCCGGGCAGGCCGAACAGGGTCAGCCACGAGGCCGGGGCCACGACCCCGTCGTTGAAGCTCTCGGCCAGGCTCTCCAGCGCCGCCGCCGTGATCCCGTGCAGGTCCAGCTCCTCGACGTCGCGCCCGACGATCTTGCCGACCGCGATACGGGCGGCGGGCAGGTCGCCGGCCTCCAGCGGGTCGAGCACGGCCATCACGTGCTGGTGCAGGCTGCGTTGGGCCAGGCCCAGGGTGGCGATCAGCGCAATCGCCAGGGTCGCCAGTAGGCCGCTGTCGAACATCGACTCCAGCGCGCCGCCGATCAGCACCGCGCCGAGGATCAGCAGCGCCACGGTGACGACGCCCAGCTCTCGCCGCCGCAGCTCCGAGGTCTCCGGCCGGTTCCAGCGCCGCTCCAGGGCGTCGATGGCCTTGCCGACCCAGGTGACCGGATGGGGGATGGCCGCGTGCAGGCTCGCCGGATAGCCGACCAGGGCCTCGATCACGAGGGCCAGCGGAGGGGCGAGCAGCAGCGGTTCAGCCATGGCGTCCGACCAGTTCGATCAGCGGGCCGGTCTGGCCCTCCACCACCCTTGCCGTGACTCCGTAGGCCCTGGCCAGGACATCCGGGGTCAGGGCCTCGCGCGGCGGGCCGTCGGCGATCAGCTTGCCGTCCACCAGCACCAGCACCCGGTCGGCCAGGCGCGCGGCCACGGCCAGGTCGTGCAGGGTCATGACCACGCCCTGGCCGTCCTTGGCGGCGAAGTCGCGCATCAGGTCCACGGCGTCGAGCTGATGGCCGGGATCCAGCCCCGCCAGCGGCTCGTCGGCCAGCAGCCACGACGGCTCGCCGGCCAGCACCCGGGCGAACAGGGCCCGGCCGCGCTCGCCGCCCGACAAGCTCTTGACCTCGCGCAGGGCCAGGTCTTCGAGATGGGTCTGCTTCAGGGCCTTGGCCACGGCCAGGTGGTCGGCTTCGGAGAGACCGCGCGCGCCGCTGTGCGGCGTGCGGCCAAGGCCCACCAGGGTCTCGACATCGACAGCCCAGGCCACCTCCGGCGTCTGCGGCAGGAAGCCGATGCGCCGCGCCCGCTCGCGATGCGCCAGCGAGGCCAGGGGCGCGCCGCCCAGGATCACACTACCGGCGTCTGGCTTGCGCAGGCCCGCCAGGCAGGCCAGCAGGGTGGACTTGCCCGCGCCGTTGGGGCCGACCACGGCGGTCACCTCGCCGGGATGGAACTCTGCGCTGACGCCCTGCAGTACCGGGCGGCCGCCCAAGGCGACGCTCAGATTCTGGGCTGAAAGCAGTGCGGCGCTCATGCAAGCCTCCGGCGCATGGTGATCAGGAGGGCCAGGAAGAACGGCCCGCCGACGGCGGCCGTGGCCACGCCCAGCCGCATCTCGGCGGCCGACGGGGTCAGGCGCACCATGATGTCGGCCGCCAGCACCAGGGCCGAGCCGACCAGGGCCGAGGGGATGAGCAGGGCGCCTGGCCGGTGCCCGACCAGCGGCCGCACCAGGTGCGGGGCGATCAGGCCGACGAAGCCGATCAGGCCTGTGACGGCGACGCTGGCGCCCGAGGCGACGCCGACGCCGACGGCCAGCAGCACCCGCACCGCAGACAGGTTGACGCCGAGGGCCGCCGCGCCAGTTTCGCCCAGGGTCAGGGCGTCCAGCGAGCGCGGCAGGGTCAGCAGCACAGCAAGGCCGGCCACGATCAGCGGCACGGCCAGCCGCACCTCGTCGACGCTGCGGTCGGCCAGCGAGCCCAGGAGCCAGCTGATGATCTCCTGCGCCGCCCATGGATTGGGGGCCAGCGACAGGGCGAGCGCGACGCCGGCGCTGGCCACGGTGTTCAGGATCACCCCGGCCAGCAGGAAAGTCACCGTGCCGCCGGTCGTGCCGGCCAGGGCCAGCATCAGTCCGACCCCCACGGCCGCGCCGAGGATGGCGCAGGCCGGCAGCAGCCAGGTCGCGGTGAAGGCCAGGCCCAGATAGAGGCTCATCACCGCCCCCAGCGCCGCCATCGACGACACGCCCAGCACGCCCGGATCGGCCAGCGGGTTGCGGGTGTAGCCCTGCATGGCCGCGCCCGACATGCCCAGCGCCGCGCCGATGGCCACGGCCAGCACGGTGCGCGGCAGGCGCAGTTCGAAGATGATCGCCCAGCGCGGGTCGGATCGATCGACCCAGGCGCTCCACGGCGCCCAGACGCGGCCGCTCATCAGCGACAGCCCGAAGAGGACCGTCACGGCCAGCAGCAGGCCCGCGATCAGCAGCCAGGTTCGGCGATTATGGCTCATGCGCGGGCCTTCAGGGCGTTGCGGCGGGCGGCCGCCAGGGTGGCGGCGGTGTGGATCAGGGTCGGGCCGCCGCAATAGAGCAGCCGCTCGGGGAAGGTCTCGCGGGTCATGCGATGGCTGACCTTGGCCAGGGCGGGGTGGTTGAGCATCCGCTCGGCCCAGGTCGGGGCGTCCGGACGGGCCTGTCCGGCCAGCAGCACCTGCGGCGGATCGGCCAGCAGCCGCTCCAGAGAGACGTTGCCCCACTTCTTGAGGCCGTAGCGGCTGGCGACGTTCTTGAAGCCCGTGCGGGTCAACATCTCGTCCACCAGCGTGCCTTCGCCGGCCGCGAAGCCGTTGGGCTGGAAGACCAGCGCCTCCAGCGGCCTGGATCCCGGCGACGGGGCGGCGGCGGCCAGGGCTTGGTCGATGCGGGCGATCAGCGCCTCGCCGCGCTCCGGATGACCGGCCGCCTCGGCGATGCGGCGGATGTCTTCCTGGTTCTCGGCCCAGCTGTTGGGCACCTTGAAGAGCTCTGCCCGCACGCCCAGGCGCTTCAGCGCCGCGCGGGTGGCCGGCGAGGAGTGGGCCGCGCTCAGCACCACATGGGGGCGCAGGGCAATCACCTCCTCGGCGCTCTCGTAGGTGATCGGATAGGATTTGGCCCGCTGCGCGATGCTCGATTGCTGCGGATCGCGGGCGTAGTGGCTCAGCGCCGCGATCTGGTCGCGATCGGCGACCTCGACCAGCACGCCGTCCAGGCACGGATTGAGCGAAACGAGGCGCGGCTTCTTGACCGGCGCCCAGGGCGCGGACGCTCCAAGGCCGACGACAAGGCCCGCGCCGAGCGCGACACGCCTGCCGAGGTCAGTCAAAACTCCACCCCGCGCTGGGCCTTGAAGCCCTGCTCGAAGGGATGCTTGATCAGGGTCATCTCGGTGACCAGATCGGCGATCTCCAGCAGCTGCGGCTTGGCGTTGCGGCCGGTCAGGCAGACATGCTTGTCGTTGGGGCGGGCCTTCAGCACCTCCACCACCTCGTCGATGTCGAGATAGTCGTAGCGCAGGGCGATGTTGATCTCGTCCAGCAGCACGAAGTCGAGCGTCGGATCAGCGATCATCGCCTTGCTCTCCTCCCACGCCGCCTTGGCCGCGGCGACGTCGCGCTCGCGGTCCTGGGTGTCCCAGGTGAAGCCTTCGCCCATGACGCGGTAGCGCACCTGGTCGGGAAAGCGGCTGAAGAACAGGCGCTCGCCGGTCTTCCACTTGCCCTTGATGAACTGCACCACGCCCACCTGCATGCCCCATCCCAGCGAGCGGGCGACCATGCCGAAGCCGGCCGAGGACTTGCCCTTGCCGTCGCCGGTGTGAACCAGCAGCAGACCCTTCTCCAGGGTCTTGGTCTTCATCAGCTCTTCGCGCTCGGCCTTCAGGGCGCGCATGGCCTCGGCGTGCTGCTCGTTGGCGTCGCCAATATCGGAGGGGCTCATCGCGGTATCTCCAGGGCGGCCGCCAGGCGCGACCAGTCGGCGTCGAATCCGGGCAGGCCGAAGCGTAGCAGGCTCGGGTCGTGATCGAAGGGCCGCGTCAGGATCCCGGCGCGCGCCAGGGCCTCGAAGCGGGCCGGGGCGTCGGCAGCGCGGGCCAGGCGGAACAGGCTTGTCCCGCCGACCACCTCGAAACCGGCGCCGACAAGCAGGGCGTCCAGCCGCGCGGCGTCGTCGGCCAGGCTGGCGCGCGCGGCGTTCGCCCAGGCGGTGTCGGGATAGGCCGCTAGGCCCGCCGCAAGGGCGGGGGCGGAGAGGGGCCATTCGCCCAGCGTCTCGCGCAGGCGGCGGGCGAGGGCGGGTCGGGCGATCACGAAGCCCAGTCGCAGGCCCGCCAGACCGTAGAACTTGCCGAATGAGCGCAGCACGATCAGCCGCTCATGGCCGGGCGCGCCGGCGAAGGCTGCGACCGACAGCGACGGCTCGCACTCGACGAACGCCTCGTCGACCACCGCGCCGCGCTGGCCCAGCGCCAGCACCGCCTCGGGCGCAAGGTTGCGGCCGTCGGGATTGTTGGGGTTCACCACCACGCAGAGGTCGGCCTCGTCCGGATCGGCCACGACCTCGGAACCGACACGCCGCCAGGCCAGCGGATGGCTGGAATAGGTGGGAACCGGCAGGCTGACCCGACCTCGTGGCAGGATCTTGGGCAGCAGGCGGATCGCCGTCTCGCTGCCGGGCACGGCGACCACCCGGGCGGGGTCGTCCACGCCGAAGGCCTTCGCCGCGACGGCTTCGAGCTTGGCCAGGTCGGCCGGATCGGGCAGGCGGCCCCAGTCCTCGAAGGCCTGGGGGGGAACCGGATAGGGGCGGGGATTGATCCCCGTCGACAGGTCCAGCCAAGGCGCGGGCGCATCCGGAAAACGCGCCCGCGCCGCCGCCAGGCGGCCGCCGTGTCCGGAAAGGGACGACGGCGAACCGCTCATCAGAACTTCGCCCGCAGGCCGACGAAGGCGCCGCGGCCCAGCGAGCCGTAGCGGTAGATGGTCTCGTAGTCCTCGTCGAACAGGTTCTCGACGCGGCCATAGACCTCGAAGCCCTCCTTCACCGGGTAGGAGGCGCGCAGATCGACCAGGGTGTAGCCCTTCAGCACGCGGGTGTTGGTCGCGTTGTCGAAGCTGTCGCCGACCGATTGGACGCTGACGCCCGTCTTCAGGCCGTTCGTCCAGGCATAGTCGGCCTCGACCGTGGCGGTCTCGTCGGCGCGGCGCGCCAGGCGCTTGCCGTAGGTCGAGCCGGCCGAACGGTTCTGGGCCTTCATGTCCGTGTAGTTGGCGCTGAAGGTCAGGCGGTCGGTGGCCTTGAAGCTGGCTTCCAGCTCGACGCCGTCGGTCTTGGCCTTGGCGATGTTGGCGTAGAGGTAGGTCAGGGAGTCGAAGTCGATCTGGTTGGTCACGTCGCGGGTGAACCAGGTCAGCGAACCGCGCAGGCGGCCGTCCAGCAGGCTGTGCTCGACGCCCAGGTCCCAGCTCTCGGCTTCTTCCGGCTTCAGCGTCGTCAGGCCATAGGGGCTGTAGAGCTGGTACAGCGACGGGGCCTTGAAGCCTTCACCGTAGTTGATCCGGAACACCGTCGCGCCGGCGTTGGGGGTATAGGCCGCGCCGGCCTGCACCGTGGTGGCGTCGCCGAAGGCCGAGTGGTCGTCGCGGCGCACGCCGCCGGTCAGGGTCAGGCCCGCGACCGGCTTGGCCTGCAGTTGCAGGTAGGCGCTGTCGAGGTTGGCCGCGTGACGGTCGGGCGTCGGGTTGGGGTCATAGGTCGCCGGCGAGGCGGTGCGGAACCACGAGCGCTCGCTCTCGACGCCGAAGACCGCGCGCAGGGTCTCGCTGATCGTCCAGGTGCCTTGGTATTCGAGCCGGGCGTTGGTGCCCTTGGCGTCGAAGGTCTTGGGAACGCTTGAGTCCGGATCGAAGTTGTCGCGATCGGTCTGGGTGTAGGCCAGGGCGACCCGGCTCTCCAGGACGCCGTCGAAGCCCGTCATGCGCACGCCGCTGTAGGTCAGGATTTCCTTGGTCTTGGCGTACTCGTTGGTGTCGGCGAAGCTGTAGGCGGGGGCCGGGAAGCCGTCCACGTCGGCCTTGGAGTCGGCGTAGTAGGCGCGCAGGTCCAGGGTCGCCCAGTCGGTCAGCTTCAGGTCGACGCGGCCCGACAGGCCGTAGTTGCGATAGCCGTCCTTTTCCTTGCCGCCATAGGCCTTGTCGAAGGCCGAGACGCCGCCGGTGGTGTAGTAGCCGCCGGCCAGACGCCAGCCGCCCCAGTCGCCGCCGGCGCCCACGCCGACGCGGCCGTAGGCGGTGTCGCGCGAGCCGCCTTCGACGGTGACGTCGGTGGCCAGGTCGCCGGTCGGGGTCTTGGTCAGCATGTTGATCACGCCGCCGATGGCCTCGCTGCCCCACAGGGTCGACTGCGGGCCGCGCAGCACCTCGATGCGGCTGACGTCGCCGGCCAGCAGGTTGGCGAAGTTGTAGCCGCCGCCCGTCGAGGACGGGTCGTTCAGCTTGACTCCGTCGATCAGCACGACGGTCTGGTCGGTCTCGGCCCCGCGGATGCGCAGCTGGGTGGTGGTGCCGACGCCGCCGTTGCGGGTCACGGTGACGCCGGGCGTGCGGGCCAGCACGTCCGAGATGATCACCGCCTGGACGCTCTCCAGCTTGGCGGCGTCGATCACCGTGGTGGCGACCGCCGTCTCAGACTGCTTTTCGGGCGCGCGGCTGGCGGTGACGATCACTTCGTCGACCGCCGAGGCGGTGTCCGCGAAGGCGCAGGCCGGCAGGGCCAGGGCGGGAACTGCGGCCATCAGGGCCAGCAGGGAAACAGGGCGCATGTCATTCCTCCGTGCGCGACAAGAAGGAGCGTGTTCTCGTGAACACGCCCGGACCGAAGCGTCGCCATGCGGGAAGACCCGATCGTACGGCGCACCCCGGCCGGACGAAGGACGACCGCGACAGGCAGGTCTCCTGGCTCGCGGGTCATCGTTGCTGCGCGTCGCCTTCCCAGCTCTCTTCCGAGGAACAGACCCAGTGGCATGTGACGCGCGAACTCGCCGCTTACAGTTGCGGGGGCAGCCCGGGTTTCACACCCGAGTTCCCTTTTCATCCTCTTTGGGAGGAACCTGTCGCGCTGGCTGGACTATAGGGTGCGCCGCACACCGTCAATCTGGAGTTCCCCGTTGTCACTGACCCTGGTTCTAGGCGGCGCGCGCTCGGGTAAGAGCGCCTTCGCGCAACGGGCGGCCGAGGCGAAGGCCGCCGCGGTCGGCGTCCGACCGGTGATGGTCGTCACCGCCCAGGCCTTCGACGCCGAGATGGAGGTGCGCATCGCTCGTCACCAGGCCGATCGCGGAGAGGGCTGGATCACCCTGGAGGCGCCCATCGATCTCGTGTCCGCCTTGCATGGCCTGCCGTCGGGCGGCGTGGCGGTGGTCGATTGCCTGACCCTTTGGTTGACCAATCTCATGCTGGCGGAAAAAGATCTTTCGACCGAAGCGGCAGCGCTGGTCGCGTCCGCCGCCGCCTTCGATGGCGAGCTCTGGCTGGTGTCCAACGAGGTCGGCTGGGGCGTCGTGCCCGACAACGCCTTGGCCCGCAGGTTCCGCGACGAGGCCGGCCGGCTGCATCAGGCCCTGGCGGCCGCCTCCGACGCCGTCGAACTGGTCGTGGCCGGACTAAGCCTGCGGATGAAGTGATTCTCGGCGCTCTCGCCCAGCTTGCTCAACTTTCGGCTATGCGACGATTGCGCACGCTGACACCGGGGGCGCAGGCATGGTTAAGACCTGTTTACACATTCGAATTCACTTAATTCGACGGGCGGGCTGCCATGCGACGGATCCTCATCGCCGAAGACGACATGCTGCTTGGCGGCGTCTACGAGGTCCTGCTGGAAGAGGCGGGTTTCGAGGTCCTTTGGAGCCGGGACGGCCAGGAGGCCCTGGAAGCCTTTGACGCCTTCGCGCCCGACCTGTTGATCACCGACAACGCCATGCCGCGCATGACCGGCGCCGAACTGATCCGTTCGCTCGAAGGGCGGGGTACGCCGGTGCTGATGGTCTCGGCCAGCGATCCGAGCATGCTGCAGGTCGAGCCCGACCAGTGGCTCGAAAAGCCTGTGACGCCGGCTCGTCTGCTGTCGGCCGTGCGCGCCATGGAGCGGGCTGGCGTTCAGGCGGCGGCCTGAAGTCCCACGGCCACGGCGGTCGCGAACAACCCCAGACCCAGACCCCAGGCGGCGCAGAAGGCCAGGGTGGGGTGGCGCTGCCACCAGCGCGGCTGGGGAACACCCGTGATGGTCTTGTCGGTCATGCGGTCGTCTCGCGTGGTCGTCGAGCAACCAACGCGAGACGCCGTACCTCTAGTTCCCTCTAACCGCCGAAGCCGCGCGAGCCGCCGCCGAAGCCGCCGCGCGAGATGACGCTGCTGCGGCTCTGCACGCGGGACGGGGCTTCGTAGCGCGAGGGGGCGTCGAAGCTGTCGGTGCGCACCCGGCTGCGGCCGGTCAGGTAGTCGCGCGACACCGGATAGCCAGAGCCGCTGTAGTAGGTGCCGTCGCGGTCGCGGTACATCGGCGCGCCGCGATAGCCGCGGTTGTTCATGCCTTCCAGCGCCTGGCCGATGATGAAACCGGTCAGCAGCGGGGTGAAGAAGCTGCCGCCGCCGTTGGCCTGGCTGCGCGGCACGCACTGATCGACGCCGTAGCGCTCCTCGCAGCTCTGCTGGTCGGAGAACTTCGGCGCGTTCTCGGCGCTGGCCTTCTGGGCCTCGTCATAGGCGGTCTGGCACTGGTCGGCGGTGAAGTCGCCCGAGGCCTTGCACTCGTCGAGATTGGCGAAGCTGGAGGCGTCGACCTTCTTGCCCGAGACGGCCGCCGGGGGATCGCCCCACTGGGTGGCCGAGCCGGGATCGTCGCACGCGACCAGGGTGAAGGCCGAGCCGGCCATCAGGCCCGTCAGCGCCACGGCGCTGGAGCGCTTGCGGCGCTTGGGAGCGGGCAGGGGGGAATGGGCGTTCATGTCCGGCCTCACGAGGTCATGCAGGCGGCGTTCAGCAGGCCGACGGCCAGCGAGATCGAGGCCAGGTAGACGCCGGCGGCGACCTCGGCCTTCTCGATCCGGTCGATCAGGTCCTTGAGCACCGTGAACCGCACCAGGGTGAAGGCGGCGATCTGGATGACGGCGGCCAGGGTGGCCCAGGCGGCGAACTCCAGCAGGCTGACGGTGTGGCTGAGCGCGGACGCCAACGGCAGCACATAGCCGACCACGGCGCCGCCCAGAGCGATGGCCGCGGCGACGTTGCCCTCGCGGATCAGCTTGGCCTCGTTGTAGGGCGTCACCGCCTGGTAGACGATCTTGAAGATCACCGTGAACACGCCGGCGGCGACGAAGGCCACCAGGAAGGCCAGGGCGCTTTCGCCGAAGGCTTGGACGTCGAACATCTCTAGTTTCCCCTATGGACCGTGGTTCAGGCGCGGAATTCGCCGACTTCGAGCGGCACGCCGATCATGGTTTCGAACGAGACCTCGCGGTCCTCGGTCTCCATCTCGATCGCCAGCAGCAGTTCGCGGCCCTCGCCCGGCAGGTCGCGGGCGAACAGCATGCAGGTCTGGAAGATCCGCCGGTCCGGGATCCCGTCCCGGTCGTCGTGCAGGTCTTCCCAGAAGGTCACGGGCTCCTGGCTCTCGGCGTCCTCGCCGAACCAGAAGCGGTGGTACTCGGGCAGGCCGGCGGGCGTGAAGGTGCGGGCGCGCAGGCGCTTGCCCCAGGCGTCGCGATCGGCGCGGCTGCCCGGATAGGCGCTGTCCCAGGGGACGAACAGGGTGACGTCGGTCAGGCGCTGGCCCTCGCGGTCGTCCGAGACCGCCTGAAACATCACGTGGTCGTCGGTGTAGAACCGGTGCACGAAGCCGCCGTCCTTCAGGTCCACCAGGCCCTGGGCGGTGATTTCCAGCGTGTCGTGGTCGAGCGGGAACTTGCTGTCGGCGCCGAAGCGCTTCCAGGCCAGAGGGTCCAGCCAGACGGTCCGCCCCAGCGTCACGTTGCGGATGGCGGGCAGGGCCGACTCGGGAGCGGGCTCCTTGCGGCCGAATAAGCGACTGAACATAGTTGGTCCCTGAAAGAACGCTCCCTCATGTACGGCGCCAGCCTGCGCTGTAAAAGGGGCCATGCTCGCTCTCGACGACTGGCCTTCGACCTCCCATCTTGTATGAAACGGCCAAGATGGCCCGTGAAGAGGATCACGACCCGATGAGTCAGACGCCCTGGACTGTCCGCTCCCTGAAGGCGGCCCTGGACGAAGCGCCCGGCGTGGGCGCCGACGAACTGAGCGTGCGGGTGCTGGAAGGCTCCGACCCGATCCTGCTGGTCACCATGCACTGGCAGGGCGACCTCGAGATCTATGTCAGCGTCAGCGACCAGCAGGTCGCCGCCTCGGCCCTGCTGTGGCCCGTCGACGAACAGGAAGACCGCCACGCCTTCAACGAATTCCTGCTGAAGGCCCAGAAGCTGGTGCCGCTGTCGAACTTCGGCATCAGCGCCGTCGGCGGCCGCGACTACTACGAGCTGTTCGGCGAGCTTTCGACCACGACCTCGATCGAGGATATCGTCATCGAGTTGCGCACCCTCGCCGAGAACGCCATCGAGGCCGCCTCGGACCTGCGCGCCTCGTTCTCCACCGCCGCCTGACCCTAACCGAAGTTTCCCGGAGCCCTCCGATGTCCATCTGGCGCAAGCTGTTCACCCTGGGTCGCGCCGGCGCCCACGAAGCCACGTCCGCCGTCGTCGACGCCAACGCCATCCGCATCCTCGACCAGGAGATTCGCGACGCCGACACGGCCCAGGCCAAGGCGCGCGACAACCTGGCCACCCTGGTCGCCCGTCGGCGCATCCAGGAGAACGACGTCAAGAGCCTGCGCGAGCAGGTCGCCAAGTACGAGAACTCGGCCCGCGCCGCCGTCACCAAGGGCGACATGGACCTGGCCCGCCAGGTGGCCCAGCGCATCGCCGACCTCGAAAGCGACATCGCGCTGAAGGAGCCGCAGATCGCCGGCATGCGCGAGGCCGAGGATCAGCTCCACACCGCCATCGCCGCCACTGACCGCCGCATCGACACGCTGAAGCGCGAAGTCGAGGTCGTGAAGGTCAACGAGTCGGTGCAGCGCGCCCAGGCCGCCGTCACCGCCCGCGGCGCGGGCGCGGGTGCGTCCCTCGGCTCGGCCGCCGACAGCCTGGCGCGTATCAAGGAGCGCCAGATGGTCCGCGGTGAGAAGATCAAGGCCGCCGGCGAACTGGAAGATCGCCGTACGGGCGCGGATCTGGACGAGAAGCTGCGCGTGGCCGGCATCCTGCCGGGCCAGTCGTCGGCCGACGACATCCTGGCGCGTCTGGCCCCGGCCGCCCCGCCGCTGCAGATCGAGCAGAAGTCCACCGACGGTTCGAAGACCGAATAAGGACCCCGCGTGCGCCGTCTTTCCCTGACCCCGCGCCCAGACTGGCGCGAGAAGGCCGAAGCCGTCGGCTTCGTCTACCACCACACCGGCGGACAGGCCTATTGGGACGAGGGGACGGCGTACGCCTTCACCCTGCGCGAGATCGAGGAAGATCTGGAGCCGGCCGCCGCCGAGCTTCACGATCTGTGTCTCGATCTCGTCGACGAGGCCGTCGCCAGCGAAGAGATCCTGCAGAAGCTGGCGATCCCGCCCGAGCACTGGGACTTCGTCGCCGCCTCCTGGCGGGCCAAGGAGCCGTCCCTCTATGGACGGTTCGACTTCGGCTACGACGGCTCGGGTCCGCCCAAGCTCTACGAGTACAACGCCGACACCCCCACCAGCCTGTTCGAGGCCGCCACCTTCCAGTGGCTGTGGCTCGAGGACCTGCTGGCGCAAGGCGCGCTGCCGGCTGGGACCGACCAGTTCAACAGCCTGTTCGAGGCCATGCGCGAGCGCTTCGGCGTGCTGTTCCCCAAGGGCGGCTTCGTGCACTTCGCCAGCGACGCCGACGCCGTCGAGGACCGCCAGACGGTGCGCTTCCTCGAAGACCTCGCCACCCAGGCGGGGCTGGATCCCAAGTTCGTGGCCATGGACGCCATCGGCCTGAACGAGGAAGGGCAGTTCGTCGACAACGACGGCTACCTGCTGCAGGCGGCGTTCAAGCTCTATCCCTGGGAAGACATGCTGCGCGAGCCCTACGCGGCCAACCTCACGACGGCGAAGGTCCGCTGGCTGGAGCCGCCGTGGAAGGCGATCCTATCCAATAAGGCGATCCTTCCGCTGCTGTGGGAGCGCCACAAGGGCCACCCCAACCTGCTGGAGGCCTATTTCGAGGGCGACCCGGCCGCCGCCGACCTCGGCGCGAACTATGTGCGCAAGCCGCTGTTCTCGCGCGAGGGCGCCAATGTCGAGATCGTCGGGGCGGGCGCCGAGCCCGTGCTCGACCAGGGCTACGGCGCCGAGGGCGCGATCGTTCAGGCCTTCCACCCGCCGCCCAGCTTCGATGGCAAGCACCCGGTGGTCGGCGCCTGGATCGTCGGGGCCGAGCCCGTGGGCATGGGCATCCGCGAGGACGACAGCCAGGTCACCAAGAACCTGGCCCGGTTCGTGCCGCACATCATCGAGGGCTGACCTTCTTCTCCGTAAAATCCCCGCGAAAGCGGGGACCCAGGCTTTTTCTGAAACGCGGGGCGCTAAACGATAAAACACCTCGGTCCCCGCTTTCACAGGGGGTTTACGGATGTGGGGGAGGGCGAGGCCCGTGCTAATCTCACCCCCATGAGCGACTCCCACGACGACGGCCCGCCGGGCGAGACCCCGATCCAGCGCGCCCTGCGCCTCAAGCAGGCGGCGATCGCCGCCCGTCCCAAGCCGCCGCGCGGCGGTCGCTTCCAACGTGAGCAGGCCAACCGTATCGCGGCCGGCTCCTCCAAGCCGTGGAACAGCTGATGGCCGGTCTCAAGGACAAGCGTGGCTTCATCGACAAGGACCGCCTCGACCTCTCCGAGCGCCAGGCCGTCGAATATTGGATGAAGCGCTGGGGCGTCACCCGCGACCAGCTGACCGCCGCCCACCGCAAGGTTGGCAAGATGACCAAGGACATCGCCGCCGAGCTCGGCAAGAAGCGCTGAGCGAGCAGGGCGCTCGCCCCCCCGCTGGCCCCCATGAGTCCGTCCGGCGACTCCCGCTGTGCGATCACAATCCAAATCGGCGACGCGCGGTGGTCGTCCGCCAGTCCCGAAAAGGCGGCATGATTGTCCGTGTGGCGACGTTTCGTGCCTTTGAAATGGCGAGCGCCGTCAAACTGCGATCAAGACAACGTTGTCATGGCAATGATTTGCTGAATTCTTGGCAAAACTGCGGGAACGCAAAGCGCAGGTGGACGCGTTCTTGGCCAAAATGCTAGGGAGGCCACGGATATTGCACTGCGGGATTCAAGAACGCGGTCATGTTCCAGGGCGAGACGACCCCGATAGAGGGCGCGGCCTTTTTTCACTTTATCGCAGGGTGAATTCAAAATGCCGGTTGAGACGCTGACGAAGTCCCTTTGGGTCTATTCGTTCGGGGGAGGCGGCGCCGATGGCGACGCTTCGATGAAGAACCTCCTCGGAGGCAAGGGCGCGAATCTCGCTGAGATGTCGTCGCTGGGTCTGCCGGTTCCGCCCGGCTTTACGGTCACCACCGAGGCCTGCGTCCACTATTACAGCAACGGCAAGCAGTATCCGGCCGAGCTGGCCGGGCAGGTCGCCGCTGGCCTCGCCAAGGTGGAAGCCATCACCGGCAAGCGCTTCGGCGACGTGACCAACCCGCTGCTGGTGTCGGTGCGCTCGGGCGCCCGCGCCTCTATGCCGGGCATGATGGACACCGTGCTGAACCTGGGCCTCAACGACGAGACCGTCGAAGGTCTGGCCAAGCTGTCGGGCGACCGCCGCTTCGCCTACGACAGCTATCGCCGCTTCATCCAGATGTACTCGAACGTCGTGCTCGACCTGGAGCACCACATGTTCGAGGAAATCCTCGATGACCATAAGGACCGCCTGGACGTCCACGTCGACACCGGCCTCACCGCCGACGACTGGGCCGCGGTCATCAAGGACTACAAGGCCGCCGTCCAGAACGAGCTGGGCAAGCCGTTCCCGCAGGACGCCCAGGAGCAGCTGTGGGGCGCCGTCGGCGCCGTGTTCGCCAGCTGGATGAACGACCGCGCCAAGTTCTATCGCCGCATGCACGACATCCCCGAAAGCTGGGGCACGGCCGTCAACATCCAGTCGATGGTGTTCGGCAACATGGGCGACACCTCGGCCACGGGCGTGGCCTTCACCCGCAACCCGTCGAACGGCGACAACCGCCTCTACGGCGAGTTCCTGATCAACGCCCAGGGCGAGGACGTCGTCGCCGGCATCCGCACCCCGCAGTCGCTGACCAAGGCCGCCCGCGAAGAGATGGGCGACACCTCGCCGTCGATGGAAGAGGCGATGCCGGAGGTCTTCCAGCAGTTCAAGACCGTGGTCGAGACGCTGGAACGCCACTACCGCGACATGCAGGACATCGAGTTCACGGTGGAGCAGGGCGTGCTCTACATGCTGCAGACTCGCAACGGCAAGCGCACCGCCAAGGCCGCGCTGAAGATCGCCGTCGACATGGCCGCCGAGGGCGTGATCAGCAAGGAAGAGGGCGTTTCGCGCGTCGAGCCGGCCTCGCTGGACCAGCTGCTGCACCCGACCATCGACCCGACCGCTCACCGCGACGTCGTCACCGTCGGCCTGCCGGCCTCGCCCGGCGCTGCCACCGGCAAGATCGTCTTCGACAGCGACGAGGCCGAAAAGGCCGCCGCCAACGGCGAAGCCGTCATCCTGGTGCGCGAGGAGACCTCGCCGGAAGACATCCACGGCATGCACGCCGCCCGCGGCATCATCACCGCCCGCGGCGGCATGACCAGCCACGCCGCCGTCGTGGCGCGCGGCATGGGCCGTCCCTGCGTTTCGGGCGCCGGCGACGTGTCGATCTTCGCCAAGGAAGGCCTGTTCCGGGCCAAGGGGCGCGAGTTCAAGGCCGGCGAGATCATCACTATCGACGGCTCCACCGGCGAGATCCTGGCCGGCGCGCCGAAGATGATCGAGCCCGAGCTGACCGGCGACTTCGCCACCCTGATGGGCTGGGCCGACGACGTCCGCCGCCTGAAGGTGCGCGCCAACGCCGAGACGCCGCTCGACGCCAAGACCGCCCGCCAGTTCGGCGCGGAAGGCATCGGCCTGTGCCGCACCGAGCACATGTTCTTCGACGACACCCGCATCGCCGCGGTGCGCGAGATGATCCTGGCCGACGACGAGGCCGGCCGCCGCACGGCCCTGGCCAAGATCGCGCCCTTCCAGAAGGCCGACTTCGTCGAGCTCTTCACGATCATGGAAGGCCTGCCGGTCACCATCCGCCTGCTCGACCCGCCGCTGCACGAGTTCCTGCCGCACACCGAGGAAGACGTGCAGGCCGTGGCCCAGGCCACGGGTCTGGACGCCGCCAAGCTGCTGCGCCGCGCCAAGGAACTGCACGAGACCAACCCCATGCTCGGCCACCGCGGCTGCCGCCTGGGCGTCTCCTATCCCGAGATCTACGAGATGCAGGTCCGGGCCATCGTCGAGGCCGCCTGCGAGATCGCCAAGTCGGGCAAGGCCGCCCCGGTGCCGGAAATCATGCACCCCCTCGTCGCCAAGGGCGAGGAGATGAAGTATCTGCGCGAGCTGACCGACCGCGTCGCCAAGGCGGTGCTGGCCGAGCAGGGCGTCGACCTGAAGTACACCGTCGGCACGATGATCGAGCTGCCGCGCGCCGCCCTGCGGGCCGGGGATCTGGCCGCCAACGCCGAGTTCTTCAGCTTCGGCACCAACGACCTGACCCAGACGACGTTCGGCATCAGCCGCGACGACGCCGGCAAGTTCCTGGGCGCCTATATCGACAAGGGCATCTTCGAAAAGGACCCCTTCGTCAGCCTCGACCAGGACGGCGTGGGCGACCTGATCCGCATCGCCGCCGAGCGCAGCCGCGCGGTCCGTCCGGACGCCAAGCTCGGCATCTGCGGCGAGCACGGCGGCGACCCGGCCTCGATCGCGTTCTGCGAAAAGGTCGGCCTCGACTACGTCTCCTGCTCGCCCTACCGCGTGCCGATCGCCCGCCTGGCGGCCGCGCAGGCGGCTCTGGCCGGGAAGTAGGGAGGGGGGAGCTCCCCTCAAGACTGCGACAACTTGAAACGGCCCCGCTCCACGAGCGGGGCCGTTTTTCGTCATTCGCCCGCTTGCACGAACATCGATAGGAAGCTATCTAAATAGATAGCAAGCTACCTATCGTTCTTCGAGCATCGTTCCATGACCGACGTCCGCATCCTCAGCGAGCGCACCTTCACCGGCGCCATCCTGCGCTTGGCGCGCATCTACCGCCGCGAGGTCAACCGCGCCCTGGCCGAGCACGGCCTGTCCGACGCCCGCGCCCTGCCGGTGCTGCACATCGCCCGCGCCGGCGGCGGCATGCGCCAGGGGGTGCTGGCCGAGGAGCTGGGAGTCGAAGGGCCGTCGCTGGTCCGCGTGCTCGACCAGCTGTGCGCCGCCGGCCTCGTCGAGCGCCGCGACGACCCGGCCGACGGCCGCGCCAAGACCCTGCACCTCACCCCCGACGGCCAGGCCCTGGCCGTGATCGCCGAAGACACCGTCCAGGCCGTTCGCTCGCGACTGCTGGTCGGGGTCAGCGACGACGATCTTGCCGCCACCCTGCGCACCTTCGCCGCCTTCGAGGCGGCGCTGGAAGCCGCCAACGGGCAGGGGGCTTAAGTCCCCGCCATGCCCAAGCTCGACCGGTGGACGCTGCTGTTCTCGCTGAACAGCTTCGCGGCCGCCATGCTCGCTCTCTGGATCGGTTTCGCCGTCGGCCTGCCGCGTCCGTACTGGGCCATGACCACGGCCTATATCGTCAGCCAGCCGCTGGCCGGCGCCGTGCGCTCCAAGGCGCTGTACCGCGTGCTCGGCACCATGCTGGGCGGCGCGGCCGCCGTCGCCCTGGTGCCGGCCCTGGTCAATGCGCCGGTCCTGCTGTGCCTGGCCCTGGCTCTGTGGGTCGGCGGCTGTCTGGCCGTCTCGCTGCTGGACCGCACGCCGCGCAGCTATGTCCTGATGCTGGCCGGCTACACCGCCGCCATCATCGGCTTTCCGGCCGTCAGCCAGCCGTCCGCCATCTTCGACCTGGCCGTCTGGCGCGTGGTCGAGATCGGCCTGGGCATCGTCTGCGCCACCCTGGTCCATAGCCTCGTCTTCCCGCGCCCGGTCGGCACGGTGCTGCGCGCCCGCCTGACCGCCTGGCTGGGCGAGGCCGACCGCTGGGCGCTCGACGTGCTGAAGGGCGCCGACGCCCAGGCCTTCGCCCGCGACCGCCGCCATCTGGCCGCCGCCGCCAGCGAGATCCAGATGCTGGCCGTCCACCTGCCGTTCGACACCTCGCGCCTGCGCGAGACCTCCGGCGTCGTCCGCGCCCTGCACGAGCGCCTGCTGATCCTCATCCCGCTGCTGTCGGGCCTGTCCGACCGCATGCTGGCCCTCAAGGACGTCCGCGACCCGGCCGCCCGCCAGGCGCTCGACGCCGTCGTCGCCTGGATCGAGGCCGGCGCCACGCGCGGCCCGGGCCTGGAACTGATCGACCACCTGCGCGCCGAAGCCGCCACGCGCCGCGGCGGCGACTGGAACGCCCTGCTGGTCGAGAGCCTGCTGGTGCGTCTGGCCGAGACTGTCCAGGCCCTGGCCGAGGGCCACGCCCTGATGGTTCGCTTCGAGAACCCCGACGCGCCGCTGTCGCCGGCCCTGGCCGCCGCAACCGTCACCGCCGGCCGCCGTCGCATGCACAGCGACTTCCCGCTGGCGCTGCTTTCAGGAGCGGCGGCCGCCATCGCCGTCCTGCTGTCCTGCGCCATCTGGATCGTCTCGGGCTGGAGCGACGGCGCCACGGCCCCGGTCATGGCGGCGGTGTTCTGCTGCTTCTTCGCGGCCATGGACGACCCCGTGCCGGCCATCCGCAGCTTCGGGATCTTCACCCTGGTCTCGCTGCCGCTGTCGGCGCTCTACATGTTCGCCGTGCTGCCGGCCATCGACGGCTTCCTGCTGCTGGTCGCCACCCTGGCCCCGCCGCTGCTGTTCATCGGCCTGTTCATTCCCAATCCCAAGACCATGGGGGCGGCGCTCGCCGTGCTGATGGGCTTCTGCAACGCCATGGCCCTGCAGGAGACCTTCAGCGCCGACTTCGCCAGTTTCCTGAACGTCAATCTGGGCCAGTTCGTCGGCTTGGGCGCGGCGATCTTCGTCACCGCCGCCATGCGCTCGATGAGCATCGACGCCGGCGCCCGCCGCCTGCTGTCGCGCACCTGGAAAGGCCTCGCCCGCCTGGCCCGCGCCCGCAACGCCCCCGAGCCCGCCGCCTTCGCCGCCACCCTGGTCGACCGCCTGGGCCTGCTGACTCCCAAACTGGCTGCGGTGGGTGAGCGCCACGACCTGGTCGGCGTCGATGTCCTGCGCGACCTGCGGGTGGGCATGAACCTCGTCGCCGTCCAGGGCGCGCGCGGCGAGGTCTCGGGTCCGGCCCGCGCCAGCCTCGACGCCGTGCTCGACGGGATCGGCGACCACTACGCCGCGCTATCGGCCGGCCGCCGTCAGTCGCCGCACGCCGACCTGCTGGCCTGTCTCGATCAGGCCCTGACCCGGATGGGCCAGACCGTTTTCGTATCCGGCGGCGTCACCGGCCTCGTCGGCCTGCGCCGCAACCTCTTCCCCGACGCCCCCGCCTTCAATCCGGAGCCCGCCGCATGATCGGCGAATACAACATCGACGGCGTCTTCCTGTCGTCCGTCCTCGTCTCGGCCGTGGCCGCCCTGGCCGCCACCTTCGTGCTGCGCCGCGTGCTGTCCTGGACCGGCGCCTACCGCCTCGTCTGGCACCCGGCGCTCTTCGACACCGCGCTTTTCGTCATCCTCTGGGCCGCCGCCGTGGCCCTCGTCCGTCCGTAAGAAAAACATGCCCCAGCTGAAAACTATCCTCCCCCAAGCCGGCCGCGTCGCGGTCACCCTGGCCGTCGTCGCCGTCGCCGGTATCGGCGGCAAGCGCCTTTGGGACCACTACCAGGTCGATCCCTGGACCCGTGACGGCCGCGTCCGCGCCGACATCGTCCAGGTGGCCCCCGACGTCTCGGGCCTGGTCACCGACGTCCAGGTCGTCAACGACCAGACGGTCAAGGCCGGCCAGCCGCTGTTCTATGTCGACCGTGACCGCTACGCCCTGGCCGTCCGGCAGGCCGACGCCGCCGTCGCCGCCCAGAGGGCCCAGCTGGCCCAGGCCCGCCGCGAACTGGCCCGCAACCGCCTGCTGGGCGACCTAGTCGCCGGCGAGGTCACCGAGCAGAGCCTGGCCAAGGTCGAGCAGGGCCAAGCCGCCCTGGCCCAGGCCGACGCCGCCCGCGATCTCGCGGCCCTCAATCTGAAGCGCACCCTGGTCACCGCCCCCACCGACGGCTTCCTGTCGGACCTCACCCTGCGCACCGGCGACTACGTCACTGCCGGCAAGCCGGTGCTGGCCCTGATCGACAGCCGCTCGTTCCGGGTCGAGGGATACTTCGAGGAGACCAAGCTCAAGGGCCTGCATGTCGGCCAGAAGGTCGACGTCCGCGTCATGGGCGAGGACCGCCCGCTGCACGGCCACATCCAGTCGATCGCCGCCGGCATCGAGGACCGCGACCGCGCGGCCGGCGCCAGCCTGTTGCCCAACGTCAACCCGACCTTCAGCTGGGTGCGCCTTGCCCAGCGCGTGCCCGTTCGTGTCGCCCTGGACGAGACCCCGAAGGACCTGCGCCTGATCGCCGGCCGCACCGCCACCGTCGCGGTTCTGGGCCAAGGCGTGCGGGCTGCGGGGGCGAAGCAATGAGTACGCTCCGCACCCTCGGCGCGGCCGCCTCTCTGCTGGTCCTGGCCGCCTGCACGACCGTCGGTCCCGACTACAAGCGCCCCGACGCGGCCAAGATCAACGAACCGGCCGCCCAGGCCCCGTTCATGGGCGCGGCCAACCCGGCTGTCAGCCAGGACCCGGTCCCCGACGGCTGGTGGAAGCTCTATGACGACGAGACCCTGAACGGTCTCGTGCAGGAAGCCCTGGCCGCCAACACCGACCTGCGCGTCGCGGCCGCCAACCTGGCCCGGGCCCGCGCCGTGGCCGGCGAGGCCGACGACGCCGGCGGGTTCTCGGCCGGCGCCTCGGCTGCGGCCATGCACGCCCGCGAGTCCGGCGAGCAGTACCTGCTGACCGAGCCCCTGCCGGTCGAGAACCTGGCTGACGCCGGGGTCAAGGTCTCCTACCAGGTCGATCTGGTCGGCCGGCTCAAGCGCGCCGCCGAGGCCGCCCACGCCGACGAAGACGCCGGCCAAGCGGCTCTGGACCTGGCCCGCGTCAGCGTCGCCGCCGACGTCGCCCGCGCCTATGTCGAGGCCTGCTCGTCGGGCCACGAGATCCACGTCGCCGAACAGACGCTCGATCTTCAGCGCAAGAGCCTGGACGTCACCAATCGCCTGATCGCCGCCGGCCGCGGCACGGCGCTGGACGCCACCCGAGCCCGCGCCCAGGTCGAGCTGCAGCGCGCCGCCATCCCGACCTTCGAGGCCCATCGCAAGGCCGCGCTCTACAAGCTGGCCGTGCTGACCGGCAAGCCGCCCGCCGAGTTTCCGAAAGCCGTCGAGGCCTGCGCGGCGCCGCCGAAGCTGTCGCAGCCCCTGCCGGTCGGCGACGGCGCGGCTTTGCTGAAGCGGCGTCCTGACGTCCGCCAGGCCGAGCGCACCCTAGCTGGCGCCACGGCCCGCATCGGCGTCGCCCGCGGCGCGCTCTATCCGAACATCAGCTTCGGCCTGGGCGCGGGCACGACGGGCCTGCTGGCCGATCTGGGCCAACCCGCCGCCAACCGCTGGAGCCTGTCGGGCCTGGTCTCCTGGACCCTGCCGGGCGAGGGCGAGCGCGCCCGTATCCGAGGCGCCGAGGCCGGCGCTGACGGGGCGCTGGCGAAGTTCGACGGCGTCGTTTTGAACGCCCTGCGCGAGACCGAGACCAGCCTGACCGCCTACGCCCACGAACTCGACCGCAACGCCGCCCTGCGCGCCGCCCGCGACGAGGCCGACAAGGCAGAACGCCAGGCCGCCATCCTCTACAAGGCCGGCCGCACGCCCTACCTGCAGGGCCTCGACGCCCAACGCACCCTGGCCGGCGCCGAAGCCGCCCTCGCGGCGTCTGACGCGGCCGTCGCGGCGGATCAGGTCAACCTCTTCCTGGCGCTAGGCGGCGGCTGGGAAAACGCGCCGGCGGTGAAGGTGGTGCAGGCCCAGCGCTGAATCCCTCTCCCCTTGTGGGAGAGGGTGGCCTGCGAAGCAGGTCGGGTGAGGGGTCTCTCAGAACTCAAAGCTGCGTACGGCGGCCAGGCGGGGTAAAGCGTCCAACATCTGAGAGACCCCTCATCCGTCGGCCTTCGGCCGCCACCTTCTCCCGCAAGGGGAGAAGGATCAGCCGACCCGCTCGCTCCAGAGATCCAGATCCGTCTCATGTCCGATCAGGGCCAGGCCCGAGGCGATCGACTCGAATTCGCCGCCGCTTTCGATGCGCTCGACCCCGAACCGCCGCAGGAAGATCTCGCGCACCGCCGGCACGAACGACGAGCCGCCGGTCAGGAACACGCGGTCCACGCCGTCGGCCGACAGGCCCGAGCGCTCCAGCGCCTGGTCCATGGCCGTCTCGATGGCCTTCAGTTCCGGCGCGATCCAGGCCTCGAGCTCGGTTCGCGCCACCTCGCGCTCGATCTCCACCGAGCCGGCCTTGAACGAGAACAGCGCGCGCTCCTGGCTCGACAGCGCCTCTTTCAGCCCCGAGACCGAGCGGTAGAGGGCGTAGCCGTGGTTGTCGTCCAGCACCTCGATCAGGCGGGCGATCTTCTCCGGCTCGACCGCCGTGCGCTCCAGGGCGCGGATGTCGCGCATGTCCTTCGACGCCCGCAGCATGGCCAGCTGATCCCAACGGGCGAAGGCGGTGTAGTAGCGCTGGGGGATCGGCAGGCGGCTCGACATCGCCTTGTAGAGGCTGCCCTTGCCCAGTTCCGGCGACACCACGTTGTCGATGATCCGGTAGTCGAAGGCGTCGCCAGCCACGCCGACGCCCGAGCGGGCCAGCGGGACCGAGCGCAGCTGACCCTCGTGACGCTCGAACCGAACGATCGAGAAGTCGCTCGTGCCGCCGCCGAAGTCGGCCACCAGCACCGTGGCGTCTTCCTTCAGCTGGCGGGCGAAGAAGAAGGCCGCCCCGACCGGTTCGTGGGCGTAGCGGATGTCGGAGAAGCCGAGGCGTTCGAAGGCGGCCTCGTAGCGGCGCAGGGCCAGGGCCTCGTCCGGATTGCCGCCGGCGAAGGTCACGGGCCGACCGACGATCACGCGTGGCGGCAAGTCGCTCATCTGGTCGCCGGCATGGTCGCGCAGCTTGAACAGGAACGCCGCCAGCAGGTCCTCGAACAGGTAGCGGCGATCGAGGATCTTGGTCTCGGTGAAGGCCGCGCTCGCCGCGAAGGTCTTGAACGACTGGACGAAGCGGGTCTCCAGCGGGTCTTCGACATAGGCCTCGATCGCCCAGGGGCCGGCCTCGATGACGCGCTCGGTCGGCCGGCCGTCGGGACCGGCGACCGAATGGAAGCTCAGGGCCGAGCGGAAGGCGAAGATGTCCTTCTCGCCGACGGGAAAGCGCACCAGGCGCGCGGGACCGCCGCCGTCCGCGATGGCGACGACGGTGTTGGTGGTGCCGAAATCGATGCCGATCGTCGGCTGGACGGCGGACGTCATGAGAAAGCTCGGGCCGGGGAGGGGCCGTGCGTCCTACAGCCATCAGCGCGGGGGTCAAGCGACTTAACGGGGTTTTTACGTCGTAGTCGAAAAACTGGGTTCAGTAACCGCGAAACCGGCGCGGACTTAGACAACATCCGGGGGGAAACAGACATGAAGCTCGACGATCTCAAGATCGCCTCGAAGGTCGCCCTGCCGGCCGTCGTGCTGGGCGCAGCTGTGCTGGCCTGCACGGGTCTGGGCGTCTGGCAGCAGAAGAGCCTGGACGCGGCCACCAGCCGTCTCGTCGAGCATCGCGCCCCCGCCGAGGTGCAGTCGGCCCGCTTCAGCCGGCGCCTGGCCATGATGGGCCACGCCGCCCATCGCACCGTCACCTATGACGGCGGTTCCGAGCAGGCCCTGGCCGCGTCCAAGGAACTCGACAAGGTCTATGGCGAGGGCAAGGACAGCCTGGCCAAGATGACCGGCTTCGACCCCGCCGTCGCAGAGAAGACCCAAGGCTTCGCCGCCCGCATCGACGCCTTGTACGCGGATGCGCGCGCCGCGGCCGATAAAGGTTTGTCCAATGATGACACCGGTGCCATGTCGCATCTGGCGGCCATGGACCCGGCTATCGAGGGCCTGGCCAAGGACGTGAAGGCCTGGGGCGACGGCTATCATGAAGAGACCGATGCAATGGTCGCCGCCGCGCGCTCCAAGGCCGAGCGCGGTGTGCTGCTGACCCTGCTGTTCGGCGTCGCCGCGGCGCTGGGCGGCGTCGCCTTCGCCCTGTGGATCGGGGCGGTGAAGATCTCGCGTCCGGTGGCCGGCCTTTCGCGGGCCATGAGCGATCTCGCCGAAGGGCGGCTGGAGGTCGCCGTGGCCGGCGCCGGCCGCCGCGACGAGGTCGGGCAGATGGCCCGCACCGTGCAGGTGTTCAAGGACAACGCCCTGGCCCTGAAGAGCGCGCAGGCCGACCAGGCTCGCAGCCGAGCCGCCGGCGACGAGGAGCGCGGCCGCAACGAAGCCGCGCGCGAGGCCGCCGCCCGCGAGCAGGCCTTCGTCATGGAGCGGATCGCGCAGGGCCTGTCGCGGCTGTCGCGGGGCGACCTGACCGTGCGCGTGGCCGAGGCCTTCCCCGACGGCTATCGCCAGCTGCGCGACGACTTCAACGCCGCCATGGGCCATCTCGACGAGGCCATGGGCCAGATCCTGTCGGCCGTCGACGGCATCGGCCGGGGCTCGGACGAGATCGCCGCCGCCGCCGACCACACCGCCCGCCGCAGCGAGCAGCAGGCCGCCAGCCTGGAAGAGACCGCCGCCGCCCTCGACGAGATCACCGCCACGGTCCGCCGCGCCTCGCAGGGCGCCGGCGAGGCCGCTCGGGTGGTCGGCTCGGCCCGGGGCGACGCCGAGCGCTCGGGGCAGGTGGTGCGCGGCGCCGTCGAGGCCATGACCGGCATCGAGACCTCCTCGCGCCAGATCGGCCAGATCATCGGCGTCATCGACGAGATCGCCTTCCAGACCAATCTCCTGGCCCTCAACGCCGGCGTGGAAGCCGCCCGGGCGGGCGAGGCGGGGCGCGGCTTCGCCGTCGTCGCCCAGGAAGTCCGTGCGCTGGCCCAACGCTCGGCCGACGCCGCCAAGGAGATCAAGACCCTGATCTCGACCTCGGCCCGCCAGGTCGACGAGGGCGTCAAGCTGGTCGGCCAGACCGGTGAGGCGCTGGAAGGCATCGTCTGCAAGGTCGGCGAGATCGACGCCCTGGTCCGCGAGTTGGCGGCTTCCGCCGGCGAGCAGGCCACCGGCCTCAACGAGGTCAATGCGGCGGTGAACCAGATGGACCAGGGCGTGCAGCAGAACGCCGCCATGGTCGAGGAAGCCAACGCCGTCGCCCACGCCCTGAAGAGCGAGATCGCCGGGCTGGTCGAGATGACGGAACGGTTCCGGGTGTCGGGCGAAAGGGAGGCGCGCGGCTACCGGATGGCGGGGTAGGGTTCGGTTCGCATTGACTTTTCCTTCGCGCGCCCGTCCTTGGCGCGCTCACTTGGAAGGGCCGGATCTTGGAACAGTTCGACGTCGTGGTGCTCGGGGCCGGCGCGGCCGGCATGATGTGCGCCATCGAGGCCGGCAAGCGCGGTCGCTCGGTGCTGATCGTCGATCACGCCAAGGCGGCGGGCGAGAAGATCCGCATCAGCGGCGGCGGCCGCTGCAACTTCACCAACATGGGCGCGACGCCGGCCAACTTCCTGTCGGCCAATCCAAAGTTCTGCGTCTCGGCCCTGCGCCGCTACCGGCCGGCCGATTTCATCAATCTCGTGCGCAAGTACGGCATCGATTTCCACGAGAAGACCCTCGGCCAGCTGTTCTGCGACGGCTCGTCGAAGGAGATCATCGGCATGCTGCTGGACCTGATGGACCAGGCCGGCGTGGTGCTGCGGCTCGAGACATCGGTACAGGGCGTGGCCAAGAAGGGCGAGGGCTTCGTCGTCACCCTGTCGAGTGGACCGGTCGCCTGCGCCTCGCTGGTGGTCGCCACAGGCGGCAAGTCGATCCCGAAGATGGGCGCGACGGGGCTGGGCTACGAGATCGCCCGCCAGTTCGGCCTGGCCATCGTCGAGACCCGGCCGGCCCTGGTGCCGTTGACCTTCGAGGCCCGCACCCTGGAACGCCTCTCGCCGCTGTCGGGCGTCTCGATCGACGCCGTGGTCAAGAGCGGCAAGACCAAGTTCCGCGAGGGGATGCTGTTTACCCACCGGGGCCTGTCGGGGCCGTCGATCCTGCAGATCTCGTCCTACTGGCGCGAAGGCGGCGAGATCGTCGTCGACATGGCGCCGGGGACCGACGTCTTCGCGACGCTGAAGGCCGAGCGCGCCGCCAACGGCCGCCGGGCGCTGCACACGGTGCTGGGCGAGATCGTGCCCAAGCGCCTGGCCCAGAAGATCGTCGAGGACGAGGGCGTCACCGGCAACATCGCCGACTGCTCGGACAAGGTGCTGGCCCGCGTCGCCGGGGTCGTGAGCGCCTGGACCTTCAAGCCGGTGGGCTCGGAAGGCTATCGCACGGCTGAAGTGACGCTGGGCGGGGTCGACACCGACGGCCTGGATTCGCGCAGCATGGAGGCCAAGGCCGTGCCGGGGCTCTATTTCATCGGCGAGGTCGTCGACGTCACCGGCTGGCTGGGCGGGTATAACTTCCAGTGGGCCTGGGCGTCGGGCTGGTGCGCGGGGCAGGCGGCCTAAGAAAAACCCCTCAGTCGCCGGGCGACTGAGGGGTTTTCGAAGGCGGACTACTTCTTCTTGAACGGCTTGGGCTTGCCGGCGAAGTCGCTCTTGCCCTTGAAGGGCTTGGGACCCTTGAACGCCGGCTTGTCGCCGAAGGCCGGTTTGGCCTTGTAGGGCTTGGCCGGGGCGTCGCCGAACGCCTTGGGCGCGCGGGGCTTGTATTCACGCGGGGCGTCGGCGTTGTCACGGCCCTCGGCGCGCGGCTTGTAGGCCCGCTTCGGCGCGCCGTCGCTTTCGATCGGCGAATAGGGACGCGGAGCCGCATCGCGATCGCGCGGCTTGAAGTCACGGGGCTTGTCGTCCCGCGGCGGGCGCGGCTTGTAATCGCCCTTGGGCTCTTCGCCACGGCCGTACGGCTTGGCGCTGCTCACGCCGTCGCGGTCGTAGCCGCCCGGACGCGGGGTGTGGTCGCGCGAGCCGGGGGCGTTGACGCGGGGGCCGCGCGGGGCGTCGTCGTAGTTGCGCGGCGGACGCGGGGCGCGGGGCGCGTCGCCGTCGAACTCGCGACGCGGACCGCGCGGGGCCGGCGCGGCGGTCGGGGTGATCGAGACGTCCTCGCGAACGGTCGACTGGACCGCGGCGCCGAACTTCACCGCCGCCTCGGCCGAGATCTCGAACTTGGTGTCGTAGTCGAAGATCCGGATCGAGCCGATGTCCTTCTTGGTGATGTGGCCCTGGCGGCAGATCAGCGGGATCAGCCACTTGGGATCGGCGTTGCCGCGACGGCCGACGCTGATGCGGAACCACTCCGAGCCGTCCATGCTGGTGCGCGGTTCGCGCTCGGGACGGTCGCCGAAGTCACGCGGGGCGAAGTCGCGGTCGCCGCGCGGCTCGCGCGAACGCGGACCCGGATCGGCGCCGTGGCGCGGGTCGTCGTAGATTTCTTCCGGCGCTGGCAGCTTGGCGCGGCGGGTGCGGATCAGCGCCGCGGCGATCTCGGTCGGGGTGCGCTTGGCCAGCATGGCTTCGGCCAGGGCTAGGTCTTCCTCGTTCGAGGCCTCGGCGAAGATCGGATCGTCGAGCAGGCGCTCGGTGTCCTTGGCGCGGATCTGGTCGGCGCTCGGGGCGCCGCCCCAGACGCCTTCGACGCCGGCCGCGAACAGCAGCTGCTCGGCCTTGCGACGGCGGGTATAGGGCACGACGAGCGCCGAGACGCCCTTCTTGCCGGCCCGGCCGGTGCGGCCCGAACGGTGAAGAAGCGTGGCCTTGTTGACCGGCAGTTCGGCGTGGATGACGAGGCCCAGGTCGGGCAGGTCGAGACCGCGGGCGGCGACGTCGGTGGCGACGCAGACGCGGGCGTGGCCGTCACGCAGGGCCTGCAGGGCGTCGGCGCGCTCGCGCTGGCTCAGCTCGCCGGACAGGCCGACGACGGCGAACCCGCGCTCGCGCAGCTTGCTGTGCAGCGAACGGACGCCTTCGCGGGTGTTGGCGAACACCAGGGCGCCGGGGCTTTCGAAATAGCGCAGCAGGTTGACGACGGCGTGTTCGGTCTCGTTCGGCGCCACGCGCACGGCGCGGTACTCGATGTCGCGGTGCGGCTCGTTGCGGTCGATGGTGTCGATGCGCAGGGCGTCGTTCTGGTAATTCTTCGCCAGGGCGATGATGTCGCGCGCCAGGGTGGCCGAGAACAGCAGGGTGCGGCGTTCGGCCGGAGCGGCGTCGAGGATGAACTCGAGGTCTTCGCGGAAGCCCATGTCGAGCATCTCGTCAGCCTCGTCGAGGACGGCGACCTTCAGCTCGGACAGGTCCAGGTGGCCGCGTTCGATGTGGTCGCGCAGGCGGCCCGGGGTGCCGACGACGATGTGGGCGCCGTAGTTCAGGGCGCGCTGCTCGCGGCGGGCGTCCATGCCGCCGACGCAGTTGACGACCGTGGCGCTGGCCTGGGCGTAGAGCCACTCCAGTTCGCGATTGACCTGCATGGCCAGTTCGCGGGTCGGGGCGATTACCAGGGCCATGGGCAGGCCGGCCTTGGGCAGGCGCTCGGCGTCGCCCAGCAGGGTCGGGGCGGCGGCCAGGCCGAAGGCCACGGTCTTGCCCGAGCCGGTCTGGGCGCTGACCAGCAGGTCGCGGCCTTCGGCGTCGGCTTCCAGCACGGCGGCCTGGACGGGGGTGGGCTCGGCGTAACCCTGAGCGGCGAGAGCCCGCTCAAGAGCGGGGTGAGAGGCGGGGAAGGGCATGTTGGTCCAGTTCGATCCTGCAGGCGGCGTGCACACAAAAACGCCCGCGGCCTGCGCCACGACCAAATTACGACCCCGATGTCCCGGACCCGTCTGATTGGTCACTTGTCATGAGAATAAACTCCTCCGGCCGCCAAAACGAGGCGCTCGGGCGACCGAGGAAGTTTGGAAAGGCGCGTTAAGACGCCAATCTGCCTCGAAAGGCAAGAGCCGGCGGATAATTAGCCCCCACTGCGGCGCTTTGGCCGCAGCGTTTGGTTAAATGAAAACGCCCCGCCCGGATGGTCCGGACGGGGTGCCGTTCAGGCGATGCGCAGTGCGATCAGCTCTTGGGCGGAGCCATGTTCGGCAGCTTGCTGGCCGTGGCCTTGTTGGCGTCGTGCTGGGCGGGCGGCAGCGGGATCAGGCCGCGGCCCTGCAGATAGCCGCCGCGGCCGGTGGCGGCGTCGGAGACGAACTCGGCCAAGTATTCCTTCAGGCCCGGAGTCACGCCGACCTGGCCCTTCTTGACGTAGATGTAGAGCGAACGCGACAGCGGGTAGCTGCCGTTGGCGATCGCCTGCGGGGTCGGCTTCACGCCGTTGACCGCCGCGCCCTTGATGACGTTGGCGTTCTCTTCGAGGAACGAGAAGCCGAACACGCCCAGGGCGCCCGGGGTCTTGGTCAGGGTGCCAACGATGGCGTTGTCGTTCTCGCCGGCGTCGATCCAGCCGCCGTCCTTGCGCAGCGGGTCGATCTTGGCCTTGAAGGCCTTCTCGTCGCTGTCGTGCAGGGACTTGGCGGTCGGGAACTTCTTGGCGCCGTTCTCGATGGCCAGTTCGACCCAGGCGTCGCGGGTGCCCGAGGTGGGGGGCGGCCCGTAGACCAGGATGCGGTTGGCCGGAAGGCCGGCGCCCACGTCCTTCCAGGTCTTGTACGGGTTGGCCACGAACTGGCCGCCGCGCAGGGCGTTCTGGGCCAGGCCCAGATACAGGTGCTCAAGCTTGAAGTTGTAGTCGGGCGACTTCTTGTCCATCGCGATGACGATGCCGTCGAAGCCGATCTTGATCTCGACGATGTCCTTGACGCCCTTGGCCTTGCAGGCCTCGAACTCGGACTTCTTCATCGGACGCGAGGCGTTGGCGATGTCGGGGAAGCCCTCGCCCATGCCGCCGCAGAACATCTTGATGCCGCCGCCGGTGCCCAGGCTCTCGACCTTGGGCGACTTCTTGCCGGTCTTCTTGGCGAAGTTTTCGGCGACGCGGGTGCTGAACGGGAAGACGGTCGAAGAGCCGGCGGCCCAGACGTAGTCACGGGCGGCGTGGGCGCTAGGCGCCAGGGCCAGCAGGCCGAGCGCGGCGGCGGCTCCGAGGAAGGCTTTCATGGACGACATCCTGATGGTCGGCTTGGGGCCACGGGGATCATTGGACGCGTTGAAGGATCCGGGGGACCGATCCTTCAACCTCGCCGCGCGCAGACTAGCGGCGGCGAGGTCGGCTATTTGTCACAGTTCGACGACAGATTTGCGACACCGTCCACGAAAACGTCCGATCACGGATCAGGATGCGTCGGTGGGCGGGTGGCGATCCAGGACGTCCAGCACCTTCTCCTTGGGACGGGCCAGCACCGCGCCCTTGGGCGTGACGACGATCGGGCGCTCGACCAGGATCGGGTGTTCGACCATGGCCGCCAGGATCGTCTCGTCGGAGGTCGCCGGATCGGTCAGGCCCAGCTCTTCGGCCGGCGTGCCCTTGACGCGCAGCAGGCCGCGGGCGCCGAGACCGGTGCGGGCGGCCAGATCCTTCAGCTGCTCCAGCGTCCAGCCGGTCTTCAGATATTCGACGACGGTCGGCGCGTAGCCGGCGGCCTCGATGATCGCCAGGGTGTTGCGCGAGGTTCCGCACTTGGGATTGTGGAAGATGGTGACGGGGAAGTCGGTCATGCGGGCCTCTCGATGCTTTGGCGAGGCAGATAGCAAGTCGGTCGCCCGGTCGCCACGGGATGCGTGACGCTTCAGGATAGTAGTTGCGATTCACTCGCAATGATGCGAGGAGGGCGCCCCCGACCGGAGAGGAGCGCCCGATGCGCGACGACCGGGGTCTGGACGACCCGCCGCCTTCACTCGACGAACTCCTTTCGGAGCCGATCGTCCGTCTGCTGATGCGTCGGGACGGGGTGGAGGAGGGCGAGGTCCGCAAGCTTATCGCCCGGGTCGCCCTCCGCCGGAAACGCTAGAGGCTCTTGAGGATCAGGTTGGGCAGCACGCTGTTGTCCCACTCGGGCGTCTTGGGCGGGTTATCGCCGACCCGCAGCACGATCAGGCGCTTGGACGGCACGATGTAGACCACCTGGTTGGAGTTGCCGCAGAAGAGATAGAGGTCCTCGGCCGCGTAGGGCTCGCTGTGCAGGATCTTGGGCCAGGGCAGGTCCGGCGCGGCCCAGCCGCGGCGCTCCAGATAGGGCGCGCCGATATAGACGCCGAGGCCATAGTGCGGGTTCTGCTCGGTCGGGGTGCGCATCTCGCTCACATAGCCTTCCGGCAGCAGGCGCACGCCGCCGTGGATCCCGTCGTCGAGCAGCAGGATCGCCAGGCGCAGCCAGCTTTCGGCCGGCAGCAGGATGCAGCAGCCCGAGTGGGCGAGACCGCCCGGACGGTCGAGCCAGATCTGGCCTCCCGGCGCGTCGATGGGCTTGAGCACCTCTTCGGAGATGAACTCGGCGTAGCGGCGGCCGGTGGCGCGCTCGATGACCAGGGCCACCAGTTCCGAGGTGGCGTTGGCGTAGTCGTAGCGGCTGCCCGGCGTGTGGACGAGCGGGTAGTCGTTGATCAGCACGTCGTCATGGCGCGGGTGCAGGTAGGCGCGGTTCAGCACGTCGGCAGGATCGGTGCTGAAGCCCTGGGGCAGCAGGCCCGTGCGCATGTCCAGCGTGTGGCGCACCAGGATGTCGGCCTTGGGCGTGCCCTTCCACTCGGTGATGAAGTCGGCGACCGACTGGTCCAGCGACTCGATCACGCCCAGGGACAGGGCGCGGCCGATGGCGACCGCGGTCAGCGGCTTGGCCAGCGACTTGGAGGCCAGCAGGGACGGGCGGGCCGCGCCGGCGAAATAGGTCTCGCGTTCCAGCACGCCGTCGCGCCAGACCATGAAGGCCTTGGCGTTGCTGTCCTTGGCGTAGGCCTCGGCCGCATCGAGCGCCGCGGCGTTGATCGTGGCTGTGGCGGCGGCCGGAATCAGCGTGCGCCCAGCCGCGCCGGGCACGGGCTCCAGCGTGTCGTAGGTCTCCTGCGGAGCGTTGGCGGCGGCCTGAAAGCGCTGAAGATACAAAGCCTCGTCGGCTGACGTTACGGAAGTTTCAGCGGTCATCTCGGGCTCCGACGTTATGTGAGCCTGACCGTAATTCCACGAATTGCCACTTCGTTGACCGCGTGGTCAAATATCCGCCCTGCGAAAGAGCAGGCGACGCACAAAAGACGACTCCGACCGTGGCGGGGCTTCGTTGCGCTATCCGGCGAACGGATAGTCGGGACGTGGTTTCCGCCAGACCCTCGCCGCCACGGTCTGGAGTTCGCGTGAATCTGGAGGAGGCGTTTCTATGGAAAAAGGTGTGCCGATCAGGGCCATCAGCCGCTGCATCTCGGTGCTGCAGGCGATCAACCGCCGTGGTTCGCTGTCGATGATGGAGATCGCCCAGACCTCGGGCGTTCCCTATCCGACGGCCTGCCGTATCGTGCAGACCCTGCTGCACGAGAAGCTGATCGAGCGGGAGCCGGCCCGGAAGCGCTATCGACCGACCATGCTGGTGCAGTCGCTGTCGCATGGGTTCCAGGAGAGCGATCGCCTGGTCGCCTGCGCCCGCCCGCACATCGTCGACCTGACCGCCAAGGTCACTTGGCCGGTGTCGATCGCTACCCGGGTCGGCCAGCAGATGATGATCCGCGACTCGACCCACACGATGACGTCGCTGACGCTGAACAACTACTATCCGGGCTACACCCTGCCGATCCTGGAGAGCGCGGCGGGCAAGGCGTATCTCGCCTTCGCCAGCCCCGACGAGCAGGCGGCCGTGCTGGAGGCCTATCGGCGCGGCGAAGGCCAGGTCGATCCGCTGACGCTGCAATATGCGGAGTCCGGCGGCATGTTCTCCGACATCGTCGAGGCCGGCTGGGCGACCAAGGGGCGCAATCCCTATACCGCCACCCCGGGCAAGACCTCGTCGATCGGCGCGCCGATCTTCAACAGCGAGGGCGTCTGCGGGGCGCTGGTGCTGGTGTTCTTCAGCTCGTCGATGAAGATGCCGGACGCCGTCAAGCAGTACGGCGACAAGCTGAAGTCGGCCGCGGCCGCCATCAGCCGCGACCTGTCGGAGCCGCTGTCCCGCGCCGCCTGATGGCGCGGGCGAGCGCCTCAGGCGGTCTTCTCGGGCGTGGTCCATTGCGGATAGCGTCCCATCAGGAGGATCAGCGCGCCGCTGGCGACAAAGCCGGCGGCCGCGATCGCCAGGGCGCGGCCGTAGCCGCCGTCATGGTCGTAGAGCGCGCCGAAGCCGATGGCGCCGATCGGCACGCCCAGGGAGATGGCGATCCCCAGCAGGGCGTAGATCGCGCCGTAGGAGCGCATGCCGAAATAGCGGGCGACGAAGAAGGCGGCGACGTCGACTTCGCCGCCTTGCGCCGCGCCGATCAGCAGCACGGCCAGGACCGCGATCGGCCACTGGCCGTGGCCGATCGCCAGCAGGCCGACGCCGAGGGCGGGCAGGACGAGGGCGATGGCCGCCGGGATCGGGGCCCAGAAGCGGTCGACCGCCCAGCCGACCACGATCCGTCCCAGCATCACCGACACCGCCAGCAGGGCCAGCATCCAGCCGGCGATGCGGGCGTCGAGGCCCTGGTCGGTGAGGATCGGCTGCAGCTGGCTGATGACGCCGGTCAGGCCCGCCGTCGCCAGCAGGATGGCCAGCGACAGGATCCAGAAACGGCCGGTCTTCAGGGTCTGGCCGACGGTCAGGCCGACCTGGGACACGCGCGTGGCGGCGGCGATCTCGATCTCGCCCGCGCCCTGTTTGGCCAGCAGGCGAGGGCGCTCCCACAGGGCCAGGAAGACGGTGGGCAGGGCGACGACCAGCGACAGGGCCGCCAGGGCCGCATAGCCGCCGCGCCAGCCGTGATGGGCGATGACGAAGCTCAGGGTCGGGGCGCTGAGGGCGGCGATCAGCGAGACGCCGGTCAGGGTCAGGCCCAGCGACAGGCCGCGGCCCTTGTCGAACCAGGTGTTGACGGCGCGGGTGTAGCCGATCGGCCCGGTGCCGCAGCCCAGGATCACCAGCAGGGCGAAGAGGCCGTAATAGGCGCCGAGCGACGGCGGCATGGCGGCCAGGCCCAGATAGACCGCCGCCAGCAGGACGATGGAGACCATCGCCACCGGCCGCACGCCGACCTTGTCGATCAGCCAGCCCAGCACCGGGGCGACGAAGATCGCCGCCAGGGCCGCGCCCTGGGCCTGGGCGATCTTGCCACGGCTCCAGCCCAGATCGGCCTGAAGCGCCTTCACGAAGAGCGAGCCCACATACTGCTGCAGGCTGATGCCGCAGCCGACCCCGATCCCGGCGGCCAGCACCACGCTCCAGCCCTTGCGGAATTCGTCCCGAACCTCGCTCACGCCTCAAGTCCCCCAATAGCCCCATTGGAGCATCCGACGGCTCGCGCGCGGCGCGCCATCGCTTCGCGCGGCTTGGTCGACAGGCGGGGAGGGCGCGCGCGAAAGCGGCGGCCAGACCGCTCGCGCTTCAAAACAGATCCCAGTTCATTCCGACGGAGTTTCCCATGGCGGACGCCAGCGACGCAGCGATCTTCGGCCCCTCGCGGGAGGCCCTGGCCTTCCTGGCGGAGAGCCATGGCCAGCTGATCGGCGAGGCCTTCGTCGAGGGGCGCGGCGAGACTCTGATCGAGGTCGAGAACCCGGCGACGGAGCAGACCATCGCCAAGGTGCGCGCGACCTCGGCCGAGGATCTCGACCTGGCCGTCGCCGCCGCCCGCAAGGCGTTCAAGGTCTGGAGCCGCACGTCCGGCGCCGACCGCGCCCGGATCATGCTGCGCTTCGCCGACCTCCTGGAGCGCGACGCCGACAAGCTGGCCGAGATCGAGGTGCTCGAGAACGGCATGCCGATCGCCCTGTCGGGGGCGACCATCAAGGGCTTCTGCGCCGACTACGTCCGCTACTATGCGGGCCTGGCCACCAAGCTGGAGGGCTCGACCATCCCGGCCCGGGCCAACGGTCGAGAGGCGCTGGACCTGCTGGTCTATACGGTGCGCGAGCCGGTGGGCGTGGTCGGGGCGATCGTGCCCTGGAACGTGCCGGTGTCGATGATCATCCTGAAGCTGGCGCCGGCCCTGGCCTCGGGCTGCACGCTCGTCTTGAAGAGCGCCGAGCTGACGCCGCTGACCTCGATCCTGGTGGCGCGGCTGTGGCTGGAGGCCGGCGGCCCGCCCGGGGTGTTCAACCTGATCCACGGCCTGGGCCATGAGATCGGCGCTGCGCTGGTGGCCCACCCGGGCGTCGACAAGATCACCTTCACCGGCTCGACCGCCGTGGGCAAAGAGATCGTCCGCGCGGTCAGCCATGACCTCAAGCGCGTGACCCTGGAGCTGGGCGGCAAGTCGCCGTTCGTGATCTTTCCGGACGCGGACCTGGCCGACGCCATCCCGTCGGCGGCCCTGGCCTGCTTCTTCCTGTCGGGCCAGAACTGCATGGCCGGCACGCGCCTGTTCGTGCACGAGAAGGTGCTTGAGCCGGTGCTTGAGGGCCTCGCCCAGACGGCCGCCTATCTGAAGGTCGGTCCGGGCCTGGACCCGACGACCATGGTCGGTCCGCTGGTCTCGGCCCGCCAGAAGGGGCGGGTGCTGGAGCATGTCGAGGCCGCCGCCGCGCAGGGCGCGCGCCTGACCTATGCCGGCGGCGTGCCGGACGGCCCCGGTCACTATGTGGCTCCGACCATCTATGCCGACGTCAGCCCCGACATGCGCCTGGCGCGGGAAGAGGTGTTCGGTCCGGTGCTGGGCGTGCAGGCGTTCGGCGACGATGACGAGGCGCTCTTGTCGGCGATCAACCAGACGACCTACGGCCTGTCGGGCTCGGTCTGGACCAAGGACCTCTCCCGCGCCCACCGCATGGCCCGCGCCATCGACAGCGGCCAGGTGGGGGTGAACATCCACGCCGCCCTGAGCCCGGAAACCCCGTTCGGCGGCAACCGCCAGTCGGGCTGGGGCCGCGAGTTCGGGCGCGAGGGGATCGACTCGTACCTGAAGACCAAGGCCGTGAGCGTGAACCTGGGTCCGATCTGATCCGGGAGAAGGTGGCGCTGGCCCCGAGGAACCTCCCCCTGTGGGGGAGGCGATCGCGCAGCGATCGGTGGGGGGAGTTGGTGCGAGATGGGCCGACGCCTCGAAAGCTGAAAACGGCCCCCCACCGGCCTTCGGCCGCCTCCCCCACAGGGGGAGGTTCCTTGTGGTTCTGAGCACGGCTTTCCCGCCTCACGCGGTGAACCGCTGAGCTTGTGAAGGAGAGCGGAGCGCCCGGGCGACGCCCGGAGTGCTGTGTGTTGTTACCGTTTCGACGAAGCCTAGGCGCTCCGCGCGGTCGTTTGGCTGCCGGCTTCCCGGGCGGCGGCGCTCTTAACGCCTTACCAGGACCATCCGCCGGGTTTCCCGTTTGGACGGCGACGAGGAGAGGGGGCTCTGTAATCCTCGCCCAAGCCGACGGCGGGCGGGCCTGGCCAGCGCCAGGTTCCCGGACGCGACGGATCTTCCCAATCCGCCCCAGTCCCGCTCGATCGCATCCCGCCGCCGCATGGTCGCTGGCCGCGCGCCCCTTCGGTGCGGCGAGACGGGGTTATTATGCGGCGGGTTTGAGCGCGTCTGATCCAGAGCGGTGAGAAAGTTGCAAGGGGTTGGATTGGTTGGGGTTTGCGGCGAGATCGACGGGGATGCAGCTTCGTCTGTCCCCGTCAGCAGACCCCCCAACCGTAAAATCCCCGCGGAAGCGGGGACCCAGGCTTTTTCTGAAACGCGCGGCGCTCGACGATAAAACACCTGGGTCCCCGCTTCCGCGGGGATTTTACCGAGGAGGGCGGTCGGCGGGTTGGAAGCTGAAAACGGCCCCCCTCCGGCCCTGCGGGCCACCTCCCCCAGAGGGGGAGGATCGTTAGCCCAGACCCTCGACGATCAGGTTGGGCAGCACGGCGTCGTCGAAATCCAGCCTGGGCCGGCCGATCCGCACGATGACGAGGTCCCGCGACGGCGAGACGTAGACGCGCTGGCCGCCGAAGCCGTCGAAATAGACGAGGTCGTCGGCGATGAACGGCGCGGAGTGCGGGGCGGCGTAGGCGGTGGAGGGGCCGTAGGGGCGCTTGCCGCCTTCGATCGGGGCGGCGCGCCAGACCAGCAGGCCGTAGGCGGGGTTGAGCGGGTTCTGCGCGGTGACTTGCGCGATCCAGTCGGCCGGCAGCACCTGGCGGCCGTCGATCGCGCCGCCGCCGGCGACAAGGCGGCCCAGCTGCAGCCAGTCGCGGGCGCGGGCCTGGAGGCCGGCGAAGAAGCGCGGCTCGCCGTCCTCGCGCTCGACCCACAGCCGCGCGTCGGCCCCGCCCATCGGCGCCCACAGCGCTTTCGAGAGATAGCTCGCCGCGTCGCCCAGCCCTTTGGCCGCGACGGCGCGCGACAAGGCCAGGCCCGCCACCTGGGCGGCGACGTTGTAGTAGTCGAAGATCTCGCCGGACGGCCGCTGCGCCTGGACGGAGAGGGCGGTCTCGCTGATGCGGTCGCCGAGCATCAGGGCCAGGGCCACCGGATCGCCCTTGTCGAGGCTGTGCACGGTGAGGCCCGAGCTCATGCCCAGCAGATGGCGCAGCGGGATCTGGCCGCGCGGGTCGTCGCGCCATTCGGCGATATAGAGGCCGGCCGGATCGTCGATCGAACCGATCGCCCCGTCGCGGATGGCCGCGCCGTAGAGCAGGCCCAGCGCCGACTTGTGCATCGAGAAGGTCTCGAACAGGCTGTCGGCGGTGACGTGCGGGGCGTAGACCTCGTGCCGCAGCGCGCCGCCGGACCAGACCAGCAGGGCCAGGCCGTCATAGCTGTCGGAGAAGGCCTGGGCGGCGTCGAGGGCGGCCTGCGAGACGCCGCCGGCGATGACCGGCGTAGCGTCGGGCGCGGCAGCGCCGGCCACCGGGCGCAAGGGGGCGTAGCCGTGGATCTCGTCCACGCCGCGTCCGTTCATCGTCGTCATTGCAAGCCCCCGGAAACCGTCACTGAAAACCCCGTGACCCTAGGCTCTAGCGCGGTTCGCAAACGGTTGCGCGCAAAGGCGCCCGCACAGCGGATAGGCGTTCTGTGACCCCTGTGAATCGAGGGCGCGAGGACTAGCGTCGAGCCTGGAATTTCAGCGTCCCGGGGAATGCGCCATGACCTTCGTCGTCCGTTCGGTCGAACCTCAGACGGAGGGGGCGAAGGCCTTCCTCGCCAAGCGTCGCAAGCAGCTCTTCATCGGCGGCGCCTGGGTGGACGCAGCCGGCGGGGACACGTTCGAGACGAAGGATCCGGCCACCGGCGTGGTGCTGGCCGACATGGCCAAGGGCGGGGCGGCCGACGTCGATGCGGCCGTGGCCGCTGCGCGCAAGGCCTTTGACGGCGGCGAGTGGCCTTCGCTGACCCCCATGCAGCGTTCGCGCCTGCTGTGGACCCTGGCCGACCTGATCGAGGCCAATATCGACGAACTGGCCGAGCTGGAGACGCTGGACCAGGGCAAGCCGCTGTATGTCGGCCGCTGGGCCGAGATCCCCGGGGCGGTGAACCAGTTCCGCTACTATGCGGGCCTGGCGACGGCCATCGAGGGGCGCACGATCGACAGCTCGATCAACTACCAGCCGGCCGGTAAGCAGATGGCCAGCTGGACCCTGCGCGAGCCGGTCGGCGTGGTCGCCGCCATCGTGCCGTGGAACTCGCCGCTGGTGCTGACGGCCATGAAGCTGGCGCCGGCCCTGGCCGCCGGCTGCACCGTGGTGCTGAAGCCCGCCGAAGACACCTCGCTGACCGCCGTGCGCCTGGCCGAGCTGGTGCAGCAGGCCGGCTTCCCGGCGGGCGTGCTGAACCTGGTGACGGGCCTGGGCGGCGAGGCGGGCGCGGCCCTGGCCTCGCACCAGGACGTCGACAAGGTGGCCTTCACCGGCTCGACCCCGACGGGCCGGGCGATCCTCGATGCGGCCAAGGGCAACCTCAAGAAGGTCAGCCTGGAGCTGGGCGGCAAGTCGCCGGTGGTGATCCTGCCGGACGCCGACCTGGACCTGGCCATCCCCGGCGCCGCCAACGCCATCTTCTTCAACGCCGGCCAGGTGTGCGTGGCCGGCTCGCGGCTCTACGCCCACCGCTCGATCTATGACCGCGTGGTCGAGGGCGTCGCGGCCCAGGCCAAGGGCTTGCAACTGGGCCATGGCCTGGACCCGGCCACTCACATGGGTCCGCTGGTGTCGCGCAAGCAGGCCGACCGCGTCGCGGGCTTCGTGGCCGGCGCGGCCGCGGCGGGCGCGGAGGTGCTGACCGGCGGGGTGCAGGGCGGCGACGAGGGCACGTTCGTGACCCCGGCCGTGGTGGCGCGGGTCACGCCCGACATGGCCATCGTCCGCGAGGAGGTGTTCGGCCCGGTCGTGGTCGTCCAGGCCTATGACGAGATCGACGAGGTGGTGGCCGCCGCCAACGACAGCGAATACGGCCTCGCGGCCAGCCTCTGGACCGAGAGCCTGTCGCACGCCCACCGCCTGTCGCGCCGCATCAAGGCCGGCACGGTGTGGATCAACTGCCACTCGATGTACGACAACGCCCTACCGATCGGCGGGGTGAAGGCCTCGGGCTGGGGGCGCGACAGCGGTCAGGTCGCCCTCGATGGCTACCTGGAATGGAAGACGGTCTGCGCGGTCGTCTGATGGCCCTGGACATCGTCGAGATCGCCGTCGGCGATCGCACCATCGGGCTTGCCGTGGCGCGGCCCGAGGGAGCAGCCAGGGCCGCCGTCGCCTTCTCGCACGGGGCCTTCTCGGCTCCGGGCAAGTACGCGGCCTTGCTGGAAGGCTGGGCGGCGCGGAGTCTGCTGGTCGCCGCGCCCCTGCACGTGGACAGCACCGACCACCCGCAGCGGGAGGCCTACGATCAGGCCGCCGTCTGGCGCACGCGGCTGGAGGACCAGGCCGCGACCCTGGACTGGCTGGCCGGGCAGGGGCGTTTTAGCCTCGCCGCCGCCGGGCACTCGTTCGGGGCGCTGCTGGCCCTGGCGGCCGGCGGGGCGAGCGTATTGGCGCCGCCTGGCGCGCCGACGCTCGACAGCCGCGTGAAGGCCGTGGTCGCCCTGTCGCCGCCGCCAGCCACGCCGCCGCTGATCCCGGCGGAGGGCTTTGCGAGCACCGCCGCGCCGCTGCTGGTTCAGACCGGCGACGCCGACGTGCTGCCGGGTTTCGTCGACGACTGGCGCCAGCGCCTGATCGCCTTTGAGGCTCCGTCGCCGGGGGATCGCCACGCGCTCGTGCTGCCTGGTGTCGACCACTATTTCGGCGGGCTGATCTGCCGGCCGGAGTTGCCGGGACCCGCGCAGGCGGAGGGACTGGCGCAGGCGATCGCGGCTTCGGCCGATCTGATCCTCGCCCATGCCGCCGGCGACGCTTCGGCGGCCGCCCGCATCGCGGCGCGGTCGAGCGATCCGAGCTTCACCACCCGCTGACCGTTCTGCGGATAGCGGGTCGGCCGGACCTTTCAGGACGTTTCGACGGAGGTAAAGTCCTTCATCGAAACAAGGTTTTAGAGGTGCGTCATGGAAGCTCCGGCACTGGCCCAGCGCGGTCGCGCGTCGCTCGATTTCCAGGCGGGCGTATCGAAGGCGACCTTCGGCCTGCACTTCGCCTCCGAGGCGGAGCTGGCCATGAAGGGCGTCAACGCCCAGACCATGCCCGACGACATGGATGAGCGCCACGCGCTGGTCGTCGAGACCCTGGCCGACTCCAAGATCTTCAAGATCCGCGAGCTGTTCGGCGAGTGGGCCTCGCGCACCCACGGCGCGCACTGCGACGAAGCCTTCGAGGAGCGCCGCGCGGTTCTTGAGCCGTACCTGAAGGCCCTCGACGAAGGCCCGGCCACGCTGGACTACGGCGACGGCGAGACCCCGCCCAGCTACTGGAGCAAGGTCTGGTTCCACCGCACCACCGGCGGCTGGGACCACATCGACCACACCGGCTACGTCCACGGCGAGCTGGTGCACAAGCAGCTGGTGGCGCGCGGCTATGGCGGCGACATCTTCGGCCAGCGCCGGGCGGCCGCCCAACAGGCCCCGCGCCGCGACTACAAGGAAATCCTCGATATCGGCTGCGGCTCGGGCCACTTCACCCAGGCCCTGCAGGAGACCTTCCCGGAAGCCCAGATCACCGGCATCGACTGGTCGGCCCGCATGCTCGAACAGGCCCGCCGCGTGGCCAACGAGAAGGGCTGGAACTGGAAGCTGATGGTCAAGGGCGGCGAGAACTCCGGTTTCGCCGACGAGAGCTTCGACCTCGTGACGACCTTCATCCTGTTCCACGAGGCCCCGCCGCGGATCATCAAGTCGATCCTGGAAGAGGCCTTCCGCATGCTGAAGCCGGGCGGCGACATCATCATGGCCGACGTGCCGCGCTACGCCGAGATCGATAAGCTAAGTTCTTGGCGCTACGACTACCTGGCCAAGTGGGGCGGCGAGCCCTACTGGCGCGCCTCGGCCAGCATGGATCTGATCCAGATCTGCAAGGACATCGGCTTCGTCGACGTCGAGGGCGCCACCCAGGCCCCGACCCACGCCTACTACGTGCTGCGCGCCCACAAGCCCGCCTGATCCTTCCGACAACGAGCGAGCGACATGAACGCGATGACTCCGAAGACCTTCGAGCGCCCGATCTCCGAGCCGGTGAACCGCCGGATGCTGTCCGCCGACCAGATCGACGACCTGGGCGAGGCGATCCTGTCCCTGACCCGCGAGGTCTGGGTGCTGACCGACCGCGTCCACGTGCTGGAGGCCGTGCTCGAAAGCCACGGCGTGCTGGCCAATGCGGAAGTCGACGCCTTCCAGCCGGGCCCGGAACTGCAGGCCCAGCTGAACGCCAAGCGCGACGCCATCGTCCAGAACCTGCTGCGCTCCCTGCGGGCCGCGCCCGAGGCGCGCAGCTAACGACGTCCCCGCTGCATCTGCGCAGTGTGAGCCTGGCGCGGTCCGAAAGGGCCGCGCCTTTTTTTGTACGCAGGGAACCTCCCCCTGTGGGGGAGGCGATCGCGAAGCGATCGGTGGGGGGAGTGTCTTGGAAATAGGCCGGCGTCCGGGAAGCTGAAAACTTCCCCCCACCGGCCTTCGGCCGCCTCCCCCATAGGGGGAGGTTCAACTAAAGCCCCAACGCCCCAGGGTTCATCAGGCCCTTGGGGTCCACGGCCGCTTTCACCGCCTTGACCAGGTCCAGCGCCGGAGCCTCAAGAACGTCCGCGTACGGATAGAGTTTGCCGAGCTGGAAGTGCACGGCGCCGTACTCGGCGTAGAGCTTGATGATCTGCGCCTTGAGCTTCCCCACGAAGGCCGTGGTCTCGGGATCTTCGGGGTACTGGGGCAGGCTGGCCAGGTGCTCGGCCGGCAGGACGCCGGCGTGGTAGGCGGTCTGCTCGCCGGGCCAGTAGAGGGCGACCTCGTAGAGGAAGCCGGACGGGCGCAGCACCTCGAACATGCCGCCGCGCCAGACGCCGCGGGCGGTCATCTCTTCGGCGTGGCTGGCGTAGAGGGCCTCGAGCGCCGCGTGGAAGGCGGCGACCTGGCTGTGAGGCAGGATGCCGTTCATCGGGGCCCAGCGCTCGCCCTTGGGACCGAGCACGTTGTAGAGCGGGGCGAACGGCATGCCGCGCACGATGGTCGGCATGGTGTTGGGGATCTCGACCCCCTCGGCCGTCATCAGGGTGCGCAAGCGATCCAGGCGCGCCTTGGCCTCGCGGTCGTCCACCCCCTCAAGGATGTAGTGGACCATGTACTCGGCCTTGCGCAGGGCGCGGTCGCCGGCCAGGGCCATCTTGCCGAGCTGCTTGAGGCCGGCGACCAGCGACGGCGAGCTCTTCAGCACGGTCAGGGCCATCTGCACGACGGCGGCGTTGTCCTGGCGGGCGATCTGGCCCTGGGCCAGCGGTGCGTCGATGGCGAAGTGCTCGTCGTCGAGGTTTTCCAGCGCCGCCGCCCGCATGGCGCGGGCGAGGCTGGGCAGGTCCTCGAAGGCGAAGGAGGCGCACTGGAAGGCGGCCTTCTTGACGATCAGCGGCAGGGTGATCCGCGTCTTGATCCCAAGCGCGCCGCAGTCGCCCAGGAACAGGCCGCAGAGATCGGGGCCGTACCAGCGGGCGAAGGGCGAGCCGCCGCGGGCGGCCGAGCCGGTGCGCAGCAGGGAGCCGTCGGCGATCACGACGTCGACCGACACCGCCGACTCCGCCGAGCTGCCGAACTGGCCCGAGCCGTGGCTGATGGCGTGCTGCGACATCGACCCGCCGATCGTCGCGGCCAGGCCCGAGAACGGGCCGAAGAACGGGGTGCGCAGGCCCAGCGGATCCAGAGCGTCCTTCAGCTGAGCCCAGGTGACCCCGGCCTCGACCGTGACATAGGCGTCGGTCTCGTTGATCTCGACGATGCGATCGAGGGCGCCGGTGTCGATCAGCACGGTGTCGGCGCGGGTCGCCAGGTAGCCGTCGGTATAGGAGGCGCCGCCGCCGCGCGGGACGATGGCGACCCCGGCCGCCGCCGCCTCGCGCACCACCGCTTGCAGCTGGTCGACGTCGGCCGGGCGGACAACGGCCAGGGGCGTCTTCAGCGTGCGGTAGACGTCGGTGGCGAAGGGCAGGGCGGCTTCGCCCGTCAGGACGCCGCCGGCGCCGACGATCGCCTCCAGGCGTGCGAGGAGGCCAGCGGCGGCTGGGGCGGTACGCGTCTTGACGGGCATAGGCTTTACTCAGGTCTTGGCGATGTCTTCGATGGTGGCGCGGAAGCGCTCGGCCGTGTCGGCCGCGGCGGCTTCCGAGGCGTCCTTGCGGGCCAGGTAGAACAGGCGGCCCAGGAAGTCCTGGCGCCAGGCCTCGCGGGCCTCCAGGGCGGCCTGGTCGAGCTGCAGGGCCTCGATCTCGGCGGCCAGGTCCAGGCCCTTGGCGGCGTGGACGCGTTCGGCGCTGTCGAGGCGGTCGTGCAGCACGGCCAGTTCGTTGGCCAGGACCATGATCATCGACATGGCCTGGTCGAGGCCCGGGGCCTCGTAGAACTGAGGGCGCTTGCCCTTGGCGTCGCGGATGACGTGCGGGCGCTCGGCCTGCGGAGCGTGGGCGTTCATCGTGATATTCCTTTGAACTCAGGCCTTGCGGGCGATCAGGACTTCCCAGCCGCCGCCGGGAGCGTATTCGCCGGCGGCGAACTCACGGTCGGAGACCGCCGCGCTGGCGTCTTCGCTGTAACCGGCGGCCTGCTGGGCGACGAACTCCATGATGGCCATGGGCGCGGTGTCGAACTTGACGCTTTCGGGCGGGAAGCCGGCGGCCTTGGCCAGGGCGACCTGGTCGGTCTCGCGCATGGCGCCCCAGAAGGGCTCGTTGTTGTACCAGGTCTCGTTGTCGAGGATGAACTGGGTGAACGGGTCCATGTTGTCGAACGGCGGCAGGTCGGCGTGGATCATGTAGCCGCCGGGCGCCAGCAGGCGATGGCACTCGTTGAAGATGCGCGGCATGGCCTTGCCCGACGTCTCGTGCAGCAGGATGTGGCTGACGATCAGATCGAAGGAGCCGTCCTCGAAGCGGGTCTCCTCGGCGTTCATCTGGGCGAAGTTGACTTCCAGGCCGAGGCCCGCGGCGCGGGCGTGGGCGTAGCGCACCTGCGGGGCGGCGACGTCGACGCCCCAGACTTCGGCGTCAGGGAACAGCTCCTTGTAGGGCAGGGTCGAGTGGCCGACCGTGCAGCCCAGATCCAGGATCCGCTTGGGCTTGAAGCCGTCGAGGCGACGGTTGACGTAGTTGCAGACCGAGCGGCCCATGTCGTCGTTGAACGGGCCCATGTAGCCCATGGCGTAGAGATAGACGCCGCGGTCGTAGAGGGCGCCGGTCGAGATGTCGTCTGGGGCCACCGCGCCGGCATAGCCGCCGGGCATGCAGTGGATGTCGATCGAGGTCACGTAGCGCGGGGTCTCGAATTCCTCGGGCAGGTCGAGCTTGCCCTTGGCCGACGCCGACAGGCCGCGGGCCTTCTCGATCAGGTCGGGCAGTTCACGGTCGATCGTGACGTTGGTCGATTCCCAGAGCAGCTCCTGGGCGATGCGGTTGGCCGCCGCGTAGTGCTGGAAATAGAGGTCCTTGACCATGGCCGAGCGGATGTCGCGGCGGTCGGCGGGGGCGCGGCCATGTTCGCGCTCGAAGGCCTTTGCGGCGCGAACGCCGAACACGGGACCCAGGCCCGGCAGCAGACCCTGCTGGATGAACTGCTTGAAGCTCTTGGTGAATTCCTGGCGCGAGCCCTCGTCGTGGGTCGGCTTGGGCAGGATCGGATGGTCGATCTGCTGGAAAGTGTTGAGCATCTCGGCGGACATGGCGGCCTCCAAACAGCCGGCCCTCAAAGGGCGGCGCGAACTGAGGCTAATCTGAAGGGGACCGATCAGTCAAAATATTGCGTTCAGCAGATGCTCCGCTAGGCGGTCAGCCTGCGGCGGAGGCAGGCGAGGGCTGTTGACGGGCAGGGGGCGGGCGGACGCAGGGGAAGGCGCAGGCGGCCTCGCCCGCAGCGACGGCTGACAGGGCTCCACAAGGGCGTGTGTTCACCGAAGCCGACACTTGCTCATGGCGGTGACTTAATTGTCTGGAATGGGCAGCCGAACCACTTCGGCTCACGACCCTATGCGGACAGGGGAGCGAAGATGATCCCTCTCTCTTAGAGAGAGGGAGGGGCCCATCGCGTAGCGATGGGAGGGTGAGTGGTTACATCTTCAGCCGGCGTGCCGGCACATCGCCCGCAACAGCGCCAAGATTTCCCAAGGGCTTCGCCTACCCACTCACCCTCCCACGCCTACGGCGCGGGCCCCTCCCTCTCTCCATGAGAGAGGGTTTCGGTGGCCGAAATTGCTCGTTGACTGTTCTGACAAAGAATTAATGTGATTTACTGCATCTGACCGCCCGCTCCGACGCCTCTAAAGCACGTGTCTAAAATGATCCGCGCATGTCTCAATGCAGGTGCGCGGCATGTGAACTTGTGTCTTGGGGCAGTCGGAGGGGGCTTATGAGTGGAGTTGAAATTTTTGCGCCGCGCAGCGCCAGAGTTCGGCGTACATGGACCGCTGCGGCAATAATTCTGATCGTTGTTTTCTTTCTGATCGGGCAGCTGGCGACGATCTTCGGCATATTGAAGCCGATGGGCTATCACAAGGCGGATCTTGATACGCAATGGCGGCCGCTTGCCATCTACCTGGCCGCGGGAGGCGTCACCGCACTTCTCATTGTTGCTTGGGCGTGGCTGTTCGAGCGCAGATCGCCCGCGGCCTTGGGCTTCAAGGCCAGGATGGTCGGCGCCTATCTGCGCGGCCTGGCCGTCGGAGGACTTGGCCTCGCCGCCGTGGTCAGCGTCATCTTCGCCGCGGGTGGTTACAAGGCTGCCGGGAGCCTGTCGCCAGGCTTGCTGACGCCGGCGGTTCTGACGCCGTTTCTCGCCCTGTTCGTCGGCTATATGATCCAGGGAGCCGCCGAAGAGGTCATGTTCCGTGGCTGGCTGATGCCTTTGGTGGCCTCCAGGCATGGACTGGTCGTAGCCGTCCTTCTGAGTTCCGGTTTCTTTACTCTGCTCCATGCGAGCAACATCGATCCGTCGAAGGAACTCGTGCTCGGGCTCTTCAACCTGTTTCTCTTTGCCGTCGTACTTAGTCTCTACGCCATCAAGGAAGGGTCGTTGTGGGGCGTGTGCGCCTTCCATACGGCCTGGAACGTCCTGCTTGGCACGGGCTTCGGACTGGAGGTCAGCGGTATGAAGGTCGCCATCGCACCGGTCGTCGTGGGTCTGGCGCCGGTCTCGGGCGCGCCGTGGTGGCTCACCGGCGGGGTTTTCGGCCCGGAGGCGAGCATCGCCGCGACGATTGTGCTCGCCGGAGGCTGCGCCTATCTGATTGCGAAGGGGGCGCTGACCAATCGATCCCCTCTCTCTTAGAGAGAGGGAGGGGCCCATCGCGCAGCGATGGGAGGGTGAGTGGTTACACCCTCAGCCGGCATGCCGGCACATCGCTCGAAACAGCGCCAAGATCGTCGCCAAGATCGTCCAGGGGCTTCGCCTACCCACTCACCCTCCCACGCCTTCGGCGCGGGCCCCTCCCTCTCTCCACGAGAGAGGGATCAGGTGCTCAGACCTCCACCGTCCCGGCATCATACGCGAAGAGGCCCAAGGTCTCTTCGTTCTTGATCTCGGTCATGCCGTAGAGGTGGGCTTCGTCGCCTTCCAGGCGGTCGGCGTTGAGGTTGGATTCGACCTGGATGAAGCCGCAGCGCTCCTTGCGGGCGGCCTCGTAGCGGGCGAGGGCCTCGGGAACGTCCGACGCGGCCTCGAAGGCGCGGGCCAGGACGAGGGCGTCCTCGATGGCGGCGGCGGCGCCTTGGCCCAGGAACGGGGTCATGGCGTGGGCGGCGTCGCCCAGCAGGGCCACGCGGCCGCCGCGCACCCAGGTCTTCAGCGGCTGGCGGGCGAAGACGGCCCACTTGTAGAGGGCGGACGGGTCGATGGTGTCGAGCAGGGCCTGGACGTCGCTGCTCCAGCCCTCGAAGGTCTTGCGCAGGTCGGCGAGGTCGGCGCGGATCGTCCAGCCTTCCTCGGCCCAGCCCTCCTGGCGGGCGAAGAAGACGAGGTTCAGCAGGGTCGAATTGCGCAGCGGATAGCGCACGGCCATGCGGCCCGGTCCGATATGAATGCCGGGGAAGTGCGCCAGATCCTCCAGCAGCGGACCCTCGACCGGCACGATGGCGCGCCAGACGACGTGGCCGGTGAAGTGCGGCTCGCCCGGATCGAAGCCCTTGCGCACGCCCGACTTCACGCCGTCGGCGCCGATGACGGCGTCGCCCTTGATCTCAGTCCCATCAGCCAGCACGGCGATCGCGCCGTCGGCGGTCGGCTCGGCGGCGACGCAAGGGCTGGACAGGCGCACGGTGGCGCGGCCGGTGGCTTCCAGGGCCTCGACCAGGATGGCGTGCAGGTCGGCGCGGTGGATGTAGACGTAGGGCGCGCCGTAGAGGTCGCGCACCTTCTGGCCGCGTTCGAAGGCGACCAGGTCGCGGCCGTCGGCCCAGTGCTGCACCCGCTGGCGCTGGGGCTCGACCCCGGCCGTGGTGATGGCTTCGGCCAGGCCCAGGTGGTGGTAGACCCGCATGGCGTTGGGGGCGAGGGTGACGCCGGCGCCGATCTCGCCCAGGGCCGGGGCCTGTTCCAGCACTTCGACGGTGTGGCCGGCGCGGGCCAGGGCGATGGCCGCGGTCAGGCCGCCGATGCCGGCGCCGGCGACGATCAGGTGCTGGGGACGCATGGGCTTAGTCTCCGAATACTCAGGCATAGGTCGCCGCGTCGGCCAGCAGGGCGTCCAGCCCGGCGACCGCGTTGAGGCGAGGAAGGTCGAGAATGTCGAGGCCGTCGGTCGTGCCTTCGGATCGCAGCCTGGCGAGCCATTCGGGCGCGTAGCGGGCCAGGCCGTGCAGCAGCAGCATGGGATGCAGGGCGATGGCGAAGCCCAGGGCTTCCAACTCAGCGCCTGTGCGCACGGCGGTGATCCCGCCTTCGACGAGGTTGTGGACCAGGGGCACGCGAGCGGCGAAGCGCTCGGCCACGGCCCTGGTCTCTTCGAGGGTGCGGGGACCCTCGACGAAGACGATGTCGGCGCCGGCCTCCAGATAGGCCTCGGCGCGATCCATGGCGGCCTCGGGGCCTTCGACGCCCAGGGCGTCGGTGCGGGCCACCACCAGGGTTTCCGAACGGGCGTCGAGCGCGGCGCGGACCTTGCCGACCATCTCGGCCAGCGGGATCACGCCCTTGCCGCGCATGTGGCCGCAGCGCTTGGGGAAGGTCTGGTCTTCCAGCTGCACGGCGGCGGCGCCGGCCCGTTCCAGCACCTTGACCGTCCGCTGGGTGTTCAGGGCGTTGCCAAAGCCGGTGTCGATGTCGACGATCAGCGGGATCTCGACGCGGTCGGCGATGGCCCGCACCGCGTCGGCCAGTTCGCCGACGCCGACCAGGCCGACGTCGGGACGGCCTAGCCGGGCCAGCGACAGGGCCGCGCCCGACAGGAACGCCGCCTCGAAGCCGGCCTGCTCGACCAGCAGGGCCGAGAAGCCGTCGTAGCAGCCCGGCGCGGCCAGCAGCCGGCGGCGGCCGTCGGGGCCGGCCGCCAGCCGCTCGCGCAGGCGCTGGGCCGAGCTCATTACTCCGCCGCCTGGGCGCCTGTGCCCGTCGGGATGTGGCTTTCGTGATTGGCCAGATACCAATCGGCGATCTCTTCGCGGGTGGCGAACCACACGCCCGGCAGGCTCTTGGCGTGCTGGATGAACTCGCGCAGGGCGCGGATCCGGTAGGCCCGGCCCGAGACGTGCGGGTGCAGGCCGACGTTCATCAGCCGGCCCGAGGTGGCGCCCTCCTTGTAGAGGACGTTCAGTTCCTCGATCAGCACGTCGCGGTACTCGTCGGTGGTGTGGCCGCGGCGGGTGAGCAGGGTGAAGTCGTTGATCTCGTTGGAATAGGGCGTCGAGACGATCGGGCCGCTGGGCGTGCGCAGCAGGTAGGGCTGGTCGTCGTTGAGCAGGTCGCAATAGAAGGTGCAGCCGTGCTCGGCCAGGATGTCGGCGGTCTGCAGCGTGCCGCGCAGAGACGAGGACAGCCAGCCCTTGGCCCGCTTGCCGACGAAGCGCTCGTACTGCTCCAGCGAGCGCAGGACGATGTCGCGCTCCTTGGCCGGGTCATGGGCGAAGTCGGTCAGCAGCTCGCCCTGTTCCCAGTTGTGGGCCAGCAGCTCCCAGCCGCGCTCCAGGCAGGCGTCGGTCATGGCCTTGCGGCGCTCGAATGTCACCGCGTTGGTGGTGCAGCTGGCCTTGATCCCCATCTCGTCGAACAGGTCGAACAGACGCCAGATGCCAACCCGCTGGCCGTATTCGCGCCAGCTGTAGTTGGGGAAGTCGGGCGTGTCGCCGGCCAGCACGTCGGGCAGGATCGCCGGCCCGCCGGCGTAGTACTTCTCCTTGGTCGGCTTGGTGAGGTCCCAGGTCTCCAGGTTGAAGGTCAGGACCAGGGCCACGCGCGCGCCGTTCGGCCAGGTCAGCGGCTTGCGGTGCGGAAGCGGAACGTAATCGTATTCCATACTGATGCCCTTTGATCCCTAGTGCTCGAGCAGAAGCGAGCCGAAGCCGTCGATCTTGTCGGTAATTCCCATGCTCCGGAGAGCATGCCAGTAGGTGGCGGTGTTGATGGCCACGACCGGCTTTTCCAGCCAGAACTCGGCGATGCCGGCGACCTTGGCGAAGGCCAGGTTGGTGCCGCACTGGACGACGGCGTCTGCGCCTTCCGACACCTCGATGGCCGCGCGCTTCAGTGTCTGCGGGCTCTCGTGGGCGATCAGCATCGGGGAGGGCGATTTCAGGCCCTTCACCTGGGTGACCTCGTAGCCCAGGTCCTCGAAGAACTTGCGCACCTGGTTGTCGCCGACCGGCATGTAGGGGGTGATGACCCCGATCTTCTTGATACCGCCATAGGCCTTGAGCGCCGCGTCGACGGCGGTGGAGCCCATGACCACGGGGACGCCTTTGGTGCGCTCCAGCATGCGCTGGGTCAGGCGCTCGGCGCCGTCGGCGCCGTCCCAGAAGGTCTCGGCCGACATACCCATGACCACGCAGGCCGGGTCCATGCTCATGGCGATATCGACGCTGTCCATGGTCGCGTCACGGATGTTCTGCAGCATCACCATGAACGACTCGTCGTCGGTGACCTTGGTGTCCGGGATGGCGATGCGCTGGAAGTGGTTGGTGACGCCGCGCGGGCGCATGTCGTCGTATTCGGGCTGGACGCTGGTGTTGGTCGACGGCGCGATCACCGCATACTTCAGGCGGTGTCCCAATGAATCCGGCATGACGCTTCCCTCGACGTTTCGATGGCCGAGGAATGGCAAAGCCGGATCGTCCGCGCCGCAGCCCAGCGGCCGATATCCGCCCGGCGGATAGGAAAAAGCGCCGGGGAAGCGGGATGGGCGGGCGTCGCTAGGGTCGTCGTTGAACCACAACGGAAATTCTCCCCGGGGGACGAGACCATGGCCGCTTTTATCATCGCGACGACCGTCATCACCGACGCGCCCCGCTTCGGGGAATATGTGAAGGCCATCGCCGGCCTCGCCGAGCGCTTCGGCGGCGAGACCTATGTGCGGGGGCCGGTCACCGAGGTCTTGGAGGGCGAGGTGCCCGAGGGCGAGCGCGTGATCGTCACCCGCTATCCCGACGCCGCGGCCGCCAAGGCCTACCTGCATTCGCCGGAATACCAGGCCGCCAAGGTCCTGCGCCAGGGCGCGGGAACCGTCGTGGTCCGCATGATCGTCGTCGACTGAGATTGACGCGTGTGACGGGGCGCGTGGGGAAGCCGCGCCCGCACCCGCCGACCAAAAACTAGCGAGGTTCCGTGGAACGATTCCAAGTCGTCGTAGCGGGCGCCGGGCCCGTGGGCTCGGTGGCCGCCTATCGGCTGGCGCAGCTCGGCGTCGATGTGTTGCTGCTGGAGAGCGCGCCGCGCTGTCCCGAGGACCTTCGGGCCTCGACCATGCATCCGCCGACGCTCGACATGATGAAGGCGCTGGGCGTGCTGGAGGACCTGGAGGCCCAGGGCCTGCGCGCGCCGGTCTATCACTATCGCAACCGCACGACGGGCGAGGTGATGGCCTTCGACATGGGCGAGCTGTCCGACATCAGTGAGCATCCGTACCGGCTGCAGTGCGAGCAGTTCAAGCTGGCGCGCCTGCTGACCGAGAAGCTGGCCGGCCATCCGAACGGGCAGGTGCGGTTCTCGCATCGCCTGGCCCACTTCACCCAGGACGACCAGGGCGTCACCGTCTCGATCGAGGCGCCGTTCGGCATAGAGCAGGTGCGCTGCGACTATCTGATCGGCGCCGACGGGGCCAATTCGATCGTCCGCAAGTGGCTGGACATCGAATTCGAGGGCTTCACCTATCCGGAGAAGTTCCTGACTCTGTCGACCGACTGGCCGCTGGAGGACCACTTCAACGGGCTGGCCCACGTCAACTATGTGGCCGATCCCAAGGAATGGTGCGTGCTGCTGCGGGTGCCGTCGCTGTGGCGGATCCTGGTGCCGGCCAATGGCGACGAGAGCGACGAGAGCCTGCTGTCCGACGCCAAGAAGGCCGAGGTGCTGGGCGGGCTGATCGGCGACGGCGAGACCGTGCAGACCGTGCAGACCGTGCACCGCACGCTCTACAAGGTGCACCAGCGGGTGGCCAAGACCTACCATGTGGGCCGGGTGCTGCTGGCGGGCGATGCGGCCCACCTCAACAATCCGCTGGGCGGGTTCGGCATGAACTCGGGCATCCATGACGTCTGGAGCCTGACCGAGAAGCTGGTCGCCATCCTGCAGGACAAGGCCGATCCGGAGAAGCTGCTGCCGCTCTACGACCGCCAGCGGCGGGCGGTGATGCACAAGTTCATCCAGACCCAGACCATCGCCAACAAGGCGGCGATGGAGGCGGGCACCGCAGAGGCCTATGCCGAGCGCGAGGCCAAGATGCGCCAGATCCTGGCCGATCCGGACCAGCGCCGCGAGTACCTGCTGCTGCAGTCGATGTACAAGAGCCTCGAGCTCGAAGCGGCCACGGCCTGAGGAGCTTGCAGTGATGATCCAGTTCCACACCGTCAATACGGCCAACGGCCAGAAGGCGCGGATCGTGCTGGAGGAGACGGGGCTGGCCTATGCGGCCACCCCGATCGACCTGATGGCCGGCGAGCACAAGCAGGCCGCCTACAAGGCGCTGAGCCCGTTCGGCAAGGCGCCGGCCATCGTCGATCCCGACGGGCCGGGCGGGGCGTCGATCGTGGTCTCCGAGACCCTGGCCATCGCCTGGTACCTGGCCGAGAAGGCCGGCGGCGCGCTGCTGCCCAAGGGACCGGCCGAGCAGGCCGAGTTCCTGATGTGGGCCTCGGCGGTGTCGTCGTCGGTGGCCGGCGCCTTCACCAACCAGTTCGTGGCGACCTTCCTGGCGCCCGAAAAGACGCCGTGGCTGATCGAGCGCTCGGTCGCCGACTGCCACGAGCAGCTGGCGGCGTTCGACGCGCGCCTTTCGACCCGCGACTACATGCTGGGCGATCGCTTCACGATCCTCGACGCGCTGTTCTTCCCGGTGGTCGCCAATTCGGCCAAGCGGCTGGAGGGCGGGCTTGGTCCGTATCCGAACCTGGCGCGCTACGAAGGCTTCATCGGAACGCGGCCCGGCGTGCAGCGGGGCATGGCGTACGGCTGAACGGAAAGCAGCCGGGGCGAACTCGCCTCGGCTGCAACCTCCGCGCCGTTTTCGGCCGCAAAGCCTTGTGAGAGTGTGGCTCGCACGGTTAACGCGACGAGGCCGCATGGAGCGCAGCTGGATCAAGGGGCGGGTGTTCGTGGTCGACGACGACCCGGTGCTGCTCGCCTTTCTCGAAGGCGCGCTGGCCAAGTCCGGTTATCTCGTCCAGGCGTTCGAAACCGCACGCAGCGCCCTGCACGCCGCGGCCATGGACAAGCCCTCGATCTGGCTGATCGACATCCGCATGCCCGACGTCGACGGCACCGAGCTCTTGAAGATGCTGCGGGCCAGCGACGAGCACCGCGAGACGCCGGTGGTCATGCTGACCGGCGATGGACGCCTGGACCGCATCGCCACCGCCATGGGCGCGGGCGCGACCACCTACCTGCTCAAGCCGTTCTCGCCGCAGCAGGTGGTGGAGAAGGTCTACGCGGTGCTGAATTTGGGGTAGGGGGACCCGCACCTTTCCCAGGAGGGAGAGGGAGGATACGCCGCTAGCGTTACTACCCCACCCCGTAGAATCCCCGCGAAAGCGGGGACCCAGGCTTTTTCTGAAACCCACGGCGCTCGACGATAAAACACCTGGGTCCCCGCTTTCGCGGGGATTTTACGGAAGGTGGGGGCGGAGGATCTTCCCCCGTGGTGAGGCTCTCAGAGGCAGAGCCTCACCAAGCCACTTCCGACCCCGCCAGATCCAGGAACTTGCCCGTATCCTCCAGGCTCACCCCGGCGATCACCTTCTGCTGCCCCGCCACGCTTTCCTCGACGGAGTAGGGGGCGTCGGGGCCGCCGAGGGCGGTGCGGGTCCAGCCGGGGGCCATGGCGATGACGGTGACGCCGTCGCCCTTCAGCTCGACCGCCAGGCCCTTGGCCAGCATGTTCAGCGCGGCCTTGGACGAGCGATAGGCGTGCGAGCCGCCGTAGACGTTGGTTCCGATCGAGGCCAGGCCGCTGGACATCATGACGATGGTCTTGTCCGCGCCGGCCTTCACGTTCTCGATCAGGGCCGCGGTGATGCGGAACGGCGAGACGACGTTGGTGGCCAGGATGTCGGCCCAGATGTCGTAGTCCATGCCGGACAGGGTCTGGTGGGCCATGCCGTCGGGCAGGGGGATGGGGCCGTAGGTGCCGGCGTTGTTGATCAGCACATCGATCGCCACGCCTTTGAGCCGCTCGGCCAGGGCGGCGACGGACGCGGCGTCGTTCACCGACAGGGCTTCGATCCGCACCTTGCCCGAATGGGCGGCGGCGATGGCCGCAAGCTCGTCGGCCGCACCAGGATTGCGGCAGGTGGCGATAACGTCCGCGCCGGCGGCGGCGTATTGGCGGACGTGCTCCAGGCCGATGCCGCGATTGGCGCCGGTGATCAGGACCGTGGTCATGGCGTGCTCTCTCGTTCGTTGCTGCGCCGACTTGAACCGGCCTGGAAGGCGAGGGCGGGGCGGCCGCGATCTTCGCCGCTGTGCGGATAACGGCCTCGGGCCAGGGGAGCGGGCGAGGGGGCGGCGCTAGGACCGAGGCTCGAAGATTCCGCTGGAGCCGCCGTGACGCTCATTCGCAAAGCTTATGCCGACACCGTCGCAGGCCAGGTTCACCTGCGCCGGGTGGACGGCCCCGGCGACCCGATCGTGCTTCTGCACCGCACCCCGGTCAGCTCGGCCTGCTTCGACGGCGTGCTGGCCCGTCTGGCCGGCCGCCGCGCGGCGATCGCGCTGGACACGCCCGGTTTTGGCCAGTCGTTCAAGCCCGAAGGCCTGCCCTCCACGGTGGACTACGGCGGCTGGCTGCTGGCGGCGCTGGACGCCCTGGGCGTCGAGCGTTTCCACCTGGCCGGCCACCATACCGGCACCCACATCGGCGCCGAGATCGCCGTCGCTGCGCCAGGCCGCGTGCGCTCGCTACTGCTGAACGGCGTGCTGTTCGCCACCGCCGAGGAACGCGAGATGTTCCGCGCCCAGGTCGGCCAGGCCGCGCCGATCGACGCGCACGGCGCCTATCTGATCCAGTCCTGGGGAACGATGAAGGGGCTGCTGCCGCGCTTCGACGCCCAGTTGGTTCAGACCGAGTTCCTGGGCGCGATCGGCGCGCCGGACGGCCGCAACCAGGCCTTCGGGGCGATCTTCGACCAGGACTTCGCCAAGGTCTTCGAGGGCGTGGCCTGCCCGGTGACCGTGCTGCAGGCGGCGGACGACCCGCTGGCCGGCTTCGTCGGCCGCATCCGCAAGGCCCGCCCGGGCGTGGTGGTCACCACCCAGGGCAAGACCGGCGTCGCCGCGCCCGAGCTGGAACCCGAGATCTTCGCCGAGACCTTGCTGGCCTTCGCGGCCGGCGTCGAAACCACGCCCCCGAACACCCCCCTTCAGTGGACCCCGCCCATGACCAATCGCCGTTTCTCCCTCGTCCGCGCCGAGCAGGGCTTCGAGCTGGCCGAGTCCATCACGCCGGTCCCGACGCCGGGTCCGGGCGAGGTGCTGGTGCGGGTGCGCGCCGTGGCGCTGAACCGCCGCGACGTGATGATCCGCAAGGGCTGGTATCCGGTGGGCGAGGCCGACGGCTTCACCCCGCTGTCGGACGCCGCCGGCGAGATCGTCGCGGTCGGTGAAGGCGTCGAGGACCTGGCCGTGGGCGACCGCGTCGCCTCGACCTTCTTCCAGAACTGGGCCGGCGGCCGCATCACCTTCCCGGCGGTGATCTCGTCGCTGGGCGCTGGCGGCCCGGGCGTGCTGGCGCAGCACGTGGTGCTGTCGGCCGGCGGGGTGGTGAAGCTGCCCGAAAGCCTGGACTTCGTGCAGGGCGCGACCCTGACCTGCTCGGGCGTCACGGCGTGGTCCTCGCTGGTCACGCATGGCGGCCTTCAGGCCGGCGACTGGGTGGTGACCCTGGGCACCGGCGGTGTCTCGCTGTGGGGGCTGCAGATCGCCAAGGCCTTCGGGGCCAAGGTGGCCGTGGTCGGCGGCGACGACGCCAAGCTGGCCCGCGCCGTGCAACTGGGCGCCGACCTGACGGTGAACTATCACACCACGCCCGACTGGGAGGCCGCTGTGAAGGAAGCCTCGTCCGGCGGCGTGCAGCACGCCCTGGAACTGGGCGGCGCCGGCACCCTGGCCAGGTCGCAGGCCAGTCTCGGCGTCGGCGGTCACGTCGCCGTCATCGGCGCCCTGGACGGCTTCGGCGGCACCCTGGACGCCTCGGCCATGGTCATGGCCGCCCAGCGCGCCACCGCGATCTCGGTCGGCTCGCGCGCCGATCACCAGGCGCTGTCGGACTTCGTGGCGGCCAAGGGCATCGTCCCGGTGGTCGACGCGGTGTTCGGCCTCGACGCCATCGAAGGCGCCTACGCCCGCGCCGACAAGGGCGCGTTCGGCAAGGTGGTGGTGACGCTTTGATCTGATCCTTCTCCCCTTGCGGGAGAAGGTGTCGGCGCACGCCGACGGATGAGGGGTCTCTCAGACGTCAAACGCCGCGAAAGCTGATCGGCTTTCGCGGCGTTTCTGTGCGTGCGACCCCTCACCCGACCTCCTTCGGAGGCCACCCTCTCCCGCAAGGGGAGAGGGGCGCGGTCAGATTTCCACCACCTCGACCAGCGCGCCGCCCGGCGCGCGCAGGACGCCGGCGCGCTTGCCGGCGTAGACGGCGCCGTCGCGGGGTGTGGGAGCGGCGATCCAGTCGCCCTGGACGCTGTCGAAGTCCGGGTGCTTGAGCGTGCAGATGGCGACGCCGGGCGGCAGGGCGCCGGCGTGGCCGGGGCGCACGGTCGCCTCGACCGGATACTGGTCGAACTCCAGGAAGACGTCCTTCTGATACGTCGCCGTCGCCAGGGCGTGGCGGCTGTCCTTGGGCAGATCGAAGGCGTCGTTGATCATGTTGTAGACGATGGTCATCGGCGCGCCGACGTCCAGGCCCAGGGTCTGGCTAAACCAGGCGCCGCTAGCGTCCATGTCGTCGCTGGCCAAAACGAGGATGAACAGCTTGTCGATCAGGCTGCCGGGATAGGGCAGACCATTGCCGGGCGAGACGATCTCGGTGAGGTAGACGATCTCGCCGTCAGGACCCTTCACCTGCATCGGGTGGATGGTGGGCAGGCCGTCGATGCGCTTGGGCGGGCCGATGATCTCGAATGGCGCGTCCTGCATGCGGGCGTTCACGGCCATGACGTCCTGGCAGCAGATCTCGATCGCCGCCCAGCCGTAGGTGCGCAAGGGACGGTATTCCGGCACCGGGTCGCCCTCGACGAAGCGCAGGAAGACGTCGGCGCCGCTGGCCGGCTGCAGCACGGCGTAGGGCCGACCGGCGCTGGCCGGAGCGCCCCAGCTGGCGGCGAGATCGGCGGAGACCTCGCCTTGCTCGACCACGGTGTAGTCGAGCCATTGGGTATAGCGCTGCGCGGTCGCGGCGACGTTCGGCGTCACCAGGGTGGCGGCCCTAAGAAGGTTCATCGGTGGGATCCTGAAAAGCTAGTCGCGCAGCTCGACGGCCACGTCTTCGGAGGCGACATCGCCGGTCGCGACCGCAGCCTCGGCCTCCTGCTGGACGATGCGCAGCACGCGGGCGAGATATTCCTGCAGCCACAGGCCGCGTTCGGCGGCGGCTTCGGCCGAGGGCTCGAAGCGTTCGATCTGCGCGCGGTCGAGACCGCCTTGGGCTTCCAGAACGCGTTCCAGCGTGTCGAGCCGGGCGCGGGTGACGGCCAGTTCCTGGACCACGGCCATGGTCACGGCCAGGACGCGCTCGACCTCGGGATCGGCGAAGAAATAGGGGCGCTTGCCGGCGGGTTTGGCGCCGGCGTCGGCCAGGGCGTCTGCGATGCTCATTTGGACTTTCGCGCTCCGATCACGCGCCAGGCTGCCTTGCGCCCATAGTCTTCGCTGTCGTCGTCGGCGGCGTCGGGGAAGACCTCGCGGTCGACCACGGCGGTGACGCCGTCATGGATCAGCTCGTCCTCCGCAAAGCCGGCCTCGACCATGCGGGCGTCCAGGTCGATCTCGTGCAGCGTGCTCCAGAAGGGCTCGTTGTTGTAGAAGGCGTCCCAGTCGCGCATGGCCTGCTCGAACAGCGGCATGGTCGGCGCGTATTGCGGCTGCTCGACATGCAGCACCACGCCGCCCGGGGCCAGCACGCGGCGGCTCTCGGCGAAGATGGCCTTCATCGAGGTCAGCGACAGTTCGTGCAGGAACATGGTGGTCTGCACCCAGTCGAAGCTCTCGCTTTCGAAGCGCGACAGGTCGGCGCCGTCGGCCTGGACGAAGCGGATGTTGGTCACGCCCAGCGAGGCGGCGCGGGCGGCGGCGTAGCGCAGCATCGGCCCGCCAACGTCGATGGCCACCACTTCGGCGTCCGGGAAGGCCTGGGCGATCGGCAGGACGCTGTGACCGACGGTGGCGCCGATGTCGAGGATGCGCTTGGGCTTGAAGTCCGGCAGCCGGCGCTTGACCCAGCGCACCACGGCGTGGCCGCCGCCGTCGGAGAAGCGGCCGAGCAGGCCCCCGGTGGTGGCGAAGCCGCCGTGGTCGTAGTTGGCGCCGCCCGAGACGTCGCCCTCGAAGCGCTCGACGTGATAGCTGCCGGGCATGCAGTGGTGATCGACCGCCGAGACGTAGCGCGGGATCGGCAGGGTCGGATCGAGTTCCAGCTGGCCGGAGTTGGCGTTGAGGGCGGCGGCCTTGGCGGCCAGCTCCTCGGCCTGGCGCAGGGTGGTCCAGCGGCCGGCCTGCTGGCGCTGTTCCATGGTCATGCGGCGCAGGGCCGACCAGGTCTGGAAGGCGGGATCCTTCAGCAGGGCCTTGCGGACCTCGTGGCGATCCTCGGGCGCGCGGCCGTGGGCCTTCTGGAAGGCCGGCTCGACGCGGGTCTCCCAGGCCTGCTTCACGCCGGGGATGAGGCGCGTGGAGAGGTGGCGGTTGAGCTGGGCCAGGACGTTCAGCCGCTCGATCTCGTCGTGCGACATCTCGGGGAACACCCCGTGGCGGCCGACCTTGCGATAGTCGGGCGGGCCGTCATAGGCCTGGATCGGCCCCTCGTTGACGCGACCGGACATGGCGAACTCCTACTCAATCGGCGGAAGCTTGCGCCCGTCCGGCGGCCGGCGGGGATGCGACGACGCGAAAATCCGCCTGCCGGGGAAGGGCGGGATCAGGCGCCAGGAACGGCGACCCGCTCTCCGGCGGCGGCCTCGATACGCTCCTCCTCGACGGCATGGGTCGAGGCGAAGCGGTAGCGGCCCAGCGGCAGCAGGACGAGGCCGCCCAGCACCAGCAGCACGGTGGCGACGACCAGCGACAGCTGGTAGCCGCCGCTGCGGTCGAAATCGGCCCCGAAGGCCACCGGCCCCAGACCCGATCCCGCCGCATAGGCGCAGTAGAGGCAGCCGTAGAGCGTCGAATAGGACCGCGCTCCGAAGTAGCGGGCGATCAGGAAGGCCAGCAGGTCGAACTCCATGCCCGCCGCGACCCCGACCAGGGCGATCGCGACCAGGGCGCCGGCGAAGCCGGGATCCTGGCCGTGCAGGATGAGGCAGCCCAGGGCCGGCAGGCACAGCAGGACCAGCGCCACGGCCGGGGCCCAGAAGCGGTCGACCAGCCAGCCGCCGGCCACGCGTCCGGCGATGACCGACAGGCCGACGACGGGGGCCAGGCTGACGATCTCGGCTTTGCTGAAGCCCTTCAGCTTCAGCATGTTCTCGAGGTTCGGCAGCGGGCCGGCGATGGCGAAGGAGAACAGCAGGAAGCCGCCGGCGATCAGCCAGAACTTCGCATCGCGCAAAGCCTGCGGCAGGGTCAGGCCGGGCAGGGGCGCGGTCTCGGTATGGACGCGGCCGACGCCGGGGTCCTTGAAGGCCAGCAGCGCCACGGGCAGGGCGATGACCAGGGGCAGGGCGCCGGTGACCAGGTAGGCCGCCCGCCAGCCGTGGGCCTCGATCATCCACATCAGGAACGGCTTAATCAGAAACCCGAAGACGCCGGTGCCCATCAACGCGATCCCCAGCGCCAGGCCCTTGTTGGCCTCGAAGCCGTTGTTGATCGCCCGGGTCCAGGTGGTGGGCAGGGTGCCGGCCCCGACCGCGCCCATTAGCGCCCAGTTCAGATAGAACAGCGGCAGCGAGCCCTTGGTCAGCGAAAAGGCCATGAAGGCGAAGGCGAACAGCACCAGCGAGGCTATCGCCACCGGCCGCACGCCGATCCTGTCGCCCAGCCAGCCGATGATCGGGCCGACGATCATCACGGCCACCGTGGCGACCGGCAGGCCCAGCATGATCGAAGCGAAGCTCCAGCCGAACTCCTTGGCCAGCTGCGGCGCCAGCATGCCGATGCTGTAGAAGGGCAGAGGCGACAGGCCCAGGCCCACGCCCAGCACGACGCTGAGCAGCAGCGGCCAGCCCCGGCGGAATTCGCCAGCTTGCTTTTCGGATAGTTTCGCCATCGCCGTTTGCCCCGCCGCGATCACATCGGTAGGCGAGGCAGCCTGGGGCGCTAAGCTTCGCCCGCAACAGGAATATCCGGAGCAGTCGCCTTGCGATCAGACGTCAGGCCCGGCGCCGCCCTTTCGGGGGTCAAGGTGCTCGATCTTTCCCGCGTGCTGGCTGGTCCTTGGGCGACCCAGACCCTGGCCGACATGGGCGCCGAGGTGGTCAAGGTCGAGCGCCCGGGCGTCGGCGACGACACCCGGGCCTGGGGGCCTCCGTTCTTCGAGACCACTGAAGGCGGCAAGGGCGACGCGGCCTATTTCACCTGCGCCAACCGCAACAAGCGCTCGGTGACCATCGACATGGCCGATCCGCGCGGCGCGGCGCTGATCCGCCAGATGGCCGCCGAGGCCGACGTGGTGGTCGAGAACTTCAAGGTCGGGGGCCTGGCCAAGTACGGCCTGGACTACGAGAGCCTGGCGGCGATCAATCCGCGCCTCGTCTATTGCTCGATCACGGGTTTCGGCCAGACCGGGCCCTATGCGCCGCGGGCCGGCTACGACTACATGATCCAGGCCATGGGCGGGCTGATGTCGGTCACCGGCCAGCCGGACGGGGCCGAGGGCGCCGAGCCGATGAAGGCTGGCGTGGCCGTGGTGGACCTGTTCACCGGCCTCTATGCGGCCAACGCCATTCTCTGCGGCCTGCTGCATGCGCGGGCGACGGGGGAGGGGCAGCACATGGACATCGCCCTGTTCGACGTGCAGGCCGCCGTGCTGGCCAACCAGGCCAGCAATTACTTCGCCACCGGCAAGCCGCCGGGGCGCCTGGGCAACGCCCATCCCAACCTCGCGCCCTATCAGGTGTTCGCCACGGCCGATGGGGCGATCGTGCTGGCGGTGGGCAATGACGGCCAGTTCCGCGCCTTCGCCAAGGCCGCTGGGGCGCCGGAACTGGGCGAGGATCCGCGCTTTGCGACCAACGCCCAGCGGGTGGCGGCGCGGGCGCAGCTGGCGCAGCTGATGGCGCCGATCCTGGCCGGCCGCGAGACCAAGACCTGGATCGCCCTGCTGGAGGCGGCCGGCGTGCCGTGCGGGCCGATCAACAATATCGACCAGGTGTTCGAGGAGCCGCAGGCGATCCACCGCCAACTGGTGGTGGAGCAGGCGCGGGAGGATTTGGCCGCGCCAGTCCGCACCGTGGCCTCGCCGATCCGGGCGTCGAGGACGCCTGTCGTGGTCGAGCGTCCGCCGCCGAGCCTCGGGGCGGATACGGCGGCGGTGCTGAAGGGACTCGGCAAGAGCGAAGCCGAGATCGCTGAACTGAAGCGCGATGGCGTGGTCTAGGCGCATCTCGGGGTTGCGTCGAAGCAAGAGCGGTGACGCTATGGAGCGATCTCGCGGAGGACCCCTTGATCGCTCGCAACGCCTTGTGGCCGCTTGGCCTGATGCTGCTGTTCTCCGGCTGCGCCACGGGCGGGTTCGAGATCTCGGCCGCCGATCAGGATGCTGCCGTTGAGCGTAGGGACAACGCCCAGTCCGCGCAGATGGAAGCCGAGGGGATGCACGGGAGCTTCTTTCCGGTGAAGCACGGCGTCGGCCACTGCCGATGGTCTCGGCTCAAGCCCTCGGTGGCCGTCTGCCAGACCTCGTACGAAACGACCGGCCGCCAACGAGTCGCGACGAAGCGGTATCGACGCGACTCGGACGGAGATTGGGAACTGGTCGACTAGGTCCGACCTACCGCGCCGCCCGCGCCACGCCCTCGGGCATGGCTCCGGCGAAGTCGATGACGCACATGGCGCCGTACGAGCGGTGGCCGCCGCAGGCGACGCCGGCGCTGCTGTAGCCGGTCGACAGGATGTTGCGGCGGTGGCCGCGGCCGGGCACGCGGCTGTCGACGATCAGTTGGCGCACCACGTCGCGCGGGTCCTCGTAGCCGTAGGAGATGTTCTCGGCCGACATGCCGGCATAGACGCCGTACTTGCGCAGCCGCTGGCCCAGGCTTCCGCTCGCGCCGTGACCGACGTCGCCGCGCGAGGCTTGCGCGCGGGCATGGTCGCGGGCCGCGTCGTCGATGCGCCCGTCCGAGGTCAGCGGCGGCAGGGGGCGCTGACGTTGCAGCTCGGCGACCGCTTCGTCCAGCGCCTGCGGGTCTTCGCGATAGAGGCCCTGGTCGCGGCTCAGTTCGCGGGCATAGGCCTGGGGGTTGGTCCGCACATAGTTGATCTCGTCGAGCACCGCCTGCTCCTGGGTCTGGGCGGCGGCCATCCGGGGCAAGGCAAGCAGCAGCAAGCCGGCGAGCGCCAGCACTGGGCGACGGTAAGAACGCATGGGTACCTACAAGATCGGAAAGCCCCTCGGTCTGTGCCTTAGCACGCTTCTTCGGATTCGCACGGCGCCGCCGAACGTCGCGGGCGAGGGGATATCCGTACGGCGATAAATTCGGCGACGAAGCGCCCGGGCGCCTGGCGAGGCGGCATCAAGGCGGGACGACAACCGCCGGATTCCACGATGCTTCTCGCCCTGCTGACGCTGCTGCATGTGCTGGTCTTCGTCTACTGGCTGGGCGGGGACCTGGGGGCCTTCTACATCTCGCGCTACCTGACCGACCCGGCGCGCACGGTGAAGGAGCGGGGCCTGGCCCTGCGCGTGCTCAACGACATCGACATGGCGCCGCGCACCTGCCTGATCCTGGCCCTGCCGACGGGCCTGACCCTGGCCAAGGTCAAGGGCTGGTGGGACGTCTCGCCCGTGGCCGTGGCGGCGGTCTGGGCGCTGTGCCTGTTCTGGCTGGTCATGGCCTGGAGCATCCACATCCATCACAGCCCGCCCAAGGCCGGGATCCGCCGCATCGACATCGCCATCCGCTGGGGCGTGCTGGCGGGGCTGGGCGGCTACGCGCTCGCCAGCCTGACGGGCCTGGTGACCGCGCCGCTGTTCATCGCCCTGAAGATGCTGATCCTGGCGATCGCCATTTCCTGCGGCCTCTTGATCCGCCGCCAACTGGCCCCGCTGGGCGCGCCGGTGACCACCATGCTGACCACCGGCCCAACGCCGGAGAGCGACGCGGCGATCAGCGCCGTGCTGGAGGCCACGCGTCCCGTGGTGCTGACCCTCTGGGTCCTCCTGATCGGGGCCGCGTTCCTCGGCCTCTTCACCCCCACCTGACGGAGCCACGCCATGACCCTGCGTTTCGAACCGACCATGGTGCGCGAAGACAAGACCGCGCGGCAGCTCTACGAGGCGGTGAAGGCCAATCCGGCCCGCGCCCGCTTCGGCTTCGGGTCCAAGGCGGCGGTGGTCAATATCGACTTCCAGCAGGCCTATACGCGGCCGGACCTCTTCCCCAAGAGCGCCTACGTCACCGACCCCGACCAGATCGCCCACGTCAACCGCCTGTCGGCCCTGGCCCGCGCGCGGGGCATGCCGGTGATCTGGACGCGGGTGATGTACAAGCCCGACGGTGGCGACGCCGGCGTCTGGGGCACCCGCACCGACACGCCCGACAGCCTGCAGAACATCAAGCAGGACAGCGAGCGCCACGCCTTCGACCCGCGGGTCGAGATCGATGCGGCTGTCGACCTCGTCTACGACAAGCGCATGCCCAGCGCCTTCTTCGAGAGCCCGCTGCAGAGCTATCTGGTCTGGCACAAGGTCGACACCGTGATCCTGACCGGCGGCTCGACCAGCGGCTGCGTGCGGGCCAGCGCGGTGGAGAGCCTGTCGCGCGGCTACCGCACCATCGTTCCCGAGCAGTGCGTGGCCGACAAGCACGAGAGCTACCACTTCGCCAACCTGACCGACCTGCAGCTGAAGTACGCGGACGTGGTCGACGTGGAGGAGGCGGCGGCCTGGCTGAAGGGGTGAGGCGCGGTTGGCGGCGGATAGTCGCCGCCACCTCCTCTCTGGACGCGTCGAAAGCGGGCGTCAGGTCGCGGCGAATTTCATCTCACGCCATCGACCCGGCGTTACGCCTTCCCAGTCCCGGAATGCGCGATAGAACGAGCCGGTGTCCTGGTAGCCCAGCAGATAGGCGATCTCTTCGATCCCCGCGCTCGGATCATCCAGCAATTGACGGCTGAGCTCCTGACGCGCTTCCGACAGCAATTGCCGGAAGGTCGAGCCTTCTTCCGTCACCCGCCGCTGAAGCGTCCGCTCGCTGACGCCCAGTTCATGGGCGATGTCCGAGATTTCGGGGCGACCCGAAGCCATGCGGCGCTTGAGCACCACCTTGATCTGCTCGCCCATCGTGCTGTCGGACTCGAGTTCGCCGAGGGCGGCGGCCAGCGCCGGGGTCAGGATTTCCAGCATCTCGGGATTGTGGCCCGGGAAGGGTAGGTCAAGGTCGGCTGCGTCGATGACCAGCGCGTCCCTTTCCGCGCCATAGCGGATCGGGCAGCCGAAATAGCTTTCCCACGCGTCGTGCCGCACCGACGGCCTGGCGAATTCCACGCGCCGGGGCGCGATCCGCCGTCCGCTCGCCCTGCGCCCCAGTTCAAGCAGGGCGGTGAAGGCCAGGTCGACGAAGATGGCCGGTGCGGGGCCGTTGGCGAACAGCCACTCATTGGTGATGACGCATTCGCCGTCGGCTTCGACCAGACTGAGTTTCTCGGGCGTGCAAAGCCGTTTGAAGCGTGCGACCCGATGAAGCCCGTCGCGATAGTCGCGCGCATAGAAGGCGGCCAGCATCGACGGCGGATAGACGCCGGTCTCGGTGGCTTCGACCAGTCGGATGCCCAGATCCGGCAGATGGCTCAGCGAGGCGATCGCCGTCCACAGGGCGAAGAACTGCTCGGTGGATACGAAGGCGTCGGCGTTGATATGGAGCGTCGCCGGAAGACGGGCCTGCCGCAAGACCGCCGCCGGAGCCAGGCCGACGGCTTCGATCGCGCGCCAGAAGGCCGTCGGCAATCGACACCGGTCGAGCTGGGCCTGGCTGGTGGTCATGTCGGCTCCCTAGCCCATCTGGCTCATGATGATGCGGTCGAAGGCCCGGTCGCCCAGCCAGCGGCGCAGGGCGATCATAGGCTTGGCGTATTTCCCCACGACATAGCGCGTCTTCGGATCACGCGCCTTCAGCGCGCTGGACACGACGGCCGCGACCCTGGTCGCCGGCGTGCCACGCCCCTGGCCGTAGGCGCCGCGCGTCGACCTGACCACGGCCTCGGTCATCGGGGCGTAGACGCCGCCGCCCGAGCGGTTTTGGATACCTTCGGCGACGACGTCGCCGAAGCCGGTCTCGATCAGGCCGGGCTCGATGATGATGACGTCTATGCCGAACGGGTCCAGTTCGAGCCGCAGGCAATCCGACCAGCCTTCGAGCGCATGCTTGGTGGCGTGGTACCAGGCGCCGAGCGGCGTGTAGATCTTGCCGCCCATCGAGCTGATGTTGACGATCTTGCCCTCGCGGCGTTTGCGCATCTCGGGCAGCACCAGTTGCGTCAGACGCGCGACGCCGAACAGATTGACCTCGAACTGATAGCGGGCTTCATCCAGCGAGATGTCCTCGACGGCGCCGTAGAGCCCGAAGCCGGCGTTGTTGACCAGAACATCGACCCCGCCGACCTCGACATTGATCCTGCGCACGGTCTCGATGATGTCGGCTTCCTTGGAGATGTCCATCGCCACGGCCTTGGCGCCGAGATCCACGAGATCGGCCATCCGATCGACGCTCCTCGCGGCGACGTAGACCTGATAGCCGTCCTTGATCAGCCGCTTGGCGATCTCCTTGCCCATGCCCGAAGACGCGCCCGTGACCAGCGCGACCCTTTTTCGGCGTTCCAACATCATCGACCCTTCCTGACTGTCGAAAGGAAGCTAGGCGCGATGGTCCGCCACGGCATTGGCAAGACGCGCCAGATCGATCGCAGAGCGCGCCATTGTCTTGGCCGTAGCGGCCTCAGCCCACCGCCGCTACAGCCGCCCGCCCGGCCTCGACGCCGGTGAGCCAGGCCCCGTGCGCCGTGGAGAAGGCGTCGGGCGAGCAGGCCTCGCCGGCGAAGAACAGCCTGCCATCCACCGGCGTCGTCAGGCGGGCGCGGTCGCCGGCGCGGCCGGGCAGGGCGTGGGAATAGGAGCCGCCGGCGAACGGGTCGGCGGCCCAGGCGGTTTCCGCCAGCACATGGACGCGCGAACGCAGGCCCGAGCCGTAGAGGCCGACCAGTTCGTCGATCGCGAACGCCGCCGCCGCGCCAGGGCCTTGCCCTTCCAGCGAGCGGGCGTGGGCGCCGCCGAGGAACACCTCGATCACGGGCCGGTGCAGCGGGAGCAGGTGATAGGCGCCGGTCGCGGTCCTGCGGGGATCGCCGAACAGCTGGCTCTCGGGCGCGAAGGCTTCGGGCTCGTCGACCTGGAGGAACACCTTGTCGGCCAGGCCCAGCGGCAGGCCGGCGGCGGCGTCCAGCTTGCCTGCCAGGTCAGGGACGAAGCGCAGGGCGCCCGAGGTCAGGATCGCGGTGGGAACGCAGATGATCGCCGCTCGCGCCGAGATCGCGCCCTTCGGCGTCTCCAGCACCAGGCGCGGGCCGTCGTGGCGGATGGTGGTCACCGGGGTGGAGAGACGGGTCGGCAGGGCGGGCGCCAGGCGGGCGAGGCCCGCGCCATAGCCTTCGGCCACGCGCCAGTCGACCTCGCTGTCGTCATAGGCGGCGTAGTCGTGCAGCGAGACCCGGTCGAACTCGGCGCCGTTGTAGAAGGCGCTGAAGGCGTTCAGCAACGGGTTCCAGGGATCGCCCGGCAGTAGCAGTTGCGAGGCCGGACGGTCGGGGCCGCCGTCCTCGGCGGCCGCCGCCAGCCGTTCGTCCAGAGCCTGGAAGGCCGCGCCGAACGCGGCGCGCTCCTCGCGGTCGAAGGCGGGATTGTCGGCGATGTTGGCCCAGGGCGGCGGGGTGCGGTCGATGGTCAGGCCCAAGGCCTCGAACCGGGCGACCAGCGGGTTGCGGTCGGCCGAGTGCAGCCATTCGCAGCCAAGGTCCAGCGGCCCGACGGGGGAGGGGATCGTCCAGCCGCGTCCGCCAAGCCGGTCGCGGGCTTCCAGCAGCAGGCCCGAACGGCCGCTGGCGGCCACTTCACCGGCGGCGGCAAGGCCCGCCGCGCCGGCGCCCACGATCGCGATGTCGACGTCTGTCATGCGATCTCAATAGCAGGGCGGGGCGGTGGTTCCGCCAGGGACCGGGCAAAAGAAAAGGCCGCCAGCGGGGGAGCTGGCGGCCCTCAGTATGGGATTTCGGGGAGGAAATCCGAAGCTTAGTCGACGACCTGGTAGCGGCCCGAGGCGTCGGGGCAGACGCGGACGAAGCGCTTCTGGGTGCGGCCGTCGGGCAGATAGATCGGGCTTTCGGCCAGGGTGCAGCCGTTGGCGTCGGCGCGGCCCTCGGTCACCCGGTAGGAGCGCTCGGACTCGTAGGTGTAGCCGCCGCGACGATCGTACTGGGCGTCGTCATAGCCGCCGGCGTTGCGGTCGTAGTCGTCGTAACGGTCGTTGTAGGCGCGGGGCGGCGGGGGAGGCGGCGGCGGGGTCGCGCCGGGGGCGCAGGCGGCCGAGCTCTTGCCGATGTTGCCGCCGACGACCGCGCCGAGCAGGCCGCCCAGCACCGCACCTTCGGTCTTGGCGCCGCGGGCCGCGACGCTGCTGCCGATGGCCGCGCCGATGCCGGCGCCGGCCAGACCGCCGCCGGTGGTGCGGTTGGTCGTGCTGCGGCGGCAGGGGTCGTAGTAGTAGCCGTTGCGGTCATAGGCGCCGCCCTGGCCGCCCTGATAGCCGCCCTGATCGTAGCCATAGGCCTGGGCCGAGGCGATCGTCGGGGCCGCGGCTCCGACGAGGGCCGCGCCGGCGACGATGGCGCTGATGGCGGTCCGGATCATCATCGAAAAACTCTCCCTGAAGGCGGGCGTGACGATCGGGGGACCGTCCGTTGCTCGCACCATGCCAAGCCGTAGCTGAACGGTCGTTGACCGGGCCGTTCATCTTCGTTCACGCACGCGGCCCCCGAATGAGGTATGGACGCGTTCGAACTGGCTTCTTCGGCGTCGAACTTGGCGCGGAAGAGGCGGAAATTTGGCCATGCCCATGGCTTGGCTTGAACGGATCGGAACCCGGCGCGGTTCCTTCAAGGCGACTTTTGACAATGCGAGAACTGACTATCGACGCCGTCGGCGGCCAGGGCGACGGCGTGGCGGCCGGTCCGGCCTTCGTGCCGCTGACCCTTCCGGGCGAGAAGATCACCGCCCGGATGGAAGGCGCGCGCGGCGAGCTCGTCGACATCCTCGAGGCCAGCCCCGAGCGGGTCGCGCCGCCGTGCAGGCACTTCGGCCACTGCGGCGGCTGCGCCCTGCAGCATTGGGACATCGCGCCCTATCTCGACTGGAAGCGCGATCAGGTGCGGTTCGAGCTGAAGCGCGAGCGGATCGAGACCGAGATCCTGCCGACCATCGCCTCGCCGCCGGCCTCGCGCCGCCGGGTGGCGCTGCACGCGCGCGGCGGCAAGGGCGGGGTGCGCCTGGGCTTCAAGGAGCGCCGCTCCTGGAACCTGGTGAAGATCGAGGAATGCCCGGTCACCCATCCTAAGATCGTCGCGGCCCTGCCGGGCCTGGCGCGACTGGCCCAGCCGTTCCTCGAGCACCCGAAGTCGGCCCCGACCCTGCACGTCACCCTGACCGGCACGGGCCTGGACATCGACGTCACCGGCGTCGAGCGCAAGAGCGGGGGGCTGTCGGCCGACGCCCGCGTGCAGGCGGCCATGACCGCCGGCGAGTTCGACTTCGCCCGCGTCACCCTGGCCGGCGAGACGTTGTACATGGCCCGCCAGCCGCTGGTGAAGCTGGGGCCGGCCATCGTGCCGCTACCGGCCGGATCGTTCCTGCAGGCCGTGCCCGCAGCCGAGAAGGCCATGGCCGACTTCGCCCTGGCGCACGTGGCCGGCGCGGCCAAGATCGCCGACCTGTTCTGCGGCGTGGGCACCTTCACCTTCCGCCTGGCCGAGATCGGCTCGGTCTACGCCGCCGACTTCGCCGAGCCGGCGATCGCGGCGCTGAAGGCGGCCCTGGGTTCGGCCCCGGGCCTGAAGGCGATCACCGCCGAGGCGCGGGATCTGACCCGCCGGCCGATGCTGTCGACCGAGCTCGACAGGATGGACGCGGTGGTCTTCGACCCGCCGCGCGCCGGGGCGCTGGAGCAGGCGCACGAGATCGCCAAGTCCAAGGTCTCGCGGGTGGTGGGGGTGTCGTGCAATCCGGCGACCTTCGCCCGCGACGCCGGCGTGCTGATCGACGCGGGCTTCAAGCTGGAGAAGGTGCTGCCGGTGGACCAGTTCCTCTGGTCGCCGCATATTGAGCTGGTCGGCGTCTTCTCGCGATGAGGCGGCATGGTCCAGGACGAACGAAGAGGCGAGGGCGGGCGTAGGGCTTTTACGCTCGACGCCGCCGCCCAGCGGGGCAAGGCGGCGGCCAAGGCCGCCTGGTGGACCGCCGCCGGCGGCCTGGCCAAGTTCATGACCCGGCCGACCGAGGGCAAGGCCGCGCCGCGCTTCGCTTCCGAGGCGCCGCCGGTGTCGCGGGCTCGCCTGCGCCGCGCCTATTTCGCGGCCTTCGAGAAGGACGCCGCCGACGTCGCCGCCGGCCTCTACCCGCCGATGGAGGATGCGCCCGCTGATCCGGCCGGCTCGATCCTCAAGGCCTGGGATTTCCTGGCCGACGCTCGCGAGGTCGATCAGCGCCGCCGGCGCGGCGACGGCGTCGAGGTACGCGACGATCCGAAAAGCCAGGGCTATCCGGCCTATTACCGGCAGAACTTCCACTATCAGTCGGGCGGCTGGTTCACCGCCGAGAGCGCCCGCCGCTACGACGCCCAGGTCGAGGCGCTGTTCTCCGGCGCGGCCGGGGCGATGCGCCGGCGGGCCTTGAGCTTGCTGGCCAAGCATTGGCGAGGGCGCGACCAGCGAGAGCTCGGCGCCATCGACGTCGCCTGCGGCTCCGGCGCCTTCCTGCGGGACCTGGCGCAGGCTTTCCCGCGCGCGGCCCTGGCGGGCGTCGATCTGTCGCCAGCCTATCTGGTCGAAGCTCGCACCCGCTCGGGCCGGGGCATGGTGCAGGCCAATGCCGAGCATCTTCCCTTCGCCGATTGCAGCTTGGACGCCGTGACCTGCGTCTACCTGTTCCACGAACTGCCGCCGCGCGTGCGCCCCATCGTGGCCGCCGAGATCGCCCGGGTGCTCAAGCCCGGCGGCGTGCTGGCCTTCGCCGACTCCGTCCAGCCGTCGGACGAGCCGCAGCTGGCGCGGATGCTCGAGGTCTTCCCGGCCTATTTCCACGAGCCCTTCTACGGGAGTTACGCGCAGGAGGATCTGGAGGCGCTGTTCGGCGCGGCGGGGCTGCGCGTGATCGGGCGGGACAAGGCGTTTTTGACCAAGGCGTTGTTGCTGGAGAAATGATCCTTCTCCCCTTGCGGGAGAAGGTGTCGGCGACAGCCGACGGATGAGGGGTCTCTCAGAACCTGGACGCCGCGGCCGGTCTTTCCGCTTGCGCGGCCGATCGCACTATCGACCCCTCACCCGACCCGCTTCGCGGGCCACCCTCTCCCGCAAGGGGAGAGGGCTATTGCTGCGCGCTCACCACGGCGAACCCGGCCCCCTGCGGGTCGGTCCCCATATAGATCCAGCTGCCGCCGGGCACCTCGTGGACGTCCATCATGGTCGTGGCGCCGGCGGTCAGGGCGCGGTCGCGGGCGGTGCAGGCGCTGTCGACCTGGGCGTAATAGTTCCAGAACGACACCGGCATGTCGGGCGTCCTGGTCATCATGCCGCCGACGTCCGGACCGCCCGCCTCATAGGCGAAGAGCTGGTAGGTTCCCATCGGACCCATGTCGATGGCCTGCGTCTTCACCCAGCCGAACAGGCCAGAATAGAAGGAAAAGGCGCCTTCCAGATCGCCGGCCATCAGCTCGCGCCAGCCGAACGTGCCGGGCGCGCCTTCCGGCGGCGGCGTTGGGATCTCGTCCTGCGGGAACGGCTTGAACAGCGTGAAGACCGCGCCGTACGGATCGGCGACGACCGAGAAGCGGCCCACCGTCGGGATGTCGTCGGGCGGCATGAACACCGAGCCGCCGGCCGCGGTGACCTTCTCCACATAGGCGTCGACGTCATCGACGAAGATGTAGCCGATCCAGCCTGGGCGGGAGCCGTCCGGGCAGCCGCCCTCGGGCGTGAAGACGCCGCCGACGCCTGACCCGCCGACATTGAGGATGGTGTAGGGCGTGGGGCCGGGCAGGCCGGAGTCAGTGGGCGTCCAGCCGACGACCTCGGCGTAGAATTTCGCCGCCGCCGCGACGTCGGTGGTCATCAGTTCGTACCAGCCGAACCTTCCGATCGTATCCGACATGCTCGTTCTCCCTTTGCTTTTGTGCGCCCCGGCTCGGGCGGTTCTTGGCCATGACGAACGGCGGGCGTCCGTCCCGACAGAGGTGGTGGGCGATTTTCTAGTCCGGCATGGTCTCGAAGGTCGCCAGACCCGGCGGCAGCACGACCCAGTCGGGCTTGTCGCGTAGGAAGAGGGCCATGGTCGGCGAAAACTGCGCGGCGTCGTCCAGTGAGCCGGCATAGATCGTGTGGCTGGCGTCGACCCCGACCTCGCCGCCGAACACCAGGCCGCCGCAGGTCGGGCAGGCGTTGCGCAGGGCCGTACCGCCCCGGAAGGCCGGCGAGCGGACCTTCAGCGTCTCGCCGGTGATCGTCACCGCCGAGGCCGGAAAGCCCATGAACGGCACGAAGCCCGAGCCCGAGGCCTTGCGGCAGTCGGCGCAGCAACAATAGCCCTGATAGATCGGCGCGCCCGTGGCGCTCCAGCGCACGGCGCCGCACAGGCATCCGCCGGCGTAACGGTGTTCTGTTGTCATGGGCGGCATTGGCGGACCTTCCTGTGACAGACGCAAGCGTGGACTCGCCTCTCCCTCCGTCGTCATCCCGGCCGGAGGACCGCGTAGCGGGCCGCAGAGCCGGGATCCAGGTGACTGGACGCGGCGTCCAGATCAGGCGCCCCTGAGATGGCCGGCGCAATACGGCGGCCCCTGGGTCCCGGCTCTCCGCTTCGCTTCGGCCGGGATGACGGGCGTGGGGGTGGAAGGAGCGACTAGAACAAACTCAACTGATCCCCCGCCTTGGGCGGGACGCGGAACTGGGTGATGTCGAGGCGGGGCAGGGGCTTGTCGAGTTCGAAGCGCCTCAGGGCGGCGTGGAAGCGCTGGTTCAGCACCTCGGCGATCGGGCCTTCGCCGGTCATGCGCTTGCCGAACTCGCTGTCATAGGCCGCCCCGCCGCGCATCTGGCGCACCAGCGACATCACCCGCTTGGCGCGGTCGGGATGGTCCGACGCCAGCCACTGTTCGAAGAGGCCGTGGATTTCCATCGGCAGGCGGATGGCGACGTATCCCGCCGCCACCGCGCCGGCTTCCTTGGCCCGCTCCAGCACCGCCTCCATCTCGTGGTCGTTCAGCGACGGGATGGCCGGGGCGAACATGACGATGGTCGGCACGCCGGCTTCGGAGAGCTGGCGCACGGCGTCGAGCCGCCGCTCGGGCGTGGCGGCGCGGGGCTCCATGCTGCGGGCCAGGCGCCGATCGAGCGTGGTGATCGACACGGCCGCCCGGGCCAGGCCCGCCCGGCCCATCTCACCGAGGATGTCGAGATCGCGGGTGATCAGCGCCGACTTGGTGATGATCGAGAACGGGTGGCGATAGCGGCTCAGCGTCTCCAGCACCGCCCGGGTGACGCGAAGCCCGCGCTCCTGCGGCTGGTAGGGGTCGGTGTCGCCGCCGATATGGACGCTGCCGACCTTGTAGGTGGGCTTGGAAAGCTCGCGGTCGAGCAGCTTGCCAGCCTCGGGCTTGAAGAACAGCTTGCTCTCGAAGTCGAGGCCGGGAGAGAGGCCCAGATAGGCGTGGGCGGGACGGGCGTAGCAGTAGATGCAGCCGTGCTCGCAGCCGCGATAGGGATTGATCGAGCGGTCGAAGCCGACGTCGGGGCTCTTGTTGCGAGCGATGACGGTCTTGGACTTCATGGCCAGCACGCTGGTGGTCAGCGGCCGGGCGGCGTTGTCCTCCTCGGTCCAGCCGTCGTCGAAGGGCTCGGACGTGCGGCTCTCGTAACGGCCGGTCTCGTTGCTGCGCGCCCCGCGACCGCGCAGGGCGGCGGTTCCGGTCTTGTAGGCGGTGTCGGTGAAGGAGCGGCGCGACAGCATGGGGCGAACCTTACGCTCACATTGAGAACATAACAAGAACGATGCTTGACGCCGCCCATGGCGAAGCCGCAAAGCCTGGACATGATCTCCGTGATCCTTCCCGCCGTCGCGCCCGGTCCAGCCTCCGTGCACGCGCTCGCCCAGCTTCTGGCCCAGTTGGTGCCGGCGGCCGTCGACGGTCTGGTCAAGGAGGTGGTGATCGCCGGGGCGGCAGAGCCGGGGCTGGACGCCCTGATCGAGGACAGCGGGGCGAGGTTCGTGGCGGCTTCGGGTGATCGGGGCGCGCTGCTGGCGGCCGGGGCGGCGGTGGCGCGCGGCGACTGGATCCTGGCGCTGGATCCGGCGCGGGGACTGCCCGAGGCTTGGCGCGGTCCGGTCGAGGCGCATCTGGCCGGCGGCGCAGGGGCGGCGGCCTTGCTGGTTCCGGCGGGCGGGGTGCTGGCGCGGCTGACGGCGGCGCCGCTGGGACTGCTTGTTCGGCGGTTGGACTATGCGGCGACGGCCGGGTTCGCGGGGAGCGCGCCGGAGAAGGCGCTGGCGGGGCGGCTGAAGGCGAGGAGCGTTAGGCTCTGATTCCTCTCCCCTTGCGGGAGAGGGTGGCCTCCCGGAGGGAGGTCGGGTGAGGGGTCTCTCAGAAGCTGGTGGAGAGGCCTTTCGACCCCTCATCCGTCGACTTCGTCGACACCTTCTCCCGCAAGGGGAGAAGGGGCGTTGCAGCGCCCCCGCAAGCCGCGTTATCGAGGACCCATGTCGCTCGCCCACGCCTCCGCCGCCGCATCCGTGAAGGGCGTCGGCTGGCTGCGGCGCAGGATCCGGTCGAGCGAGCTTTGGCTGATCGCCGTGGCGACCCTGATCGGGGTGGCGGCCGGGACCTTCGCGGTCGTGCAGGCGCAGGTGGCGCATGGTCTGCAGATGCTGCTGTTTCAGATCGACATCAACGAGCGGCTGAGCGCCCAGACCCATGTGGCGCCCTGGCGGCTGCTGGCCATTCCGATCGGCGGCCTGTTGCTGGGCGGCGCCGGCTGGGCCTGGGCCAAGTACCGGCCGCGTCCGGCCGTCGACCCGGTGGAGGCCAACGCTCTGCACGGCGGGCGGCTGTCGATGAAGGACAGCGCCTTCATCTGCGGCCAGACCATGCTGTCGAACGGAGTAGGGGCCTCGGTGGGGCTGGAGGCGGCCTATGCCCAGGCGGGCGCGGCGGCGGCCTCGTTCGCCGGCCAGCGGCTGAACCTGCGCCGGGCCGACATGCGCACGCTCGTGGGCGCGGGCGCTGGAGCGGCGATCGCCGCCGCGTTCGGGGCGCCGCTGACCGGGGCTTTCTACGCCTTCGAGATCGTCATCGGGGCCTATACCGTCGCCAACCTGGCGCCCGTGGCCGCCGCCGCCCTGGCCGCCGTGCTGGTGGCCGGCAAGATGGGCGCGATCCCCTACCTGCTGAAGACCGACACCCAGGCCGTGCAGTCCTGGACCGACTACGGCCTCTACGCCCTGCTGGGCCTGATCAGCGCGGTGCTGGGCATCGCCCTTATGCGGCTGGTGGCCAACGCCGAGCGGCTGGTGACGCGCTCGTCGATCCCGCGCTGGCTGCGGCCAGCGATCGGCGGCGTCGGCCTGGCGGCGCTGGCCCTGGTGACTCCCCAGACGCTGTCGGCTGGGCACGGGGCGCTGCACCTGAACCTGATGACGGAACTGCCGCTGAAGATGCTGGTGCTGCTGCTGGCGATGAAGGCGCTGGCCTCGGTGATCTCGCTGAGCTTCGGGTTTCGGGGCGGCCTCTTCTTCGCCTCGTTGTTTCTGGGGGCGCTGATCGGCCAGGTGTTCTCGGCGCTGTCGCTGCTGATCCCCTGGGCGCCGACCCTGGATCCGACCGTCGCGGCCCTGGTCGGCATGGCGGCGCTGGGCGTGGCCGTGGTCGGCGGCCCTTTCACCATGTCGTTCCTGGTGCTGGAGGCGACCGGCGACTTCACCGTGGCCGCCGCGGCCCTGGTGGCCTCGATGATCGCCAGCGCCATGGTGCGCGAGACCTTCGGCTATTCGTTCTCGACCTGGCGGCTGCACCTGCGCGGCGAGACCATCCGCAGCGCCCACGACGTGTCGTGGATGCGGCCGTTGAGCGCCGGGCGGATGATGCGCAAGGACGTCCAGACCGTGCCGGCCTCGACCACCCTGGCCGAGTTCCGCCGCCGCTTCCCGCTGGGCTCGACCAAGCGGGTGATCATGGTCGACGAGGCGGGGCTCTACGCCGGCCTGATCCCGACCGCCAAGGCCTATGTCGAGGGCGGCGACGGCGAGAAGGCGGTGTCGAGCCTGGCGATCAACGCCGAGACGGTGCTGAAGCCCGACCAGACCATCAAGGACGTCATGCGCGCCTTCGACCACGGCGAGACCGACGAGCTGGCCGTCATCGACGACAAGCGCAACGTGCTGGGCGTGCTGTCGGAAGCCTATGCGACGCGGCGCTACGCAGAGGAGCTGGAGAAGGCGCGGCGGGAGCTGACGGGGGAGGCGGGGTAGATCATCAGGAACCTCCCCCTGTGGGGGAGGCGGCCGAAGGCCGGTGGGGGGACGTTCCCAGCTTTCGGGGCGCCGGGAGGATTACTCCCCCCACCGATCGCTTCGCGATCACCTCCCCCACAGGGGGAGGTTCCTTTCGGCGTTCTACATATCCAGCCGGAAGTCGATCACCCGCTGGCCGCTGGCCACGGCGTCGAGGGTCTTGGTCTCCGCGCCGAGCAGGCGGCGGTAGGTCCAGTACGAGGCCATGACCTTCTCGACGTAGTTGCGGGTCTCCTGGGCCGGCAGGCTTTCGATCAGCAGCAGGCTGTCGCAGTCCTGGCCCAGCTGCTGCTGCACCTTCAGCAGGGTGCCCGGGCCGCCGTTGTAGGCGGCGACGGCGCGCAGGATGTCGGGGCTCTGCAGGCCGCGGTCCATCAGCCAGGTGAAGTAGTCCTGGCCGACGCGCAGGTTGAAGGCCGGGTCGAACAGCGGGGTGTTGTCGGCCAGCAGCTTGTCGTCGCCGGCGGCGCGGGCGGCGGCCACGGGCATCAACTGCATCAGGCCCACGGCCCCGGCGCCGGAAACGGCCATCGGGTCGAAGCGGCTTTCCTGTCGCACCAGGGCGTAGACCAGGGCCTTGCTGATCGTGAAGCCGCCCTTGGGAGCCAGCTCGGGCAGGGGATAGTCCTCGCCGCCGATCTTCTTGACCGGGCGGCCGGCATTGAACGGCGCGCGGGCGTTCAGGGCCAGGGTCAGGGCGCTCCAGTCGGCGCGGGCCTTGTCGTCGGTCGCCAGCGACAGGCCGGCCCGCAGCTCGGCGCCGGCCTCAGTCCAGCGGCCCAGCTGGGCCAGGGAGGCGGCGCGGCGGGCGCGCAGGTCGGAGGCCAGCAGCTTGTTCAGCGAGGCTGGGTCGGGGCCGCTGTAGGAGACGCGGGTGATCAGGGCGGCGATCGGGTCGTCCGGATCATTGGCCACGGCCACGCCGGCCATGGACAGCTGGCGGGCGGCGATCATGCCGTAGAAGGTCTGCGGCGCCTGGGCGGCCTGGTTCAGGAGGTCGCGGACGGCGGTCTTGTCGCCGGCCATGCTGGCCGAACGGGCGGCCCAGAAGGCGCCGGCGGCGCGCAGCCAGTCGTCCTGGCCCTCGTCGTGGGCCACCTGCTCGAAATAGCCGCGGGCGTCGGCGTAGGATTCCAGGCGGAAGGCGGCCAGGCCGGCGATCCAGCGCTCGTTGGCCAGCTTGGCCAGCTTCAGGGCGGCTTTCACGTCGCCGGAATAATAGGCTTCGCGGGCGGCGCGGCCCTTGTCGGCCGGACCCGCGCTGCGCACGCCCTGGGCGACCTCGACGAACAGTTCGGGGGCCTTGGGCTCGGGCGAACGGGCGGGCTTGCGCTTCAGCGCCAGGGCGTAGACGCGGTCGGCGCCGGCCTCGTCGCCATAGAGCTTCAGCCAGCCGGTCAGGTCGTCGTAGCTGGCCGTGTAGGCCGTCGGGTGCATCAGCCGGGTCAGCGACAGCTTGCCGACCAGGCTGCGGTCGCGGGTGTTGGCGAAGGCGGCTTCGGCGGCGTCGAAGTCACCGCGATCGGCCGCCGTGAAGGCGGCCTGGTAGAAGCGCTGGTCGCTGTCGGACAGAGGTTCCAGCCCCGCGGCCCGCACCGCGGGCGCGGCGAGGTTCAGGCAAAGCGCGAGGGCCGAGACAACGGCCAGAGGGCGAGCGAAAAGCTGCAAATCGTATCCGCGCAAGGCCTCTGCAAAGGCGGCGCGCGTCCCCGTTCCGACTGGTCAGCGGCTTGTTTAATGGGGCCTTTCCGGCCGATCAAGTCTTTCGGCCAGCATCAGCAGGTCCTGCCAGGCCTTCTTCTTGGCCGCCGGCTGGCGCAGGAGGAAGGCCGGATGCAGGCTGGGCAAGGCCGGAACCTCGATCGAACCGTCCTCGGAGCGCCACTCGAACCAGCGGCCGCGAAGCGACAAAATGCCCTCCTCACGGCGCAACATGCTCTTTGCGGAGGCGCCGCCGACCATCAGGATCAGCTTGGGCTTCACCAGGGCGATGGTCCGTTCGACGAACGGGGCGCAGACGGCCTGCTCCTGGGGCGTGGGCGTGCGGTTGCCCGGCGGGCGCCAGAAGACGGTGTTGGTGATGAAGGCGCGGTCCTGCAGGCCGGCGGCCTTGAGCATGCGGTCGAGCAGCTGGCCGGCCCGGCCGACGAAGGGCTGGCCGCGGGCGTCTTCCTCGGCGCCGGGACCTTCGCCGATGACCATGACCGGCGCGTCGCCGGGGCCGCGCGAGAACACCGCCTGCTTGGCGCCTTGGGTCTTCAGTGGGCAGCCGTCGAAGGCGGCGATGGCGGCGGCCAGGCTTTCCAGGTCGTTGCAGGCGGCGGCGAGCGCCTTGGCCTCCGCGGCGGCCGCGCCGATGTCGACGCCGCCGAACGCGCCGGGACGGGGAGGAGGGGCTGCGACGGCTATCGGCTGCGGCTGGCTGCGGGCCCGCAGCAGGGCCGCGCCCTCGGCCAGGCGGTCGATCGGCTCGTCCGCGTAGCAGGCCTCGACACCCGCATCGGCCCAGAAGGCCAGCAGGCTTTCGACGGCGCGCGGATCGACGGCGAGGCTCATGACGTTTTCTCTAGCGAGTATAATGGGCTGCGTCACCGATATGTCCGCGCTGCGGTGCAACAAAAACTATCCGGTTTTCCTTGACCGCCGTGGCGTCACGTTCGGATAAAGTCCGACTCAAACAGGAAGAAGGCAGGCTCCACTCAAGAGCCTGGGGCGGGAGAAGCCATGAGCGAAGTCCTCGAACGCGAGTCGATGGAATACGACGTCGTCATCGTCGGGGGCGGCCCGGCGGGCCTAGCGTCGGCCATCCGTCTCAAGCAGCTGGCCGAGAAGGCCGGAACCGAAATCAGCGTGGCCCTGGTCGAAAAGGGCTCGGAAGTCGGCGCCCACATCCTGTCGGGCGCGGTCATCGATCCCAAGGCGCTGAACGAACTGATCCCCGACTGGAAGGAAAAGGGCGCGCCGCTCGAGACCCCGGTCACCAAGGACAAGTTCCTGCTGCTCGGCCCGCAGGGCGAGGCGAGCCTGCCGATGTTCGCCATGCCGCCGTTCATGCACAACCACGGCTGCTACATCGCTTCGCTGGGCAACGTCACCCGCTGGCTGGCGGCGCAGGCCGAGGAGCTGGGCGTCGAGATCTATCCGGGCTTCGCCGCCTCGGACATGGTCTGGCGCGAGGACGGCTCGCTGAAGGGCGTGGTCGTCGGCGTGGTCGGTATCGCCAAGGACGGCCATGAGAAGCCGGACTACCAGCCGGGCATGGAACTGCACGGCAAGTACGTCTTCATCGCCGAGGGCGTGCGCGGCTCGCTGGCCAAGCAGCTGATCGCCAAGTTCGAGCTGGACGCCGGCAAGTCGCCGCAGAAGTACGGCATCGGCATCAAGGAGCTGTGGCAGATCCCCGCCGACAAGCACCAGCCGGGCCTGGCGCAGCACACCACCGGTTGGCCGCTGGACAACCAGACGGGCGGCGGCAGCTTCATGTACCACTTCGGGGACAACTACGTGTCCATCGGCTACGTGGTGCACCTGAACTACAAGAACCCCTGGATCTCGCCCTTCGACGAGTTCCAGCGCTTCAAGCAGCACCCCTCGGTGCGCCCCTACCTGGAAGGCGGCAAGCGCATCGCCTACGGCGCGCGGGCCATCACCGAGGGCGGCTACCAGTCGATCCCGAAGCTGTCGTTCCCGGGCGGCGTGCTGATCGGCTGCTCGGCCGGCTTCGTGAACGTGCCGCGCATCAAGGGCAGCCACAACGCCATGAAGACCGGCATGCTGGCCGCTGAAGAAGCGTTCAAGGCCATCGCCGCCGGCCGCGAGGGCGACGCCCTGGTCGAGTACGAGACCGCCTTCGAGAGCTCGTGGGTGGCCAAGGAGCTGAAGACCGTCCGCAACGCCAAGCCGCTGCTGGGCAAGCTGGGCACCGCTCTGGGCGGCGCCGTCGGCCTGTTCGACATGTGGTGCACCCACCTGCTGGGCGGCTTCTCGTTCTTCGGCACGATGAAGCACGAGAAGACCGACGCCGCCTCGACGGGCCTGGCCAAGGACTACAAGCCGATCGTCTATCCCAAGCCCGACGGCGTGATCAGCTTCGACAAGCTGTCGAGCGTCTTCCTGTCGGCCACCAACCACGAGGAAGACCAGCCGGCGCACCTGAAGCTGAAGGACCCGTCGATCCCGATCGACGTCAACCTGCCGAAATACGGCGAGCCGGCGCGCCTCTACTGCCCGGCCGGCGTCTACGAGGTGCTGTACGACGAGCAGGGCGCCAATCCGAAGTTCCAGATCAACGCCCAGAACTGCGTCCACTGCAAAACCTGCGACATCAAGGATCCGTCGCAGAACATCGTCTGGACCACGCCCGAAGGCGGCGGCGGACCGAACTATCCGAATATGTAAGTAGAAAACCTCCCCCTGTGGGGGAGGCGGCCGAAGGCCGGCGGGGGGACGTTTTCAGCTTCCGCTGGTCTTGGCCGCTCGGCGATCACACCCCCCACCGATCGCTTCGCGATCACCTCCCCCACAGGGGGAGGTTCCTTGGCGTCGACTTCGGCCTCCGCCCTTGCCCCCCGCCCTGAAACCGAACAGGGTGGCCGGATGATGCGTTTCCGAGTCCTCCTGTCCCTGGCCTCCACCGCCGTCCTGGCCGCCTGCGCCGCGTCGGGGCCGCCTTTGCGCGGCGAGCAGAGCGGGTGGAACAACACACCCTGGGACGGGCGTTCGGCCTACGGCCAGTTCCTGGCCGGCCAGGCGGCGATGGAGGACGGGCGCAGCGAAGAGGCCGCCGCCTATTTCCAGGCCGCCCGCAACCTGGGCGAGGACCCGGGCCTGATCGCCGAGCGCGCCTTCACCGCCTCGCTGCTGGCCGGCGACGTGTCGCGCGCCGCCGAACTGGCGCCGGTCGCGCCCGGCGGAACCGAGGGCGTGCGCCGCCTGGGCGTGCTGACCCAGGCCGTCGATCTGCTGTCGCGCGGCAAGGGCAAGGAAGCGCAAGGCCTGCTGGCCGATCCGACCCTGGGCTTCCCGCATCGTCCGGTCGTCACCCTGCTGACCCCGTGGGCTGCCGCCGCGGCCGGCGACGCCGCCAAGGCCCAGACCCTGCCCGAGCTGCGCAACGACCGCCTCGTCCAGTATTTCGGCCGCCTGGGCCACGCCGAGATCCTGGAGCGGGCCGGCAAGACCGCCGAGGCCGAGGCCGACTACAAGGCGCTGATGGAGGTTCCGGCCGTGCGGCCGATGTTCGCCATCGACTACGGCGCGTTCCTGGAGCGCCGCAAGCGCCGCGACGAGGCCGTGGCGCTCTACGACTCCATCCTGGCCGACGCCCCGACCGATTCCGCTCTGCTGGACGCCCGTGCCCGCGCCGTCGCCAAGAAGGCCGCCCCGCCGTCGAGCACGGTCCGCCAGGGCGCGGCCAACAGCCTGGTCGCCTGCGCGGCGGTGTTCAGCAACGAGCGCCAGAGCCAGTTCGCCCTGGCCTATCTGCGCCTGGCCCTGCACCTGGATCCCAAGCGCGAGGATGCGCTGCTGATGGTCGGCGACCTGCTCGACCAGGGTGGCGACCCCGAGGCGGCCCGCGCCGCCTATGCCCGCGTGCCCGCCAGTTCGTCCCGCTATCCGGCCGCCCAGGGCAAGATCGCCTGGACGCTGCAGAACGCCGGCGACAAGGCCAAGGCCCTGACCATCGCCGAGGCCGCCGCCAAGTCGCCCAACGCCGGCCGCAGCGCCCAGCTGGTCTATGCCGACCTGCTGCGGGCCAACGACCGCTGGGCCGACGCCGTGGCGGTGATCGACCCGCTGGTGGCCGCCGAGAAGGACAAGCCCGATTGGCGCCTTCTCTACATGCGCGGCGTGTCGCTGGAGCGCGCCGGCCGCTGGCCCGACGCCGAGCGCGACCTGCAGCAGGCCCTCAGCCTCAATCCGAACGAGCCCGAGCTGCTGAACTATCTCGGCTACTCGTGGATCGACCGCAACGAGCACCTGGCCGAAGCGCTGTCGATGGTCCAGAAGGCCGTGAAGGCCAACCCGCAGTCGGGCGCCATGCTCGACTCCCTGGGGTGGGCCTATCACCGCCTGGGCGACGACAAGGCCGCCGTCGAAATGCTGGAGCAGGCCATCGAGTTCGAGCCCGGCGATCCGGACATCAACGACCACCTGGGCGACGTCTACTGGCGCCTGGGCCGCAAGACCGAGGCCCAGTTCCAGTGGCGGCGCGTGCTGAGCCTGGAGCCGACCCCCGAGCAGAAAGCCGCCGCCGAGGCCAAGCTGAAGGACGGGCTGGGGTCCAAGGGCCCCGCCAAGGCCCCGGCCGTGGCCAACGGCGCCGACACGCTTTAGGTCTACGGGCCGCAAGCCCAGTTCTCGGATACCTCGATGCGCCGTTCCGCCTTCGCCCCGGCCAAGGTCAACCTGTTCCTGCACGTCGGCGGGCCCGACGCGGAGAACTATCACCCGCTGTCGAGCCTGATGGTGTTCGCCGACGTCGGCGACACGGTGTCGATCCAGCCGGCCGACGCGCCCAGTTTCGAGACCACCGGCCGGTTCGGCGGCGACATCCCGATCGACGGCGGCAACCTGGTGGTCCGCGCCGCGCGGGCTTTGCACGAGGCGGTCGGCGGGCCGGCCCCGCCGGTGCGGCTGATCCTCGACAAGGCCCTGCCGATCGCGGCCGGCCTGGGCGGCGGTTCCAGCGACGCCGGCGCGGCCTTGCGGCTGCTGCGCGAGGCCCTGGGGCTGTCGCTGTCTAACGCCGAGCTCGAGGCCGTGGCCGGATCGCTGGGCGCCGACGGCGTGCCGTGCCTTTGGGGCTGTCCGGTCATCGCGCAGGGCAGGGGAGAGCGGCTGTCGCCGGCCCCCGTGCTGCCCGAACTGCACGCCGTGCTGGTCAACCCGCTGGTCCCGTCGCCGACCGGCGCGGTCTATCGGGCCTATGATGCGGCCGTCGATTCGCGCGGCGAGGCCCCGCCGCCCACGCCCGAGGTCTTTGAAAGCGCCGAAGAGGTCTGCGCCTGGCTCGCCGCCCTGACCCGCAACGACCTGCAGGCGCCGGCCGTCGCCCTGGAGCCGCGCATCGGGCAGGTGCTGGAACTGCTGGCCGGTGAGCCCGAGGCGCTGCTGGCGCGGATGTCGGGCTCCGGCGCGACCTGCTTTGCCCTGTGCGCCAGCGACATCGAGGCCGAGGGCCTGGCCGAGCGTATCGAGACTATGCGGCCGGAGTGGTGGGTGAAGCGGTGCCGCCTGGGCGGGCCGTTCTAGGTTCTCTTGGGGCGTCATCCCGGGCGGAGGCGCGTAGCGCCGCAGACCCGGGATCCAGGAGACTGGGCGCCGCGCAAAGGTTGCCGCCCGGTGGGTTCCCGATGCTTTGCGGCGGCCCCTGGGTCCCGGCTCTACGCTGCGCTTCGGCCGGGATGACGATGCTTTTGAGATGAGGTGGTTTCCGCCTAGTGTCCCTGGCCTTTGTGTTTAGGGAGCCCCGCATGGACCGCCGCCTGTTCCTCGCCGCCGCAGCGGCGGCCGCCGCCTCGTCGGCGCACGCCCAGGAAACCGCGCCCGCGCCGCAGCCGGCCGCTCCGCCTCCGCCCGCGCCCAAGCCGCCCACGCGCGTGGCCGTCGAGACGCCGCTGGGCCGCATCGTCATCGAGCTGGCCACCAAGGAGGCGCCGATCACCACGGCCAACTTCCTGCGCTATGTCGACCAGAAGCGCTACGACGGGGCGACCTTCTTCCGGGCTTCGCGGGCCCCTGGCGCACCGGAGTACGGCCTGATCCAGGGCGGCGTGCAGGGGGATCCCAAGCGCGTGCTGCCGCCGATCGCCCACGAGCCGACCACCAAGACCGGCCTCAAGCACGTGGACGGCGTGGTCTCGATCGCTCGCAACGCGCCGGGCACGGCGACCTCGGACTTCTTCATACTGATCGGCGACGCCCCGGGCCTGGACGCCAATCCGGCCGCCTCGGGCGACAACCAGGGCTTCGCCGCCTTCGGCAAGGTGGTCGAGGGGATGGACGTGGTGAAGAAGATCCTGGCCCTGCCCACGCCGGGCAAGGCGATCAACCCGGTCATGACCGGCCAGATCATCGATCCGCCGCTGAAGATCATCTCGGCGCGGCGGGTTCCGTAGGGGGCTCGCTGAGGAAGCCTCGCCCTTCGACAGGCTCAGGGTGAGGTTTCCTACTGATACGTCGAGCTTGCCTTGATCCTCATCCTGAGCTTGTCGAAGGACGAGGATCACGCACCGAGCCAGCAAAGAAAAAGGGCGCGGAGGCCGAAGCTTCCGCGCCCTTCTTTTTTGGACCGCTTACCAGCGGAGCCCGAAGGCTCAGCTGTGGTAGGCGCGTTCCCCGTGTTCGGAGATGTCCAGACCTTCTTCTTCCGAGTCCGGCGAGGCGCGCAGGCCGATCACCAGCTTGATCACCAGGAAGACGATGATCGAGGCGACGGCCGACCAGACGATCGTGACGCCGACGCCCTTCAGCTGGGCGATGACCTGGGTGACCAGATCGTAGGCGGCGGTGTCGCAGGTCGAGATGTCGCCGTCCTTGGCGCACGAGGTGTAGTCGACGACGCCGGCGCCGCCCCAGGCGGGGTTGACCACCAGGCCGGTGCCGATGGCGCCGACGATGCCGCCGATGCCGTGGATGCCGAAGGCGTCCAGGCTGTCGTCGTACTTCAGGGCGTTCTTAACGGCCGAGCAGAAGATGATGCAGATCGGCGAGACGACCAGGCCCAGGATCAGGGCGCCCATCGGACCAGCGAAGCCGGCGGCCGGGGTGACGGCGACGAGGCCGGCGACCACGCCCGAGGCCAGGCCCAGGGCCGACGGCTTCTTGCGGGTGATCCACTCGACGATGATCCAGGACAGACCGGCCGCGGCGGTGGCCACGAAGGTGTTGACCATGGCCAGCGAGGCGTAGGCGTTCGACTCGAGGTTCGAACCGGCGTTGAAGCCGAACCAGCCCACCCACAGCAGGCCGGCGCCCACCAGGGTCAGGGTCAGCGAGTGCGGGGGCATCGGCTCCTTGCCGAAGCCTTGGCGCTTGCCGAGGATGATGGCGCCGACCAGGGCGGCGATACCGGCGTTGATGTGGACCACGGTGCCGCCGGCGAAGTCGAGGGCGCCGAAGCTCCAGATCAGGCCGGCCTTGACGGGCGCGGTCGGGTTCAGGGCGATCGCGTCCGGACCCGGCCACCACCAGACCATGTGGGCCATCGGGTAGTACGAGAGCAGCGGCCACAGCACGGCGAAAGCGACGATGGCGGCGAACTTCATGCGCTCGACCAGCGAACCGACCACCAGGGCCGCGGTGATGGCGGCGAAGGTCGACTGGAAGGCGATGAAGGTCAGTTCCGGGATCACGACGCCGGTCGAGAAGGTGGCGACCACGCTCGACGGCGTGACGTCCTTCAGGAACAGGCGGCCCAGGCCGCCGACGAAGGTGTCCCAGTGTCCGCCGTCGGTGAAGGCGAAGCTGTAGCCCCACAGGAACCAGGCGACGAAGCCGATCAGGGCCACGGTCGAGACCTGCATCATGACCGACAGCATGTTCTTGGAGCGGACCAGGCCGCCGTAGAACAGGGCCAGGCCCGGCAGGATCATCAGCAGGACCAGCAGCGCCGAGGTCAGCATCCAGGCGTTGTCGCCCTTGTCCTGCTTGTCGACGATGGTCGGAGCGGCGGCGGGAGCCTCCGCAGCGGCCGGAGCGGCGGCCGGGGCCGGCGCGGCCTCGGCGGGCGCGGCGGCTGCGGCGGCCGGCGCGGCCTCCTGAGCGAAGGCGGTGGCGCCGATCGGCGCCCCCGCGAGAGTCGCGGCGAGCATCAGCCCGGCCAGCGGCTTAAAGGTGAGTTTCATCGTTGGTATCCCCTTTCCCCAGCGATTACAGAGCGGCCGGGCCGGTTTCGCCCGTCCGAATGCGCACGGCTTCTTCGACATTGAGGACGAAGATCTTGCCGTCGCCGATCTTGCCCGTGGCCGCGGCGGCCTTGACCGCTTCGACCGCCTTGGCCGCGGACGCATCGTCCACAACGGCTTCCAGCTTCACCTTGGGCACGAAGTTCACTTGGTACTCCGCGCCGCGATAAATCTCGGTCTGGCCCTTCTGGCGGCCGTAACCCTTCACTTCCGACACCGTCAGGCCTTCGACGCCCGCGGCGACCAGCGCCTCGCGGACTTCATCGAGCTTGAAGGGTTTGACGACCGCTATGATCAGTTTCATCCGCCTTGCTCCGGCCCGCCGTACAGGCAGGCCCCCCTTGTTTGGTTGCTAGAGCGCGTTCGCTCACTCGATCACCGCGACGCCGCCGGAATGCGGCCGCGTCGTTTCCCCGGCGCTCGCACGCTATCGGCCACGGTTCCTGGAACGGGGGCACGGGTTAGGGTTTGAGAAACGAAAGGGACGAGGCGCCGGAAAAATAATCATAGAACACTGATATTGCACTTTTAGAAGGCAAAATGAGCGTCCAGCGGCGCCGTGGCGCGGGACGTCGCTCAACGTCTACAATCGCGCTTCCCATCTCCCTTTCGGAGGATTCTCCATGCCGCCCCTGTGGGCCAAGATCGCCCCGTGGGCGCTGCTGATCTGCTCCAACGTCTTCATGACCTTCGCCTGGTACGGCCACCTGAAGCACCGGGCCATCGCCCTGCCTCTGGCCATCCTGACCAGCTGGATGATCGCTCTGCCCGAATACATGCTGGCGGTTCCCGCCAACCGCATCGGTGCGGGCGTCTATTCCACGGCCCAGCTGAAGACCGGCCAAGAAGCGATCACGCTGATCGTCTTCACGTTGTTCTCCTACTTCTACCTCGGAGAGGCGATCCGCTGGACGACGGCGCTGGGTTTCCTGCTGATCTTCGCCGGAGCTTCACTGGTGTTCTTTTTCAAGTAACGGCGAAGTCTGGATCACGAGCCCGTGAGGTCGTGCAACGGACTCGCAATCTGGAGCGTACAGCCGGCCTGGAATTCGAGCGAAAGGACCAGGCCATGTATGTGACGCGCTTCCTCTCCGCCGCCGCCGCCGTCGCGCTGCTCTCGGGCGTCGCTGTCGCCCAGACGGCTCCGAGCGCCCCTCCGGCCGCTCCCCCCGCGACCACGGCGGCTCCGGCCACGCCGGCCGCCAAGGTGACCCCGAACGGCGACCTGATCGCCACGGCCAAGGCGTCCGGCCAGTTCACGATCTTCCTCAAGGCCCTGGACGCCACCAACCTGACCAGCGTGCTGGCCAGCAATCCGAACCTGACGGTGTTCGCCCCGACCGACGCGGCCTTCGCGGCCCTGCCGGCCGGCGAGCTCGACCGCCTGATGCAGCCGGCCAACGCCGCCCAGCTGCAGAAGGTCCTGACCTACCACGTGATCAACACCAAGGTGGACAGCAGCAAGATCAACGGCGCCAAGGGCGAGGTGAAGACCGTCGAGGGCTCGGCGGTCGTCCTCGACGGCAGCGGGACCACGGCGATGGTCGACGGCGCCCACATCGTCCAGGCGGACGTGCTGGCCACCAACGGCGTGCTGCACGTGGTCGACAAGGTGCTGATCCCCAAGGACGTGCCGATCCAGGCCGCCGCGACCGCGACGGATGACGCCGCCACCAGCATGGCCTCGACGACCGCCAGCGCCGACGTGATGTCGGCCACCGACGCCGGCTCCGATGTCGCCGCCCAGGTCGCCCCGGCGCCGGCTCCGGACCAGGCCGCGACCCCGTCGGCCACCGACGCCCCGGCCGACCAGGCGCTGAACCCGACGACGGCGCCGGCGCCGGCCCCGGCCGACCCGACCGCCGCCACGACGGCGCCGACCGCCGACACCGGCACGGCCGCGCCGACCTCGGCGACCCTGCCGGCCTCGTCGCTGAACCCCGAGCAGCAGGCGACCCTCAAGGCCGGCGACCCGAACGTGGTCTCCAACCCGCCGGTCGCCGACACGCCCGAGAACCGCAAGGCCTACGGCTCGCCGATGTCGAACGCCGGCAAGCGCTCGGCCGCCAAGGGCAACTAAGTTCGAACGGCGCGTAACAAACGACGTCCCCTTCGCTTGAAGCGACAGTCGGCGGGCCCTATGGTCCGCCGACTTTTTTCAGGCCCCTGTTCGGACGTCATGCCCGCCGCCCCCAAATCGTTTCAAAGCCTCATCCTGACGCTCCATAACTACTGGAGCGAAAAGGGCTGCGTGATCCTGCAGCCGCACGACGTGGAAGTGGGGGCGGGGACTCTGCACCCGGCCACGGTGCTGCGCGCGCTCGGCCCCAAGCCGTGGAACGCGGCCTACGTCCAGCCTTCGCGCCGTCCGGGCGACGGTCGCTATGGCGAGAACCCCAACCGCCTGCAGCACTATTACCAGTACCAGGTGATCCTGAAGCCGAACCCGGCCGACATGCAGGACCTGTATCTGGGTTCGCTGGAGGCCATCGGCCTGGATCTGCGCACCCACGACATCCGTTTCGTCGAGGACGACTGGGAAAACCCCACCGTCGGCGCCTGGGGCCTGGGCTGGGAAGTCTGGTGCGACGGCATGGAAGTGTCGCAGTACACCTACTTCCAGCAGGTCGGCGGCCTGGACGTGAACCCGGTGGCCGGCGAGCTGACCTACGGCCTGGAACGCCTGGCCATGTACGTGTTCGGCGTCGACAACGTCTACGACCTGCCGTTCAACGACCCCGACTCGCCGCTGGGCGCGCTGACCTATGGCGACGTCTTCCTGGCCAACGAGCGCCAGCAGTCGGAGGCCAACTTCCACGGCTATGACGTGGCCGTGCTCAAGCAGCAGTTCGAGCAGATGGAAGAGCAGGTGCCGCTGATGCTGGCCCGCTCCTACAAGAACGAGACCCTCGTTCTGCCCGCCTACGACATGGTCCTCAAGGCCAGCCACCTCTTCAACCTGATGAACGCCCGCGGCGCGATCGCCGTCGCCGAGCGCGCCAGCTACATCGGTCGCATCCGCGACCTCTGTAAGATGTGCGCCCAGAAGTGGGTCGAGCTGCAGGAAGCCGCGTAACTCCAATGCCCCAACTGCTTCTCGAACTGTTCTCCGAAGAGATCCCCGCCCGCATGCAGGGCCAGGCCGCCAAGGACCTGGAGCGCATGGCGCGCGAACACCTGGCCGCCGCCGGCTTCCTGCCCGAGGCCCTGAAGACCTTCGCCGGCCCGCGCCGCCTGACCCTGGTGGCCGAAGGCCTGCCGCTGGCCCAGGCCGACCGCAAGGAAGAACTGAAGGGCCCGCGCGTCGGCGCCCCGCAGCAGGCCATGGACGGCTTCCTGCGCAAGGCCAGCCTGACGCAGGACCAGCTGGTCGAGCAGAACGGCGTCTGGATGGCCTTCGTCGAAAAGAAGGGCCGCCCGACCGCCGAGATCGTCGCCGAGATGGTGGAAGCCATCGTCCGCGGCTTCGCCTGGCCCAAGTCGATGACCTGGGGCACGGGCAAGCTGCGCTGGGTGCGTCCGCTGAAGCGGATCCTCTGCGTGCTCGACCGCGAGGTGGTGCCGTTCTCGATCGACGGCATCGCCAGCGGCGATGTCACCGAGGGCCACCGCTTCATGGGTGAAGCCAAACCCTTCGTCGCCAAGGACTTCGACGAATATGTCGCCGGCCTGGAAGCCCACTTCGTCGTGCTCGATGTCGAGGAGCGCAAGGCGCGCATCCTCGAAGGCTGCAAGACCCTGTGCTTCGCCCGTCATCTCGAATTGGTCGAAGACCAGGGACTTCTGGAAGAAGTCGCGGGCCTGGCCGAATGGCCGACGCCGGTGCTGGGCGACATGGATCCGTCGTTCCTCGACCTGCCGCCCGAGGTGATCCGCACCTCGATGCGCACCCACCAGAAGTACTTCGCCGTGCGCAAGCCGGGGGAGGCGGGTCTGGCCCCGCACTTCATCACCGTGGCCAACATCGAGGCCAAGGACGGCGGCAAGGTGATCGCCGCCGGCAACGCCAAGGTGCTGTCTTCGCGCCTGTCGGACGCCCGCTTCTTCTGGGACGAGGACGTCAAGACCGGCTTCGAGCCGTGGCTGGCCAAGCTGGACGGCGTGACCTTCCACGCCAAGCTCGGCACCATGGCCCAGCGCGTCGAGCGGATCGTCGCCCTGGCCGGCGAGATCGCGCCCCTGGTCGGAGCCGATGTCGCGAAGGCCAAGGAGGCCGCGCGCCTGGCCAAGGCCGACCTGACCTCGCAGATGGTCGGCGAGTTCCCCGAGTTGCAGGGGATCATGGGCGGCTATTACGCCCGCCATTTCGGCCTCGATCCCGAGATCGCCGCGGCGATCCAGGACCACTACAAGCCGCAGGGTCCTTCCGACGCCGTCCCGACCGCGCCGCTGAGCGTGGCCGTGGCCCTGGCCGACAAGCTGGATACGCTGGTCGGGTTCTTCGCGATCGACGAGAAGCCGACGGGGTCGAAGGATCCCTATGCGCTGCGTCGCGCGGCGTTGGGCGTAATCCGGATCATCCTGGAGAATGGCGTTCGCCTCTCTCTTGGCCGGGCAACTAAGTCTGCAGCCGTCTCCTGTCTTTATGCAGCTGATCTGAGTAAGCCGCCTTTCGATTCTGAATGGCGCTCTATTCTGCAAGACCTGTGGCGGCGTATCGGCGTTGAATATGCCTCTGACGCGCACTTTGGGCCTACCAGCTCTATGGCTCACGAGCTTGAGGCTGGCGTTGCAGCCGTTGGATCGGCATCGATTGACCTGTTGGCCTTCTTCGCCGACCGCCTGAAGGTCACCCTGAAGGACCAGGGCAAGCGCCACGACCTCGTCGACGCAGTGTTCGCGCTCGGGGACGACGACCTCGTGCGGATCGTCGCGCGGGTCGAGGCCCTGGACGGCTTCCTGAAGACCGACGACGGCAAGAATCTGCTGGCCGGCTACAAGCGCGCCTCCAACATCCTCAAGGCCGAGGAGAAGAAGGGTCCGCTGCCGGAAGGCACGCCTGAGGAGCCGGCCGCCGACAGCGCCGCCGAGGTCGGGCTCTACCAGGCCCTGCGCCTGCTGGACCGCCCGCTGAAGGACGCCCTGGCCAAGGAAGACTTCACCGGCGCCATGGCCCAGCTGGCCGAACTGCGCGGTCCGGTGGACGCCTATCTCGACGGCGTCTTCGTCAACGACCCCGAGCACCGCGACAACCGCCTCAAGACCCTCGCCGCCGTCCGCGCGGCCATGGGCCAGGTGGCGGACTTCGGTCTGGTAGGCGGCTGAACCTGATCCTTCTCCCCTTGCGGGAGAAGGTGTCGGCGAAAGCCGACGGATGAGGGGTCTCTCAGAAATCAAACGCCGCGGCAGCTGATCGGCTGTCGCGGCGTTTTGCGCTCGTGCGACCCCTCACCCGACCTCCTTCGGAGGCCACCCTCTCCCGCAAGGGGAGAGGGGCTATTCACACACATCCGCCCACTTGGCGTTGACAGTGTCGGTCCCGTCCGCCTCCTCGATCACCAGGGCGCCGTCGGACCAGACGAAGCGCTCGGGGCCGTCGAAGCTGTCCTGCTCCTGGTGGATGTCGACCTGGCCGCAGACCGAGACGACGTCGCCGTCCTGGTGGGTGAAGACTTGGCCGAAGACGACGGCCGTGGCTTCGGGGAAGCGGTTCTGGACGGCGATCTTGCCGCCGGCGATGGCTAGCTGGTCGTCGCCCTTGTCCTCGACCGCCTCGTCGGCGGCGTCGTGGAAGACGTAGGCCACGAGAGCGAGGCCCGTGCCGAGCAGGACCACGGCGGCGCCCATGGCGGCCAGGATGCGGATGTCGATCTTCATGACCGCAGTCGGCCGCAGGTTGCGGCGAGCGTCAACCGTCGCTCCCTTTTTCCCGTCATTCCCGCCCTTGTGGCGGGAACCCCTCTGTCAGCCGCAAGGGCGGCAGGGGCGGATCGCTGGCGATCCGCTGGCGCTTCAGGTGCGGGCGGGACCAGGGTTTCCCGCCACAAGGGCGGGAATGACGGGAGGTGAGGGGCCTACTCCCGCAGCAGCGGCAGCGACAGTCCGCCGGCCTGCCGCGCGCCGAGGATCTCGCGCCGGAACCGGAACAGCTCCGCCGGACGGCCGCCGGTTTCGCTGTCGAGGCGCCCAAGGCCCTCGACCAGGTCCTCGCGCTCGACCACGCGGCGGAAGTTCTGCTTGTGCAGCGGCACGCCGGCGATGGCCTCGACGGTGCGCTGAAGGGCCGAGAGGGTGAACTCAGCGGGCATGAGTTCGAACACCACCGGGCGGTACTTGATCTTGCCGCGCAGGCGGGAAAGCCCGGTGGCCAGGATCCGCCGGTGGTCGGAGATCATCGGCTCGCCCAGGGCCGCCGACAGGGCCTCGGGCTCGGCCGGGTCGTGGCCGTCGGCGCGGGCCCGGTCGCGGGCGGCCTCGGGGGCCAGGCCCGCCTCGTAGAGCAACTCGTAGCGCTCCAGCACCCGTTCCTCGTTCCAGGGGGCGCCGTCGAGCGCGAAGGCCAGGCGGGCGCGGGACAGGCGGTCGGCGTCGTCGCCGGCCCAGCGGCGCAGGGCCGGTGCGATGGCCTCGTCGAGCAGGGCGGGGCGGCCGGCGCGCCAGTCTTCCCAGGGGAAGAACCGGGTCCACGGCGCCCAGACGGTGTCGGGGGCCTGGGTGTCGGTGGCCTTGGGCGTCAGGCCCAGATAGCCGATCGAGACGACGCGGGCTGCGCCGGCCCCGACCTCGGCCCGGGGCGCGTCGCGGCCCTTGTCGCCGAAGGTGTAGAGCTGCTCGACATAGCCCAGCTGGAAGCGGGTCTGCTCGGTGACGAAGGCGCGCAGGGCCAGTTCGAAGGTGCGGTGGCCCTCGGGGTCGAACGGGCCGAACGGCAGGCCGGGCAGGGGCGAGGCGATGTCGGTGACGGCGTCGTGCGGGCGCACGGTCAGGACCACGACCTCGCCGTCGCGCACGGCCACGACCACGGCCGACAGGCCGATGACGACGGCGGAGGAGGCGCCTGGACCCGTCATTCGGTCTCGAACGCGGCGCTTGGCGAGGATTCGTAGCCGGCCGCCTTCGACAGCACGTGGAAGCGCTGGACGTACCGGGCCTGAGCCTCGAACGGCGGCTGGGGGACGATCTTCAGGTCGTAGCCGGCCGGCGGGGCGCCGAAGATCGACAGGGATTCGGCGTGCTCGAACCCGGCGAGCTGGGTGGCCTCGAAGAAGGCGCAGGCGCGGTCGGCCTGCTTGATCAGCTTCTTGATCGGGGCCGGGGTCTTCACCGGCAGGCCGAAGCGGATGTGGATGGCGTCTTCAAGCCGGGCCTCGAAGTCCTTGTACGACACGCCCAGCGCCGCCTTGAACGGGCTGATCATGTCGCCGATCACGTATTCGGAGGCGTCGTGCAGCAGGGCCGCCAGGCGCCAGCGCGGCTCAAGGTCGGGCTTGATGTGGGCGGCGATCTCCTCGACCACCAGGCTGTGCTGGGCCACCGAGAAGCCGTGGTCGCCGATCGTCTGGCCGTTCCAGCGGGCCACCCGCGCCAGGCCGTGGGCGATGTCCTCGATCTCGATATCCATCGGCGACGGGTCCAGCAGGTCCAGCCTGCGGCCCGAAAGCATCCGCTGCCACGCTCTCGGCTGGCCCTTATGCAGCCCTTTGGCCACGAGATCGTTCCTTACGGTGAAGGTGGTTTGAGTGCCGCATCGCTTGATGAAGATCAATGATGGCCTGGGCCGACGCCTGTGGAAATGCGTTTTGTCAGAAAGCGCGCAAAGGCGCGTCGCGGCAGGGCGTCGGAATTGGTTTTCGTGTCCGCCGCGCGCCGGCGATTTGGAGGATGGATCATGAGCTGGGCGAGAATCATGGCGCCGCTGGCCGGGGCCAAGTCCGATGAAGGCGTCCTGCGGGCCGCGGCCGAGCTGGCCGCCGGCTTCGACGCCGAACTGGCCGCGATCCACGCGCCGGCCGATGTGGCCGACCTGATGCCGTGGATGGGCGAGGGATTCATGGGCGGGGTGCAGGTCACCGCGCTCGAAAGCCTGAAGGAGGCCGCCGTCGAGGGCGCGCATGCGGTCGAGGCCCTGGTCGCCTCGGTCGGCTATCCGCGCGCCCGGGTCACCACGCTGGAATCGCCGGTGTGGGCGGGCCTGGCCATGGAGTGCCGACTGTCGGACGTGATCGTGTTCGACGACGCGGCCGCGCGCGGCAAGGGTCCGCTGGCCGAGGCCTTCCAGCAGATGATCGCCGACGAGCAGCGGCCCGTGGTCGTGGCCCGTCCCGGCCTGAAGGTGGGCGGCACGGTGCTGGTCGCCTGGGACGGCGGCAAGGAGGCCAGCCGCGCCCTGCGTACGGCCCTGCCGCTGTTGCAGAAGGCTTCGCGGGTGGTGGTGGCCGGCGCGCCGGCGGCCTCGTCGCGCAGCTTCGAGCTGGCCCGGATGGTCGATTTCCTGGCCGCCCGCGGCGTCACCGCTCAGGTGCGGGTGCTGGAGGGCGCGCACGACGCGGCCAAGCTGCTGCTGGAGGCTGCGCGCGAGGAGGGGGCGCAGGTGCTGGTCGCCGGCGCCTTCGGCCACCCGCGCCTGCAGGAGTTCATCTTCGGCGGCACGACCCGCAGTCTGCTGAACGCCGACGGGCCGTCGCTCTTCCTGTCGCACTGAGTTTTCAACCAAGAAGCCAACCAAGAAGAAGGAGGCAGTCCATGTCCCTGTCGCGCATCGTCATGCGCTTGGCCCGCAATCCGGGCACCGAGTTCGCCGGCGGCGACGACCATCGGGGCTACGCCCTGACCGCGCCGCTGACCGACGACGGCCATCTGGACGAGGCCGAGTACGCCAAGGCCAGGAAGGACTGCGCCGTCCGCCGCTTCGCCCCCGACGAGGACGCCGCCGACGGCCGCCTGGCCCGCCGGGGCGAGCGCTGGTTCTTCGACTATGACGAGGACGACCAGATCGACGATGAGCCTGTGCATCGCCTGGGCCAGCACCGCTTCGCGGTCGGCGAATACGTCACCGTCACCGACGAGGACGGCCGGCCGCTGACCTACAAGGTCATGGAAGTGACGCCGATTTGACTATTGGAGAACCTCCCCCTGTGGGGAGGCGGCCGAAGGCCGGTGGGGGGACGTTTTCAGCTACCGGATCGCTGGCCGATCTCGCAGTCACGCCCCCCACCGATCGCTTCGCGATCACCTCCCCCACAGGGGGAGGTTCCCTTGGGCCTGTCAGCCCCCGACGTTGTGGCGCACCAGCGCCTTCATGGCCTTGAACAGGTCGCCGTCCTCGCTGTCGCGGCGCTTGGCCTTGACCACGGCAACTGCCAGCGGACCGCCTTGCGGGCCGCGGGCCTCGTAGCCGGCCAAGTGATAGCCGGTCGGGGCCTTGTCGCTGGCCAGCACCAGGGTGGCGCGGACGCCGTCCTTGGCCTTGCGGCGCTGCTGGATCACCGCGCCGTCGTCATTGGCGTGGATCGAGACGTCGCCGTCCCCGTCGTCGCTGGAGCTGACCTGGACCGTGCGGCTCTCGTGGCCGCCGTCCTTGCGCTCCTCGACCTTGGTGGTCTTGCCGCCGCCGCTTTCGGTGACGTTCTTGGTGACCCGTACCTGGGCGTCGCCGTCGTTGGCGTTGATGGTCATGCCGCCGATGCGGATGTCGGCGCCCTCGTCGCGGGCGTCGATGCTGAGGCCCGGCAGCTTGATGTGGGCGGTGTTCTTGCCGCCGGGCGGGGTCGGCGTGGCTGGCGACTTCAGCTGCGGCATCAGGGTCTTGAGCTCGGCCTCGATCGGGGCGAGGGCGGCCTCGGCGTCGTTGTTCTGGAAATCGACCAGCCGCAGGCTGACCTCGGCCTGGTCGCCGGCGTACTGGCACGAGCGGCCGTCGGCGGCGACCGAGACGCGTGTCAGGCCGCCTTGCTTCTCGGGGCAGTCCAGCTTCGAGATCGCCCGCAGAGGCTCCTTCCTGTGGACCACGCCTTCGTGCTTGTCGGTCTTCACCGACACCACCGGAGAGCAGGCCACGAGGGCCGCGGCGCTGGCGGCCAGGACGAGGATGAGGCGCATAGAAAGGGTCCTTCGCGTTCGGCGCGAAAGTGTGCGGGTCGGCGATCCGCGTCCAATGAAATCGCGGTAACGGCGCCTTGTCGGCGCCGGATACTTATTGCCCCGGCCGGGCGCTGCCTTCGCGGCGGGCCAGGAAGGCCAGGCGTTCGAACAGGTGCACGTCCTGCTCGTTCTTCAGCAGGGCGCCGTGCAGGGGCGGGATCAGCTTGGTCGGATCCTTCTCGCGCAGCACGGTCTCGTCGATGTCCTCGACCAGCAGCAGCTTCAGCCAGTCGAGCAGTTCCGAGGTCGACGGCTTCTTCTTCAGGCCAGGCACCTTGCGCATGTCGTAGAAGATGCGCAGCGCCTCGGAGACCAGCTTCTGCTTGATGCCCGGGAAGTGCACGTCGACGATGGCCTGCATCGTCGCCTCCTCGGGGAAGCGGATGTAGTGGAAGAAGCAGCGGCGCAGGAAGGCGTCCGGCAGCTCCTTTTCGTTGTTGGAGGTGATGATCATCACCGGCCGGACCTTGGCCTTGATGGTCTCGCCGGTCTCGTAGACGAAGAACTCCATGCGATCGAGCTCCTGCAGGAGGTCGTTCGGGAACTCGATGTCGGCCTTGTCGATCTCGTCGATCAGCAGCACGGGGCGCTGCTCGCTCTCGAACGCCTCCCAGAGCTTGCCCTTCTTGATGTAGTTCCTGACGTCCTTGACGCGCTCGTCGCCCAGCTGGCTGTCGCGCAGGCGGGTGACGGCGTCGTATTCGTAGAGGCCCTGCTGGGCCTTGGTCGTCGACTTGATGTGCCAGGTCAGCAGCGGGGCGTTCATCGCCTTGGCCACTTCATAGGCCAGCACGGTCTTGCCGGTGCCGGGCTCGCCCTTGATCAGCAGCGGGCGTTCAAGCGCCACGGCGGCGTTGACGGCGACCTTGAGGTCCTCGGTGGCGACGTAGTCGGCGGTGCCTTCGAAGCGCTGGCTCATCTGGTATTCCTGACGGCGCGCCCGGTGTGTCGGGCGCGCATCGAACAAGTGTTCAAAACGTCAGTCTAACCTACAGAGCATCGGTCTTCCGGATCAAGCCGGGTTCTGCGGCGGTTGGCGATGACGGCGGGCCACCGAAGGCGGATCGCTGGCCGGGAAGCTCTCCTCCAGGCCTTCCTCGAGCTGTTCGTCGAGGTTTTCCGCATCTTCCGGGGCAGGGGCGTCGGGTTTGGGATCGGACATGGGAAGTCTCCTGGCGGAGCGGAATTATGCGCCGCCTTTGACGCGCGGCTAGAATGTTTTGATCGCGAACCCGACCCGCCTTCGCGGCCCTAGCCGCGCTTATCGTAGCCCAGGGCTTCGATGTCGTCGTCGGCCAGGCGCGTCGACTCGTAGTCGGAGGGCTCCTCGCTGTCGTCGGAGATCTGGTCCTCGTCCGACAGGCCGCCGCCGACCGGATCCAGCGGCTCGCGTTCGACGTCCAGGCCCTCGTCGTCGCGGCCGGATTCGAGTTCGTCGTCGATCTCCACGAGTTCGTCGTCGTCGAGGAGGTCGAGGTCTTCGTCCTCGTCTTCCGAGGCGTCGTCCTCGGCCTGGGTGACGTCGTAGACGTCGTCGATCTCGTCGAAATTGGCGATGTCCTCGCCGTCCTCGGTGAGGTTGGTCTCGTCCAGGACCTCGGCGACGTCCTGCGGTTCGAAATCGGTTTCCGGGGGCATGGCGGGTCTCCTGCTTGGGCGGCGCGATCGCCACTCGTCACGGAGTCAAACCCGCCCCGGCTGAGGGTGTTCCTGCCTATCAGCCGGCGAACTCGCCCAGAGCTTCCGACACCTGCGCCATGATCGGCCGCCAGTCGTCGTAGTTGGGGGCTATGAAGCAGCGGGCCTGCGGGTACCAGGGATAGTGGTCGGTCCCCAGGCGGGTCCAGGCGGCCGCGCCGGTCAGCAGCCACACCGGCGCGCCGCAGGCCCCGGCCAGGTTGATGGTGGCGTTGGCGAAGCCCAGCGTCAGGTCGAGCGCGCAGGAGAGGGCGGCCACGTCGTCCAGATCCTGCTTCAGGTCGATGCCGGGCGGGGTCCAGATCTCGACGCCCAGGTGGTCGCGGGCGTAGGCGATCTCCTCGTCGCAGTCGCCGTACTGCAGGTTCACGAACGAGATGCCCGGCGTCTTCAGAACGGGCTCCCACAGCTCGAACGGCGAGAACTGGCGGGCGCGCTCGGCGTTCAGGCGCAGGCTCTTCCACAGCAGGCCGACCTTGGGTCCGGGCGGGGCCTGCTCCAGCACCTTTTTCCAGTGGGCGACGCGTTCGGGATCGGGCGTCAGGAAGCGCTCGCGGGCGGGGAAAGCCTCGGCGGTCGGGCGGAAGGTCTTCAGCAGCGAGGCCATCGGGACCCAGCAGTCGATCTTCGACCAGTCCTCGATGAAGGGCGCGTTGCGGTAGGTGCGGCCCTGGTAGGCGACCGTGCGGTGGATGCTGACCTGGACTTGCGGGAACGAGCGCTCGAACAGCGGGACGAGGCGGCGCTCGACCACCACCGACAGGGCGCCGTCGGGGCCGAGGGCCTCGATCACGTCGGGCAGGGTGTTGGCGAACATCACCTCGTCGCCCAGGCCCTGCTCGGCCAGGACCAGCAGGCGCTTGCCGGCCAGATCCTCGCCGGGCTCCCAGGCGCGGACCGGCATCGGATAGTGCGGCGCGCCGGGCAGTTCGGGCGAAAGGCGCGCCCGGTAGGCCTCCCAGCCCTCGGCCACGCGGCCCAGGGCCAGAAGGATGGTCGAATGGGCGAAGCGCATGGTCGCCAGGTCTTCGGTCGACTCGGCGGCGGCGATGCCGGCCTCGCAATCGGCGCGGGCGCCCTCGACGTCGCCCAGGTCGAGGCGAGCGAAGGCGCGGTTGTGGTGACCCTTGCCGAAGTTGGGCGACAGGCGCAGGGCCTCGTCGAAGAAGGTGAGGGCGGTGGCGCCTTCGCCCATGCTGCACATCACCGTGCCCAGGGTGTTCCACAGCGCCGGCACTTCAGGATTGGCCTGGATGGCGGGCTTGAGGACGTCGATCGCCGCCGATTCCTGGTTCAGGTCGCGCAGCGCGCAGGCCAGGTTGTTGACCCCTTCGAGGTCGCCTGGCCGCTCGTTCAGGTAATGCATGAACAGCTTGGCGGCGATGTCGGGCATTTCCAGGCGGAAGGCCAGGCGGCCCAGGTCGCCCGCCACCTGGCCCTGGCTGGGCAGGAGCTGCAGCGCGGCCTCGTAGCACTGCATGGAGGAGCCGAAGTCGCCGAGCTTCTCGCGGGCCACGGCCAGGACGTGCCAGGCCACGCCCGTGCGCTCGTCCTTCTTCAAGGCCTTGAGGGCGTTCTTCTCGGCGCGGGCGTAGTCGCCCTGCTGCACGGCGACGATGGCGCGATTGAGCAGCTTCACGCTTTCGTGGTCGCGGACGGCGCGGGCTTCCAGATTCAGGCGGGCGATCGAATCGGACGAGGCGGAATCGCCCAGCTGTTCGGCGCGCAGGCCCAGGTGGACGCCTTCACCGGCCGCTTCTTCGGCGGCTGCGAGGGCGGCGGCCGAGATTCCGAAGCCGAGATTGCGGGACATGCGACCACCTTGGGCGATTGGATGACTTCATCCTCTGGGCGAGTATGCTTAATTGAGTCCTAAGCTGCGACTTACGGTCGCGTCGGCGGCAACAAGGCGTTAACCCACGGCGACCTAGGGTCCCGATTGAACGCCATTCCGGCGAACCGCCATCACGGCGGACGGGCGCAGCGATGGAAAGGAGCGGCCAAAAGTGCCTTTGAAGCTGTCGCTGAAGCCCGGCGAGAAATTCGTGTTGAACGGGGCGGTCGTGCAGAACGGCGATCGTCGCGGCGTGCTGGTCCTCCAGAACAAGGCCTCTGTGCTGCGTGAGAAGGACATCATGCAGCCCGACCAGGTCACCACGCCCTCGCGTCGGATCTACTTCCCGGTCATGATGATGTACCTGGAAGAGGCTGGCGCCGAGAAATACTACGACGAGTTCGCCACCCGCCTGACCGAGTTCATGGGCGTGGTGCGCAACGCGGCCGTTCTGGCCGATTGCATCGCGATCTCGAAACACGTCATGGCGCGTGAATACTACAAGGCGCTCATGCTGAGCCGTAAGCTGATCGATTACGAAGACGAGAGGTTGGGGAATGTCTCTTCGGGCCTACCAACAGGCGGCGACCAGGACTGAGAATCCGCGAGAGGTCGAGTACCGTCTGTTCGGACAGGTGACTCGGGCCCTCATGGAGGCTTCGGAAGCCGAGGATGGCGACATCCAGAAGCGTATCCACGCTCTGGACTGGAACCGTCGTGTCTGGTCCGCGCTGGCGACCGACTGCTCGCTGCCGGAGAACACCATGCCCAAGGAGCTGCGCGCGAGCATCATCTCGCTGAGCCTCTGGGTCAGCCGGCACTCGAGCCTTGTCATGCGCAAGGAAGAGGAGTTCGAGCCTCTGATCGAGATCAACCGCATGATCATGCAGGGCCTGGCCGCTCGCGCCGAAGCGGCCTGATCTGATCGCGCCACGGCGCCGCTCGGCGCCGATTGCCGCTTCTCTTCGGAAAAACCTGCCGCCCGGCGAATGTTGCATTCGCCGGGCGGTTTCGTTTCCGGCCTGATATTTTTTAATTCCCTTATATTTCAAGGCGTTGCGATCTGGCCTGAACTGGCCCGCCGTTTGCGATGGTTCCCGCGGGCAAAACGCCCGACCGGCAAAACGCCGGGGCTCTCCACCAAAATGGTAGGTTCCTATGATCGCCAACTCCATCAACACCAATGCCGGCGCGATGATCGCGCTGCAGAACCTGAACGCCACCAACTCGGAGCTGACCACCACCCAGCAACGCATCAACACCGGCAAGAAGATCTCGAGCGCTAAGGACAACGGCGCGATCTGGTCGATGGCTGAAATGCAGAGCGCGACGTCGAGCTCGTTGAACGCCGTGAAGGATTCTCTCCAGCGCGGCCAATCGACGATCGATGTTGCTCTGGCTGCAGGCGACACCGTCACCGATCTGCTGGGCAAGATGAAGGAAAAGGCTCTGGCCGCTTCCGACACCTCGCTCAACACCGCCTCGTTCAACGCCCTTCAGGCTGACTTCACGTCCCTGCGTGACCAGATCACCAAGGCCGTGACGAACGCCAAGTTCAACGGAGCCAGCGTCGTGGACGGTTCGACCACGAAGCTGCAGTTCCTGGCGAACGAAACGGGCTCGGCGTTCACCGTCACCTCGCGGACCCTGTCCCTCACGGGCATCGGTCTGTCGGCGGCGACGACCTTCACGACCGCCGCGGCGGCCAAGACGATGATCTCCACCATCGACACGGCTCTGACCACGACGACGAACAAGCTGGCTTCGCTCGGCACCAACTCGGTCGGCCTGGACATGCACTTGACCTTCATGGGCAAGCTGCAGGACAGCCTCGACGCCGGTGTCGGCAACCTGGTCGATGCGGACATGGCCAAGGAAAGCGCCAAGCTGCAGTCGCTGCAAACCAAGCAGCAACTGGGCGTGCAGGCACTGTCCATCGCCAACCAGGCGCCCCAGTCGATCCTGTCCCTGTTCAAGGGCTGATCGAAGAAGCGCCAAGGCGGCGACAAGCGCCGGGCGGTCGAAAGACCGCCCGGCGTTTTCTTTTTCCGGACCCGCATTTCCGGCGACCGGCGGTCGATTTTCGGGTGGGCAAAACGGTCGCATCTGCTGAAACCTGCCCGGCACATTTTGCCGGATGGCGCCTCAAGTCGGCAGGAATTGCCGGGCGACAACGTCCTAAACGAACATATAACGCAGCAATTTCAACGGCTTAAAAATTTCGCATGGGTGGGCAGGATTGGCCCGGTAGTTGCTTCCTAGTTCAGCGAGCAAAACGCTCCCGGCAGTCAAAATGACGTCGGACAACCTGAAATAGGAACATATTCGTTATGGCGCTGAACAGCATCAACACGAACTCGGGCGCGATGATCGCCCTGCAAAACCTGAACTCGACCAACAGCGATCTCGCCGTTACGCAACAGCGTATCAACACCGGTAAGAAGATCGGCAGCGCCAAAGACAATGGCGCTATCTGGGCCACCGCCAAGAACCAGTCGGCCACCGCCTCCTCGATGAACGCCGTGAAGGACTCGCTGCAACGCGGTCAATCCACGATCGACGTCGCTCTGGCCGCCGGCGACACCGTCACGGACCTGCTCGGCAAGATGAAGGAAAAGGCCCTGGCCGCTTCCGACACCTCGCTGAACACTGCCTCGTTCAACGCCCTGAAGTCTGACTTCACTTCGCTGCGCGACCAGATCACCAAGGCCGTGAGCAACGCCAAGTTCAACGGCGCCAGCATCATCGACGGTTCGACCACGAAGCTCAGCTTCCTGGCCAACTCGGACGGCACCGCCATCACGGTGAACTCCAAGACCCTGTCGCTGGCTGGTATCGGCCTGAGCACCAGCACCACCTTCGCGGACGCCGCTGCGGCCAAGACGATGATCGCTACCATCGACACGGCCCTGCAGACGACGACCAACAAGCTGGCCTCGCTGGGCACCAGCTCGACGGGCCTCGACACCCACCTGACCTTCGTCGGCAAGCTGCAAGACAGCCTCGACGCCGGCGTGGGCAACCTGGTCGACGCCGACCTGGCCAAGGAAAGCGCCAAGCTCCAAGCTCTGCAAACCAAGCAGCAGCTGGGCATCCAGGCGCTCTCTATCGCCAACCAGTCGACCGGCACGGTCCTGAGCCTGTTCCGATAAGGAACGAGCAGGGGGCGGTCCTCCCGGACCGTCCCCGCCTTTCCTTCGGCCTCGGCCGGGGAGGGGATAGCAGAGGCGCCGTCCTGACCGGCGGCGATAGGAGAGATGGAAAGCAAGGCCGCGCTGACGGCTCTGGTTCAAGAACTGTCCGCGCAAAATCCGATCGTTTCGCCCACCGTCCCAGGCTCGTCCTCGGACGGCGATGTCGTTTCCGACGCCCGCAAGGCCGAGGCGCGCAAGAGCGCCACCGAGCAGAAGGCCGACAACGGTCCTCAGCCCGGCGACCTGCGCCTGGTGATCGAGGAAGACATCGACAGCGGGGTCTACGTCTACAAGACGGTCGACCGGCGCACCGGCGAAACCCTTAAGCAATATCCGCGCGAAGACGTGCTGAGGTTCAAGGACGCTGCGTCCTACGGCCCCGGCAAGATCTATGACGGCCTGACCTAAGGCCTTGCCGCGTAAGGATTTCCGGCCAACGCTTGCGGCGCGACGTCGCAGGCGCGTTATGGTTTACGCGCGTTAACCATATTCTTACCGCCGCAACGGCAAGTTCACGGTCGATCCTGCTCGGCCGCCGAATCGCGTACCGAGCTCCCTCGTAAGTCGGCGAGAACGCCGTTCGGAGATCGTGATGACGCTGAGCGTGAACACCAATCAGCCTGCGCTGATCGCCCTGCAGAATCTGAACAAGACCAACGAAGAGATGTCGGGCGTCCAGACCCGCATCAACACCGGCCTTGCGATCTCGAGCGCCAAGGACAACGCGGCGGTCTGGTCGATCGCCCAGGACCAGCAGGCCGACCGTTCGGCCCTGTCCTCGGTCAAGATGAGCCTCGACCGCGCCACCTCGATCGCCGACGTCGCCCTGACGGCCGGGGAGTCGGTCTCCGACTTGCTCAACCAGATGCGCGAGAAGGTGGTCGCCGCCAAGGACAGCTCGCTGTCGACCTCGGCCCGCAAGGCCCTCGACGCCGACTTCCAGGGCCTGCTCAGCAACCTGACCCAGGTGGTCGACAGCGCCACCTTCGACGGCGCCAACATCCTCGACGGCAGCCAGACCACCGCCATCACCTTCCTGGCCGACGCCGACGCCCAGACCGTCATCTCGCTGAACCTGCAGACCCTGTCGCTGGGCAGCCCCAACAACAGCCTGGTCGCCACCGACAGCATCGCCACCCTGACCCAGGCCACGGCCGTTCTGACCCGCCTGGACACGACCATCGCCTCGGTCAACCAGGCGGTCGGCTCGATCGGCTCGCAGGCCAAGCAGATCGACGCTCACAACACCTTCGTCTCCAAGCTGTCCGACGTGCTGGAGACCGGGGTGGGCAATCTCGTCGACGCCGACATGGCCAAGGAAAGCGCCCGCCTGCAGGCCCTGCAGGTCAAGCAGCAGCTCGGCGCCCAGGCCCTGTCGATCGCCAACAGCGCCCCGCAGATCATCCTGTCGCTGTTCGGCAGCGGCGGCTGAGGCTGCCCCAACGTAATTGTCACAACAAACGCCGGTCTTTCCCTAGGCCGGCGTTTTTTGCGTGGTTACTCTGTGCGTCGCGGCGCAAGGGGATTCGCTCGGCATGATCGAACTGCGGGACTTGAAGGACGAAGACGAGGCGGTGCTGTTTCAGTGGCGCGCCGAGCCCGAGGTCGATCGCTGGATGTCGGACGCCGCCTTCCCCAGCCGGGAGGCGCACGCCGCCTGGTTCGAGTCGCTGCGCACCAATCCCAACATGCGCGGCTGGATGATCGTGCGCTCCGGCGCGCCGGCCGGCCTGCTGACCCTGACGGGCCTTTTGTCGCATCACCGCCGGGCCAGCTGGAACTGGTTCGTCGGCGCCGCCGACGCCCGTCGACGCGGGGTAGGGCGGGCGGCCCAGGTCCTGGGCCTGGACCGCGCCTTCGGCGAGCTTGGTCTGCACAAGGTGTTCGCCGAGGTCATGGCCGACAACGACGCGGCCCTGAAGGCCCAGTCCGCCTCGGGTTTCCGCCGCGAGGGCTATCTGCGCGGCCACGTGCTGAAGAACGGCGAGCCGCGCGACGTGGTGCTGCTGGGCATACTGGCCGAGGAATGGGCCGACCTGCGCGAAGAGGCCCGTCGCTCGCTCAGCGACGCCCACCTGATCGCCGCCTGAAGCTGCTCTCGGCGGTCGGCTCTCATTTACACGTCTTAACGAAACGTCAGCGTTCATAACCGTAGATTGCCGCTGTGTGGCGCATTGCGCCTTCCGTGGAAGCTGTCGTGATCACTTTCGACACCAGTTCGCTGCTGAGCTACTATCAGGCCAAGGTCGGCCTGACGGGCTCGACTGCGTCCGCGACGACCACGGGGACGACCTCGTCGTCGTCCAGCAAGAAAGCCATTCCGGCCGCGCCGTGGAACACGGTGACCACCGAGGCCAGCGACCTGGTGAAGTCGGCGCTGAACGGGCGCAAGTTCATCGACGAGGGCGCCGCCGAGGCGGCTTCGCCCGGCATCTCCGGCGACTACAAGAAGCTGTTCACCGCCTATCAGGCCCTGAACACCCTGACGGCCATCGCCAGCCGGTCCAGCGAGAAGAACGTCTCCGACAGCGAGATCAAGCGCCTGCAGACGGCGATGACCAAGGGCCTGACGGAGCTGACCAACTACGTTCAGAACCTGAACGGCGAGAACATGCGCCTGACCACCGGCGCGGCCATGACCACCGACAAGTCGACGGTCGGCATCCCCAAGAACGTCTACGGCTACGTCACCAGCACGCTCTACACCGGCCAGGTCGACGACGAGGTCCCGCAGTTCAAGGGCGACGTCAGCTTCGACATGGCGGTCACCAAGTTCGGCGAGACCACGACGCTGAAGATGGACCTGTCCGAGATGGGCTCCAAGCCGCGGACCATGGCCAACGTGGTCAGCTTCTTCAACGACAAGCTTTCGGCCGCCGGCTACAACACCACCTTCGCCGTCGAGCGCACGGCCGGCGTGGCGCGCACCACCACGGTCAACGGCCAGACGGTGAAGCTGCCGGCCACCGGCGACGACTTCGCCCTGCGCATCCGCGGCGACTCGATCGAGAAGCTGAACTTCACGGCCTCGGTCTCCAAGCCCGCCGTCTACATCACCACCGAGGCGGGCGATCCGGATCCGGACGACGACACCAAGACCGACGACGCGGTCATCGAGAACACCCTGACCAAGTACGGCGCCGGCACGACCACGACGGCCGGGACCAAGGTGTTCTCCGACACCCTGGAAGGCACGGTCGCCAAGGTCCACAAGACCGTCACCGGCCCCGACGGTTCGATCTACGTGCTGGCCGACGTCGAAAAGAGCGTCGAGAGCCAGACCATCAAGGGCGACCAGGACGTCGCCCTGCTGAAGTACGACTCGGCCGGCAAGCTGCTCTACGCCCGCAGCCTGGGCGCGGCCGACACCGCCACCGGCTATTCGATCGCGGTGTCGGACGACGGCAAGGTGGCCGTGGCCGGCTCGGTCTCGGGCACGCTGACCGGCTCGACCAACGGCCCGATCAACTCCGACAGCAACGGCACGGTTACCGACAGCTTCGTGTCGCTGTACGACGCCAACGGCGACGAAAGCTGGACGGTCCGTCGCGGGGGGCTGCTGGAAGACGAGGCCACGGCCGTCGCCTTCGGCCAGGACGGCGTGGTCTACGTGGCCGGCCGCACCAAGTCGGACCTGCCCGGCGCCACGGGCTCGGCCTCGCAGGGCGGCTACGACAACTATCTGACGGGCTTTGCGGCCGACATCACCGGCACGCCCAAGGCCCTGTTCACCACCCATTTCGGCAGCGCCGAGAACGACACCGTCTCGGGCATGGTCGTCGACGGCGGCAAGGTCATCGTCGCCACCAAGGAAGGCAGCGAGGCGATGCTGCGCAGCTTCGACGTCTCCACTTCGGTGGTGACCGAGAACCGCACGGCGCTGAACTCGGCCGGCGTCTACGAGACCAAGCCGGTCACCTACACCAAGGCCGCCACCATGACCGTGGGCGCGACGCGCGACCTCGGCACGCTGAAGGGCGGCGACATCGCCGGCCTGACCATCGACAACGGCCAGCTCTATGTCGGCGGCTACACCACCAACGGCTCGCTGACGGTCAACAACGTCAAGTCGGCGGCCTCGGGCGGATCGGATGGCTTCGTCGCCCGCATGTCGCTCGACCTGACCAGCACGTCCGGCGACACCCTGGCCTATTACGGCGGCACAGGCGACGACACGGTCACCGGCATGGCGGTCTCCAACGGCCAGGTCTGGCTGGTTGGCGCGGCCGGCAAGGATCTGGCGGGCCAGGCCACGGTCGGCACCAAGGACGGCTACGTCGCCCAGATCGACATGGCCACCGGCGACGCCACCTGGGAACAGCGCCTGACCGGCAAGGACGGCTACGCGACCCCGACCTCGATCGCCGTCGACGCCTCGGGCTCCAGCGCGCTCGACATCTTCGGCCTGCCGCGCGGGACGATGAACTACACCCAGTCGGACAAGATCGTGTCGGCGACCTCGGCGCGGCCGGGCGACACCTTCCAGATCCGCACCCGCGAGCGCGGCCCGCTGACCACCATCACCATCGGCGCTGACGACACGCTCGACACCCTGGCCGACAAGATCCGCCGGGCCTCGGGCTACGCCGCCAAGGTGTCGATCTCCAGCGACGGCAACATGCGCAAGCTGAAGATCACGCCGGCCTACAACACCTCGACGGTGGAAGTGCTGCCGGGCAAGGGCGACAGCAATGTGCTGAGCGCCCTGGGCCTGGCTTCGGGCATCGTTCGCAACACCAAGACCGACGACGGCCGCACCGTCTCGGCCGATGGCAAGGGGCCGGTCTACGGGCTGAAACTGCCGACCGAACTGGACCTGTCCGACGAGACGGCCCGGGCCACCACGGCCGACCTGCTGAAGTCGGCCACGGCGGCGATCCGCAACGCCTATCGGGAGCTGGCCGACATCGCCAACGGGGTGAAGGCCGACGGCTCGACCACCACCTCGGGCAAGACCGGCGGCACGGCCCCGGCCTATCTGACCAACCAGATCGCCAACTACCAGGCCGCGCTGGACCGCCTGACCGGCGGCAGCTAGGCCGCGCATGGCCTTCGCGGCCGCCGTGACGCTTGAAACCGTCATCGACGCGTCGTAGCCAGGGGGCATGGAACTTCTCAAAGATCGACGCGTGCTGCTGGGCGGCGGAGCGGCCCTGGCGGTGATCGCGGGCCTGGCCGTGGCCTTCACGCTGATGGGCGGCAAGGACCGCAAGCCGGCCGAGGATCCGCCGGCCTCGCGCGGCGGCTTGATCGTCGAGACCGGACGTTCGGACGACACCAAGCTGAACGACCCGGCGCGTCCGCTGCGCTGCTTCGTCGGCGGCCAGTTCGTGGGCGAGACCACCCTGGCCGAGTGCGCCAAGAAGAACGGCGTGGCCACCGGCGCCCTCGATGTCGGCGTCGACGAGACCGGGGCCCTGGCGGCCGCCGACCAGGCCGGCACGGTGCTGACCCCGCTGCCGCCGCCGACCGTGACCGCGCCTGTCGCCACGCCCGCGGCGACCCCGGCCGCCTCGGGCGCGACCTCGGCGCCGAGCGCGCCCCTGGCCGTCTGCCAGCGCTATCTGGGCGGCCAGTGGAACAAGCTGCCGGGCGAGATCACCCAGAACGCCTGCATTCAGCAGCTGTTCGCCGGCAAGTGCGAGCGCCCGGGCGGCGCCACCTACGGCCGCTGGGGCGACGAGACCCTCCGGCTGCTGCCGGGCCGGGTCGAGGCTTCGTCCGACAACCGTTCGTTCCACTTGGTGGTGGAGCAGGCCGCCAACTGCGCCATTCCCAGCGTCGGCTGATGGCAAGGAGTTCTCTGATGCGCGTTTCCCCCATCGCCGCCGTTCTGGCCCTCGGCGTCGCCGCGGTCGGCCTGTCGGGCTGCGTCAAGCAGACCAAGGCCCCCTTCGACCAGGGAATCTGCAACCACGTCATCGAGAAGAAGGACGGCACGCTGCAGTTCAACCCGGTCGAGCGCAACGTGCCCAACATGGAGACCTGTGCGGCGACCCTGGAAGGCATGCGCATCCGCTTCCTCCGCATGGGCCTGCGGCGGGAGCAACTGACCGGCTCCTACCAGGGCAAGTTCATCTTCGTGGAGCGCGAAGGCATCTATCTGGGCGACAGCTACGAAGGCGCCCGGTTCATGTCCCTGGTGCGCACGGGCGACGGCCGTCTGGCCGTGCCGGGCGCGCTGCCGGCGCGCTAGGACCGTTTCCGAGAGGCGAGGAGAGGGCGGTGGATAACCGCTCTCTGTTCACAGGAACGTTTGGTGAACAATTCTTGATTTCCGCCTTGCTGAGTCGTTAACGTCTCCGCTCGAGATTCCGGCGCATAGGGTCGCCGGGCGAGAACAGGGCATTCGCCAAATGGCTGGCAGCGTCAACAAGGTCATCCTCGTCGGCAACCTCGGGGCCGACCCCGAGATCCGCACCCTCAATTCGGGCGACCGCGTCGCCAACCTGCGCATCGCCACGTCCGAGACCTGGCGCGACCGCTCCAGCGGCGAGCGCAAGGAAAAGACCGAGTGGCACCGCGTCGTGATCTTCAACGACAACCTGGTGAAGGTGGCCGAGAGCTACCTGCGCAAGGGCTCGACCGTCTACATCGAGGGCGCGATCCAGACCCGCAAGTGGACCGACCAGCAGGGCCAGGAGAAGTACTCCACCGAGATCGTGCTGCAGAAGTTCCGCGGCGAACTGACCATGCTCGGCGGCCGTGGCGACGGCGCCGGCGCCGGCGCTCCGTCGGGCGGCTATGACGACGGCTACGGCCAGGGCGGCGGTGGCGGCTACGGCGGCGGCCAAGGCGGCGGCAACTTCGGCGGCGGCGCTCCGCGCAGCCAGCCCAGCGGCCCGCGCGAGAGCTTCTCGGCCGACCTGGACGACGAAATCCCGTTCTAAGGGCTCGCCTGAGCGCCTGGATCTGAAGACGGCCGGTTCCGCGAGGAGCCGGCCGTTTTTCTTTTGTGGGCTTGGGTCGCGTGACGCTTCCGTGAATTTGATGGGATGCGCAATTCGAAGCGGCACTTCTCAATTGCAACCATTGAGTGATGCTGGCTAAGGTCTCGCTTGTTTCGTTTGGCGGGGCGTTGCGTGATCAGTTCGCTTGGGGGCGTTTATCTCGTGAGGTGCGGCGCTCGACGCGGGTCGCGCCGTCCTGTCGAGCCGGCCGTGTCGGCTGGCTCGGTCGGCTTGCAAGTCATCGACGCCGTCGCCGTTGGAGCGCCCATTGCGATGTGCGGCGAGGCGCCGATGGCCTTCTCGATCGAAATTCCACACGGACAGCCGCAGGGCCCGCGAAGCGAGGGCGCGCGATGAGCATGCGACGGTTGCAAGAGCCGGGGTTGCGTGACTGCGGCCAGAGGGTGCGAACCTGGCTATCGAGAGGGGCGGCGGCTTCGATGGTCGCGGCTTTTGTGTCTTTGGCGTGGGGGTGCGGTACGGTGATGAGTAGAGAAGTGAACGTCGTCGAAGGCCATGCGACGGTGGTCAGCCTGGGCAAGTACGTGGACTGCGTACCGATTGCTCACTCCAAAGCGCTGAACAAGGTCGTGTTCGTGTGCTCGCCCGACGCCGTTCTCATCGTTTCCACCGATACGGGCGAAATCAAGAACCTGAAGCTGTCGATGATGCCCGAGCAGCCGTTCGTGCACCGGTCGGGCGACGAGATGTTTCTCTATTTCCCGGGCGGGGGCGATCAGCCCGCCATCCGGGAGATCAATGTCCGGACGGGCGAGGTCTTCGACCGCCCCATCGTGGCCGAGCCCGGCTTCCGCTTTTCCACCATCTACCTGAACCCGCGCGACGGCTGCTTCGTCGCGGCGCTCGTGTCTCCCGGCGAGAACGGCCGGGCGACGGGGGTGCTCAAGGCCTATGACTACGATCCGCGTGGGCGTGACCCGCTGCATGTGGGCGGCAAGGCCGCTGTCGAGGCCTCGCAAGGCCTGAACCCGCGCAATGTCGGCCCTCCCAATATCGGTGGGCAGGTCTGCGTGCGGGACAAGGCAGGGCGGATCGTTCTCTTCCTGACGCAGTTCGAAAGCGACCTGCGGCCCGGCGGCGTCGGCGCGCGAATGGTCCGGGTCACCGCGACCGAGGAGAAGGTGATCCATCGCAGCGATGAGAACATGCTGTTCTTCCAGCCGAAGCTCGCGCCCTACCTTTTCGCTCGCGAGCTGATCACGCCGGGCGCCCCCAAGCCGGGTCTCCTCCAGATCGACGTGGAGACGGGGGAGATGGTGCAGATTGGAACCGCAGTCGTCGGGCAGTGGGACGATTTCGATCCGTTGACGCGCACCGGCGTGGTCTCGACGCCCATAGGCAAGGATCTCTACCGGATCTGCCAGGCTGATCTGAACGGCTGCCTGGAGGCGGAGCGGGAGGTGCGGACGAGCGGAGAGCTGTTCGCTTCCAGCGTGTCGAACGGCTGGCTTGGGGATGGCTTCATCGCGATGTCCAGCCGCCCGCTGCTTGTCGGTCCGGTGGCGCAGGCGTTCGAGAAATCATCGCATATCGTTGAAAATTACTGGTTTTGAACATTGATCTTTGGGGCGGGTGATCGAGATGGCTAGCGCCAAGCAAGAGATGTACAAAAAGAAGTGGTCTCAGCTGACGTCAGAGTTGAATTCCGTCAACGTTAGCGCGGCGCAGAGAAAGCTTCTTATTCTAGAGTACACTCAAGCTGCTAGAAATATTGCGGATCAATCTGGAACTAACAATCCGTGGAGTTCCGGCGTTGGTGGCGGGAACTGGAGTCGGATTGCGGTCTCGACTTTCCAGACTGGTCAGAAGCTTGCGTCCGGTACGATCCTTTATACCAGCAATAATGGCGCGGGCGGGACGCGCAGTTCAATCTACTTTGATATGGCGTTGGACTCGTATGTGACAGCGGGTACGAAGACGCTCTACATCACCGTTCCGGGCGCGATCAATGAATTGGGCCAGAGCGAGGCGTTGCAGGCGGGGCTTGTGGGTTACGCCACGCAGGGTACGAACGATCCGAAGGGGGTCGACGCGCGGATCGCCGACACCAAGGCGTTCATCGACGCCAACAAGGAACTGATCCTGAGCGGCGGCTATCAGAGCATCGAGCTCGTTTCCTATTCCATCGGCGTGAACGAGGCGGCGTTCGCCACCGCCTATATCCGGCAACTGGCCGCCGAGCGGGGCAGTACGCTCGCCATCAACTCGACGATGGTCGCGCCCTACTACGCCCCAGGGCTTGAAAACGCCTCCAGTCGCTATGGCGTCGACCTCAGCGGAGCCAAGGGAACGGTGATCACCATGACCACGGACGTGGTCACGTTTTTCGACACCAATCATCCCAATTACATGGCTCAGAGCGCCGCGAACTACGTGGTTCTGCCGAATGTCGCCATCCAAATAAGTGGCAGTTTCTATATTATAGATCCGATAAAAAACCATGATCTGTTTTTTATCATGGATGTTTACGCTCGCTACGAGGCGGGAATTGCGAATACAGATCCCAACAAGATCGATGTGTATGTTAAAAATGCGGATGGTACATACACTGTCGTGACCAAGGATCGGGCGTTCGTGAAGGCCCGGGACCAGAACCTGGAAAGCAAGTCCGTCGCCGAGATTCTGCAGGCGTCGGCCGAGTTCCAGTACCAAGCCGGGATGATCGGTTCGATCGTCGGCTCGTCGCTCGGCAACTATCTCGCCGACGGCGACGAGATAAAAGGCATCGTCTATTCATCGATCCTCGGCGAGGTCGGCGAGCGCCTGGCGATGTCGATCACGAGCGGCGCCAGCCTCAATATCGACGCCACCGGGAAAGTCGGCGCCGCCGTTCAGGGCTCGTTCGCGTCGGATGTCGCCGCGCGGCTGCAATCGGCGGCGATCGGTTCAATCAGCTCGATGTTGACCATGTCGCTCGGCGAGGCTTTGGGCCTGGACGGGTTCGGCGCGGAGCTGTTCAACACCGCCGGCTCGACGGTGACCTCGAAGATCATCTCCAACCTGACGACCCCGAACGTCAACATCTTCGACGGCTTCAACACCGGCGAGATCTTCGCGGGCAACGGCGTCGGCACGTTGATGGCCAGCGCGCTGGGAGCGTTCCTGGGCGCCAAGCTCGGCGCCATGGTGGTCGCGCCGCAGACCCAGGCGGGCGTGGCCCTCTCCTCGATCGGTTCTGCGGTCGGCGTCTTCGCGCTCAGCGTCGGAGCCTCGGGCAGCGCGGCGAGCATCGCCGTCGGCACCTATATCTCCGGTCTGCTCGGCGGCAGCGTCGCGGGTGGTTCGACCGTCGGCGCCTGGATGGCGTTCAACGTCATCGCGCCGGGCATCGGCGCCTTCGTCGGGTTTGTGCTGGGAGCGCTGATCGGCAACCTGTTCGGCAGGAAGAAGCCGAAGATCCCGAGCGCCAACGCCGAGACCGTGCTGCAGATCCCATATGCTCGATACGAGCTAGGGACAGTGACGGTGGTCAACAACGGCAACCGCTCGCTGGTCACCTCGATGGCGACGACGGCTCGCGATACGTTGAACGGCCTGATCAGCTCGATCGCCTACACCAACACCACGGCCTATGTCAGCAACCTGAACGGCGTCGGCACGACCCAGATCTACGGCCATACCTCCAGCCAGATCTGGGTGAAGATCAACGGTGTTCAGACGAACTTCGCCTCGGCCGACGCGGCGGTGGAATACGGAACGCTGACGGCGATCCGCAACACCAAGATCGTCGGCGGCGACATCTTCGCCAAGCGCGTGATCACGCGGTCGGTGGCGAACGACCTGACTTCGCTGAGCGGCGACCTGCAGGTCGCCAGCGACTACCGCTTCTACGCTGACAACCGCGAGATGGTGAACAGCTTCATCACCGGCGCCTATGCCAGCCTCACTCAGTGGGAGCAGGATTTCTACGATCATCCGCCTCACAAGGCGCTGATCGACAAGCTCAAGGCCGATGGACCCTCGGCCCTGACGACCGATGAGACCAACTTCTACAACAGCTACAAGACGACCATCGACAAGATCGTCCTCGCGCTCGAAAATCAGGTGATGGCCAACCCCTGGATCATCACGCTCCAGCGGGCGAGCGAACTGGGTCTCGACAAGTTCACGACCTCCGACTTCTACGGCGGCCTGCGCGGGTTCATCGACAGCTTCGATCCCAAGGGGCATGGGGTGTCCTACGAGAACATCCGCATCTTTGCCGTTGGCGACGGTGCGGAGATCCAGGTGCGCAAGACTGGCAGCAACCTGTTTTCGATCCTGCCGCAGTCCAAGGACGGCCCGGGCGATAACGAGGTGCTCAACGCCCGCTTCGGTGACGGGTTGGCTGGCTGGGACATGGCGACCTATCAGGTCGGCAACCCGCAGCGCGGGGTCAATCTGAGCGCCGACTGGTCGGGCAGCGGCAACGACGTCTTCTGGATGTATATGCCGGGCGCGCCGGCGGCCGGTTCCATCATCGACACGCGCTCGGCGGCGATGGTCTCGGTGGCCGGGGCGGTCTACGAGGGCTCGGTCAAGGCGGCCCAGCATCGGGGCGCGGCCCAGATGTACATGGAGTTCTACGACGCCAACATGAACCTGCTGAGCGTGGCCTTCATGGCCGGCTCGGGCCTGGAAAGCGGCGCCTACCAGGGCAACCTGGTCAACTTCAACACCATCAGCGGCACGGCTACCGCGCCGGCCGGCACGGCGTTCAGGCGCATGGTGCTGCGGCTCGTGGCGACGCCGGGTGGGACCGATCCGTTCGGCTTCTTCACGCAGCCGACCTCGCGCTATGTCGGCGCGGCCACCTCCAACTGGACGGCGCCTGGCGAGGTGGTCAACATCGATGACTTGTCGCTGATCGGCTATACGCTGACCACGCCGGGCGCTGCGACGTCGGGCAACGACTTCATCGACCAGCGCCTGACCACGGGCGGCGTGGTGATCGACGATAATCACGCCGTCTATGTCGAGGACGGCTACTACCGCTGGGACGGCTGGGATTCCTACGAGTGGATCGACACCTCGTACTGGACCTCGGGCGACGGCGGCGACGACATCTTCGTCGGCGGGCAGGGCGGCGATCAGCTCTACGGCCGCAGCGGCTGGGACTGGCTCGATGGCCGCGGCGGCAACGACTACATCGACGGCGGCGACGGCAACGACACGCTGATCGGGCGTGACGGCGAGGACACGCTGATCGGCGGGGCCGGCGACGACTATCTGTCGGGCGGCGGCGGAACCGACAGCATGGACGGCGGCGTCGGCAACGACATCCTGGCCGATGACGCGGGTTCGGAAGTCCTGCAAGGCGGCGAGGGAGACGACACCTTCCTGATCGCCGAGGACGCCACCTTCAACTGGTTCTGGGGCGGCTATGGCGACCCCAACAGCGACCCCTACGGCCAGGACACGATCAGCGCCGAGCGCCTCGCCTTCGGCGTGGCCTTCGACCTGGATTACAGGCCGCCGGAATGGAACGGCAATCCCGACGCCACCGCCGGCAATCCGATCAGCCGCGCGGCGATCGTCACCAATGCGGTCACCGGCGCCTGGGTGACCAGCGAAGGCCTGCTGAGCATCGAGAACGCCACCGGCTCGAACTATGCCGACCGGCTCTACGGCACGACGGGCGACAATGTGCTCAAGGGGCTGGACGGTGACGACCAGCTGTGGGGCCGCGACGGCAACGACACGATCGAAGGCGGTGCGGGCATCGACACCATGGATGGCGGCGGCGGCTACGACTGGCTCAGCTATGTCGGGTCTTCGGCCGGCGTCTATGTCGATCTTTCCGCGGGCGAGGCCTATGGCGGCGACGCCGAGGGCGATGTGTTCAGCGGTTTCGAAGCCGTGCGCGGTTCGAAGGCGGCCGACCAGCTCAAGGGCTATGACGGCGGCGACAACTGGCTGGACGGCGACGCGGGCGACGACTGGTTCGTGGCCACGACCGGCAACGACGTGTTCGTCGGCGGCGAGGGCAGGGACTTTGTCGACTATTCGACGGGAACCAGCGGCGTCACGCTGAACCTGGGCGCCGCCAATGGTTCGGCCACCGGCTACGGGTCGGCCGGCCTGGCGGCCGGCCACGCCTATATCGGCGTCGAGGGGGTGATCGGCACGGCCTATGCCGACAATCTGTCGGGGGGCGATGGCGACCAGACCTTCATCGGCGGGGCTGGAAACGACATCCTGCAAGGCGGGGCGGGGGCCGACACCTACGTCCTCAATCGCGGCGACGGCTCCGACATCGTCTATGAGGACAACACGGGCTGGAACACGTTCCAGTTCGGCGAGAACATCACCTTCAACGACCTGTGGATCGGGGCGGCCGGCGGCGCCACCGGCTGGCTGGATTTCGGCATTCGTGGCACTGCCGACGTCATCCGTATGTACGGCAACACGGGGGCCTATCCGGTCGCGGGCAATAACCGGCTGAAGTCGGTCGATCTGAACGGGTCGGGCCAACTGGACGTCGCGGCCGTCGAGTACGCCATGGCCGGCGACGACAATCCCAACACGGCGCTCTATGGCGGGGCCAACCGCGCCGACCTGATCTTCGGCTACAATGGCAACGACACCATCTACGGGGCCGGTTCCGGCCAGTCGGAGACCAAGGGGAACGTTATCGTCGGGGGATGGGGTGATGATACGATCATCACCTCTGGCGGCGACGACCAATTCGCCTACGACAGGGCTCGCGACGCCAACGGTCAGGTGATTTCCAACCTCGATACGATCATCGACACCGGCGGCGAGGACACTTTGGTGTTCGGTTCGACAGTGGCGGCCGAGGACGTGATCTACCAGGTGGTCGGCAACGACCTCTACATCGGCGCCAAGGACCTGACCAACACAGCCTTGACGGCCTCGCAGGTCGTGGATCGAGTGAAGATCCAGGGCGGCGGCGTCAAGTACGTGATGATGGACGGTTACTCCAACACCGTCCTCTACGAGAGCTTCAACACGGTCGAATACGTCCTGGCCGGCGGGACCTCGATCGACCTGCGCAAGCTCGACATCGCCTGGACCCAGAGCATCACCTACAATTACGACTACGCCTATCCGATCGCTCTGGACCTGGACGGCGACGGGCTGGACCTGTCGACGGTGGAAAGCTCCAGCGTGGTGGTCAGGACGGCCGGCGGCGGGATCTCGCAGATCGGCTGGGTGGGTCCGACCGACGGCTTCCTGGCGGTCGACCGCAACGGCGACGGGGCGATCAACCAGCTGTCGGAACTGTCGTTCGTGCAGGACAAGCCGGGCGCGACCAGCGA